>NZ_CANSMR010000004.1 GCF_947648125.1 uncultured Bradyrhizobium sp. | reverse complement strand
GAAAGCAGGGACCCATAACCACAGGGTCGGGTTGTTGAAGCGAGCTGTGGCCCCAAGGTCGCGCAACAACGAGCTCTTGGGGTAATGGGTCCTGGCTTTCGCCAGGACGACACCGAGTGTGTAGCACGGCCTACATCCACAATCGTCGTCCCTGCGAAAGCAGGGACCCATAACCACAGGGTCGGGTTGTTGAAGCGAGCTGTGGCCCCAGCGTCGCGCAACAATCGCCGTTAGTAGTTATCGGTCCCGGGTCAAGCCCGGGACGACACTCAGTTTGTGGCTCGACTTCCTCAGCGTCCGACCATCCCCAGCAATTGCTCCGGATAGCGCGCGCCCTGCACCTCGACGGCGGCGACGGCCTTGCCGATATCGGCGAGATCGGCGGAGCTCAGTTCGATCCGCGCGGCGCCGATGTTTTCCTCGAGCCGATTGAGCTTCGTGGTGCCCGGGATCGGCACGATCCACGGCTTCTGCGCCAGTAGCCAGGCCAGCGCGATCTGGGCCGGCGTTGCGCCCTTGCCGGCGGCGATCCGGCCGAGCTGGTCGACCAGCGCCTGATTGGCGCGGCGAGCTTCCGGCGAAAAACGCGGCACGAGGTTGCGGAAGTCGTCGCTGGCGAACGTCGTCGACGCGCTGATCGCACCCGTGAGAAAGCCACGGCCGAGCGGGCTGTACGGCACGAAGCCGATGCCGAGCTCTTGCAGCACCGGCAGGATCTCCGCTTCCGGCCCGCGTTCCCACAGCGAATATTCGCTCTGCAATGCCGTGACCTTCTGCACCGCGTGCGCCCGGCGGATGGTCTGCACGCCGGCCTCCGACAGGCCGAAATGGCGGACCTTGCCGGCGGCGATCAGGTCCTTCACCGCGCCGGCAACATCCTCGATCGGCACACTGGGATCGACCCGATGCTGGTAGAACAGATCGATCACATCGATGTTCAGCCGCTTCAGCGAGGCGTCCGCGACCGCCTTGATGTGCTCGGGCCGGCTGTTCAGCGACCGGTGCCGCTCGGCCATGGTGCTGATATCGAAGCCGAACTTGGTGGCGATCACGACGTCGTTGCGGATCGGCGCCAGCGCCTCGCCGACCAGTTCCTCGTTGACGAAGGGACCGTAGACTTCCGCGGTATCGAAGAAGGTGACGCCGCGCTCGACGGCGCCGCGCAGCAGCGCGATGCCTGCGGCTTTCTCGACCGCTGGGCCATAGGCGAAGCTGAGGCCCATGCAGCCCAGGCCGATCGCCGATACCTCCAGATTGCTGTTACCGAGTTTACGCTTCTGCATGACATCTCTCCGCATCAAGGACTGGAACCTGCCGCTGCGGGATTTAGGGCGTGCACGGGCGTCCCATTAGACGTAAAAATCGGGATAGACTTATGAGCTGGGTTCATCAATGCCGCGGCATGACGTCAATGATCTGATCGCCTTCCTCGCGGTGGCGCGTGAGCGCAGCTTCACCCGCGCGGCGGCGCGGCTCGGTGTGTCGCAATCGGCGCTCAGCCACACTATGCGCGCGCTGGAGGAGCGGCTGGGCGTGCGGCTGTTGACCCGCACCACCCGCAGCGTGGCGCCGACCGAGGCCGGCGAACGGCTGCTGCAGGGCATCGGGCCGCGCTTCGAGGAGATCGAGGCCGAACTCACAGCGCTCAACGCGCTGCGCGAGAAGCCGGCCGGCACTATTCGCATCAACGCCGGCGAGCACGCGGCCGAGACCATCCTGTGGCCGGCGCTGGAAAAATTCCTGCCGCGCTATCCCGACATCAGGGTGGAGCTGACCGTCGACAACGGACTTGCGAACATCGTCGCGGAGCGTTTTGACGCCGGCGTTCGCCTCGGCGAGCAGCTGGCAAAGGACATGATCGCGGTGCGGATCGCGCCGGACTTCCGCATGGTCGTGGTCGGTGCTCCGTCTTATTTCAAGCGACGCGACCGTCCGAAGCGGCCACAGGACCTGACCCAGCACGCCTGCATCAACATTCGCCTGCCGACCCATGGCGGCATCTATGCCTGGGAATTTGAGAAGCGCGGACGCCCGATCAAGGTCCGTGTCGACGGACAATTGGTGTTCAACAGCGCCGCGCTGCGGATCAAGGCGGCGCTGGCCGGGCTTGGGCTTGCCTATGTCGCCGAGGATCAGGTGCAGGTGCAACTGTCCAAGGGCCAGCTGGTCCAGGTGCTCGACGACTGGTGCGCGCCGTTTCCCGGCTATCACCTCTATTACCCGAGCCGCCGGCAATCCTCGCCGGCCTTCGCCCTGCTGGTCGACGCGCTGCGCTATCGGGGATAGCGTAGCGGACGCGGCGGCGTCATCGCCGCCGGGATCCACCACACGGATATTTGCTTTGCGGTTTGGCCGCAATCTCTGGGAACGAGACCAACACCGCTTACGTTATTCGAGACGCAATCGAGCGGGCTTGGCGGATCTCGCCACCGCTCGAGCCTCACCGCACCATCCGGACCAGGCCATGTTCAGAAACACATTCGCCATCATCCTCGCCGCCGGCCTGACGCTCGCGCCGGCCCAGCTTCTCGCGCAGAGCACGGGCGGCAGCCCATTGCCGCCGAGGCCGGGCGACCGCGCCGCTCCGTCGGACGGCGTGGGCGGCACTGCGCTTCCGGCCCAAAGCGGCCAACGTTATGCACCGTCCTCCGGCGGCAATTTCAGTGCAGCGCCGGCCGCTCCCGGCGGCTCGGTGAGCACGACCGGCAATGCCAACAACGCGCAGGGACGCTGAGTCGCGGCGCTAGATCGCGACGACGGGCTCCGCGGCCGGTTCGTCCGGCTCGGCGTCGGCGGTCACGAATTTGAGCCCGTAGGTCTTGCCGCGGCGCCAGACCACTTCGCAAGGGTAGCGCTTGGCGTGATCGGCGAGCAGCGTCAGCGCGAGGCGGTCCTTCACGTCGAACTCGACCTCGGTGGTGATCTTGGCGCCGCCGGGCGAGATATCGACCACGGCGCAGGCGTTCTCGGTCACGCCGTCATCGACCGTGATCCACGCCGCACGATTGTTGAGCTGGCGCCGCGGCTCGCGACTGATTTTGATCCGTGCTCCATTGCTCGCCATCGTCGTCGTCCTCGAAGACATTGGTCCTTGAAAAAAATTGGAGGCCGCGCAGGTCGATCGACGCGCCCGGCACACAACCGCACGGGCCACAATGCCGCCCGCCCGTAAAGTCCGGCTTAGCGCGATCGCTTGAACTTTACCGGAATCTTGACCCGGCTTTTAGCGATCGAGAATTCCGCAATTCCATCAGCGGGATACCGATCGCCTCGGCAACCGTCGGCTTGACACGGGGACCGCATAGTTGGTGAAGTGCAGCGGTGGCCCTGGCCACATCCCTGCAACAAGAGCGCTTCAAGCCGCCTCTGTCTTTCGGAAACGCCCCATGCTGATCCCCCTCGCCGACGTGCCGCGCTGGTATGCCGAACGTAAGCCCGCAGACGCGATCGCCGTCAGTCACGGCGCGGATACGCTGACCTGGCGTGAGCTCGAGCGCCGCGCCAATGCGCGGGCGCGCGCCTTCGCCGCCAAGGGCGTCAAGCCCGGCGACTTCGTCGCGATCGGGCTGCCCAACAGCAACGCGTTCTTCGAGACCACTTTCGCGGTGTGGAAATGCGGCGCGACGCCGACCTCGCTGTCATGGCGTCTGCCGCGCGGCGAGGCTGCCGCAGTGCTCGATATCCTGAAACCGTCGCTGGTGGTCGGTGGTGAAGCCGACTGGAATGCGCCGAATTCGCTGCCGGTGAATTTCGTGCCGGAGGGATTTTCCGAAGAGCCGCTCGACGCACCGGTCGCGCGCTACTGGAAGGCGATGACGAGCGGCGGCTCGACCGGGCGGCCGAAGGTGATCCTTGATCACAACCCCGCGGTGATCGAAACCACGACGCCGCTGATGCTCGGGATTCCGTTTGAGGCATCGCTGCTCAACCCGGGCCCGCTCTATCACAACGCGCCGTTCATCCTGTCGCACTCCGTGCTGTTCGGCGGTGGGCGGCTGACCGGCATGGTGAAGTTTGATGCCGAGGAGACACTGCGGCTGATCGAGCGCGAGCGCGTGCAATGGGTCAACTTCGTGCCGACCATGATGCACCGGATCTGGGCGCTGCCCGAGGAGGTGCGCAACCGCTACGACGTCTCCAGCCTGCAGATCGTGTTTCATATGGCTGCTCCCATGCCGCCCTGGCTGAAGGAGAAGTGGATCGAGTGGCTCGGGCCGGAGCGGGTCTGGGAGCTCTATGGCGGCACCGAGCGGCAGGGCGCCTGCGTGATCTCGGGCGTCGAATGGATGGCGCACAAGGGCTCGGTCGGCAGGATCGGCGAGACCGCGCGCTTGCGCATCATCGGCGAGGACGGCAACGACGTCGCGCCCGGCGAGACCGGTGAAATCTACTTCCTGCCCAATGACGGCGCCGGCTCCACCTATCACTATCTCGGCGCCACGCCGAAGCGGCGCACCGATGGCTGGGAATCGCTCGGCGATATCGGCCGGCTCGATGAGGAAGGCTATCTCTATCTCGGCGACCGGCTCGCCGACATGGTGCTGCGCGGCGGCGCCAACATCTATCCGGCCGAGGTCGAGGCGGCGGTGAGCGAGCATCCCGAGGTGCGCTCCTGCGTCGTGGTCGGATTGCCCGATCCGGAATTCGGCCAGCGCGTGCATGCGATCCTCGAGCTCGCCGACAGCGCCGACGCGCAGCAGATCGCCGACGGCATGGGCGACTTCCTGAAGGACCGACTCAGCCGCTACAAGCATCCGGAAAGTTTCGAACGCGTCGGCACCGCGCCGCGCGATGATTCCGGAAAGGTTCGCCGCACCATGCTGCGCGACGAGCGCGCCGACTGGATCAAGCAGGAGCGCGCCTTCCGCATCATGCCGACGCGCGCGACAAGAAGCGAATAGTTCATTCTGTCTTGCGAGGGGCAGGTCTGCATGCCAGATGAGCTGTGCAGGCCGCCGCGCAGGGTATATCATTCCATCTTCCCTGCCTGCAGAACCTCGGACTACCTTGAGGTTCCAGCGCCCTGCACGCCAGGAGATCCTTTGATGGCTTCCACCACCGAATGGAAAGTGCCAGCGGCCTTTCAACCGCGCCCCGAAGATTACCGCTATGACCTCGATCGTGCACTGATGAGCGTGGTCGGGCTGCATTCGATCATTCCGCCTGACGCCTTCAGCGCCGAGACGCTCGGCACCGAGCGCACCGGCAACGGCGTCCTGATCGATCACGGGCTGGTGCTGACGATCGGCTATCTGATCACCGAAGCCGCAACGGTGTGGCTGCATCTCGGCGACGGCCGCGCGGTCGAGGGCCACGCGCTCGGCTTCGATTTCGAATCCGGCTTCGGCCTGGTGCAGGCGCTCGGACGGCTCGACATCGATCCGCTGCCGCTCGGCTCGTCCGCGGCAACGCAGGTCGGCGACAATGTCGTGCTCGGCGGCGCCGGCGGCCGCACGCGTTCGGTCGCAAGCCAGATCGCGGCGAAGCAGGAGTTCGCCGGCTACTGGGAGTATCTGCTCGACGAAGCCATCTTCACCTATCCGTCGCATCCGAACTGGGGCGGCGCCGGACTGATCAACAATGCCGGCGAGCTGATCGGCATCGGCTCGCTGCAGCTCGAACGCGAGCGCTCGGGCCGCGCCGAACATGTCAACATGATCGTGCCGATCGATCTGCTCAATCCGGTGCTGAGCGACCTGCGCAAGTTCGGCCGGGTCGACAGGCCGGCGCGGCCGTGGCTCGGCATGTACACGACCGAGATCGACAACCGCCTCGTGGTGGTCGGCGTCGCCAGCAAGGGACCGGCGGCGCGCGCCGAACTCAAGACCGGCGACGTGATCCTCGCGGTCGACGGCGACAAGGTGACGAGCCAGACCGGCTTCTACCGCAAGCTCTGGTCGCTCGGCGCGGCCGGCGTCGACGTGCCGCTGACCATCTACCATGAGGGCGTCACCTTCGACGTCACGCTGACCTCGATCGACCGCATGAAGCTGTTGAAGGCGCCACGGCTGCATTAGATGTCGGCGCTGTTGCTCGGCGTGTTCCCTTCACCTCTCCCGCTTGCGGGGGAGGTCGCCACACGCAGCGTGGCGGGTGGGGCTCCCTCCGCTCAGGGGTTCTCGCGCGCGCGGCAGCACCCCCAACCCAACCCTCCCCCGCAAGCGGGAGAGGGGCGCAGCTTCCGCGCGGCTACATATTCGATCTAACAATCGAGAGGATGTCGACGATGAGCGAGGCCGTGGTAGACGACATCGTGGCCGTGCTGCCGCCGCTGTTGCAGACGCTGGAATCGCTGTCCTTTGTCGCACGCAACCTCAATCCGCCGGACTTCGATCGCGTGATGCAGATCGCGGGCGAGCCCGAGGAGGCCTTGCAGGCGGTGCGGCCGCGGCTTGCCGATTGGCCGGAGAAATTCGCGCACATCAAGACCGCGCTGGAGGCCGCGATCGAGCCAGCGCTCGCGGGCTATGCGGGGCTGCGCGCGGTGCAGAATGGCGAGGGCGATCTGGTCAGCGTATTCCGCGCGCTACGCTATCTGCCGCGCGCGCAGGAGGCGCTCTATCCACTGACCGAGCTGCCGCCGGTCAGCGGCTTCTTCATCGCGCCCGACTTGCGCGAGGATGCCGGCTTGCAGGCGAAGCTCGCGGCGACGCCTAACGCCGACACCGGCATCTTTCATGAGCGCAACGAACCGGGCAGCCGCGGCGGCTTCTCGATGTATGTACCGGAATATTACACGCCGGATCGTGCCTGGCCGCTAGTGATGGCACTGCACGGCGGCAGCGGCAACGGCCGCGGCTTCCTGTGGAGCTGGCTGCGCGATGCGCGCAGCCGCGGCGCCATCCTGGTGGCGCCGACCGCAACCGGCCAGACCTGGGCGCTGATGGGTGACGACACCGACACGCCGAACCTCAACCGCATCATCGACCAGGTGCGCGCGCGCTGGCGCATCGACGAGACCCGCATGCTGCTGACCGGGATGAGCGACGGCGGCACATTCAGCTATGTGAGCGGGCTCGACGACACCTCGCGCTTCACGCATCTTGCTCCGGTCGCGGCCACCTTCCATCCGCTGATGGCCGAGATGGCCGATGCCGAGCGCCTGCGCGGCTTGCCGATCTTCATCACCCACGGCCGGCTCGACTGGATGTTCCCGGTGCAGACCGCACGGCAGACCCAGGGCTTGTTGTCGGCCGCCGGCGCCAAGGTGATTTATCGCGAGATCGACGATCTCAGCCACACCTATCCGCGCGAGATCAATGCGGAGATCATGCAGTGGCTGAACGGTGGATAAGAGCAGTGGTTCTCTCCTCCGTCATTGCGAGGAGCAAAGCGACGAAGCAATCCATGCCTCCGCGTGTGCCGCGATGGATTGCTTTGCTTCGCTCGCAATGACGCGGATAGAGCGTGCCTAGCCATTCACCCGCGGCTTGAGCACGTCGGAGAACCCGACCCGGTGCAGCATCTCGTTGCGGACGCGGTCGATGACGCCGAATGCGACCTCGGCACCGTCTTGGGTCGGATCGATGTGGACACGGAACGGCCGCTTGCCGAACGGCGTATCGACGACTTTGACGATCGCGCCCGCGACCGACGACGCGTCGGCATCCTCCGGCACGATCGCCGAAAATGCCTTCATGATCTGCTCGCCGAAGCCGGCATAGGGACCGGCTTCATATTCGGCGACGCGCGCCTGATCGGCGGGACGGCCGGAATGCGCGAAGTGGTTGGTGCCGCCGGTGAACGCGCCGGGCACGATGATCGACGTCTCGATGCCCCAGCGCGTGAGCTCACGGGCATAGATCACGGCCATCGCATCCATCCCGGCCTTCGCCGCGAAATACGGCGCGAGATAGGGCGGCGTGCCGCCGGCCGAGCTGCTGCTCGATACCCAGACCACAAGTCCCCTGCCCTGCTTGCGCAGCTGCGGCAGCGCCGCGCGATTGACACGCTGGGTCGAGAGCACGTTGACGTCGTAGAGCTCGGCGAGCTGCTCGGGCGTGAAGGCCTCGGCCGGGCCGAACACCATGTGGCCGGCATTGTGGATGACGACGTCGAGGCGGCCTTGCTCGGCAACGATCTGGGCGATCGCCGCATCGACCGACGCCTGCGACCCGACATCGAGCTCGAGCGAGCGCAGATCGACCTTGTTGTCGCGAGCGAACTCCTCGATATCGGCGACCGCGGCGGCGTTGCGGCCGGTGGTGTGACGCATCGAGGCGTAGACGGTGTGGCCGGCCTTGGCGAGCGCGTTGGCGGCGAGGCGGCCGAAGCCGCTCGAAGCGCCGGTGATGACGATGACCTGTTTCATCACACGTATCCTTTTGAGATCGGTTGGGTGCGAGTTGAGTGAAGGTGTGAAGGCGTCAGACCAGGCCGCCATTGGCGCGCAGCGTCTGGCCGTTGATCCAGGCGCCGCCGGGACCGGCGAGGAACGACACGGCAGAGGCGATGTCGTCGGGCGTGCCGAGCCGCTCGAGCGGGACCATCTTGGCGAAGCGATCGATCAACTCGTCCGACTTGCCGTTGAGAAACAGATCGGTAGCGGTCGGGCCCGGCGCGACCGCATTCACCGTGATGCCGCGGCCGCGCAATTCCTTGGACAGGATCGCGGTCAATGACTCGATCGCGGCCTTGGTCGCGACATAGATGCCGTAGGTCTCGAGCCTGGTGCCGACGACGCTGGTCGAGAAGTTGACGATGCGTCCGCCGTTGCGCAGCCGGCGTGCCGCCTCGCGCATGGTGTTGAAGCTGCCTTTCAGATTGACCGCGACCTGCTGGTCGAAGGCCGCATCGTCGCTGTCGGCAATCTTGCCGAGCTTCATGATGCCGGCATTGTTGACCAGCACATCGACGCCGCCGAATGCCGCTTCGGCCGCGTCGAACAGGCCGCGCACCGCGTTGGCGTCGCTGACATCGGCCTTCGCGGTCAGCGCCCGGCCGCCGGCGGCCTCGATCCGGTCGGCGACCGCTTGGGCGGCCTTGGCATCGCCGGAGTAGTTGACGACGACGGTGAAGCCGTCCTCGGCGAGGCGTTCGGCAACCGCCGCGCCGATCCCGCGCGAGGCACCGGTCACCAGAGCTACCTTGTTGGTTTGGTTGGTCATTTTCAGTCTCCCATCAGATTGGCGGCCAAGGCCGCGTTCGATGGGAGGACACTAGGCCTTGGCGTCAGTCGGATAATCAGGCATCCTCTGACATCACTATTCGTAGATTTCGGATAATAAATGGACCGCTTCGACGCGATGCGTGTGTTCACCCGGGTGGTCGAGCGGCGCAGTTTTTCGCTGGCCGCCGACGATCTCGCCCTGCCGCGCTCGACGGTGACGGATGCGGTGAAGGGGTTGGAGGCGCGGCTTGGCGTGCGGCTGCTCGAGCGCACCACGCGCACGGTCAGGCCGACGCTCGACGGCGAGGCGCATTACCGCCGCTGCCTGTCGCTGATTGCGGACCTCGAAGACGCCGAGGGCGCGTTCGGCGGCGCACGGCCGAAGGGGCTACTACGGCTCGAAGTGCAGGGCACACTGGCGCGGCACTTCCTGCTGCCGAACCTGCCGGACTTCCTCGCCCAATACCCCGACATCGAAATCAACATGAGTGAGAGCGATCGCTGGGTCGACCTGATCCGCGAAGGCGTCGACTGCGTGCTGCGCTTCGGCCAATTGCCCGACAGCGACATGATCGCGCGGCAGGTCACGATGCTGGAGCGGCTGACCTGCGCCACGCCGGATTACCTTGCGCGCTTCGGCATGCCGACCGATCCGTTCGCGCTCGACGGCCATCGCATGATCGGCATCCGCTCACTTACGACGGGACGGTTGCGCCCGATGGAGTTCGTGATCGACGGCGGGCTCAAACAATTTCCGCTGCCCGCGCCGATGTCGGTGACCGGCCCCGAGAGTTATCTCGCGAGCGCCAGGCTCGGCCTCGGCCTTGTGCAGGTGCCGCGCTTCCACGCCGAAGCCGATCTCGCGAGCGGCACGCTGATCCCGGTGCTGCAGCAATGCCCGCCGCCATCGGTGCCGGTGTCGCTGCTCTATCCGCGCGACCGCCAGTTGTCGCCGCGTGTGCGCGTGTTCATCGATTATGTGATGCGGGTGTTCGCGCGCAGTTGATCGATCGCCGGAACCACAGCGAACCCTGCGACGTTATCCCGCCGACACCGGAGGGATTGAGCTATGCGGACGTTTTTCGGCATGATTTTGGGCGCGCTGCTGCTGGTTTGCGGCGTCTATGTCTATGATTCGATGCGGACGTCCAGCGTCGCCAATGGCGAGGTGGCGCAGGATACGCGCACGATCGTGAATTGGGATGTCGCAGCCCATGACTGGAACGTGCTGAAGACGCGTGTCCACGAGGAATGGACAAGGGTCGCCGCGAAGTAACTGCCGGCGTCACGCCGCGATCGCGGATGTCGCCATCGCCGCACCGAACCCCGCGCTCAGCGCGGCCCACTCCCGGGCCGTGACAGCCATCGTCACCAGCGCGACCATCGTCCCGACGAGACCTGCCAGCCCGCCGGACAGGCAACCGCCAACAATGAATGCGATGAACAAATTGCCGGGCGCGAGCCGGAGGAATCGCGCGGCGATGCCGTCGTCGCGCATCGACGCGGCGAGGACGTATCCGCCGGCGCGCATGGCATAGCATGTCAGTCCGAGGATGAAGATCACGCCGAGAACGTCCAGATCATGCATCGGTCCGCTCCATCATGCTGACGAGCGTGCCGCATCCGCCCCCGATCAGCATGGACCAGCTGGGATCCACGAAGCGGCTGACGAGGAGTGCGACGATCGCCGAGATCAGCCACGGCCACGGAGATGTTGCGTTCTTCCACTGGCTGGGAAGCAAGGTCGCAATGAACATCGTCGGCAGCAGCGCGGCGGCGAGCTTCAGCGGTCCGTTGGTTGCGAGCGGGGCGGCATAGGCAAGCGCGGTGCCGCCGACCCAGCCGATTGCCATCGGGATGCTCGACCCGAGCAGATAGCCCGCGTCGGGTCCGTTACGGTCTGCATCCGAACTCGTCATCAGCCACGACGCATCCGCAAGCAGAAACAGGCTGAGCAGGATCTTCCGGGGGGCGAACCCGCCAAACAGCTGGCGCAGATGGGCGCCCATCAGTAAGTATCGTGAATTGGTGGCGATGCAGGCAACGACCATGGCGGCAACCGGCAACGGGCTCGCCCACATGCTGAGCGTGATCGCCTGGGCCGTGGCGGAGTAGACGAGCAGGCTGAACAGAATCGCTTGCGGCGCCCCGAGCCCAAGCCCTTTGTAGGTCAGTCCCATCACGAGGCCAGCGGCGCCGTTGCTAAGCAGGAACGGCAAGGCCGCGACCAGGCCCCGCCTGAATCCGGCGGCCGTCATCGTTGGGACCTGTCGAGACGACTGAGCACTTGTAATGGTCATGACCGTTAGATTAGAATTGATGAGAGGCCGTGATGTCAAGGGATCCCGCGCGGGCAGCGACACAGTTCTTCGGTGGACGGGTCTGCCTCGACTTCGCGAACACACTCGACTGGCGGACGTCGGGCGATCCGCAGGAGCTGATCCCGGATTATGCTGCGCTGTTGTCCTGGAGCGAACGCCGCGGCACCTTGCCGCTCGCCGCGATCAGGAAGCTGAAAGCGCATTCGGCGAGCAGCGTGGCCGTGGCCGCGATGCAGAAGGCGCATGATTTGCGTCGCGACATCTGGACCATTTCTGACGCACTCCGCAGTGGCCGCAGCGTGGACCTCCGTTTCGTCAATCGGATGCTAGCGGCGGCTCCCCGGCAGCCCGACTTGGTGCGGCAGGATCGCGGCTATCGCCATGCGCTGGCGGGGATCGACGTGACGGAGCCGTTGTGGCCGGTGCTGTGGTCGCTGACGGCCCTGCTGGCGTCCGATGACGCGAGCCGCATCGGATGCTGCGAGGCTGACGGCTGCGGCTGGTTCTTCGTCGACGAGAGCCCGAACCGGACTCGCAGATGGTGCTCGAGCGAAGTGTGCGGCAATCGCGAGCGCGCGCGGCGCGCCTATGCCAAGCGCAAGGGCTCCGCGTGAGAGAACGCCGAGGGGCTTAGTTCTGCTCGGTCTTGCGGCCCATATTGGCCTTGCGCGCGTCGGCGATGACCTGCTCGAACTGATCGATGCTGAGCACGCCCGGCACGCGATACTTGCCGACGATGAATGACGGCGTGCCGTTGAACCCGAACGCCTGCGCCTGTTCGTTGTTGCGCGCCAAGATCGCGTCGATCGCCTTGGCGTTGGCGTCGAGATCCTTCTTCAGGCGGTCCATGTCGAGGCCGGCGCCCGAGAGTAGCTCGGCAATGCGTGGCTCGGTGATGCGCGAATTGACCGAGATCATCGCCTCATGCGCGGCGTCGAACTTGTCCTGGTACTTCGCCGCCAGCGCCATCCGCGCCGCGACCTTCGACACCGGCCCGAGGATCGGCCAATCCTTCAGCACCAGGCGAACCTTGCCGTCGTCCTGCACCACCTGGCGGAGCTCCGGCGCGAGCTTGCGGCAATACGGGCAGTTGTAGTCGAACCATTCGACGATCGTGATGTCGCCCTTGGGGTTGCCGATCACCGGAATATCCGGATCGCGCAGCACCTGCGCCTCGGTCAGGACATTGTCGTCCTCGGCGCGCGCGCGTCCGGCGGCGAGGAGTGCAATGCCGGCACCGATGAGGCCGAGCGCGCCGCGGCGGGTGGCGCCGGCGTGGTCGAGGGGGGATTTCGTCAGGTGGTTCATAGCTCGCTTCCGGAAGGGCTCCTCGCCCTTCTACGTTCAGGACACATTGATGTTACGCAGCAGCATATAGATCGCCACGACGATAATCACAGTCGCAAACACGATATTAAGGGCGCCGCGCCGTTCCGACAGGTGCCGGGCGCTCCTCGTGCCCAGGAGGCCGCCCGCGATGCCGCCGGCGACGAATAGCCCTGCCAGGCCCCACGACACCAGCCCGGACCACGCATAGCTCAGGGCCGTGGTCACGCCGAAAGCGGTAACGGCCACCAGCGAGGAGCTGACCGCGTTCATGATCGGCATCCCAGTCGCCAGCATCAGGGCCGGCACGATCAGAAAGCCGCCGCCGATGCCGAAGAAGCCGGACATGGTTCCCGTGACAAGCCCGAGGCCTATGATCGCGGGCATGTTGGACATCGAGATCTTGACGTCGGTCAGCCCGACCCGCGCGCGGGTCTTCAGCATCAACCCCGCGATGACAAGCATCACGATCGAGAACAGCGCAAGCAGCTTCTGCCCGTCCAGCATCTTGCCGAGGATCGAGCCGCCGAAAGCGCCGAACATGCCTGACAGCGCGAACACCAGTGCGCACGACCAGATCACGGTGCCGCCGCGGGCGTGGTTGGAGAGGTTGATCGCGGCGTTGGCGGCGACCGCGATCGCCGAGGTGCCGATCGCGACATGCGGCTGGGGCACCCCGACCACATAGACCATCAGCGGCACGGCAAGGATCGACCCGCCGCCGCCGACCAGGCCCAGCGAAAAGCCGACCAGCATGCCGGATGCCAGCCCAAGCACGCTCTGAGTTGCGGAGAAGACCAAGGGGAACAGACTCGCGTTTGCGGCGGCAACCCTAGAAGGATTTGCTGCTCGACGCCATACCAATAGCACAAAACTGCCCTGCAACGGGTGTCAGCGCAGCAGATATGTCACGGCCAGCGGCACCAGCAGCGACGTGACCAGCGCGTTCAGGCTCATCGCGATCCCGGCGAAGACCCCGGCGACCTCGTCGACCTGGAAGGCGCGCGCGGTGCCGATTCCGTGGGCGGCGATGCCGGCGGCAAAGCCGCGGCCGCGAAAGTCGGTGATGCCGGTGAAGTTCATCAAGGGCGTGACGATGATCGCCCCCATGATGCCGGTGAGGATCACCGAGACCGCCGTCAGCGAGGGATCGGCATGCAGGGATTCGCTGATCCCCATGGCAACGCCGGCCGTGACCGATTTGGGCGCCAGCGACAGGATGATGTCACGCGGCAGGCCGAAGGCCCGCGCCAATAGCACCACCGAGACAATCGCAGTGAGCGAGCCGACCGCGAGCGCGACCAGCATCGGCAGGACCGCAGCCGCGACCCGCCTGCGGTTCTCGTAGAGCGGCACCGCGAGCGCCACCGTCGCCGGCCCGAGCAGGAAGTGCACGAACTGCGCGCCGGCAAAATAGGTGCTGT
Source organism: uncultured Bradyrhizobium sp. (assembly GCF_947648125.1). Classification (GTDB taxonomy): domain Bacteria; phylum Pseudomonadota; class Alphaproteobacteria; order Rhizobiales; family Xanthobacteraceae; genus Bradyrhizobium. The sequence continues at coordinate 423,503 of NZ_CANSMR010000004.1, read as the reverse complement.
AGGAGGTCCCGGTCAGCAGCAGGAACGCACCGATGATCCATAGCGAATGCAGCACGGGATTGGCGAGCGGGTGACGCCTCGTCTTCAGCGACACCGCGTCGGTCACGGCATAGGTCAATAGCGTCACCGTCAGCCAGAGCAGCGGCGACTGCGAGAGATAGACCCAGAGCGAGAACGGATTGTCGCTCACGGGTTGTCCTCCTCGCGCGAAAGGAGACTGCTCGCCGCGACGAAGGTCGCGACCGTCGCCAGCAGCGTGACGATGACCGAAACCGCGAGGATCACCAGGATCGCAACGCCATGCTCGGCGAGCAAATCGAGCTTCTGCACCACGCCGACCCCGGCCGGAATGAACAGCAGCGAGAGATTGGCAAGCATGCCGCGGCTCGCGCTCTCGACGCCGTCATCGCCGAGCGGCCCGCGCGCGAGCACCGGAAACCGGTCGCGCGCCAACAGCAGCAACAGCAAGAGCACCAGCCCGACCACCGGCCCCGGCACCGGCACGGCCAGCGCCCGCACGACCACCTCGCCCACCAACTGACAGAGCAGGATCAGACTGAGGCTGGCGATCATGACAAGGCGCTCACGCGAAACATGCGCCTATCAGGTCGGTGTGAGGGAGGCTTGTCAATGCGCGGGTCTTGGATGCGTGCGCAGATCTTGGGCGCCGCCGCCGTCAAATTCGTCACACCTTCTCAGACCCGCTATCCCCGCTTGTCGTCCCTGCGAAAGCAGGGACCCATAACCACCGCATTCGGTGATGAACGGGATCGTGGCCCCAGCGAGCGCAACAATTGAGATTCGGGGTAATGGGTCCTGGCCTTCGCCAGGACGACACAGTGTGTGTGTGTGGCGCGGCCGACATCCACAATCGTCGTCCCTGCAAAGCCAACACGTGCCTCGACCTGCCCCGTCATCCCCGCGCAAAGGCTTCGCCGTTGCGCAGGGGTGACGGAGATAAAGCTCTGCTCGTTGCTACCCTTCCCGCCGCTGCAGCGCCATCAGCGTCCCGCTCATGGTCGCGACCAGCGTCTCGATGCCGTCCTGCACGGCGTAGGCGCGGCCGTCGCAGACCGTCAGCGTCCGGCCGGGCTTGACCACGACGCCGCGGAATACGAACCGCTCGCCGCGGGCCGGCGCCAGGAGATTGGTCTTGAACTCCACCGTGAGGATGTCGGAGCCTTCGGGCATCAGCGTGAAGGCGGCGATCCCGCAGGCATTGTCGAGCCCCGCGGTGATGATTCCGGCATGCACGAAGCCGTTCTGCTGGCAGTACTCCGGCGCGTAGGGCATCGCGAGATCGACCTCGCCCGGCTCCATGCGTGCAATCGAGATGCCAAGCGTCTGCATCGCGCGCTGGCGCGCGAATGTGGCGGCGGCAACCGCGCGGAAGTCGGGATTCCTCGGCTCAAAGCGGGGCATGGTGGTCACGCAGTCACAGGTTCGGACGGCACGAGGTGCGGCATTGCGGCGTAGCGGATCGCCGGCGCAAACGGCGCCGATTTGCGCGCGGCGCGATCGATGTGCACGGCCGCGATCTCGCAGGTCGCGGCGACGTCGCCGGTCTCCGCGTTGCGCATCTCATGCAGGATACGGACCGACTTGTCGCGGAACTCGAGCAGCCGGCTCTTGACCTCGACAAGGTCGCCGGCGAGCAGTTCGCGCTGATAGGAGATGTTCTGCTGCACGGCAGCCATGCCGCGGCCGGACTCGCGCAGATAGCTCGGCGTCAGCCCGAGCCGCGCGAACATGTTCCAGTTCGCCTCGTCGAACTTGCCGACATACCACATGACGTTCATGTGGCCGATGTGATCGCAGTGCCAGGGATAGACCGTGCCGCGATAGGTCGCCTCGCCCTCCATCTGCCGCTCCTCCATTTTCGATACGGTAGCGTATCAGGCACGAAGCGGGCTAGCAATACGGCACCGTATCGGGGCCGCTCCGCGGAGATCACATGACTGAAAGCAAGGGCGATGTCTGGGTTGCGGCCGGCTTTGCCGAACTCGCGCATAGCGGCGTCGACGGCGTGCGGGTCGAGGTGCTGGCGAAGAATCTCGGCGTCACCAAGGGCGGCTTCTACCGCCGCTTCAGGGATCGCGCCGCGCTGCTCGAGACCATGCTGACGCGCTGGCGCGACGGTCGCATCGCCGCGATCGAGAAGCAGACCGCGCTCGACGGCGCCAGCGCACGCGAGCGGCTGAAGGCGATCATCACGCTCTATTCGGAGCGCATGAACACCGAGGCGATGGCCGTCGAACTCGCGATCCGGCAATGGGCGCGCACCGACGAGGCCGCGGCCGCAGCCGCCGCAAGCGTCGATGCCGCGCGCCTGAAGAATGTCGGCCAGCTCTATCGCGCCACCGGGCTACCGGCCGAGGAAGCCGATGCGCAGGCGTTCCTGTTCTACTGCTTCATCTTCGGCCAGAGCCTGCTGTTTCTCGAGCGCGGCCCGCGCAAGCGCGCGCAACTGCTGGCGCAGTCGGCGGACAAGCTGCTTACGGAAAGCCAATAGCGCTTCAGCCGAAAGAAAAGCGGCCGGCTTGCGCCGGCCGCCCGTCAAACTCGCTTCAGCCGACTCAGGCGCCCTTCAGGCGCTTGTTGCACTCGCTGTAATAGCCGCCGCCCTTCTGGATCCACTTCAGGCCGCCATTGCCGCCGGTGGTCTTGTTGGCATTGTACTGGTCCACGCAGGTGTGCATGCGCTGCTTGCCTTCGGATTCCTTGGCGTATTTGGGATCGACCGCGTTCGGAAACACGGCGGGCCCTGCCGGTGCGGCGGGTGCCGCGGCGGGAGCGGCTTCCCGCTTGGCCTCCTTCGGCGCGGCCGGAGCAGGCGCGGCGGCAGCGGGCGGCGGAGCGGCGGGCGCCGCAGCCGGGGTCGCGTCGGCGCCGCACTGGGCCTTGCGGAAATCATTCCACTTCTGGCCGTTGAGGGTGCCGGCCGTCTTGGCCGCCTGGTACTTGGCACTGCATTCCTGCGCGGTCAGGGCCTGCGCCGGCGCGCTCGCCGCAAAGGCTGCAAAGCCCGACACCGCAATCGCACAAAACAATCTGGTCTGAATGGTCATCCCTGGTCTCCCGTCATCCCTGGTTTCCCGTGAGGTTTCCCCTGGGGGCATTGGCGTAAGACCATTATCCTAGCGCAACCCCGACTTGCGACAACGTGCGGACGCCCTTGGCCGTTAAAATATTGTGGCGGCGGGACCACCGCATATTCATCCACGGTTCATCATCGCCGCGCAACGTTTCGGCTCCTTCCCTCACGAGGTGCCCCATGATGACGATTTCCAAGCTCGCGACCGCAACCGCCCTTGCCTCCCTGCTGCTGGTGGGCGGAGCTTTCGCGCAGACCGGCGCGCCCGCCGCCAAGGACGCCGCCCCTGCGGCCACCGCGGCCAAGGCGCCGAAGGAAGCCAAGCCGCGCACTGCCGCCTCGCTCGACTGCTCGAAGCAGGCCGACGAGAAGGGCCTGAAGGGCAAGGAGCGCAAGAAGTTTCGCAAGGCGTGCATCAAGGAAGCCGGCGACAAGTCGGCAGCGCCGGCCGCGAAGTAACGCGTAGGCAATCTGACATCCTTCACCCTCCCCACCGGGGAGGGTGAAAATCTGTACGCCGGCGAGCCGGGGCGCAATGCTGCAATCGCGAGATGCAATTGTCCCGTGGTTGCGAATTTGCCATAAGGCGGCGTGACCCTGATCCGCGCTTCGATGGCGACCGCCATTCCCGACCGCAGCAAAGTTCTGAACGGGCTCGAGACACTCGTCATCGGCGCCGCCGGCGGTTTGCTGTTTTTATGGGCGGGATTGCCGGGCGGGCTGATCTCGGGCGCGATGTGCGCGGTTGGGATTGCAGCATTGGCCGGACGGCCGCTCGCGGTGCCGCCGGTGCTGACGCAATCGGTGCTGCTGCTGCTCGGCATCTCGCTGGGCTCGCTGATGTCGCAGCAATTGCTGCAGCACATGAGCTCCTATCCGCTCACCATCGCCCTGCTGGCGCTGGCGACGTTCTGCTCGACCTTCGGCTCGAGCCTCTATCTGCAGCGCGTGCATGGCTGGGACCAGACCTCGGCCTTCCTCGCCGGCAGCCCGGGCGCACTCTCGCAGATCACGATCCTCGCCGCGGAGAAGGGCGCCGACGTCGCGGCGATCGCCGTGGTGCAGACCATGCGCGTCATCATCCTGACCGCGGCCCTGCCGCTGGTGCTGGCGCTGACCGGGGTGACGCACGCGGCGCCGCCGCCATTGCCGACGACGGTCGCCTCGCCGTTCGGCCTTGTTGCCCTCGTCGCCGGGTCGATCGGCGTCTCGCTGCTGCTGCGCTGGATCAAATTCCCCGCCAGCTGGATGTTCGGCGCGATGCTCGCCTCCAGCCTGCTGCATGGCTCAGGCCTGGTCGATGGCGGCCTGCCGCCCTGGCTCCGCAACATCGCACTGGTCGGCATCGGCGCGCTGATCGGCACCCGGTTTGCGCGGATGAAGACCTCGACCCTGCTCAGCCACGTCAATGCCGGGCTCGGCTCGTTTGCGATCGCGATCGCAATCTCGGCCGTGTTCGTGGCGGTGATCGCCTTCACCACCCATGTGCGGCTCGCCGACGTCGTGGTCGCCTTCGCGCCCGGCGCAATGGACGCGATGCTGGCGCTGGCGCTGACGCTGCACATCGACCCGATCTTCGTCGGCGCGCATCATCTGTCGCGCTTCCTGTTCGTCACCATCTCGACGCCGGGCATCATCCATCTGTTCGGACGGCCGCAGGACGACGTCGACGACTAAAGCGCGATGAGATTGGGTTGAAACGTCATCGCGCTTTCGCTCTTTGTTTGAGCATGATCTTTTCGGAAAACCGCTTCGCACTTTTCCGGATCATGCTTCAGGCGATCAGATCACTATCCGGCTCACACTTCGGACCTGACTGGTCCGGCTGATCGCGGAACGATCGCGCCAACGCCACCAGTTCACCGGGATCGAACCACAGCTCCTCGTCCCGGTCGATTTGCAGTTTCGCAACGGCTGCGGCGCACCACAACGGCCCGGTGATCCGGGCATAGACCGAATCGGGCTGTGCTTCGCTCCATTCCTCGAGCCGCTCCCTGGCGACCGCGCGCCATAACGCCGTCAGCCGGCGGCTCGCACCATGGATTTCGGAGATGGTATATCGCGGGCGCTGCTCGCTCATCAGCGTGGCGACGAGATTGCGTCGGCTCCTGAGGCGCAACAACGTCTCATTGGCCAACAGCAACAACTCGACGGGGACGCGGTGCACGATGATCAGCATGGGCTCGTCTGTCGCGCATGATCGGGACGGTGACGGCGGGATTGCCTCCACCTTGAAACACCTGACACGCGCGTCAGGGCCTTCGCACGGGGAGTCCTCTACCTTCGCTGCCGGAAATCGATGCTACGCAGGACGATCCGCGGCGGCGCCCCCTCGAACTCCTTCGCCTGGTACTTGCCATCGGCGCAGGCTTCGATGCGCTCGCGCAGCCGCATGAACTGAGTCTCGCGGTGGCCCGCGCGCCCGAGCGTCCCGCCTTCCAATTCATCCATCGCGGAGGTCGAGATCGCGCAATGGATCTCTTTCTCATCGTCATGCATCGAGAACAGCACGACCATCCTGTCGTATTCGTAGCTGATGAAGCGACCCTGGGTAAGCGTCATGTGACCAGCTCCTTCAAAGCCGCGAAGTGGTTCTGGTTCATCGCGGCTCGGTGAGCCGGACAAAATCCTCGAGAATGGCCGTGACCAGATCGCGATGCCTTGTATCCTCCGGCGGCAGGCTCGCGGCATACAGATTCAATACGTAGCGCGCCTTGGCGGCGACCTCCGGCCACGACGTCGCAGGTACCGCCAGCAGTCCGGTTTCGAGCGAGGCCTGCCGCTCGCGCAGATCCCTCGCGTGGGTCTCGATTTCCGCCAGCGCACGGCGAATATCGGTGGCTTTCTGCGCCGCCATACCGCGGTGGCGATCGAGGTCGAGCGGTTCGTCAGTCATTGGATGCGCTCGCGTCGATACGCTGGGCGTCCGCCAGATCGACTGAGCCGATCGACACCATCTCCGTCGTCAATCCGCGTGAGCCTTGTGCCGGGACGATGATCATCGTGGCGACACGGCGGAACACCGCGAATGAGAGCCCTTCGATCGCCTCTTCATCGGTAATGACGTCATAGGCGCCTGCGGGCAATTCACGATCGATGCCTCTGATCCGGAATGGATGCTGGAAGGTGACGACTTCACGTCGGGAGCGCATGGTCATGGGCCAGCCTTTTGCGAAACGCCTTGCGCCGGTGCGGCCCCGCGGCCAGCATGCGCCGCTTCGGCGGCAATAGCCAATGCTTTCTTGTTGGTTTTCCTTGTGTTCCTGGCTTTCTCGCCGAACGAGAGGCGAAGGCCGCTCCTCATAGCATCCTGCGCGTTGTTGCCGCAGCGCGCCGCAGACCGCTTTGGCGCTCGCCATTCGAAGGCGATCGGCCTACGGTCGATTACCGTCACTTCAAGCACAGCAAATCCACGTCGACGTTCTGGACTGCTCTGCAGGCAGGTTCTGACCGAGTTGATGATCTCGATAAACAGAGGGAGACCGATATGTCCAAAGGCGAACGGCACGGCAACCGGGAAACCAAGAAGCCCAAGAAGGAGAAGATCAAAGTGATCGCCGCGGCTCCCAGCCAGAAGGGCGGACAGCCGACCTTCACGCCGGGGAAGAAGAAATAGATCGGAAGAAATAGATCGATTGAGTCAGGACCTGTAAATCAGGGCTATCGGTCAAACCCTGGCCGCCTTCGCCACGCCCCAGCCGGCGATCGCGGCCATCAGGAGCGAGATCAGCACGTTGTAGCCGGCGAGCGAGATGCCGAGGAAGCGCCACTGCACCTCGTCGCAGCGGACCACCTTGACCTTGTCGAGCTGATCCAGCAGCGAGCCGGCCTTGCCGAAATCCACCATCGGGCCGGTGCAGTCGGTCGGCCCCTGCCAAAATCCCCATTCGACCCCGGCGTGATAGGCGCCGAGCCCGGCATTGGCGAGCGCGGCGAGGCCGAGGATCGCAAGGCCCGCGAGCAGCACCGGGCGCGCCGCGCCACGGGCGGCCGCGAGCGCGACCACGGCACCGAGCGGGACCGCGAGGTAATAGGCATAGCGCTGCTCGAGGCAGAGCGGACACGGCATGATCTCCAGCACGAGCTGGAAGAACCAGGCGCCGGCCAGCGTCGCGGCCGCGATCACGGCAATCGCCAAGGCCGAGGTCAGCGCCGGATTGCCGGTGGCGGAAGCATCCGACGGATGGGCGGTGGCGAGTGTCACGGCAATCCTCCTGCGAGCATCGTCCGGCGGGGTCATGGCCCCTGCTCCATGCTCAGCCCGGGTCGTATCGCGTGAAAATACCCCTGTCGAGGCGCGGGACAATCACATCCGCGCGGGTTGACCGTGACGGGCCGCCCGCTATAGTCCGCCGCGCTTCGCGACCCTGGGCCCGTCTCGGCCTTGGACCATCGCGAATGCCCCTGTGGCGGAACTGGTAGACGCGCTCGACTCAAAATCGAGTTCCGCAAGGAGTGCTGGTTCGATTCCGGCCAGGGGCACCACAATGAAAAGCTTAGTAATAACAACAAGTTACGATCATAGTTCGATTCCTGATTTTTCCAGGATGCATTGAAAATGCACGTCAAAATTCGCGGCGCTCACCCGTATTGCTGGTATTTTTGCTGGTATCGGGAAACAATGAATTTCGCCATTCCCGAACGGTGGAATTGAGCAGATGGCTCGCGAGGATTGATGGCGCGAGCCCCACCCCGAACACGTCGCTTGCCAGTGCTCCCGTGATGGGGGTTACTCCTTTAGACCTCGACGCCTATCAATACTTGAACCCCCTTGGAAATGTATCGGACGGATCAAGGGTGAATTCGGCGCCACCGACGATCCACGCACGACCAGTTATCTGTGGCACAACCGCGGGAATACCATCGACATCAGTGCGGCTGACCAACCGCCCTTCAAAGCGCGTGCCGAACATCGACTCGCATACGAGCGGCTGATTCAGTCCGAGTTCGCCACGGGAGTAAGCCAGGGCCATTCGCACTGAGGTCCCCGTACCGCAAGGCGAGCGGTCAAAATAGCGTGGCTCCTTGACCATGAAGTTGCGCGCCGCAGCGCCTTGCTCTGGCGCTTCGGTAAAGAGCGACGAGCTGAGCCGACCGAGATCAACTCCTGCCGGCTGCGTGTATTGAACTTGCTCGCGCGTTGCTTTGACGACTTCCAGTCCTAGGTCAACAAGCGTGTGAAGATCCTCCTGCCGGACCCGCAATCCGAGTTGCTTGACGTCAATCATCGCGTAGACGTTGCCGCCGTAGGCCACATTGACCACAATCTTGTCGAAACCTGGCACCTCGATACGAGCATTTTGCGCAAGAACGTAGGAGGGCACGTTTGTGAAGGTCACGTTGACGGCCTTTCGAGACTCCACGCGAACGCTTGTGACAATCAAGCCAGCGGCCGTGTCCAATCGGACTTCGGTAACCGGCTCTTTGACTGGAACCAGTCCACGCTCGACAAGCATCGTGACAAGGCCGATCGTTCCGTGCCCACACATCGGCCAGAAGCCGCCGCCACTCATGTAGATCACCCCCCAATCGGAGTCAGGGAGCACGGGTGGCGTGAGGATAGCGAACATCATGGGCCCGTGGCCCCTGGGCTCGTTGACGAGTAGATCTCGTACCCACTCCAGATTCGCCCTAGCCCACGCCAACCGTTCGAGCATGGAGTTGCCGCGAATGGGCGGCAACCCCTCGACGATGACGCGCAATGGCATGCCTTCTGCGTGCGTATCCACGGTCCGAATGAGCACCGGTGCATCCATTGCGACTTCTCCAAGGTGTGTTGACATGCGCTCAGCGTACGACCGCGTTAGACTTTAGAAACCACGCCGAATTTGCACAAGAGAACGCTTTTTGAGAGTGATTCAACCAAAAGGCATGTATCGGAATTTTCGCGAAACTCGCACGCCCTTATCTTCGCTTCGGCGATGGAGTGCTTTCAACGGCCGGCCCGTACTGTGAGATCGGCCGCAGAGCCACACTATCGACCCACTCCGCCACCGCAGATCTATCTGGCCAGTTCGTCGATGACTTGCTTAGTCGCCGCGTATGCAATTTCCACGATCTCATCAATCTCAGCTTCGGAAACGACGAGAGGAGGCGCGAATCCCAGAATGTCACCATGTGGCATTCCTCTCGCAATAAGACCCCGATCACGAGCAGCTTTGACGATCCTGGCGCTGACCTTAAGATTGGGGTCAAATCGACGCTTAGTCGCGCGATCGGCCACAAACTCAACTGCGCCAAGCAGACCTACACCTCGAACATCGCCAACCACGTCCATTTGAGCGAACCGCTCTTTGAGCCGCCTCTGAAAATGCACGCCCACGATGCGAGCTCTATCGCTAAGCCTCTCATTTTCGAAGATATCGAGAACGGCGTTAGCTGCAGCAACCGAAATGGGATGACCGGAGTAAGTGTATCCGTGCGAAAATACACCGACCCGATCTGATGCTTCCGCCATAACATCGAAGATCTTCTTGCTGATGATGGCGCCTGAAAGAGGAGCATATCCGGATGTCAGCCCCTTTGCGATCGTCGTGAGATCAGGTTCTATGTCGTACTGAAAGCTGCCGAAGTTTGCGCCGGTTCGTCCAAACCCGCAGATCACTTCGTCGGCGATCAGGAGGACGTCGTATCGCCGAAGCACGGCCTGCACTTCGCGCCAATAGCCCCGAGGGGGTGGCACAATGCCTCCTGTTCCCAGAACTGGCTCAGCAATAAAGGCACCGACCGTTTCCGCCCCCTCCCTTACGATCAGCTCCTCGAGTTCGGCGGCGCGACGACGGGAAAATGCCTCCTCCGTCTCGCCTGGTTCGGCATCCAAGTAGAAATGGGGCGCTCCGGTGTGCAGTACACCGGGGACTGGAAGGTCCATGTTATCGTGGAAAAACGATAGTCCCGTCATGGAGCTCGCGAATACCGAACAGCCATGATAGCCAAGTCTGCGAGAGATGATTTTCCTCTTCCGAGGCTGCCCACGCAGATAATTGTAGTACCAAACGAGCTTCACCTGTGTCTCGTTCGCATCTGATCCGGACAATCCAAAGAAGACCTTGCTAGGGTCACCTGGCGCCATTCGGATCACGCGGTCGGACAGGATCGCCAGCTGTTCGGTCGTGTGAGCCGCGTAGTCGTGGTAGTATGCGAGATTGTAGGCTTGCCGCGCGATTGCTGCGGCAACATCGGTTCGGCCATATCCCACGTTTACGCAGTAGAGGCCGGCAAACCCATCGATGTAGCTACGACCTTCTGCATCTTCGATACGAATTCCTTTGCCGCCGGTAACGATCGTCGGTCCATGGCGACCGAGGGAGTATCCCTTGAGATCCGTCAGTGGATGGAGCGTACTCGCCCGGTCGAGCTCCGCGACAGCCTCTATATCGATCATCCCTGCTTCTCCTAGGTTCTCATGCTCGACGTATCCACCAAAGACGCGACATTCCGTACCCGGCGTCACTCCCCCGCTTCTCTTCCCGGCGAAAATGGCGAGGTCTCTTAAGAGACCCCGCCGAGTCATGGGAGGAAACGCCCTAGAGAGGCGCATCGCCGTCTTTTGTCGCCTAACGGCGGCTCCGCAAACGGCAGCGGATCAACAGCAACCCATCGACTCAAGTGCGATTAGCGCCGCAGCCAGTCGGAGTTGCCTTCGAGCTCATAACAGGGGACTGAATTCGAACGTGGCGCCACCGCCAGACACGATCCCGATGCCGGGAAAATCCAGATGGGCGCCCGCGACAGCCACGTTTGCCTGTGCGGCACGAAGAAGCATTTTCCGCCGCGTAGCACGGGCCTCATTCTGATCCGCATCGAACTCCCAGCTCAACTCGGGCCTCGCAAATTGGATCGAGGGCACGTGGACGATATCTCCCCAAACCAGCAGTTTTTCGCCACCGCTTGAAACCTCGAACCCTGTGTGACCGACCTCGTGCCCATGAGCTTGCACGGATGTGATGCGATCGCTCAGCCTGCACCCTTCATCCAACGGAAACCGGCGCGACCGGAACCGAGCCAACCGTTCATTTCCGTCGAACATCGAAAGTTCCTCACGGGGGACAAACAGTCGACGAAGACCGGGAAATGCGTCCGCCCCGTCGGCGGCCACGAGCCCATTCACGTGATCGGAATGCGTATGCGTCAAGGCGACTGTGTCAATTACCTCGCGAACCACGCCAGCTTCGTTCAGAGCACTCAGCAGCAGGCCCATCGTTGGCTCCCAGGAGTTTGCTGCTCCCGTGTCGATGAGCGTGTGCTGGTCACCGTCAATGATGAGAAAGGCATTGACCGACAAACGAAGTCGACCTTCGACCAAGTTGACCTGCTGCGGAAGCTCGGCCCCAAATGACCGCCCATCTGTCTGACGCAATCTGCTGGGCGGCATGTCAACGTAACCATCACGCAGAGCAACGACGCGCAACTCGCCCATCGTGTACTCGACGTGATTGATCCCGGAACCAACCTTTTTCATGATAGCGCGCTCCAATCGACAGCTTGCAAGTTGTAACGATGACCTTGTCTTGGGCTGTGACCGGCTGATCTCGAGGATGACGCTTTCTGATGCGCCTCAACTGCCTGCTCATCCGAGCAATCGTTGTCGAGTATGACAGCGGCTACTCCGGCCCGATAGTACGCGTGCGCGCTCACGGCGTTCTCTTAATCAGAACACCCGCGTCGCACGCCTTATGCGGCGATGTGCACGATCGCCTCGATCTCGACGGTCATACCGTTTGGAAGCGAAGATACCCCGACTGCCGCGCGAGCATGGCGACCTGCGTCACCTAGGACATCGACCAACAAATCCGAGCAACCGTCGATTACTTTCGGGTGCTGCGTGAACGTAGGTTCGGCGTTTACCATGCCGATCACTCTTGCGACCGCTACGATCCGGCTAAGCTCACCAACCGCGCTCTTCAAGGTGGCGAGCATGTTCAAGCCGGTCAGCTGTGCGTCGGCATAGGCACGCGGAATATCCGCCTCGGAGGTGATCTTCCCCAGGCGATAGGTGTTATCTGCCAGCCGAGGTCCATGACCGGCCAGGAACAGGACTTCCCCAACTCGACGATAGGAAACGTAGTTACCTCTTGGCGGCAGCGCCGCCGGCAACGTCAATCCCATCGCCACGATCTTCTCTTCCGGTGACATCGTTCAACCTCACTTGCTTAGCTGACAGCACTGCCGTGCCTGGACGGCCGACAGCACGCGCGGCCGTCGGCCATGACGCGCGCTATAACGCGGATCCGAACACAATGTCCGCGCTACTGAAATGCCTTATCGTTCGGCTTGGCGAACGCCTCCCGAAGTTGGTCAGACATCGGGAAGTTCAGATTGATCCCATTTGGTGGAATCGGGGACATGAACCATTTTTTGTAAAGCTCGCTCGCCTTTCCGGACTTCATAAACCCGACGAGCGTCTCGTCGACGAGCGCCTTGAAGTCTGGATCGTCCTTACGCATAACGAGCGCATAAGCCTCGAAAGACTGGGGCTGCCCCACAATCTCGTAGTCTTTGGCATTCGGCGATTTTGCCATCTGCCCGTATAGAAGCGCATCATCCATGAAGAGAGCGGCCGCGCGCCCGGTTTGCAGCGTCAGGAACGACTCGGCATGATCCTTCGCGCTGATGATGTTCATCTTCAAATTGTTCTTGTTGTTGACCTCGCGAATGATCTGCTCGGGCGTCGTACCCGCGATCGTAACGACGTTCTTCCCGGCGACATCGGGAAAGTCTTTGATGCCTGCGCTTTTCTTCACGAGCATCCTCGTTCCGATGACGAATGTGGTATCGGAGAAGGCGACCTGCTTCTGCCGCGTCAGATTGTTTGTCGTTGAGCCGCACTCCAGATCAATCGTGCCATTGATGATGAGCGGAATTCGGCTCAGCGGTGTTGTCGTGACTTCCTTAACCGCAAGATCGGGCAGATTCAGCTTTTGCTGGAGCGACGCGACGACCAAGCCGCACAGTTCCCTCGAATAGCCGATGACTTTCTGGTCGTTGTCGAGATACGAGAATGGGACAGCCGAGTCTCGAACACCGAGCGTGATGACGCCGTTTGCTTTGACCTTTGCCAGAGTGCCACCCTCCTGACCAAACGCAGGCGAGCCGAAGATCAAGGTACCAAGCATCAGAGAATTAGCCCACTTTGACATATTTCCCTCCAGTTTGAAGAGCCCGCACGCCGGCGGACGCGAGTAACGAAATGACGAGGTATACGCCGCCGGCAAACAAAATCATTTCGACCGTGTTGCCGTCGCGATCGGCGATGTTCTTTGCAGATCGGAAGAAATCAGCGAGACCGATGACGTAGACGAGTGAGGTGTCTTGAAACAGGACGATTCCTTGCGTCAGGAGTGCGGGTATCGTGGCCCGCAAAGCTTGTGGAAGCACGATGAGCCGCATGGCCATCAGATAAGGCATACCCAGCGCATTCGCGGCGCTAAGCTGGCCGCGCGACACGGCCTGGATGCCCGCTCGAATGATCTCGGAATAGTAGGCAGCCTCGAACAGGGAATATGCCACCATCGCCGAAACTAAACGGATATCGGTACGCGGAGACACACCGAACAAGCTTTGGATAAGCTGGGGCACCATCAGAAAGAACCACAGCAACACCATGATCAGTGGAATGGATCGCAGCAGCGTCACGTAGCCCTGCGCGAACCAGGCCAGCGGCTTGACGGACGACAAGCGCATAATCGCGAGAACAGCCCCCCAGATGATGCCGAAAACCACCGCTACGGCAGTGATCTTCAGGCTCGTGACCATGCCGGCCGCAAGAGAGGGGAGCGACCTGGCAAGATCGGAGAACAGATCGATGACGGTCATCACCTACCCCCGATATAGCCGGGCAAGCGTACTGATGCTTCAACCTGGCGCATGACCAAGACGACGGTCAGGTTAATCAGAATGTAGACGCCCGTGGCCACGGCGAATGATTCGTAGGGATGAGCCGTGTAATCAACAAGCTGCTGCGCTTGGGCCGAGAGCTCCAAAAGACCAATTGTCGAAGCTACGGCCGAGTTCTTGAACACGTTGATCATCTCCGAGGTCAACGGAGGAAGCGCAACACGGAACGCGACAGGAAGTAGAACGTACCGATAGGCCTGGGGCAGCGTCAGCCCCAGGGCGAGAGCAGCTGATCGTTGGCCCTTCGGCAGCGTCTCAATACCCGAGCGGATCAATTCGCACACGCGCGCGCCCATATAGAGACCCAGGCACAGGATCGCCGATGTCATCATCTGGGTCGCCGCCGGGAGCTGCTTGAACCACGTTCCGACGTCGGACGGCAGGAGCTCGGGGAGTACGAAGTACCAGGCGAACAGCTGGACGATCACGGGGATGTTTCGGAAGATGCCAACATAGGTGGTCCCGAGCGCCGCAAGCCGCTGGTTTGGGAGTGTGCGGAGCACCCCCATCACTACGCCGACCGCGAGAGCGATCATGCTTGCCGAAAGCGCGAGGACGACTGTGTTGTACAGTCCGGCAAGGAGCCATCCGAGATAGGTCGCGGGCTCTCCGGTCGACACAGGTTGGAGAAAGACGCCCCAATCCCAAGAATAGTTCTTGAACATATGTCGCCTGTCCCTTCAGCCCTGGCGAGCGACCACGCTCAATGTTGGAGAATTCGCGAGAGGAACTGCTTCGCACGATCAGTTCGTGCATCGATGTTTCCGAAGAACTCGTCTTTCGACGTGTCCTCGATGATCTTTCCTCCGTCCATGAAGATCACGCGATCCGCCACCTTTCGCGCGAAGCCCATCTCGTGAGTGACACACATCATCGTGGTCCCCTCGCGCGCGAGTTGGACCATGACGTCCAGAACCTCGTTGACCATCTCCGGGTCAAGAGCCGAGGTCGGCTCGTCGAACAGCATGCAGATTGGATCCATGGAAAGAGCGCGGGCGATCGCGGCACGCTGCTGCTGTCCACCTGAGAGTTGGGCCGGGTATTTCGCGGCCTGGTCCTTCAGGCCGACACGGTCGAGATACATCCGCCCCTTGTCTTCGGCCTCATTCCGCTTTCGGCCCAAAACCTTGATTTGGGCGATCGTCAGGTTGTCGATGATCGATAGGTGCGGGAAGAGCTCGAAATTCTGAA
Source organism: uncultured Bradyrhizobium sp. (assembly GCF_947648125.1). Taxonomy (GTDB): domain Bacteria; phylum Pseudomonadota; class Alphaproteobacteria; order Rhizobiales; family Xanthobacteraceae; genus Bradyrhizobium. The sequence goes on along the minus strand of NZ_CANSMR010000004.1, from coordinate 408,322 downwards.
AAACCATGCCAACCTTCGAGCGAAGCTGCGACAGATTGGTCTTGGGCGAGCAGACCGATGTTCCGTTTATCCGGATGTCGCCTTTGTTGACCGGCTCAAGACCATTGATCGTCTTGATCAGGGTGGACTTGCCGGACCCGGATGGCCCGCACACGACCACCACCTCCCCCTTGGCGACGTCGGTGCTGCAGTCCGTCAGGACCTGAAACGATCCGTACTGCTTGGAAACGTTGCAAACCTCGATCATGAGAAAGCCCTTTCGGAAGGCTCAGCGCAATCCGCCAAACGGGTAGCACCTGGCACGCGTTCGGCGCGACCGGACATCAGTTGCGACCCGTTTCACGGTGATATCTCGCTTCATTCTCTGAGTTCAGGGGATAGAGCCCGCTCAGCGGATGACCATTGCGCACTTCCCGGAGAATCCACGTCTCGAGATCTTCCTGCTCGGCCGCGATGGAAGAGACCTCCGCGGCCATTGCGGCAGGGATGACGATTGCGCCATCGTCATCCGCCACGATGATGTCTCCCGGAAAGACGGCGACTCCGCCGCACGAGATCGGCTGCTCCCAGCCAACGAAGGCCAGTTGCGCGACAGCGGGCGGCGCGGCAATTCCGTTACACCAGGTCGGCAATTCGCTCGCGATGACGCCGGCGCGATCTCGGACAACACCATCGCTGATGAGACCGTTGACGCCACGCGCGCGCATACGCGCGCACAAAATGTCCCCGAATATCCCCGCGTCGGTCGTCCCCAAGGCGTCGGCGATCGCAACGCAGCCCGATGGCATCGCCTCGACGGCAGCGCGCGTGGAAATCGGTGAGGACCACGCTGCTGGCGTGTTGATGTCCTCGCGGCCAGCGATGAACCGTAGCGTGAATGCCGGCCCCACGATCTTGGGTTGGCCAGGCAGTAGCGGCGCAGTGCCTCGTATCCAGACGTTTCGTACGCCCTTCTTGAAGAGAACGGTCGTCAAGGTTGCCGTGGTCGCGCGTGCGAGGTCGGCCATTACCTTGTCATTGCTCGTCATCTCGCCACGTCCTTTAAAAACAATGCCGTTCAAGCATTGGAATCGAGCGCCATCGATGCGAACAATCGAGCTTGTGGCACCGGAGCCTGTGCGCTGGCGCAGACAGCGGCGACATTGGACTCGGGTCTGAAAATCTCGCCGGTGGCGCCTTAGCGCTCAATTTACTCTAGCAACGGAATTAAATTCCTCAATGGAATTAAATTCGGCAAGATAACGAACAAATGGAATGTATCGCGTGATGTTCGTTCGAACCGTTGCCGCTATTTGTGCTCTCCTCAGTACGAGGCTCGCGCCATCGAGCGCCCGCGAACTGCGGTGACTCATCTTCGTGATCTAGTTGATGCGATAGGACTGGATCACGCCAGTTTCGCCCGCTTCTTCCAGGCGACGCCGAAGACGTGCCAAGAGCCCCGATAGCTCCGCGTGATCGTCTCGGTCGAACGACGGTCCCGGCGCTCGCGTCGCCGCCGTCGCGATCAGGCCACGGCGGCGGAAGATTTCCTTACGGATTGCGAGCCCAAACCCGACCTGCCACTCATGACGGATCAGCGGCAGGAAGATATCGTAGAGATCCTCCGCTCCTTCCGCATTTCCGGCGAAGAATCGGTTACATATTTCGACAAGGACCTCCGGAAAGGCCACGCCGGTGTTGGCCCCATCCGCGCCTCGCGCGAGTTCCTGAAGCAGATGCAAGCCGCTGTTGCCGACGAGGATCGACACACGACGACGTCGGCCGCCCTCCTCCTGCGCACGCATTCTCGTGATCTTGCGGAGCGCTGCCCCCTCTTCGTGCTTCAAGATCTGAATGTTGGGTACGCGCTCTATGATGAGGCCGAGCGTTTCCGCGGAGATGTATACGCCCGTGCTCTGGGGATAGTCTTGCAGCGCGATTGGCACGTGCTCACCAATCCGCGCAGCAATCGCTTCGAAGAATGCAAGCACCTGGTCTTCGGACTTCAGCGAGGAGGCTGGCGCGACCATGATTCCTGAGGCACCTTCGTCCATCAGCGCTGCGGTGAACGAAGCGAACTCGTTAAATCCTGCCTGCGAGACGCCGGTAATCACCTGGGCTCGACCTTCGAGACGGCGAACCACGCGTCGTACCAGGCTTATGGACTCCTCTTTCGATAGCTTGTTGGCTTCCCCCATGAGCCCCAGCAGAGTAATGCCGGGCACGCCAATCTCCAGGAAGAAGTCGACGAGTCGGTCCATGCTCGAGAGATCGATCGAGCCGTTGTCGTGAAATGGCGTGACCGAGATCGGGTAAAGCCCGCGTGCCGTCGAATTAACAAGGTCCGTCATATGGTCTTCCTCGTGTAAGGAGCATCGAATGACAATGGCAAACGATCAGCAGGCGTGATCGGCACAGTAATCGAACCGTTGAGATAGAATCTGCATGCACCCGAGAGCCGAACGCGATCTTCGCGGATTGAGCACTCGATCAATCCCTCTCGGCTCGAAAGCTGGCGGGCTTGCAGCGTGGTCTTGCCGAGACGCTGAGCCCAGAAAGGAGCCAGAGTGCAATGCGAGGTACCCGTAACGGGATCTTCAGGAACGCCCTTGGCCGGCGCAAAATATCTGGACACGAAGTCGCAGGTATCGCCAGATGCGGTGACGATGACCCCCGGCAATCTCAGGTCCGAGACTGCCTCCATATCCGGAGCGACCGAGCGGATGGCTGCTTCGTCGCCGAGAACACATACATAGCGATCCGCGCTCTCGTATATTTCGTTGATGGACGCTCCCAGTGCAACCTCGAGCTCGGATCTAGGCGTGGACGTCGCCACAGTCTGTCGCGCCGGAAAGTCCAGAACATAATCGCTTTCGCGTATATGAACGTAGAGCAACCCGCTGGCCGTCGCGAACTCCACGACAGACCCGGTTCGTGCGAGGCCCAGCACCTGATGGACCACCGCGACAGCAGCCAAGGTTGCATGGCCGCAAAGAGGAACTTCCTGTGCCGGCGTAAACCAGCGCAGAGGGATCGGATACTCGTCTGGTCGTATGAATGCGGTTTCGGAAAGATTGTTTTCCGCCGCAATGGCTTGAAGGGTCTCGCCCGGGAGCCAGGAAGCGGGAATGGCAACGACCGCAGCAGGATTTCCTCCGAAGACGACCGAAGAGAAGGCGTCGACCTGCCAAATAGGGAGAGTGATTTCGTAACTCATAGGCTGCCGCTAGTTCTCATGCATCTCGGACTTCGGGGGACGGGGCCGACACCTATTCGTGGAGCGCCGCCTCGAAATGCCGTGCGCTCGGGATGCCGTCGTTGACTACGGCGGTGATGGCAGCGAGCGACCTGTCCGGAACTTTCCCGCGCCCCAGAGTTTCCATCTTTTTCAGCAGTTGTGCGTCCGTAAACGGCCGACTAGGGTCTCCGTCGGCAGTGTCCCTCCGCTCCTCGTATCGGCTACCGCCTCGCGTGTCGATTTGCACCGCTGTCGGCGTCGTCGATGGATAGAGCGCATCGAGCTTCGGGTCATGCTCAAGAACCACCCGCTTCGCGAGAGCAATCACGTCTGCGCTTTTGAGAGCTTGGATCGACAGCGGCAGCAACGCGTCACTGCCTTTGACAAGCGCGGCTGCGATGGCAAACGGCAGGCTGAACTGCGCCGACTCGAAAGAAGTTGGCTGCACTTCATTCGGCAACTCGATGGTCGTGCGAAACGTGCATACCGTGATGCGATCTATGTCTTCGACGGCTAGGCGCTCGCGCGTCACGATCGCCACTGCGGCGTCAATTGGAGCATGCGCCAGCCGGCAACACGTGTAGCGCTTGAAGTAGGTCCTCTGGAAACCGGAAGCCTCCGGCGAAAGGACAGAAATCCGGTCAATATCAAAGATCCCGGCACTTTCGACGGCGTCCGGATCGCCGCGGTAACCCTGTCCGGCCAAGAGAGCCGAAGTGACCCCGGACAGTAAGCCGAAGGGGACACCTTCCTTGATATGGCCGGTCATTTGTTTCCGAACGCCGGCTGCTGCCAGCAATGGCGCGGCGTGGACCGCCAACGAAATGGCGTGCGCCAACACCTCCCTGTCGAAACCGAGACAAATGCCGGTGGCGACTGCAGCGCCGATCCCTGCCCACCGCCCCGACGCAAAGAACGGCGGCGACTCCGCAGCCCCCAACCGACCGCCGATCTCGCAGCCGGCGAGGATCGCGTGGGCAAACACCTCGGACGGCACGTCATTCAGCGCCCCGAAGACCGACGCCGCGGGCACGACGGCGGCTCCGAGATGGCCGCGAGCCGCGCGGTTTCCATCATCGATATCCAGGGACGACATCGCAGATGAGTTGACGAATGCGGCACCGATCGGGGTCATATTTGCGGACTTGGAGAACCACGGAGCCAGGTTTCCGGTTCCGAGGCCACGTACGGAAAATCTCGCAGCTATGTTCGCCGCTGACGTATCGTACCCTCCTACGGCAGCCGCAGCAGCGTCGATGAGACACTGCTTGAGTAGCGCGCGGTTGGCGTCGACTTCCGACCGTAGCTCCATTGCAAGACCGGCCAAGTCATGGGAAAGCTCGTTCGTCATGTCCTAGCTCTATGGTCGGATCGAACCAAACGCTGTCCAAGGTATCCGGCGTCAATGAGCGCGGATGTCTGCAACGAATTTTTGGGCGCGGGGATGACGGGGTGTGGCGAAGAACTCGGAAGGCGTGGTGCTCTCCAGAACTTCTCCGTCTGCGATGAACCAGACGCGATTCGCCACGTCGCGCGCAAAGCCCATTTCGTGCGTTACGCAGATCATGGTCATGCCATCGCTCGCAAGTTGCTTCATGACCTGAAGCACCTCGCCGACCATCTCCGGATCAAGCGCGCTCGTCGGCTCGTCGAACAGCATGACGGGAGGATTCATGGCCAATGCGCGCGCAATCGCCACGCGCTGCTGCTGGCCGCCCGAAAGCTGACCGGGAAACGCGTCGGCCTTGCTTTTCAAACCGACCTTGTCGAGCAACTCGAGCGCCCGATCGTAAGCCTCACCCTTCTTGAGGCCGCGGACGGTTATCGGCGCCAGGGCGACGTTGTCCTTGGCACTAAGATGCGGGAAAAGATTGAACTGCTGGAAGACGAAACCTATCCCGCTGCGCAATCGATTGACGGACTTCTTGCGATCGTTCACGTCGGTTTCGCCGACGATGATCTGTCCGTTATTGATTGATTCGAGCCGATTAACGGTACGAATGAGGGTTGATTTCCCTGACCCCGAAGGCCCGCAGATCACGACAACTTCGCCACGTTCAACCCGCCCGTTGACATCGTGGAGGACGCGATGTGATCCATACCATTTGCTAACGTTGATGAACTCGATCATGACGGCACCCGCGCAAGGGAGGGAGTTTCGGTGATTGGCTGATTTGTCACTCGCGACCGTTTCCGGAGCACGCGATTTTCAACCACGCGCGAAAGACGGCTCAACGAATAGCAGAGGATGAAATAGATCGCGGCCAGAATGAAATAGACTTCGAAGGGACGCGTCAGCAGTTGAGCATTGATGCTGTTTGCGGAGAACGTGACTTCTTGAGCGCCGATGATGTAAGCCAATGACGTGTTCTTCACGATCAGGACAAACTGGTTCATCATGCTCGGCAGGCAATTGAACAGAGCTTGGGGCAGGATAACCTTGCGTAGCGTCGCTGTGTAGCTCATGCCCAGCGAGCGTGAGGCGTCCGTCTGCCCTTTCGGAAGAGCCTCGAGTGCCGCCCGAATTGCTTCGCCGAGATACGCCCCCTCGTAGACCACCAGCGCGCAGATGACGGTGATCTCCGGAGAACTGGTCACGCCGGTCACCAGCGGCAATACGAAGAATGCCCAGAAAATGATGAGCAGCAGCGGAATTCCGCGAACCGCAGTGACATAGAAGGCCGCTGCGCGACGAATTGCCGGGATGGGACTGGTGCGCGCAATCGCGACCGCGACGGCTACCGGAAATGCAAGCAGAAGCGCTGCGACGGACATCAGCAGCGTCAGGGCGAGCCCGCCTATCGGGCCATCCGGAAACTGGCCCACGAGCAGCAACAAACCGTATTGTGAGAGTATCTCTGTCATGGGCTCACAATCACCGTGTGAAGCGCGTCGACTGCTGGACTCGGCTTCCGATCGCCATCAGCGTCAGCGTGCACGCGAGATAGATCAGCGTCGGCGTTAGGTAGGAAGGAAATGTTGCGTATGTCTCCCCATCGAGTTGCCGGGCGACGTACATGAGTTCTTTGACCCCGATGGCCAGAGCAAGGCTCGTGGTCTTCAGCAAACCCAACGCCTGATTGACCAGCGCCGGAGCCGCCCCCCGTACGGCCTGGGACACCACCACCCAGCGCATCGCTTTGAGATAGCTCATGCCGAGCGCGCGTGCGGCCTCCATCTGACCGGTCGGAACGGCACGAATCCCGCTTCGCAGGTCTTCGGAAATGTATGCCGCAGCGTTCAGCGAAAGAGCCACAACGGCAAAGAAGAAGGCGCTCAGATGGGCGTTGGCATAGGTGTGCCATGATTGTGGAAGGATCTGAGGCACGCCGAAATACCAGACGAAGATCTGGACGATGCTCGGAACGTTCCGATGATACTCGACAAACGCCCCGACGGCCGCAGACGGAAGCCAACCGGACATCCGTATGACGACCAGGAGCGCGCCGAGCGCGTAGGCAGCAATCGCCGAGGCAAAGAACAGCTCAAGCGTTGTCAGGGTGCCGCGCAGAAACAGTAGCTGGACGTTGGGATCAGCGAGCACCGCAAGTGAATGCAAGTTCATGACCGTGGCCTCGTTGCTGCGCGGCTTGAGCGTCGATCTATTCGAACTCTGAGGCTGGCGTGACCTTCTTCTCCCGCGGGAGCTGGTATTCGTTTGACTGGCCATACCAGCGATCCCAGATCGTTTGCAGGCGGCCGGAGCTTTCGAGCTTGTCGAGAGAAGTATTGACAGCCGCCAGCAACGCAGGTTCTCCCTTCTTCACGCCGACGCAGTCGTGTTCCCAGAACAACGCTTCATCGAGAAACGCGGTCTGTCCGCTGGAACGATTGTGAAATCCAACCGCCGCACTCTTGACCATGGCCATGCCCTGCACCTTGTCTTGGGCAAGTGCCAGGTATGATGCCGGACCATTGTCGAAACTGACGACCTCGCTGTTTGTCAGCTTTTGCCGCGCAAACACTTCCGACGTCGATCCCCTGTTGGCGCTTACCTTCTTGCCGGCCAAATCGGCAAAGCTCTTGATGCCGGAGTCCTTCTTCACGAGCACGGAAACTGGAACGTTCATGTAGGCGGACGAAAAATCGATCTGCTTGGCTCGAACTGGCGTATAAGCCAAGGAGGCCGTCATGAGATCGATCCGCCCTGTTTCAAGGGAGGGAATGCGTGCATCGACGGACACTGTCTTGAGGTCGAGCTTCACACCGAGATCTTCCGCGATAGCCGCACAAACGTCGACATCCAATCCGACGATGCTGCGGGTCTTCGGATCCTGGTATCCTAGGGGAACCAGATCCCCAAAAACGCCGCACGTCAAAACGCCTCGAGATTTGATATCGGCAAGCTGATCAGACCATGCCGTTGAACAGCTAAACGAGAGTCCGAGAATTACGAGCGCCACTCTTTTCATACGTATGCCTTCCCCTGAACAACACGACAAAAGACGATTCCGAAAATTCCGCTTTAGCTCGCTTTCCGAGGCAAACAGCACGCACGCCGCCTCGTCCGCCGGAGGCACCGGCGGGACGTCGTCAAACCCGAAAGAGTGCAGCCGCGGCGTGGTTGGAGAGAACTCTGCGACACTCCCTACTCGTCGTGTCGCCGCCCTTCTTCAAACACTTGGGATCAAGCCGCCATCGACGCGAACAGTCGAGCCGGTGACATAAGAAGCTTGCGCGCTGGCGAGGAAAGCAATGACATCCGCATACTCTTCTGGCCTGCCATATCGGCCGAGTGGAATACTTGCGGTACTTTCGGCAGCGACCTGGTCGACCGGCCTTCCCTCACGCTTTGCCTTTTCCGCGTCCAGAAACTGGATACGATCGGTAGCGATGCGCCCGGGAACGACGACGTTCACAGTGATCCCATCCCGGGCAACTTCCCGCGCGAGGGTTTTCGACCATCCGACGAGCGCGCTACGCAGCGTGTTCGACACACCGAGGTTAGGGATGGGTGCAATTACGCCGGACGAAGCGCTCGTAATCACGCGCCCCCATTTTCTCGCTCTCATTCCTTCGAGCACATGATCCGTGATAGTGATCACGGGCTGAACCATCTTCTGAAAACTCGTGGCCCAAGCAGCGGCGTCGATGCCCGAGACAGGAGACGGTGGCGGCCCGCCAGTGTTGTTGACCAGGATGTCGACCGGCCCGAATGTCTTGGCGATCAATTCAAGATTCGCAGGTAGGACGGAGAGGTCGGCAAGATCCCAAACGATCGGTAGGGCTGATGCGTCCCTAGTACGCAGGCGCTGTACCACAGCATCCAGGCCGTCGCTGTTGATATCGGCGATCGCCACCTGACATCCTTCACGCCCCAGCGCCAGCGCAATGGAGGAGCCGAGACCGCCGGCACCGCCGAACACCAATGCTGTCTTCCCTTTAATCTGAAAGTCCATCCAGTGGCCTCGCTACACTTCATTTACTCTAGCGGTCGAATTAAATTCCTCAATGGAATTAATTTCGATCGATCAATGAGCGTTAGGAATACATCGATTCAGATGACAGCATTCGCCCCCCATTGAGCTAATCAATGCCGCTGCGCGTCTTGTCGAAAGTTGAGGTCGTTGCGGATATTGATTCAGGTCTACTGGCTCAACGTCGTACGAACAACGCAAGCCTCACCGACATTTTCAATCGGCGTTGAACCGATCAGGTTCATTCGAAGACCTCGTCAGCGTAGAGCGGCGCAAGCAGCAAGCACGCGGCGGCACGCCTCTTCAATGACGTTCATCGAAGTCGCAAATGAGATCCGAAATGACGGCGACAAACCATAAGCGGCGCCCTGCACTGTCGCGACCTTGTATTCGTTCAGAAGGTAGAGAACGAAGTCGGTATCGGTCTCGATACGCTTGCCGCCCGGCGTGGTCTTTCCGATATGCGCCGCGCAAGATGGATAGACATAGAACGCGCCTGCAGGTTTCGCGCAGGACAGGCCTTCCCGACCATCCAGCTGGCCAACGATATAGTCGCGCCGGCGACGAAACTCGTCACGCCACTCACCAAAGAAATTCATCGAGCCCTTGAGCGCAGCCAACGCCGCGGCCTGGCTGACAGACGCCGGATTGCCGCTCGTTTGCGACTGCAGCTTCTCCATGGCCTTGATCAGGACTTGCGGACCCGCCCCATAGCCGAGCCGCCAGCCCGTCATCGAGAACGACTTCGAGACGCCGTTGATCGTCAACGTTCGTTCTGAAAGACCCGGGTTGACCGCGGCGAACGACGCGTAGGGCTTGTCGTCGTAGATCAAATGTTCATAGATTTCGTCAGTCAGAACATGAAGCTCGGGATGCCGGGCGACGACCTCTCCGATCTGCGCGAGTTCAGCGCGAGAGAACGTAGCTCCGCTCGGATTGTTCGGTGAGTTCAGAACCAACCACTTTGAGCGAGGCGTAATCGCAGATTGCAGCTGCTCGGCGGTGATCTTGAACCCTTGTGACGCCGGAGCTGCAACGAAGACCGGCTTGCCACCGTTGAATTGAACGATGTCCGGATAGGAAACCCAGTAGGGGGCTGGGATGATCACCTCGTCCCCCTCCTCTACTGAGCAGGCGAACGCGTTGAAGATTACCTGTTTTGCGCCTGCACCGACGGAAATCTGATCAGGCCGATAGATGAGTCCGTTCTCGCCTCTAAATTTCTCGCAGATAGCGTCCTTGAGAGCGCGCGTACCATCGACGGCTGTATATTTTGTTTCGCCGGCAAGAAGCGCCTGATAGGCGGCATCGATGATTGGACGCGGCGTCGCGAAGTCGGGTTCGCCTGCGGCCATATTGCAGATGTCGTGGCCCGCGGCGATCAGCTCCTTTGCTCGACTCATCGCCATCACACTCGGTGAAGGCTGTATCAAATCGACTCGCCTGGCCAGCAATTGCATCTGAACACCCATCTGGTTCACGATGGGCTTCGCGCTGTGCGGCTGCGGCGTTTCCCATCTTCTTGCCAGAAGTGCCGATCGCACCGATTGCGGTCAATGGAATAGTTTTCGCCTTACAGTGTCGCAACCTTCATGAAAATCGTGAGCCAATTCCGGACTACGTTATCGTGTCGTGTAGTACATCGGTACGGAGCGAGAGAACTCACAACAGTCCGACGCAAGCGAAGCCAAGAATCTCAAGAATTCGTCGCTCTTCGCCTTCTTGTACATCATCACATAGGGAATTCGCGGAAGCGCGGGCCGCGTCCGCAAAATCCTCAGCTGACCTGAGGCAATCAGATAGTCGAACACCTTCCGCGGCAAGTAGCTGATTCCAAGGCCCGACAAGGTTAGGGATGATAGGGCTGTCAGGCTGCTGCTAGACAGCGTGTTGTCGAAAGTAATGTGTTTGTCCGACAGCCATTTCGATATGAGATCGCCGAGCCCTGAGGATACCTGTTGTTGAACGATGATGGTGTGGCTGGACAATTTCGCCAGCGGCAACTCAGCAGCGTCATCGAGATAGGCTGGACTGCACATCCAAGCATATTCCACGGAATCAAGAGGCACGACCTCAAACAGCGGCCCCCGAAATGCGTCTGGCACGACGACAGCATCAAGTTCATCGGCCTTGAGTTTCTCGATGAGCTCTACACTCGCGTCGACGACGGGCTCTAACGCCAGTGTGGGATAACTTCCGCGAAGGCGATGGATCAAATTCGGAAGCCAGGTCATCGCGGTGAGCTCGGTCACACCGAACCGAAGATTTCGCGGCGATTGCCCTAGCGACGACCTGAAATCCATCATTCGATCCCGCAGCGCGAGCATATCGCGGGTCAGTTCAATGAGCTTTTCGCCTTGCGGCGTAATCTGCACCCGCCGTTTCGATCGGTCGAACAAGGCGACATTCAAGATCGCCTCAAGCTCTTGCACACGCTTGGAAATCGCTGATTGCGTCGCATTCAGCCGTTGCGCCGCTTCATCGAGCCCGCCAAGTTCTGCAACCCAGTAGAACCCCTCGAGCTGCTTCAACGTAACCATCGTCGGCCCTCTCAAAATTGAGACCCCGATGATAGATCGATTTTACTCTCGAATGCGAATAGTTTCAGTCGCTCAGGGAATGATGCCGCCCGACCGAGAACCCATCGGCCGGGCGCACCGGCTCATTCGAACTCCAGGATCGTTTCAATCTCCACGCAGTTGCCACGCGGCAAGGAGTGCATGCCGACGGCCGACCGCGCGTGCAGCGCCACCTCCTTGCCGAACACCTCGTCAAGAAGGTCCGATGCGCCGTTGATCACCTCAGGCTGCTGAACGAAATCGGCGACGCAGTTCACCATCCCCAGCAACTTGATGATGCGCTTGACGCGCTTGAGATCGCCGATATTGGCCTTGATCGTTCCAAGGCTATTGATCATCGCGACCCGCGCGGCGCGATACCCCTCCTCGACGGTCACCTCGCGACCGAGCTTACCCATATACTGCGGCACACCGGCCGAATCCGGAAGATGCCCGGCAAGATACAGGACGTTTCCAGAAGAACGCGCACGAGCGTAATTGCCGGCAGGCGGAACAGACGCCGGCAGTTCGATCTTGAGCTTGGCAAGGACAAGCCCTGGATCGAACGTCTTAGTATTAGTCGATAGCGCGTTCATTTGCACAATGCCTCACTTTTCGCCGTCAGTGCCGGCGTAATTTCTTCTTTTCCAAGTCCGTACTTCGCGACGATCGCGCGATGCTCTTCGGACCCAAGGAACTTCGCCAACTCCTCGTTGAATCGGGTCACAAAGGCTCCGTTGGCCTGATTGAACGAGAATGCGCCGAAGCCAGCTTTCGGACGCCCGTTGTCCACCGGCAGCTCGAATGGCTGAGCAAGCGCCAGATCGGCGTCTTTCAACGATGCAAGTAGTGCACGGTGACCGAGCGCAGAGTTCGGATAAGCGTCGACGCGCCCGGCCTTGATCGCGGCAACGATCTCTTCTTGAGCACCGAACTCCACGATCCGCTCAGCAGGCACGCCAGCCGCCTTCGCGGTTCCGACTTGCACGGTACCCTTGACCACACCGAGCCTGGCATCCGACGCCGCCGCCGATGCATAGCTGGAGATGTGCTTTGGATTACCCGCACGCACGATCATGCCGTCGACGAGCGCCCAGATCGGATTCGAGTACGCGACCGTCTTGCAGCGTTCAGGCGTGACGAACAGCGCAGTATTCATCGTCCAGCGCCCGGTGGCCACGCCGGGAAGAAGCTCGGCAAATTCCACTTTCTTCAGCTCGACGTCTGTGACGCCCATCTTCGCCAACACGGCCTTGGCGACATCAACGTCCGAGCCCGCCGCTTGACCGTTGATCGTCGCGGCGAACGGAGGCTCCTCGATATAAGCCAGGACGACCTTATCCTGTGCCTTCGACGGCTCCGCGAAAAGCAGCGCCATCGTAGCAACAGCAAAGACTGAGTATGTCGTTTTCATCGCATGTCCCTCCCTTGAGGACCTGATGTCCTCGAGGCAAATATGACGGCGAGCGCAACGTTTAGAACAGATGACTCTCGCGCTCGCAGCGTTCTGCATTTCAGAACACGCCGCGGTCATGCGTAGTTAATGACGAGGTGCTTGATGTCGGTCATTTCGTCCATCGCAAAGACGGTTCCTTCGCGACCGATTCCCGACTCCTTCCAGCCGCCGAACGGCATGTTGTCGAGCCGATAGATCGGCACGTCGTTGATCATCAGGCCACCGACGTCCCACTCTTCGATCGCCGAGAAGGCACGCTTTAGATCGCGTGTGAACATGCCCCCTTGCAGGCCATAACGCGTTGCGTTGGCACGACGGACCGCATCCTCGAAGTCATTGAACGGATTAACGGTGAGAACGGGCCCGAAGACCTCTTCGTCCTCAATCTTCATTCCGCTCTTGGTTCCAGCCATGACCGTCGGCTCCACCACTGCTCGTTCGCGCTTTCCGCCGACCAGGATCTTGGCACCAGCCACACTTGCTTCGTCGATCCAGCTCGAGATGCGCTTGGCCGATCCTTCGTCGATGACCGGTCCAACGTCCACGCCTTCCTGCATGGGATCGCCAACCTTGCAGGCGCTCACTCTGCTCGTCAACTTCTGAACGAATTCGTCGTGGATCTTTTGTTCGACGAGGATGCGCTGGACGCCGATACAATACTGGCCGCCGTAGACGACGCCGCCACGGACGCATCTTGCTGCTGCGAGGTCCAGGTCCGCGTCCGCGCAGACGATAACGGCAGCGTTTCCGCCGAGCTCGAGCGCGACCTTCTTCTTGCCTGCGATCGACTTGATGTGCCAGCCGACCTTGGCTGATCCGGTGAAGGTAACCATTGCGAAACGGTCATCCTTGACCATCTGCTCCGCCAGCGGGACGCTGCAATGAACGACCGACAGCGCGCCCTTCGGAAGGCCGGCCTCGGTCAGCACCTCCGCAAGCAGGAGCGACGTCAAAGGGGTCTGCGGCGCCGGCTTCAGTACGACCGAGTTTCCGACCGCTAGCGCCGGCGCCACCTTGTGCAGGACGAGGTTGAGCGGGAAATTGAACGGCGCGATCGCAAGGATCGGTCCGATCGGGAAGCGCCGCGCGATGCCGATGCGACGGCGAATTGAGGCGAGTTGCTCGAAATCGGCATTGGCCAGATCGAGCGGAGCGCCATCGGCCGTGGTGGTCTGGTACTCATAAACACCGGCATCCATGTCGAGCGGGATTTCGTGGCCGCCATACCGACGCGCTTCGGCGGCCGCATTGGTCAAGTTGAAGATCGACCGAGCGACCTCTCCTCGCGCGTCATACAGAGGCTTGCCGGCTTCGGCGGCGATGGTGCTGACGAATTCGTTGCGCCTCGCCTTCATGATCTCGGCCGCTCGAGCGAGTATATCGGCGCGCGCGAAGCGAGGCAGCCTTCGCATGATCTGAAAAGAGCCTTCAGCCGCTGTGATCGCCGCCTCGACCGCAGCAGCGTCGGACAGCGGCATTTGGCCTACGGGAGAGCCGTCAAACGGGGAGCGAACAATGTCGAATTGCGTGGCATTCATGGCAGATTGATCCCGGTTTTGGGTGAGAGAAACCTAATCGACGCCGAGATAAGCGGCGCGAATTGCACGATCCTCGGCAATTTCACTGCTGGACCCGGCCTTGGAGACCCGACCGCGATCCATCACGACCACATGTTGGGCAAGATCGAGCGCCACCGCGACGTCCTGCTCCACGACGACGATGCCGACACCGTCGCCGCTGATCGTCTTCAATGCTTCGACGAGGAAGTCGACGGCAACCGGCGACAGGCCGAGCGACAGCTCGTCGATCATCAGGACGCGGGGCCGCGACATCAGTCCGCGGCCGATCGCGCACATCTGCTGCTCGCCTCCAGACATTGATACGGCGTCCTGACGGCGGCGCTCTGCGAGCTTCGGAAACATTGCGTAGATCCGATCGATATCCTGCCGAAGCTCCGCTGGCGCGGCAGCGCGTGCAAACGCGCCCATCAGCAAATTGTCTTCGACGGTCATGCCGGCGAACAAGCGTCGGCCTTCCGGCACATGCGCGATGCCGGCGTTAACGAAATCGAGTGCCTTGGCGCCAGAAAGTTCGGCCTCGCCGATCCGGATGCTGCCCTGGCGAGGTTTCAGCAGTCCCGAGAGGCTGCGCAACAATGTTGTTTTCCCGGCACCATTCGAACCGATGACCGCCGTGATCAACCCGACTTCGGCCGACAAGGAGACGTCGGCGAGGACGGAGACATCGCCGTAGCCCGCCGACAGATTCGAGACGACGAGACCAGCGCTCATGATTTGTCTCCGAGCATCGCAGCCGCGCCACGCGTGCCGAGATAGGCCTCGATGACCGACGGATTGCGAGCGATCTCATCCGTCGGACCACTCGCAAGCAGCTGACCGCGATGCAGCACGATCAATTGCGGACAGAGGCCCTTCACGACCTTCATCAGGTGCTCGATGATCACGATCGCGACGCCTTCGGCGGCTATCTTCCGGATCATGCCGAGAACACCTTCAATCTCTCCCGTGTTGAGGCCGGCATTGACCTCGTCGAGAAACAGCAGCCTTGGCTTAGCGACCCAAGCGCGCGCAAGTTCCAGGCGCTTTCGTTCCGCCAGCGTCATGCGGATCGGCAAATGATCGCGGCAATGACTGATGCCAAGGTTGCTCAAAGCGGCGTCGGCCTGTTCCCGGGCGCTGGACAACGATCGCGAGTGCCCTGCGAACATGGCGGCCGCGGCGACATTGTCGAGCCCGGTGAGCGCGTTGAAAGGCTGGACGATCTGAAACGTTCGCATCAGCCCCCTCGATGCGAGTTCGTGAGGTTTCCGACCGGTGATCTTCTGACCGCGAAACGAGATTTCCCCCTGCGATGGCTTGAGATGACCCGTTACCAGATTGACGAGCGTAGTCTTGCCGGCGCCATTCGAGCCGATCAGGCCGACGATCTCACCTTCGTTCAGCTGAAACGACACGTCATCGATGGCCTTCAGCCCACCAAATCGACGACTAATATTTCTCGCGTCGAGCAATGCGGTCGTCATGAGCGCGCCTTCCTGGAAACAAACGAGGGCAACACGCCGGCCGGCAATATCAGGAGCAGCAAGACGATCAGGACCCCCAGTCCGCCCGCACTGAAGCTCAGAACATTGCGCCAGACGATTTCCTCAAGCGCGACAAAGATAGCGGCGCCGACGACCGGCCCGAGGATCGTACCCACCCCCCCAAGCAATACCGCGACGATCGGCTTCACTGACCACATCACGTCGTACACGTCCGTCGGGTCGATGTAGCCAATCCAGCCTGCATAGACCGCACCCGCAACCGCTGCGGGAATTGACGAAAGAATGAAGGCATACGTCTTGAGCTTCTGGGCATCGACGCCGATGCCCGCTGCCGCGGTCTCGTTCATGCGGATGCAGTCGAGCCCAAATCCGAGACGGCTCCACTTGATGGCGGCACCCAGGAGAACGGTGAGCACGGCCAGAGCCAGAGAAATTCGCAACGCGAAGCTCGCCAGCACTTCCGGGTCTCCTCCGGCGCCGGCAATGGTCAGACCCATGCCCCCGCCGGTCAAATCGGACCAACCGGTCGTCAATTCCTTGAGGATCGTGCCGAGCATGAGGCTCGCGACCGCGAAGTAGTGGCCGCGTAACCTGAGAACACCGTAGCCGACCGGCGCAGCGAGCACGCCGCCAGCGAGCCCCGCGGCAGCCAGTGCCAGTCGCCAGTCCACCCCCTTGGCTTGAAGGATCGCGGCGACATAAGCGCCGAGGCCAAAAAATGCGCCCGTTGCAAACGACGGATAGCCGGTAAAGCCGCCGACGATGTTCCACGATGCAGCCAGCACCAGCAGAAGGCTAAACATCGTAACGAGGCGCATGAGATAGGGCTCGCCAGCAAGGATCAGCGGAAGCCCCGCGCAGGCGAGTGCACCGATGGCGGTGATTGCAATCGCAAGTCGAGCACGAGACATCATTCGTAGCCTGCCCGGCCCAGGAGGCCCTGTGGTCGCGTGAACAGCATCAGAAGGAGAGCGACGGCCGCGACCGTCGTGCCGTACTCGGCACCGACCAAAAGAGCACCCAGGCTCTCGACGACGCCAAGCAACAGCCCCCCGGCGACAGCACCCAACACGCTCCCAAGCCCACCAAGGACGCAGGCGACGAACGCGACGTGGAGATAATAGGCGCTGTTCAGCGGCGAGGTCGGGAAGATCGCCGCGAGCAGGCAACCAGCGACGCCCGCCATGGCCAATCCAAGTCCGAATGTCGTCGCATAGATGATCTCGACACGTACGCCCATCAACTCGGCTGTCTGCCGATCCATCCTCACCGCGACAATGGCGCGACCGAGACGGGATTTGTGGAGATAGAAATGTAAGGCGAAAGCCGCGCCGATAGCCGCAACCGCAGCAAGAAGGCGATCGACCGGGAGGGTCAGCGCGCCGAGGGTGAGCGGCATCGTCGGAAAGGCTCCCTCGATCTTCCGATAGTCCGCCGTAAACAGGCTGATCATCGAATTGTTCAGAATCAAATCCATGCCGAAGGTGAACACCAGGGTGATCAGCACGGGGGCCGCGACCACACGCTGAATCAGAAAGCGCTGGAGCAACCAACCGGCCGCGAACAGCAGAGGACCAGCAAGAGCGACGGCCGCCAAAGGATTGAGGCCGGCATATCTCCAGGCAAAAAACGCAACATAGGAGCCGAGGACGACCGCGGACCCTTGCGCAATGTTGATGATGTTCAGCACACCCCAGACCAACGAGAACCCTGCGGCCATCGCCGCATAGAGGCCACCAAGCAGAAGACCGTTGAGAATGACCTGAGCAATTTGCACGATCGCACCGGTCCGATCAGATAATGCCAAGGCGAAAATCGCCTTGCGCGATTGAGGAAGGCGCCAAAACGATCGGCCGGCCGTTCTGGATCTGGAACACGGGCGGCACCAGCTTTTCGATCTGTCCGGTCGAGCCGAACGAGATGGGGCCGTAGAACGTCATGGCATCCAGGCTCGCCAACGCATCGCGTAGCGCAGGTCCTTCGAGCGACCCGGATTTGCGCGCGGCGAGCTGCAGGATCGCGCCGGCCGCGGCGGCCGACGCCTCGATGTAGTCCGGCAACGCCGAATAAGTGGCGAGGAATTTCTGGACGAAGCTCTCAGTCTTCCCGAAGATGTCGACGCCCTCGTAGCGTACGGCGGGGTGCCACCAGGCCGCGCTCGATATGTTCTCCGCAGCACGGTGCAGGGCTTGCGTGAATTCTTCGTAGGCAGGCCCGGCGATCATGGTGAGTACCTGCGGCTTCAGGCCGAGATCGCGCATCTGGGTGCGGACTTGCACGAGATCATTGACGTATCCGCCGACGAAAACCCATTCCGGATTGGCGCTGCGCATCTGGGTGAGCGCGGAGGCGAAGTCGAGGCTGCCGATGGCGAATTTCTCGTCGAACACGAGCTCGAGGCCACGCTTGGTGGCCGACTTCTTCATTTCGGCACTCAAAGCCAACGGCAGAAGATCATTGCGCGAGAAGATTGCCACGCGCTTGATAGCCGGCGCCGCCGTCAGGACCATGTCTGCGAGGGGCTCGGTCAATGTCTCGTTCGGCGTGAACGTTCCGAACAGATACTTGAAACCCTGATCATAGACCTCGCGCGAGGACGCTGTCGGGGCGATCATCGGCACTCGATAACGCTCGGCGATGGCACTGGATGCTTTCGCAGCGCCCGAGCCGAACGGACTGAACAGCGCGTGGACACGTTGTTGCGTCACGAGCTGCTCGCAGGCCTGCACCGCACGCGGTGTGGAAGATTGGTAGTCGCTATAGGCAATCCGCACGGGGATACGGCGGCCGCCAATTTCAAATCCGCCGGTGCTTTCAACCTCCTTGACCCAGAGGTCGTAGCCGCGCTTCTGCTTCTGGCCTTCCGGAGCTAATGGTCCCGTCAACGGCAGGGGGGCGCCGATCCGCAATTCGTCACTGCCCTGGGCCCGAACGATTGCGGGCGCTACGACGGCGGCCGCCATTCCGATCAATACCGTCCTGCGCTGCATCAGATCCTCCCCAGAACCTATCTTGCTCTGGGAGGAGTCATGACAAACGACAAGGCGATTACGATAGAGCCGACACGCGTAGGCAGCGTACTCGGATTTAGAACACCCGTCAGCCGGCACTAGACCTTGTGATCGGCAATGCTCTGACGAACGAACCGCAGGAGGGTCTCGGCCGCCTTGGACAGTGGTTTGGTTCGTAGTGTAATGACGTCGATAGTGGCCTTGACCAACAGCGCGTCGTCGATTTTACGCGTCATGAGA
This sequence comes from uncultured Bradyrhizobium sp., assembly GCF_947648125.1. GTDB lineage: Bacteria > Pseudomonadota > Alphaproteobacteria > Rhizobiales > Xanthobacteraceae > Bradyrhizobium. Next base: position 389,359 of record NZ_CANSMR010000004.1, on the reverse strand, counting down.
GAACCTGCCGCCAGTTCTCGAAACAACGCCTCGGGGGGCAGAACGGTGAGAGCGTTAGTCGATGCCGCGATCGTCTTGGCGACATCAAGTGAGTTCGTCTCCAGGAACGGTCTCGTCACCGCACCGACCTTGCCGGCAGCACGTTCGATCAGGGAGCGAATACCAAAACTGCGATCAGGCAGGATGTGCGGACATTCCAAGACATCCTTCAAGCGCAGGCCCCCTGATCGCTGCGCCAGCTCGTGGCTGGGTTGCATGACTGCCTGAAGCGGCTGTGGCCAGCGCATCCTCAAGAGGAGTTCGTTCCGCAACGGAGGATCGAGGGCGATCCCGATGTCCGCCTCCTCCTTGAGGATTGCTTCAGCAACCTGGTGAGTCCCAAGGATTCGGACCTCGAGATCCACTCCAGGAAACTTGGCGCGGAATGCCGAAATGCACACCGGCAGAACACGCCCCTGGGTTGCCTCGACCGTTGCGAGGGTCACGCGGCCACGGCGCAGCCCGCTGAGATCATCGATGGCGGATTTAAGCCGATCAAGATCGCGCTTGGCGCATTGGACATAGCGGGCGACGAGCTTGCCCTGCTCCGTCGCCTCGATCCCCGTCCGGCTTCGCAACAGAAGCGGCGCGCCAAACCGATGCTCGAGCAGCTGGATCTGGCGGCTGATCGCGCTCGGCGCGATCTGGAGGCGGTCAGCCGCCAGGCGTATGGATCCGCAATCGACCACTTCCGTGAAGTATCGGAGTGCTGGATCCAGCATGCGCTATTGCACGACTTTAGTGCGTTGTTCGCCCAACCCCTCGATCCCGCAGCAAAGCAGATCCCCCGGGCGAAGATAGTCCGGGTCGGATTTGTTGTAAGCCACACCGCGCGGCGTACCGGTGAGGATCACATCCCCCGGCAGGAGGCGCATGAACTCGCTGAGATGGGCGACAATGCGCGGCACCGAGAAGATCATGCGCGACAACAACGAGTCCTGCCGAACCACGTCGTTCTTCTGAAGCCAGATTCGTCGAGGTCCCAAGTCAGCGACTTCGTCGGAGGTGACCAACCAGGGTCCAAGGGGCGCAAAGGTGTCGGCGCTCTTGGCCTTGCTCCACTGCCCGCCTCGCTGGAACTGCCAATTTCGCTCGGTCACGTCATTGGCAACACCGAACCCTGCGACGGCGGCCATCGCATCCTTCTCGCTGACGCCAGCCGTCGATCGACCAATCACACAAGCAAGTTCGACCTCCCAATCGACAGCCTCCGCCGTCTTGGGAATGACGATTGGATCGGTCGGTCCGCAAATCGCCGTCGGGGACTTGAAGAAGACGAGCGGTTCGCTAGGCAACTCGAAGCCAGTCTCCTCGGCATGATCCGCATAGTTGAGCCCGACGCAAACAACCTTGCCTGGCGTCGGCACCGGCGCGCCGAGCCGTACACCCGCCGGAACAGTCGGATAGGAGGCGATGTCGGTTGCGGAGAGCGCGGCGAGCGCAACGGGATCGAGTGCATCTCCAACCCAGTCAGAAATGCGGCCAGAGAGGTCTCTGATGCGGCCTTGCTGATCGAGGATACCCGGTCGCTCTCGTCCAGCATCGCCAAATCGCACAAGTTTCATAGTGGCCCCACCGCCTCAAGAACGCCGCACGACGAGATCTATTTCGACACGCGCATTCAGCGCCAGTTTTGCAACTTGCACCGTCGTGCGTGCCGGGAACGGCGCGGTGAAAATGGTGCCGTAAATCGCATTCATCGCCGCGAAATCGTTGATGTCCACAAGGAATACGTGTGCCTTGATGACATCTTCGAATCCAAGGCCAGCAGCGGCGAGGACCCGAAGCAGATTCTCGAAGGCTTGGCGTGTTTCTGCCTCGATTCCGCCGGTGACCATCGCGCCGGAGACCGGATCCTGCCCAACCTGGCCCGAGGCATAGAGCAGATCGCCTGCCCAGACGGCCTGCGCAAATGGCCCCACAGGCGGTGTGAGGTCCGGGGCGGTTACTATCTTCCTGGTCATTCTAAAGTTCCTTAGTCCAATTGGGGACGGCGCCGAGGCTGACGTCGGTGGTTGGCGCCGGTTTACAGAAAGCAGGAACCGATCTATCGTTCTTGTCGGATATTGACCTCAGCGCCATGGCTACTTTGCAATTCGAGAGCCCTCTCGACAGAGCGACCTTTCGTAGCTCGCCGATGTTTGGCGGCATCGATTTGATGTCTGCGCGATTTGTGCGGCACAGTTTCGCACCGCATTCGCACGATGAGCTGATGATTGGTGTCATGCATGCCGGGGTGAAGTCGTTTCGATGCGGAAACGCTCGCGCGCATGCTGCGCCGGGCGATCTAGTTGTGGTCAACCCCGGCGAAATGCATACCGGTGAACGCGAGCATGGGCGGGAATTAGCCTATGCTGCGCTTTACGTGCCAGCCTCCGCCCTCGCCTCGATCCTGGCGCGCCCGTGCGGCGATGGGTCTATTGTCGGGAAGACGGTCATCGAAGATCCCGATCTCTGGCATTGGTTTGACCAAGCCCAAGGACTTACCTTGGCCGGCACCGACATGGCGGGCGCCGAAGAGGCGATGGTCTGTGGCATTTCGCTGCTGTTCGAGCGCTATGGGGCCGACCGTCTCACACGCACCGATTCGGGTTGCTCAAAAGCAGTCGATCGTGCGATCGCGTTCTTGCAAGCGCGAGCATGTGACGATATCGGCCTCGAAGATGCCTCCAGAGCTTCCGGCGTCGGCTCCTTTCACCTGATCAGGCTTTTTCAGAAACACCTCGGCTTAACGCCCTACTCCTATCTGACCCAGGTGCGAATTGCGAAATCGCGGCAGCTCCTGAGGCTTGGCGAACCGGTCGCGCAGGTGGCGTTGGACGTCGGTTTTGCCGACCAAGCGCACTTCACAAAGCGCTTCAAACAATTCACCGGCACGACGCCGGCCCTCTATGCGAGGTCGATGCAATAAACTGCCGGTCCGCGCCCCGCATTTGAAGTCCCCAAAAGCCTCCGGCCGCAGCAACTTTCGACAAGATTTCTCACGGTCACGTCCTCCAATAGCCGCAGACCCACTGACCTTGAGGACGATGTGACACACAAGCCAGACTGGCCGGGCCGATTTCCTCGAAACGAGATCATCTCGTTGCTCGATATCAATCGGCGTTACAATCTGGCCGAAAGCACGGCCCAGGACCTGACATTCGGCGAGATTGTGAGCATGGCCGGCGGCATCGCCGCGCTTGACGGCCTCAAGATGGGCTATGGTTCGTCGGCGGGTCTGCCGCGCCTCCGGGCCACGATTGCCGCGCTTGCGGGAGTTCGGGCGGAAGACGTCATTACCACGCAAGGAACTGCCCTTGGACTGTTTCTGCTGGCGTTCGAACTCTGCCGTCTGGGCGACGAGGCCGTTATTGCAACACCATGCTTTCCGCCCTCGCGCGACTCGCTCGTCGGCACCGGCGTGACGTTGCGAGAATGTCATCTGACATTCGATCGCGGCTATCGGCTGACACCCGAAGCACTCGAACCGCTCCTCAACGAAAAGACGAAGCTCGTCAGCATCGCCAGCCCGCAGAACCCGAGCGGCGTGCGAACAGATCTCGCGGAAATACGAGAAATCCTGGACCTGATGCGCACGAAAGCTCCGGCTGCGCGCCTATTCGTCGATGAGACGTATCGTGAGGCAACCTACGGGGATGAGCTTCCTCCTCAGAGTGCCGCAGCGCTTGATGAAGCGATCATAACCGGCGGATCCGTCTCAAAGGCGCACGGCGCTCCTGGGCTCCGCGTTGGATGGCTCACCGTCCGTGATCCTAAGCTTCGCGAGCGATTGACTGTCGCAAAAATGAACCTCGTGATCTCCGGTTCTCCGCTCGATGAGACTTTGGCAGCGACCGTCCTTGATCACCGAGAGGCAATTCTGCGCCAGCGTCGCACTCTGCTTGCAACAGGCCTCTCAACAGTGGCGGCATGGGTCGGCAACCAAGCCGGCATGGTCCAATGGGTCAAACCTGACGGCGGGGCTCTCTGCTGCCTACGATTGAACCCAACGGCATTCGACGCAGCCGCCATTAACCGCTTCTGGTCGGCGCTTCCGAAGTCCGATCTCCAGATCGGAGATGGGTCGTGGTTCGGCGAGTCATCCGCAGTCTTGCGACTCGGCTTTGGCTATCTTCCAATCGACGTTCTTCCGACCGCCCTCGATGCGCTTTCTGCGACAATCCAGGCAACTGCGCGGAAGGCCCAATAGCCTGAGCCCCGCCCTTGAGACACCAAAGGCGATGCGCCTTGGTGTCTCAATAGCCGATCGTCGCCGGTCCCAATGAGACGCGATCTAGGCGCGATCCCTCTTATAGGCGACCATTTCGATCTTCATGTTCTCGTTTTTCGTCGGCAGCGCGGGCACCCCGACGCAGCATCGCGCCGGCTTGTGGCCACCCATCGCCTTCACATAAACTTCATTTACAGCGTCGTAGTCGCCTATGTTTACAAGATAGACGTTGACCTTGACGACATCGGCAAAGGTCGCATCGCATTCCTTGAGAATGTTAGCGAGGTTCTTCATGCATTGGGCGGTCTGTTCCCGAATGTCCAATGGGAATTGCCCCGTCTCCGCGTTGTAACCGGCAGTTCCTTTGGTAAAGATCCAGGGCCCGACGATCGATGCGTGCGAGAACGGACGAGTGTTAGCGTGGGAGTCCACAAAGCGTACGTCGTCTGTCATGAGAGACCTCCATTCTGTTGTCGTAGGTTATTTTCTGAGCCGCATGGTTCGGCGCTCGATCCACCTGATCGTTAGCGTCAGGGGCCAGCAAATGATGAAGTAGACCAGCGCAACGGCCGTAAATATTTCCAGCGGCCTGAACGTCGCCGATGAGAGCTCTGTTGCCTTTCGCGTGATCTCGGGCACCGAGAGGACGGAAGCGAGCGACGAGTACTTGATGAGCATCACGAAGTTCGATGCGAGCGGCGGCAGACTCGCCCAAAATGCTTGGGGCAATACAATTCGAGTGAACGTCTGTAGCCTGCTCAGGCCAAGAACCTTCGCTGCTTCTACGTGCCCCTTTGGGACGCCTTGAATTCCGGCCCGATACACCTCGCCTATGAACGCTGACGAGTAAATCGAGAGTCCAAGAATTGCTGCAAACATCGCGGGAATGTCGATTCCGAATGATATTGGCAGCACATAATAGTACCACAGAAGCTGGATCAGGATTGGCGTGTTGCGCACCAACTCCCCGAACGTGATACTGATGGATCTCACGACTTTCCATCTGGAGAGATCGAGAGACACCAGTACCAATCCGCCCAACATCGCCATCACAAGCGTGACAGCGGATATGATCAGGGTGCCCTTGAGACCCGAGAGCAAGAAGGGCAAGTTATCTCGAACAACGTCCCACCTGAACGTGTACGTGCTCATGTCTCGACTCGCGCCACGCTGAGAGGCTACTTTGCGACCATCGGACTCAAATTATGCTTGTCCGCATATTTCTTGAGCCGACCGTCATTGTGAATCGTTCGCACGAACAGGTTGATGAAGTTCAGCCAAACCTGATCCCCTGGGGCGACGACGTATGAATACGGCGTGACGGCGAGCGGCTCGGACGGTGCGATCAGCTTTGCCCAGTCAAATTCCTTCTTGATCCGAACACTGGCCGGGTAGTCGCTGATGTAGACGTCCGCCTTATTGGCAGCCAGCTCGCTCAGCATATCGGCGGGAGGCACTACGCTGCGCTGGGTCGCCTTTTTCAGATAACCCTTCATGATGTCATCCATGAAGCTTCCGAGACCGGTGACGACCCGCACGCCGGGCTGATCGACGTCGTCCCATTTCTCGATCTTGCTACCGTCCTTCACGATGGCGTACAGGCCGGACTCGAGATACGGATTGGAAAATTCGACCGCCTGAGCCCGCTTCAAGGTCGCTGCAACGGCGAACATTCCGATATCGCACTTGTCGGCCTGAAGATCGGCAATGAAAGTCGAGAACTGCGTCTCGACGATCTCGAGCTGAACGTTTAGCTCCTTCGCGAGCTCATTAGAGAGATCCACGTCGATCCCTTCAAGCTCTCCGGTTTTCGGGTTCCGAAACGAGATGGCGTAGTAGTTCGGAACCTGACAAACTCGAAGTTTTCCCTTCTGGGGGATCAGAGTCAACTTCGAGACCTTTTGCTGTGCATAGACAGCTGCCGATCCAAAGATCGCGCAGAAACCGATCACACCAGCGGCAAGAATCGACAGCTTTTTCATTTGGCCCCCTCGTTCATCGCTCAGAACATCATTTCCAGGAATTGCTTGGCTCTCTCGGTCTTGGGCGACCTAAAGAACTCATCAGATCCGCCTTCTTCGACCAGCTTTCCGCCGTCAAGAAATGCGATGCGCGTGCTCACGCTTCTGGCGAACCCCATCTCATGGGTGACCACGATCATAGTCTGACCATCGTCGGCGAGCTTTTTGAGTACAGCCAGCACTTCGTGACGAAGCTCTGGATCGAGAGCAGACGTCGGTTCATCGAAGAGGATGACTTTCGGATTCATCGCGAGCGCACGCGAGATCGCTACGCGTTGCTGCTGACCGCCGGAGAGTTGCGCCGGATATGCGTCGCGCTTCTCCGCGATGCCGACCTTTGCCAGGATTTCGGTAGCCGATGCGATGGCAACGTCTCGCGAAATTCCACGAACGCGCATGGGCGCTTCGATCACGTTCTGAAGCACGGTCATATGCGGCCACAGATTGAACTGTTGGAACACCATGCCGATGTCCCGCCTCATGAGCCGTGCGGCTTGCTGGGACTGACGATCGGAGGCTGCTCCGGCAACTGTGGTTCCGTTGATACGGATCTCCCCGAACGAGATTTCCTCGAGCAGGGCCAGGCACCTCAGGAACGTCGTCTTACCCGAACCGGAAGGACCGATAAGGCTGACGATCTCACCTTCCGCAACGTTCAGCGATACGCCATTGAGCACCGCAAGAGCGCCGAAGCTCTTCTTGATCTCGCGAGCCTCTAGAATGGTTTTTCTGGATGCCAACACTATGGGATTCCGCGCCTTCTGCCGGTGGCCTCGATCCCCCAGATTAGACGTGCCCCTTGGCAGACCAGAAAGCGGTAACTTGCGAGCGCGGTGTTGCCCGAATTAGACCACCCCGATCTGGGACCAACGAACCAATGCCTCTTATTCGTCAGTTCCTGCGATAGAGAATAATCGACCAAATCCGCCGAGGTTGAGGTCGATCCCGTTTGAACGCATCAATTGCCACACCATGGACTGGTTGCTGGTCACCACGGGAATGCCCCAGCGTTGCTCGAGCCGAGAAATGATTGGAGCTGACCTGATGGCGGTGCAACTGATGAAGCATGCATCGGTGCGTGGATTGATGTTGTCGTCGGCCCAATCAGCAATCGCGTTGGGTACAATCCTGGCCATCTGGGTGTTCGTATTGATGCCGAGATATGCGTTGGTTTCTACGACAAACCCCTTTGCTTCGAGGAATGATATTTCTCGCTCATGAACCGCGCTGATGTACGGAGTTAGCAGCGTAATGCGCTTGGCGCGGAGCTGCTGCAACGCCTTGATGACCGCGTCCGCCGTGGTGAAGCATTTTATGTTTGTTGTTGCCTCCACGCGTTGGCGGATTCCGGCCGCCAAATCGGGGGCGAATGTCGAGACTGCTGTGCAGTGGAAGACAATCACATCAACGCCGGCATCAGCAAGAAGACTGGATGCCGGCTCAAGCTGATCGAGCATCCCGAGCAGCTCCGGCTTGGAACTGCCACGAAGAGCGAGCCTGGTCACCAGCGGAGAAATACCCGCCGGCAGCATGGCGCGGATTTCGGGCTCTGCGATCGGATTACCCGACGGCATCAAGATCCCAACACGAAGGCGGCTACCATAATCGACGTCTGTCATGGCTTTCAGATCTCTTCAGTAGCGACACGAATCTGCCCGGCTCCGAGCTCCGCCTCGTTCGCCACGGAGATCGGCTTTCGGGCACCCAACATGATCACGATCGACCCGCCGATGAGCAACACGCCTGCGATCACGAATGCACCGGAGAAGCCACCAGTCGCTGCGACGACGTAGCCGGTAACGATTGGCGCTGCCGTCCCGAACGTATTTCCGCCCATGATAAGAAGGCTGGTGGCGACGCCGTTGTACCGGCCGTCGGACATCAAATCGGCGATCAGCGCAATGTTCATGGCCATTGCGGTGGCTACGCATGCGAGCGATACGCTGATCAGGACCTCGATCAGCCAGATTGAATCAACGAATGGAGCGGCGAGGATCACGGAGGACAGGAGCAGCATCGTCGCGATCAACTTCCGCCTATCGCTATTGCTCGCCCCGGTTCCCTTCAGGAGTCGATCGCTCAACCAACCGAGACCAAGCCCAAGCAGTGCCGCCGTCCCGTAGGGGATGGCCGAGAACAAGCTCGACTTCAAGACATCCATGCCGCGCGATGCCACGAGGTAGCTGGGTAGCCAAGTCATAAACAAATAGAGTGTGTAGCCAGCGCACCCTTGCGTCAGAGCCAGAGACCACATGGTGGGACTACGTAGCAACCCCTTCAGGGCAGCAGTCTGGTTGAGTTTCTGGGCGTCATCCGTTGCGATTTGGCCGCGATTATCGCGAATGAGGTTACGTTCTACAGAACCAAGCCAAGCTGCCTCTTCTGGCCGGCGATATAGCAGATACCACAGTACGGCGATGGCAAGGCCAGCGATGCCGGTAATGTAGAAAGACTCGCGCCATCCGAATTCGACGATCAGCGAGCCGACCACGACGGAGCCAAAGCAAAGGCCGGCGTGCGCGCCGCAGTTGAGAAACGCCGCGGCAATGCCGCGCTCGCTGGCAGGTGCCCATTCCCGAATGATCTTGCCACCGGCAGGATAACTCGCTGACTCGCCTATTCCGAGGACGAGACGGGACGCAACGAGCGAAGAATAGGTTGACGCCAGGCCCGTCCAGATTCCGGCGAGCGACCAAATGCCGAGCGTCGTATAGGTGACCGCACGTCCCCCAAATCGATCGGCCAGCATACCCATGGGGATCAGGCAGATCAGATAGGTCCACAGGAAGGCAGAGAAGATGTACCCCATGTCGATGGGAGACAGGCCGTAGCTCTCTGCCAGCGGCTTCGCGGCGACGGACAGATTGACCCGATCGAGGTAGTTGATGAACATCAACACGAACAGCCCGGCATACACGCAATATCGCTTCTTGAAGCCCATCTCCTACCCCCTCAATGATTGAACTCGCAAAAATCGCGACGACCGGATCGTCAGTAGTCGATCAGCAAGGATCCAAATCCCGGAACCCGATCCTCGATCCCGCTCTGTCGCAGCGCGTGCCAGTAGATGGCGGTGTTGATGGCGATGACGGGCTTGTCGAGCCAGAACTCGGCAATGCCCGCCAGACGAGCCATGGCAAGGTTGGTGCCGACCTGGATGATGGCCTCCACCGACGGATCATTCATCTCGTTGATGGCGTCGCGAAGCTGCTTCTCCGACACGTGGGCATACTGCACGGGAGAAGGTCCGCGTAGCCCCTTCAAAGCGACGATCTCGAAGCCACATTCTGCGAAGAAGCGGCGGACCTGTTCATCGCCTGGCGGCATGTAGGGCGTTATCACGCCGATCCTGCGGATGTTTCCGTATTTGGGCAACGCAGCGCGAACAGCTTCCGCCCCCATGGTGACCGGAACGCCGCCGGAGATCTGGTGCATGCGTTCGAGCAGCTTCTTGCTGCCTTCGAGCCCATCCCAGAACGTTTCGGACGACATGCCGAGCACAAGACGATCGGGCTGGCAGGTCATCACCACCCGCGCTGCCTCGTCCATCGTGGCACGGATGTTGTCCATCACGCGATTGAAGTCAGCATCGTTCCTGATCGTGTCGTTCGGAATATGGAGCCGGCCGTGGTGATTGGTCACACCGTAAGGACGCATCGCATCCATCTCTGGCTGCACCGCGGTGTTGGTGGACGGCGCAATGATGCCAAGCTTGAGGCGAAAACCCAGGGAATCGGTCACTTTACGCCTCCGGCGCTGTACTTCTCGACGAATGATTTGCGGATATCCTGCGCAGTCATGAGGTCCGCGTATTTCTGAGCCATGTCGAACAGGCTGGCGTGATGAGGGCCCTCTGCGCGGTCTCCCACGCAATCAGCTGCAACGACGATGAGAAATCCGCTCCCCATTGCATCGACGACCGTGGCTCTGACGCACCCGGACGTCGTTGCTCCTACCACAACCAGCGTGTCGACGTTGTGCTTCGTTAGCCAAGCCGCCAGGTCCGTGCCGGCGAAGGCCGATGGCAATCGCTTCCGCAGAACTAGCTCACCCGGCCGAGGTGCTAACTCCCGCACGACCGCTGACTGCGGATTCTCTTCCGTAAGAGAAAGGAGCGACGGGACTTTGCGCGTGAAAACGTTGGCATCACTCGCATCGTCAGCGAACACGACCCTGGTGAAGGCAACCGGCCAATTTGCCGACCTTGCGAACCCAAGGAGGCCTTGCGTCTCGACGATTGCATCGCGGATATTTCCACCACCGAACACAGTCGGATCGGCGAAACCATTGACGAAGTCGACGATGACCAGCCCGGGGCGATCGCCAATGCCCGACCGGTTGCCAAAGCCCTGGCGGTGATAGATCTCTCCCTCCCCGTGGGAGAGCGAGGCTTCGTCAGCCATCCCGGTTTTCCTCCGCTTGCAAACGATGACGTTGTCAGCGGCGGTACCACCGGCCTGAAGCCAATGAAAATTAAGAGTTCTTGCAACATGATAAGATCGCCCTATCATCTTGCGCGATGCGCTATACACTCGGCCAAGCGGAAGCGTTTTATTGGGTCGCGAAGCTCGGCAGCTTCAGGGCGGCCGCGGCGCAGCTCAATCTGACGCAACCGACAGTCAGCCTGCGTGTCCGCGAGCTGGAGCGCAATCTCGGTGCGGAGCTTTTGGATCGCTCGCTGTATCGGCCCGTCATGACACCAGCCGGCGTCGCTATCTACGCCGACACCGAACGGATGCTTGCGATTGCCGAGCAGATCGAGCGGCGCTCCCGCAACAATCCCTCAGATGAACGACTGTTCCGGATCGGCGCTGCCGAGTCCTTCGCCGCACTAATCTTGCCCGATCTATTGGCGGCATTGGAGGCAAGACACCCCTCCTGGCAGATCAATGTCGAAGTCGACGTCAGCACCCGGCTCGAGACTGCGCTGCACGAACGGACCATCGACATCGCATTTCTTGCGCAACCACGCGTTCGGGATGGTATCTCGATTGTCCCGCTCTGGTCGGTCGACAGTGTTTGGGCGATAGGAAAGGATTGTTCGTTCAAGGGAGCAATAGCGACGCCAGAAGTGCTGGTCGATGTTCCCATCTACACGACGGCTCCACCGTCCGGACTTTTCACGAACATGATGGCGTGGTTTGGCGCTCGTGCTGTGAAACCTAGCAGGGTCGTCACATGCGACACGATTGCGATCATCGCGCGCCTTGCTAGCGCGCGGGGTGGCGCAGCGTTGGTGCCGCAAGCGATGGTCTCGGCTTTCGGCGGCGAACTTGGACTACGCATTCCGGACGCTGATCCACCGCTGCTCCCGCTCAACATCTGCGCAATGTGGTGGGACGACACCGGTGGCATCGAGTGCGCCTACATGGCCAATTTGGCTCGGCAGCTTGGCGCAGCACTGTCCGGCAGCAAGCTTGGGATGCCGATTGAGACCGACGCCTGACGAGCGATCGACCGCCCCGGCCTGACCGGAAGCATGCTCGCGGTGCACAAGCTGTCTTCTAAGCGATTGAACAACTTGAACTCTTGCTCCAGTCCATCATGGGCAAGCATTCTTGCGTATCTATTTCCTCGAACGAGCCTGCACTATGCAGATAAGGACGCGCGCGAACGGCGGCACGGAGTCCGACTACCATCCGCCGGAGCTGGCGATCGAGAAAAACGCGGCGCTGGCGAAATCGGGCGGCATGTCGCAACTGGCGGAAAGGCTGGTCTGGCGGGCCTTGCTGCGGAAGCTGGATCGCATGTCTCCTGATTTCCGCGAATAAGTTACCCACCGAAACGTATCCGCGGCGCGTCGAGGCGTACGAGTTTGCTGTCCCTCAGGTTTACTCGCGACAGCACACGCCTGCTTGAGTGGGAACACGTTACCTTATGATGCCGACTTTGCGGATCTAGAATCCGGCCCTGCGTGTAGCAGGCCGTCACTACGGATCGCGCTCTCCGAAAATGGAGAGATAGCCTCGCGCAAGAATAGTTCTCGTAGTTTCGGGTGAGATCCTCAACAGAAGTGGTCGCAAAGCCGGCTGTAGTAATTCATGCTCGATTACGTGGGGGAGCGATTGTGTCGACCGGAACGGCATACGCCGCGCTTCCTACAGAGGGGCCTGCCGTTCTCTTTTTTACGACCGAATACCCTGCGTCACGCTGCTGGTATTCCTGCTGGTATCAGCAACAATCCGCTATGAGAACTACTTAAGATTCAGATGGTTATATGATTAGATGATTGCCGGCCAGGGGCACCACGGAAGAAATCATAATAATAACAATAACTTAAGCTGCTGGTTCGATTCCGGATTTCTCCGGAAAACTTTCGCGATGCATTGAAAATACAAGCAAAAGCCCACTGCAGCCGTCCGCTTTGCTGGTATTTTTGCTGGTATCGCCAAGCCAAACGCGCCGCGGCGGATTTCGATACTCCCGACGAGGGAATTAAGCGCCGGCATGCCCCGTTCACCGCTTTACGCGTGACGTTCGGACGTCAATCTCAAATGACTAACCCCGAGTTGGCTGGCCATAGAGGAACGCGAACGCGTTCACGATTGCTTCGATGCTGATCAGGCTCGGCCGAGCATCGCGCGGCGGCGTGAGCGAAGGTTTTGGAATCGCGCATTTGCCCCTAAGCCCGCATTGCCGTCCGCCCGCGCTGATCCAGGAAAATCCGTGTTGTAAGAATTAACGGACTGTTTCCATGACCGACATCGCACAGTTGAACCAAGGCCGCTTCTATTGGGTACTGGTCCGCTCGAGCACGAAAGACCCGGAGTGGCAACCGGCGCGCTTCACCGGCGTAGCTGGCCACGGCGCCGGCGCGACGTGGGACTTCATCGGCTTCAACAGCGACGTCGGTCACTACTTCGTCGAGGTTATCGAGATCGGCCCGGAGCTCACCGACGGTCCCTGATTGAAGTGAATGCCCCGAACCCCCTCACGCTGAAATTCCACCGCCAAACACTTCGCGACGCCATCGAAGATCAGGTCCATCGGCCAAGGTCTCAGCGAAGCGGCACGACCCGTGACTTGAAAGCTAACGGACCAGCTCCGCCCCCGTCGTGTCGAATGGTCCGACACGCGGCTCGCGCACGCATTCCCAGACTGGGTCGGGATCAAGGTCGATCCCGGCCGCTTTTCTCCTGCGCGCCGCTGCTCGATGAGCAAATAAGATCAGCACTCAAAAAAAGCGCGACCTGCACCGCTTGTCAGCTAACGCAGCTCGTAAGCTATGCTGTCGTGATCGCGATGGGGCCTTGGTCGCTGCTGCCCGCCGCGTGGTTGGATCTGCCAGCTGTCTTGGCCAGCGCGCGACAACGAGAAATGCTAGAGATCAGAATCAGTCGTCACGTCTATCGGGAGACCGTTGGTCTCGACCCGCAAGCAGTCGCCGAATGTGATCAAGCACCGATCGATAGTCTAGGCCACCTTCGGGCGCCTCATTACACAGGTCGCCTGCCAGTTGCAGGACTTTAGCAATAGTGCCGCCGAGCAGAACCTTGATAGTCGGATGGTTGGTCCTCAACCAGGACGCCAGGGTAAATTCGCCCTCACTCGCCACGCCTTTCACGTCCATGAGCACAACGTCTATGCTCTCTCTTCCAGTGGAAACTGCTCTACTCGCCTCGGTGGCATTGACCGCCTCCAAGACGCGATAACCGCAATCGCGAAGATATTGGGCAAGGGGCTGCCGCACGAGAATGTCGCGCTCCACCACCAAAATCGTTGCAGGTTCCATTGATTTTCACCGTATCGAGCTTGTGATGAGCCGCACGACTCCGGTCGGCTCGTATGGCTTAGGTACGAACTTTCCTAACCGGCTCGCCGCGCCCTCCAACTCCAGGTTTCCAGAGCAGATAAGCACCGGCATCAGCGGGTACTTGGCCCGAACCCGTTCGGCCAGCGCGAGCCCATCGAGAATGCCCGGTGTCTGGATGTCAGTGAACACCAGATCGATTGGCTCGCCGGATTCGATGAACTCCATCGCAGCATCGGCGCACGCGGCCTCGATTACCTGAAAGCCGGCGTGTCGAAGCGTCGCGGCAATGTCTATGCGGACGAAAAGCTCATCTTCGACGAGCAAGACTCGGACCGGCCCCGCATCGAGCTCTTGCAAGGGAACCACTCCCATGGCTGGCCTCCGTTATTGAACTTTCAATGGGGTCCCGGGCCCTTTGTTCCTGACCAGCCAACTGGGACACGGTGTCCTTCATGTGCACTCACAGACGACCGTCAACAGGCCGCGCGAAAGTTGGCACCCGTCGAGAGCTTTCGGCGGTCGATCGCGCGGTCCTGTTGCGAGTTCGTCAAACCAGACACGCGCTCGAGTCCTGAACGTCGGCATTCCCTTGATCTTCACTTTCCGTCACGGCGCGGCCTCGACGGCATGCACCGCGACAAATCCGGTAAGGTCTTGTCGCTGATCAATGCCGCGCGCAACATTGGCGCCTCGATCGGCATATCGGTCGCGAATAATGTGCCGGCGCGGGACCATCTTTGGCGCACGACGTTTCGGATTCCCGCTCCCCGCAATGGAGGCATTCCGGGCTGAAGCAAGCGCGAGCCTCGCGGTTGCGATCTTTGCGGGCACTTATCTGGTCATCGCTATCGGCACGTTGCCGCGAGGGGCAATTGCGTCAGCCACATCATCTACTTCTGCTCAACACTTGAGCTTGCCGGAACCAAAGGATGACGCTTCGATGAAGTGGCGGTCCTTGGCGTGACACCTAGTCTCCTCTAAGACTAGCCTCAAGCCATCCACCGCAACGGCGCCCCCGTCGGACGTATCACCCGGCGGGGGTTTCGCCTTTGTCGTTTGTCCGGCGTCGCTAGACCGATCTCATGGCAACGGAGACAGATTATTACATCATGACCTTCGAATCCGGCGACAGTCTCGGTCGTTGGGGCTGGGAACTGAGGCGGCGCAGCAGGCCCATGGGAGTGAAAATCGGCGATCGCGGTTACCAGTCCCAAACAGCGGCAGAATACGCTGGCAAAATAGCCCTCGCGAGATTTTTGGATGAGCTTGCAATGGAAGAAAGACGGAGCCGTTAGCTGGCGTCGCTTATCCGGGGTGGAGCCGTTCGCATTGCCTGCCCGCGTTGCTATGATAACCGCTGGGTCTGCGAGGCCCATCCCGCCTCGGGAGTGAGGCCCGCGCGCATGCTGTTGCGGAGCGGCTGGCGCGCTCTGCCCGTATGCATCGCACTGACCAGGGCCCCCCAAATTTGCATAAAGCTCTGATGTTTAATCGGAGACTGGGGTGCATCTTTTTTGCTGAAGCGGAATCAAACGAGAACCCAAATCCGAAAGAAGTACGTCAAGGGACCGTCAATATCGCCACTTTCGTTTTTGCACAAACCTTCGAAATGCAGACGGAGCCGGATCCGGCGAAGCTGACGCCCCTGATTGCCATCAATTGTAACATTGGCGCGGGACTGGCCGGTCGGTTCTAGAGAAGAGAATGCAGCAGAGTCCCGAAGGGGGAGGTACTCAGCCCAGGTAAGGTATATGCGATGCCTGACGTCGTGGTCGTGTCGTATTCCTGAGCGAGGGGCCTAGTGCAAGGTGCAATCAGACGTTGAGCATCTTCGGCCACGACCTGACGTCACCTCCGATTGGCATCTTGATCCACATTGCGATGGTCGAGCTGCGCGCCCCGTCGGATTCGGCGGCTAACTGGCACCGGTGTTCGGTTAGGCCGCAATCAGTGCGGCTTTGCCTCCGTCTCCCGCGCCAACCTCCTCCACTCATCAGCGAGCTCGAGCCAACCCTCTTTGAAGGGGGCTCACGGTGGCTCGAGCCATTTGATTGCACAGCTCGGCTTGCACGCGGTAGTGCTCCGCTAGAACGGCGGAAGGGGCTACGTCGGACAAGCGCAGTCTCATTGCTTGATGTCCTTTTTCCGAGCCAGCGCGTTATCGCGCAAAGCTTGCTGGAATATAGACCCGTGGCACGCATGCCGTGCCTGACCCAGGCTGTGCCGCAAGAGTGCCGCCGCATGGACGTGCCGGTTCGGCGTTTGGTCGGGTGGCGGATTGGACGATCCAATCTACGCTCCGATATTGCTGACAATTGCTATCGGAAAAACCCCAAACTGGCCGACGCCGGGGAGCCGAGGCCAGCCCGCGGCGAATTTGAGCCTCAGACCTGCTTTCGCCTCTTCGGCTTGTCCTCAAACCACTCCACGTGCCGGACTTTGAAGGCCTTAGTGCCGCCCGGCGCGTCGACCAGCACGGTTGTCCCCTTGGTCTTACCGATCAATGCCCTGGCGATGGGAGAAGTCACTGAAATTCTTCCTTTGCTCGCATCAGCTTCCGGCTCGCCGACGATCTGCCAAGTCCGTTTCTCACCGGTATCATCGTCGATTAGCGTCACGGTAGCACCAAATTTGATCGTATTGCCGGAAAGCTTGGATACGTCGACGATTTCTGCCAGCGCGAGCTTGTCTTCTAGCTCGGCGATCCGGGCCTCATTGACGTTTTGCTCCGCCTGCGCAGCCTGATATTCGGAGTTCTCCACCAAGTTGGCATCATCGGCGATCGCCTGTTGAATTCGCTGAACCAAACGAGGTCGCTCGATCCTGATGCGGCCTCTTAGTTCATCTTCAAGAGCGGCGTGACCCGCGGCCGTCATCGGAAGCCTTATCATCGCGCACCAACCCATTCCCCGAGTTTGCTTCAAAGCTTCAAGGCCAAGGGGAATGCAGACGCTAACAGCCCTTCAAAGGTTGACAGCCGTTCGCGAAGGCGTTTCTCCACAATTTCTCGTTCAGCATCGACGAGCTCAGTCTGGAGCAGCCTACGACAGCGCCAGATGTCGTTCCGTACGGATCTGATCTCACTGAAGCTGTCATCAATCGTAGACATCACCGAACCCACTGACCCTTAAGCCCTGTCAGCTCTGCAGTTCTTCAGCGAGCCGCCGCTCTATGAAGGTGCGTTCAACGTCAGTCAATTGTGTGTTCAGGAGCTTTCGATATCGCCGCACATTTGCTTCGCGAGTCCATCGCAAATGATTTGCTGTGCGCGGCGCCGGCATCGACCGATGCCGCCTGGTGGCTGCGTGCCTTCCGAACATACGCTGCGGTCTGTCCGACGCAGTGCAATCAAGCTTGCTGAGACGAGGAAGCCGCATGGCCAATCCCCCGCGTGGCGGTGGATCGTCCTCGTCCTCAAGCTGCTTCAGCGCCGCCAGGATGCTGTCCAAACGTAGTCTGTGCGGGAGACCCGGGACCTCACGAAGGGCGGGCTGGGATTCGACGGTGTACATATCCGATGCCCAGGACGACAAGATTACTCGCTTTTCGTCGGTGGACAGCTTGAAATCACCCAAGACATCGTCGGGTGAATTGTAATGAGATGCCGGGTGGAAAACGGGCCCAACATTGTTGGCGGTGCGATTGGCTTGGCTCATGTCGTGTCTCCTTTTGCTCCTTTCGTGGAGAGACAGGTTGATCTGAGAGGAGGTTGAAGGCGGCGGCCACGCCGCCGCCTTCTTGCTTTCAGTTGGTATTGATCGCGATACGCTTGACGTTGCGGTTTGACTGCTCAGACTTCGGAAGCGTTACAGTGAGGACGCCGTTCTTGAAGTCGGCTTGCGCCTTGTCTTCTTCGACGCCCTCCAGCGAAATCTGGCGTTCGAACGATCCGTAGTAGCGTTCGCTGACGAACTTCGAGTCGTCGCTGCGGTCGGCCTTCTTCTCGCCGCGGATCGAAAGAACGCCGTTGGCGATCTCGACCTGAACGTCCCTTTCGCTGAGACCTGGAAGTTCGGCCGTAACCGTGACCGACTTGTCGGTTTCGCTGAGTTCGAGCCGAGGCCAGGTGAATTGGCCCTCCATCAAAGGATTGCCGAAGCGACCGAGCGGGCCGAACCCGCGAAAGACGTCGTCGAAAAGCCGGTTCATCTCGCGGTGAAGCGTGAGAAACGGATCGAAAGGCTCCTGACGGGTTGGGAGCTGCTGACCTTTCGTCCACGGAACAAGATCACGAATACCCATGATATCCTCCTTGACATGAAGCTGGTCGACGCCCGGACAAATTGCGGCCCGTGCGACGAGATCAAGCGAAAGGCGGGCTAAGCTGCCTTCTGCGTGATTTGCCCGGCCGGGGCGCCACCGCCGATGGCGATGCGCCGGGGCTTCATGGCCTCGGGGATTTCGCGGACGAGTTCGATCCGGAGCAGGCCGTTGTCGAACGCGGCAGTTTTCACCTGGACGTAGTCAGCAAGGTTGTATTGCCGCTTGAACGGCCGAGCCGAAATGCCCTGGTAGAGATATTCGTGCTGGTCCTTGCCGCCCTTGCGGCCTTCCACGGTGAGCACGTTCTGCTCGGCCGTCACCGCGATCTCATCGGGGCCGAATCCGGCCAGCGCCAGCGAGATCTGATAGCGATCTTCGCCGAGCCGTTCGATGTTATAGGGCGGGTAACTGTCCTCGGTCCTGTGCTGGGTTTCGTCGAGGAGATCGAAAAGGCGGTCGAAGCCGATGCTCGAACGCCACAGGGGAGCGAAATCATAAGTCCTCATAGCCAAGTCCTCCTGAGAGCAAGATGGATACGAAGGAGCGCAAGACACCCGTGTCTGACGCCCTGTTCAGTTCACCGGACCCAAAGCTGGCGCCCGGCACCACTGCAAGCGGCAAAAAACGACTTAGAAGAAGGGTAATCAATTTCAAGGGCGTCCCGAAAAATTTTTGCGGCGATTTTCCTTCGGTTAATTTTGCGTTGCAGCTTGCGCAGCGAGACCTTTCAGCCAAGTTTCGGCCTCGCTGACCAAGCGCATCAGCTGGCGGCGTTCTTCGGTCGAGGGATCGTCGCGCAGTTTTTTGCAATGCAGAATGACCCGCCGCTCGTTCGCGATCAGGAAACTGTGTGGAGCAGCGCAATATGTCGCGAGAGCAGCGAAGCCAAGCTCGATTGGATTTTACGTCGGAACGGCGATTTCGCAAACCAGCCCTTCCGCGCGCCAGTCAAAGAGCACCTTGCCGCCAAGTGGCCTGATGGTTCCTTCGATGAGGCGACTACCGAAGCCCTTGCGTTCGGGCGCATTTACTTTCGGACCGCCCAATTCGGTCCAGCGGAGTATTACCTGTCCATCCTGGGTGCGCGACCACGTCAATGCAATCCGGCCTTTCGCGTTCGATAGCGCTCCATACTTGGCAGCGTTGGTTGCCAATTCATGCAGAACCACAGCAATCGCCTGCGCAGCGGTGGGTTCTAATACGGTTTGCAGACCGTCCATCAGAATCCGCTTGTCGTGACCCTCCTGGAGATAAGGGGCAAGCTCCTGCTTGGCGATCGCCGAGACTTCCGCTCCTATCCACCGCGCTTCAACGAACAGCGAGTGAACATTTGCCATCGCTTGGATGCGCCCGCTGATCACTTCCTTGAGGCGCTCGCAGGTGTCGGACTGAGAAAGATTGATGATTGCCTGTACGTTCGCGAGGATGTTCTTGCTTCGGTGCTCCGCCTCGCGCGCCAGAACGCCAATCTGTTCCTGAGCTCGCTTGTGCTCGGTAATATCCCTCGCAATCTTTGATGCGCCAATGATGTTGCCGCGGGCATCCTTGACAGGAGAAATGGTCAGCGAAACGACGATTGAGCTACCATCTTTATGTCGCCGAACGGTCTCAAAGTGGTCGATGCGCTCACCACGTCGGATGCGGGTTAAAATCTCGCGTTCTTCGCTTTGTCGGTCCTCCGGAATCACAAGTGTAATGGGCTGGCCGATCGCCTCGGCGGCCGAATAGCCGAAGATGCGCTCAGCCGCCCTGTTCCAGCTTGTAATAATGCCGTCCAGATTTTTGCTAACGATCACATCGTCGCTATTCTCAACTATGGAGGCCAGCAGATTGGCCAAGCGCTCGGCACGTTCCAGGGCCGGCTCGCTGACGAGAGGTTCGCGTTGAAGCCCCGACTGTTCTTTAGGCGCCAATGGGGACCCCCAAAACCCGGACGTGCACTGCAGTAGGTGCGCCAATCATAGCACTGAACCCAAAGGCAAGAAGTCTCCATTGGCACGGTTTCAGCGGAAATTGTCGGTGCCTTCGTCCAACTCGCATCCATCCGGCTATGGCTGGCTGCGCGTTTCGAGTCCGCGCCCTTAGGTCGTCCGGCCGGGCCGACCACCTAGATGAGGAAGATGATCCGTTACGGTTTTCAAGGGCCAACATGAGCAAGAAAGCTTTCCAGCGCAACGCGGACTGCACTTTGGCGTCATCTAACCCGCTCGGCCAACGTCGCAAGTGAACGCCGGTCTCGTCCGCGTTCTATCTCGGGGTTCTCTGCTGCAGCCCAGGCGTGGCGCCAGTCTCAGCGCCAACGCCGAAGATCATCGAGTCGAAATTCCGAAGCCAGCAGCCTCACGATGGCAGGCCGCGCTAACTCACCTGAATCTTGCGCGGCTTGGCCTGCTCGGCTTTGGGCAGCACGATCGTGACCACGCCGTCTTTCATTTGGGCGCTGATCTTGCTCTGGTCAACCTTGTTGGAGATCTGAAAGCTGCGCGCGTAGTGGCCCACGTTGTATTCGGTGTAGACCGGCTGCATCCCTTCATACTTCGAGAAATCAATCCGACCTTCAATAGTGACGATGTCATCCTCGACATTCGCCTCGATGCTATTGCGGTCGACGCCCGGCATCTCCAGTACGACCGTCAGCGCCTCGGGAGTCTCAAATATGTCCGTCACTGGCACGAATGCCCGTCCCGGCGTCGTGCCTTCGGTTTTCTTCTCAACTTCGCGCTTCTGCTGGACCTGTAGTTCCTGGGACTCTGCCATAGTAGCCTCCCTAGCTTACCTTGATGGAACGCGGCTTATCGGCCTCTGCCCGCGGTATGAACAGCGCAAGGATGCCGTCGCGATATTCGGCCTTGATTCGATCAGGTTCGATCCGAATCGGCACCGATAACGTCCGGTCAAACACGCCACTGATACGCTCGCGGCGATGGACGCTCGCCTGCTCTCCATAAGCGATCGTCTTTTTGCCCCGGATGCGAATGGTATTTTCCTTCGCTTCGATTTCCAGATCGTTTTTGTCGACACCTGGCAGTTCGACGACAGCAACAAGGTCGCCATCCTTCTGGAATATATTGATGGGCGGGAAACTGCCGATCGCAGCGGTTCCCCGTCCCATCCAGTCGCTTGCGACGCGTGCGTCGAGTGCGCGCTGCAGAGCCAGCAGCGCTTCAAATGGGTCACTAAAGCCAGCGAACATCTATTTCCTCCGTTGACGGCCTCAAAAGGCACAAGACAGCTGTTCAACCACGATCAACGCGATGCGGATCGCGAGTCACTGTCCGCATTGCTGATGAAAGCAGCAATCAACCCAATGTCGGCGAGGTCGGCTCCTGAGGGGGTTTCAGGACACCCCAGGGCGTGATGCTCGGGGACATGAGCGTATCGATCCTCAGCGTCGGCGCCGATGCCTTCCAGTTCATCCAGGGCATCGAGTCGAGATACCGGATTGGCGGCAAAGGCAGGACGTCGCCGGCTCTCGCCGCTGGTTGCTCCGGCGAACGCTCCGTTCCCCAAGCGGCCAGCGACGGCAGCGTCAGCGCCGATGCCAGCAACGCTGTCATCAGACTTTGAATAATGCGGCTGTTGGCGCGACCTTTCTCCGCACGAGCGGAGCCAATGGTTTGATCTTTGATCATCTCATCCTCCTATCGTTCGAAAACTTACCCATGCGATGGTTGCAAAGCTTGAGGCCAGCATGAGCCAATTCGAGGCAGCCTCACTCTTTCGCAACAGAGCTTCGATCCGGGTGCTCATTTTGGATCCCCATTTCTCTTTGTGTTAATGATCTCCTTGCTTAGAGATGAAGCGAGCGCCCGGCCGTTCGGCCAGCCGGGCGCAAATCTTGTCAGAAGTCCATCGGTGGCGCGGCCGGTGTATGAGGCTCCGCCTTCTTGGGCTTGTCGGCCACGAGCGCTTCCGTGGTGATTAACAGCGACGCAACTGAGGCCGCGTCCTGCAACGCCGTTCGGACCACCTTAGCGGGGTCAATCACGCCCGCCTTGACCAGATCCTGATATTCGCCGGTCGCAGCATTGAAGCCCCAGTTGTAGCTCGCGTTCTCAAGCAGCTTGCCGACCACCAGCGAGCCGTCCTCGCCGGCGTTCTGGACAATCTGCCGCGCCGGTACCTGGATCGCCCGGCGCACGATGTCGACGCCGGCCTTCTGGTCTGCGTTCGCTGTCTTGATGCTGTCCAGCGCCTTGAGCGCGCGAAGCAGCGCGACACCACCGCCAGGAAGGATGCCTTCCTCGACTGCCGCACGCGTGGCATGGAGCGCGTCGTCGACGCGGTCCTTCTTCTCCTTGACCTCGACTTCCGTGGCACCACCGACGCGAAGCACAGCAACGCCGCCCGCGAGCTTCGCGAGCCGCTCCTGCAACTTCTCGCGATCATAGTCCGAGGTGGTTTCGTCGATCTGCGCCTTGATCTGTGCAGCGCGGGCTTCGATGTCCTTCTTGGCACCAGCCCCGTCGACAATGGTGGTGTTCTCCTTGTCGATCACCACCTTCTTGGCGCGCCCGAGCATGTTGAGCGTGACATTCTCGAGCTTGATGCCGAGATCCTCGGATATCGTGGTACCGCCGGTAAGTGTGGCGATGTCCTCGAGCATGGCCTTGCGGCGATCGCCGAAGCCCGGCGCCTTCACGGCAGCGATCTTCAGGCCGCCGCGCAGCTTGTTGACGACAAGCGTTGCCAGCGCTTCGCCCTCGACGTCCTCGGCGACGATCAAAAGCGGCTTGCCGGTTTGCACGACAGCCTCCAGCAGGGGAAGCATGGTTTGCAGCCCGGACAATTTCTTCTCGTGGATCAGAATGTAGGGGTCTTCGAGCTCGACCTTCATCTTTTCGGCGTTGGTGACGAAATAGGGTGAGACGTAGCCGCGGTCGAACTGCATACCTTCGACCACCTCAAGCTCGGTATTGAGGCTCTTGGCCTCCTCGACCGTGATGGCGCCCTCGTTGCCAACCTTCTGCATGGCATCGGCGAGGAAACGGCCGATCTCCGTGTCGCCATTGGCCGAGATCGTTCCGATCTGCGCGATCTCGTCATTGGACGTGACCTTCTTGGCATGCGCCTTCAAGTCGCTGACAATTGCTTCCACCGCGAGATCGATGCCGCGCTTGAGGTCCATCGGGTTCATGCCGGCCGCGACCGATTTCGTACCTTCCTTGACGATGGCCTGCGCCAGCACCGTCGCCGTGGTGGTGCCGTCGCCGGCCAGATCGTTGGTCTTGGACGCCACCTCGCGCACCATCTGGGCGCCCATATTCTCGAACTTGTCTTCCAGCTCGATTTCCTTGGCGACGGTGACGCCGTCCTTGGTGATGCGCGGCGCTCCGAATGATTTCTCGATCACCACGTTGCGTCCCTTGGGACCGAGTGTGACCTTCACCGCATTCGCCAGTGTGTCCACTCCTCGCAGCATGCGCTCGCGGGCCTCGGTCGAAAATTTCACGTCCTTGGCAGCCATGTTCAAATCTCCTCTCTTTTATGACTGTCAGTTTTTCAGCGGCGTCAGGCCGCTTTCTTCAACTTGCCGCTATGCTCGACGATACCCAGGAGATCGCTCTCCTTCATGATCAGGAGATCCTGGCCATCGATCTTCACCTCGGTCCCCGACCATTTGCCGAACAAGACGCGGTCTCCCGTTTTCACGTCGAGCGGTACCAATTGGCCCTGCTCATTCCGCGCGCCGGGACCAGCAGCGATGATCTCGCCTTCCTGCGGCTTCTCCTTTGCGGTGTCGGGAATGATGATGCCCCCGGCGGTCTTCTCCTCGGCATCAATGCGGCGCACGAGCACACGGTCGTGCAACGGACGGAAATGCATGCACATCCTCCTTAACAGTCTAGCGAGTCATTTAACCGGAGCCGGTAACCAGCCCCCGGCGGAAAAACCACCTAGGGGCAGAAAAAATCCGATTCAAGGGGAACGACGAAATTTTTTGGCGCTCCCACTAAGCGACTGTCAACGTGCGGCTTGCAGCGGCGACCCAGGCGATGCACGAAAACACTGCATAAGATTGGTTTGGTTGACGGTCCGAACCGGTGCGGGGCTATCTCTGCTGTCCGCATGGTCCCGCATCATGCTAGCCCCGGGGGTGCTGTTGCTGGCAGCGCATCGCGCATTGCCGCTGCATGCGACGAGACTTGGCCGGCATCAAGACGTACGCGTCGTTGGTGGTGATCGAGTTTGGTGCCTGGTAACTTGGAAACAGATCGCCGCGTGACTACGTACTAAAACCGAAAGTGCGAACCCTACGGTTAGGACCCGTAAGCACGAGGTTGTGTCATGAAGATTCGCCGCCGTTTTAGACAAACCATTACCCTCGAAGAACGGCTCGCCGACGAAGCCAAACGCCTTAGAGACGAAGCAAAAAAGCTTCCTCCAGGGCCGGAGCAGGCAGAGCTTCTACGAAAGGCTCGCGAAAACGAAATGGTAGCCGAAGTAGCTAGCTGGATCACGTCTCCCGGACTCCAGCCGCCGAAGTGAGGCGACCTCAGTTGACTGATCATCCGCATCGGACCGGCCTTACGTGCGAGGCCCGCTAGCCTACGCTTCGCCTTGCGCAAAAAAGGCAGAGATAGTCAGCGAAGTCCTGAAATGAACTCTGATCCGGCACAACTTCGTTCAGCCAGATCGGCGCCTCGGGTATCTCTAAACGAATGATTTTCTTGTCGTTCGATGAGGAGTAGAGAGATAGAGAAGGAAGCTGGTCGCGGAAGGGCGCTTCCTCAACCTCAATGCGCTCCGAAATCCTTATGAATTCCTAGCGCACCGACTCAAGCTGGCAAGCAAGCCTTTGCTTCGGCGAGACAGGCATCCAATTGCGCCTTTATCTCACGCACCTGCGCCTCCAATGCAGCGAACGAGGCTTCACGGGTCGTGAGCACCGTCCTACCATCCTGGTCAAGAGAGCCGGCAGGCATTCCAACATACGCCCTTGGCGGCACCTTCCCTTGACCACATTCAATGACAATCTCTATGCGAACTGCCATGGTCACACCTCGCCGGGAGCGCAGCAGTCGGACCTTATCTCCCGCCCCTCATGCCGCTGACGAGCCCATCTTGCTGAAGTTGTCTAAACGGCGCCCCGAATCTGATCCGCGGCCATTCGTCCTTAGCGGTAAGCGATCTAGAGCAGCGTGGCCAATCTTCAAGAGCAGCTGCTCGGCCGAACTTCCGGAATAGCTTCGTCGGGCTTCATTGCGTTGTGTTGACAGGTGAGCGTGTGATTAGCGGCCCTCCTCGACACTCGCAGGTCCTGAACTGTTGGCCAAGTTTGAAATCCCTGCTTCGGGCAGGGCTCGCGGCAGGTCACTCGGCATCGCAAAGAGCCGAGGAGAACTCGGGATTCGTAACACCCAAACCCACCTACTCTCTTTCAATGGTAACCTGCGACTCGGTTGCGAGGCCGGCAAGAGATTCCGCAAGAGAGTGGCGCAGCGCTTCATCTGAAGCATCGGTCGCTTTCCAGACGGTGATGTGCGGCACCTCGCTCCGTCCACTCCAGACAAGGCTGTACTTGCGGATAAGCCCCCTTGCCTTCACGCAATCAAGGGCCTCCGTCAACGCATCATGAACCTTCGTCGTCATCACAACCTCATCGCGAGATACCCGACAATGTTGCTCCCCCTCATTCAAGTCCAGTCCGTAACATGGCTCGCGCCACCTCGAGCTCGCTAATCGCCTGGCGCAGCGCTGCTCGTGCCGCACCCTTGTCGCCGTTCGTGCAAGCTGCGCACAGGTCTTCAAAGATGGCGGGCCGCCACCTTAGCGTGCGCGACGAGGTCTGCGGCACCCGCAAAGGTGGGGCGGCGCTTTTTGTCAATCATCAAACCCTCTCCCACCTTTCCTTGCTCGAGTGCGACGGCATTTCACGAACACGCGGCACGGGAATCTCGACTGTCTGCGGCTGGTCGATGGAATGCAGGGCGTCGATCCATGTTCGCAGATAGACAAAGGCCTCACGCTCCTCATGCGAGACCAATCCATCTCTTTGGCTCTGCAAAAACGCCGTGGTCGTGCATAAGTCACGCACCAAGGTATGCGTGTCTCTGGGAAAAGAGCGTGGCGACCGCGGAGGACTATGCCGCGCGCCGTAGCGGAGGCGATCGCCCTTCGACAAACTTCCGCAAAGCTTCCTCTTCTTCCTCCATACACCGCTGGAAACGTTCGCGCTCGGCGCGGGAAGGAGCGGAATCGCGCAGTCGCCGATAGTGATCGATGATTTTCTCGTGTCCCCGGATAATGAAAGCTTCGAGTCCAGACATGACGCGCCTCTAAGCTGCTGCTTCCGCCGGTTGCCCAAGCGCCGGCAGACTGAAGGGAAATGTCGTTTTGACGAGAGCTTCGGCTTCGGCCTGTTCTTCCTCCAGTCGCTTTACGATGAAGGCCCGCTCCAGGTCCGAGAGTTGCGTCGCGAGCAACCGCTCGTAGCGGCGAATGTTGTTGCGGTACGCCCGCAGGCGGGCAAGATTCTCCTCGATCATCGTCGTCTCCTGACGGTCGTCATGCTTTCCTTGTGCAAGAGGAAAAGCCCCCTTGCGCCGAAAAAATTAGGCGCGGGAAGCCCACTGTCAAGACACCGCGGGCACTCAACGGTGGGTTAACCACGCCGTTGCCGGAAGCAGAAAAATTTTCCCCACCCTCTTGAACTTTTTCCAAGCTTGAAGATTCTTTTGGGTACGCAGAGATGCGGCCGGGGCGCCACATGGGCCCCGGACTGAAAGGCGGGCACCGGCAGGTGTCCGGTGCCGGCTCGTACCCAACTTGCTCTCAGGAGGATTTGGCTATGAGGTATGATTGGACTCCCCTCTGGAGGTCGACCATCGGCTTCGACCGCCTTTTTGACGTTCTCGACGAGGTCCAGCGGACTGCCGAAGAGAGCTATCCCCCCTACAACATCGAGCGTCTCGACGAAAACCGCTTCCGAATTTCGGTGGCTCTGGCGGGATTCACGCAGGACGAGATCGCGCTCACCGTCGAGCAAAATGTGCTGACGCTCGAAGGCCGCAAGGGTGAGAAGGAAGAGAAGACCTTTCTGCATCGCGGCATTTCGGCGCGTTCCTTCCGGCGCCAATTCACACTGGCCGACCATGTCGAGGTCAGGGGTGCTCGCTTCGAGCACGGCCTGCTTATCATCGACTTTCTGCGCGAAATTCCGGAAGCGATGAAGCCGCGCCGCATCCCGATCGGCGAAGTGAGCACAGGCAATGTCAGGCAAATCGAGGCGAAGGCCGCCTGATCGATCTTTCCACTCGGCGCCAACCCAGCCGCGCGGATCACCGCGCGGCTACCTCAAACTCGTCTTTGGAATTGGAGGCAACCATGCGGCCGACGACCGCTCGTCATGACAACGTATTCGAATTTGAAGCGTTTCTTCATCCCGGCAAAGTCTATGCGCATCCGCGCGACGTGGTCGGTGACCCGACGTTAAGCCTCGGTGAGAAGCGCGCCATCCTCGCCTCGTGGGCGTCCGATGCCTCGGCGATCGCGTCCTCTCCCGCCCTTCGCGCGCCGGAGGGCCTTAAGGCGCCCATCCGCGTCGACGAAATTCTCGAGGCCTTGTGCGCCCTTGACGGTGGTCCGCGCAATCCGCCAGGCGGGAGGCCTATGCGCCTGCACTCGACCGAGCGGCGGGCGGCAGCCTAGCTAGGAGGAGGCCATGCAACTCAATCTGCCGCGTCACATTGTCGAAAAAAGCTGGGCGAAAAAGCTCGAGCGGCTGGTTTCCGCCTGGACAGCGACCAGGCCGCCGGTGGCGCGAAACAGGACGGAGTTCGGCGTTTCCGTCAAGCGCCGGACTCAGCGCAACTTGCTCTCGGAGGACTTGGATATGAGGCACCTTAGCGCTTGGTTTCGAGAGATCACCCGAACTTACGATCGTCTCCTGGAATGGCTCGAACGACGGTCCGTTGTTCTCTCCTCCAGGGGACGCCGCGGCATCGCCGGCCGCCATAGCGCCAAAGCTTATGTGAGGAAGCGCGCTCGCCGGTTGCACCGAAGAGTGTCTTCTCTCGCGAGCAAAGTGGCCGCCAAGACGACGGCAACCACCTCCCGATGATACGCATGCAAATGGGGAAGAAAGGAGCGAACATCATGGTGGGCATGGCAGCACTTCCCTCGGTCTCCTCGGATGGAGGGCTCTCCCGATACCTGACGGAGATTCGAAAATTTCCGTTCTTGGAAGCGTCCGAGGAGGCCAGCTACGCCAGGCGCTGGCGAGATCATGGCGATCGCGAGGCCGCTTATCACCTGGTGACGAGTCATCTCTGGCTGGCGGCAAAGATCGCGATGAAATATCGCCGCTACGGCCTGCCGATTGCTGATCTCGTTTCGGAAGCAAATCTCGGATTGATGCAGGCCGTCAAACGCTTTGAACCTGAGAGGGGCTTTCGTCTGGCCACCTATGCGATGTGGTGGATTAGGGCGTCTGTCCAGGAATACATCCTGAGGTCCTGGTCACTCGTCAAGTTGGGCACCACTGCTGCCCAAAAGAAACTTTTCTTCAATCTCAGAAAGCTCAAGAACAGGTTGTCCGCTCTTGAGGATGGCGATCTGCATCCGGACCAGGTGAGTTACATCTCGGAACACCTAAAGGTAAGTCCGTCGGAGGTGATCGAGATGAATGGGCGACTGCGTGGTGACGCCTCCCTCAATGTCTCGATAAGCGACGAAGACACTTCCCAGGAATGGCAGGATCGTTTGGCCGATCCTTCGCCCGATTCTGAAACCCTGCTGGCGGACGCTGATGACTACGAACGACGAAAGACTGCTCTTTCGGAGGCACTCAAGGTGCTGTCGGCACGTGAACGCGCAATTCTGGAAGCGCGGATGCTCACAGACGAACCAAAGACGCTGGATGACTTGGCGAGAGAGTACCGCGTTTCACGCGAGCGAATCCGGCAGATCGAGCAGCGCGCTTTTGAGCGCCTTAAGGCCGCAGTCTGTGCCAGGGTTGACAATTCGTTGGTGTACGCCACCCGGGAGCGGGACCAACAGAAGGCAAAGCCCGGCTTGGCTGGCCAAAGGGCTCTTGAAACTTTCTCCGATTGACCTAGGTCGTCCAGCGGACCGCTATCACGGCAGGGGATTAGATGCAGGCAAGCATCCTTCGGGGAGGAACGATCATGAGCGCGAAGGAGGTTCTATTTTCAACTGGTGCACGGGAGAAGATGCTTCGGGGCGTCGACGTACTTGCTAATGCGGTGAAGGTGACGCTGGGACCGAAGGGCCGTAACGTCGTGCTCGAAAAGAGCTTTGGCGCCCCCCGGATCACAAAGGACGGGGTCACCGTCGCCAAAGAGATCGAGCTTGAAGACAAGTTCGAGAACATGGGAGCACAGATGGTGCGGGAGGTTGCTTCGAAGACCTCCGACCAAGCAGGCGATGGGACCACGACTGCGACCGTGCTCGCGCACGCAATCGTGCGGGAAGGCACCAAGGCTGTTGCGGCCGGTATGAATCCGATGGATCTCAAGCGCGGTATCGATGGTGCTATCGAAGCGGTGGTCAGCGAACTGAAGAAAAATTCGAGAAAGCTCGCTTCAAACGAGGAGATCGCGCAAATTGCTACTATTTCCGCCAATGGCGACAGGGAGATTGGACGCTTCTTGGCGGATGCAATGAGGAAGGTCGGCAACGAAGGCGTCATTACGGTCGAGGAAGCCAAATCGCTCGAGACCGAACTGGAAGTCGTAGAGGGCATGCAGTTCGACCGTGGTTACATCTCGCCATATTTCGTTACCAACACCGAGAAGATGCGGGTCGAGTTCGAGGAGCCCTACATCCTGATCCACGAAAAAAAGCTCTCGAGCCTGCAGACCCTGCTGCCTTTGCTTGAAGCGGTGGCACAAAGTGGAAAGCCCCTGCTGATCATCGCGGAGGACGTGGAAGGCGAAGCCCTGGCGACACTCGTCGTGAACAGGCTGCGCGCCGGGCTAAAGGTCGCCGCCGTCAAGGCGCCGGGTTTTGGTGATCGTCGCAAAGCCATGCTGCAGGACATCGCTATCCTCAGCGGCGGCAATTTTATCAGCGAAGATCTTGGCACCAAACTCGAAAACGTCACGCTGAACATGCTTGGACGGGCCAAGAAGGTGATGATTGACAAGGATAACACAACGATCGTCAGCGGCGCCGGCAAAAAGCCCGAAATCGAGGCGCGTGTCCGGCAGATCAAGACGGAGATTGAGGAAACCACTTCGGACTATGACCGCGAGAAATTGCAGGAGCGGCTTGCAAAGCTAGCCGGCGGAGTTGCCGTGATCCGAGTGGGCGGCTCGACCGAAATCGAAGTCAAGGAGCGTAAGGATCGGGTCGACGATGCCATGCACGCGACGCGTGCCGCTGTCGAGGAAGGTATACTCCCGGGCGGCGGGGTGGCGCTACTGCGTGCCGCAGCGGTGCTAGCGAAACTCAAGCCGGCAAACGACGATCAGCGCCATGGGCTGGAGACCGTCAAGCGGGCTCTCAGCTGGCCGGCACGGCAGATTGCAGAGAATGCCGGCGAAGACGGATCGCTCATTGTCGTAAAGATACTTGAAAACAAGGAGTACGCCTGGGGCTTCGATGCCCAGACGGGAGAGTACGGCAATCTTTTCGCGAGAGGCATCATCGATCCAACCAAAGTCGTGAGGTCCGCGCTGCAGGATGCAGCTTCAATCGCAGCGCTGTTGATCACGACGGAAGCGATGGTTGCTGAGGCGCCGAAAAAGCAGAACGGAGCTAGCCGAGGCGTCCCTGCCGGCGGGGGCGAAATGGATCTTTGAGCCTGAGAGGACCATCCGCTGGCGAGGAATTTCGTCATCTGCCCGCGAGAGGAATGAGCATGCTTACGGAAATGGTCATGGCAACGCTTCTCGTTAACGTTTTTGGCGCGGCGGCGACCTTGCCGTTTATTGCCGCGCACAATTTACTCTCGCGGTCTTTGCAAACCGAACCGCGCGATGCGATGGGCGTGGCCCGCCCCTCCAGGCAAAGTAACGGATTGTCATCGTCTAAGGCGGCGAACCGACGGCAATCCTCGCGATCTCGTCGAATGCGCGCTAGACAACGCACGGCCGCTCCTTCCTCGCGGTCGAGGAAACCAAATTGCGGCAGCCTATCGCGGAGCGAATGCATGAGCGACACACTATGACAGCGTCGCGCAAGCAGTGCGAGCCTGCTCTCTCTACTGGATTTTGATGTGCGCTCGAGATCTATTGGAGGCTGACTCGGGTTACAGCGAAAGCGCCAAAGTGTTATCCGCAGTGCCGTTCCCGATCGCTTGCAATTGACAGCAGAACTGAACAGTCGCTTTTGCCGTTGTGCAGGGCATCGGGCATCGTCAAGTCGTGAACCATGCCAACCGACTATCGTCACCACCTGGACATAGCGAGCGAAGAAGAGCGGAGTTACCTGGAGTCCTTGATCCGGGAGGACTACGAGCGATGCCATCCCGGTGAGACACTGGAGGATCTCAAGCGCCGGGCGTCGTTTTCAAAGGAGGACAGAGGACTGCTGCGGGACTGGATGGCCCTGGCGGCGGCTCGCGCCGCGACTGATCGAGCTAAGACTCGACGCGACTGAGGATTGCGATACCCTTCTTCAGTCCTCCGCTTTTTGCGCGTCGCTGACGCTTAGCGGAGGGCGGGCTTTAAGCAGCCACCCTATGCTCCTCTTCGCCTTCCTCCCGGCTCACCGCCTGAAGCCTTCTTCAGGAAGCGGGCGAGAGCAGCTTTTCGCGAATCGCGATCCAGTGCATAGGCGGTCTGCTTGAACTCAATGCCGTCAAGCAGCCCTTGAATGTAGCCAACTGGCCGCATCACGCTAGTCATTGTTTTGCTATCGCTTCGAACAATGCGAAGCAGAGGAGAAAAGTGTAGAGGCGGAAGAACCATCCTCCGAACCCACGTCGAAAAACCACGGCTTGGCGCGAATAACTGCGCAACATCGCGGAGATTTTCGCCGAATCTGCGGTGGATTCGAAGGATCGGACACTGTGGAGAGCCGTAGCGTAGCGTGACGGAGAGAGTGGGAGTCAAACCCACGATTTTTGATCATTCCGCTCGAACAGCTGAGACTAACCTCGCAATTGATCCCTCCGGGAGTTCGGTCAGAGCCGGGTTCGATTCCGGTCGAAGGAGAAATTGCGAGGTCCGGAACGGCATAGGCGTGCCCGCTGCCGGAAGCCTGCTTTTTTATTTTTGTCGGCGAAAACCGCGCGTCATCCTGCTGGTATTTGTGCTGGTATCGGCAGCAATCGACGACAAAAGTGGTTTCAAATTCAAACGGTTATGGCTCTAGGCAATTATCGGCCAGGGGCACCACGGAAAAAATTATAATAATAACAATGACTTAAGTCACTGGTTCGATTCCGTATTTTTCGGAAAAATTTGCGCGACGCATTGAAAATACGCGTAAAAGCTCACTTCAGCTGTTCGTTTTGCTGGTATTTTTGCTGGTGTCAAACTGGCGCTGCGTATTGATCCTTCCGGCGACCGCAAGGAGAGCGGAATGCGCATTATCGCGCGGGCCAAACGCGGGGAGGCCCAACCATCTCAAATTGCTATTTCAAGCGATCGCTCAGCGTTGCCTACGAAGGCAAGGTCACACGTTCGAATCATGTCGGGCGCGCCAACTTGATATTAAGTTGATATCTTGCATTTTTGCGAAGAGCCGTAGCAGAGCAATTCGCAGCAGATTGTATCGCCTCCAGATATCTCAGAGGCCATTCAACGTGGCAGCGCCGCAGAGCGCGATGCTCAATTCTTGCAGGACGACTTCTTCGCGGTAGCGGTTGCGACGTCGTTGCGTTCCCGCGACCGGTTCGAATCCTTCCGGTCCCGCCGTATGCAGCTATGGCACGATGAAGTCACTCAGTCAGAAGGGCGCGTCCCACCACAACGAGAGCCGACCTCCCCAATAGCCCCGCGCAGTGGAGGTTGAATGCGTCGAAGATCGGATAGTCTATCGCTAGTCCGGCAACCCCGCCGCGCTGAGCGTACTACCAAGTTTCGACGCAAGCTCCGGCGCGCAATCGACGCCGGCGAACTGCCGGCTGAAGCGGAAGGTGGGCTGCAATTCGAGCACACGCGCCGCCGCAGCCCTCGCTTCATCGA
This sequence comes from uncultured Bradyrhizobium sp., assembly GCF_947648125.1. Lineage (GTDB taxonomy): Bacteria > Pseudomonadota > Alphaproteobacteria > Rhizobiales > Xanthobacteraceae > Bradyrhizobium. The sequence goes on along the minus strand of NZ_CANSMR010000004.1, from coordinate 355,972 downwards.
GCCGGCCGAGCGCAACCAGGGGCCCAATCAGGATGACGTAGTTGATGCTATGGGCGGGGTTCGACTGCACCGCCTGGTAGGCAGCTTTCGCGGCCTCGTGCAGTCGGCCCTGCTGGAAATGGCCGAGCGCCTGCGAGCCGAATGCCGCGAACGCCCAGGAGTCGAATGGGCTGAGGCGTAGCGCACGCTCGCCCCACTCGATCGCAGGCTGCGCCTCGCCGGCCCAGCTATGGATGACGCTTCCGAAAATGTATGCAAGCGCGGCGGACGGGCTGAGCGCAAGAGCGGTTTCGAACGCGGCGAAGGCCGCCGCGCGATCATGTGCGTCCATGCCGAGGCAGAAGCCGGCGAAGGTGAGCGCTAACGTGTCGTCGCGACCATGCTCTAGCGCAAGGCGAGCGTGGCGTAACGACGCGGTGCGATCCTCCTCCCGCAAGCCGTAGCGCAGGAAGCGATTGTGGTGGCACATCGCAACCAACCCGTGGGCAAGTGCGTAGCCGGGATCGAGTGCCAGCGCCCGCCGCAATAGCGGCAGCGCATTTCCGGCACGATCGGGCATACCGGAATCGACATCGGGCTGGGCATGCAGCACGAGTTCGTAGGCGTCGAGACTATCGGGGCGCTTGCGCTTCACCCTGTCGATTTCGGCACGCCGTACGCTTGGCGCAATTGCGCCGACCGCCGACAACGCGATCTCATCTTGAAGCGCGAAGATATCGTCGGAGTTGCGGTCATAGCGTTCGGCCCACACATGTGCGCCGGTCGATGTATCAATCATCTGGCTGGTCACACGCACGTTGCAGCCCGCCTTTCGCACACTGCCTTCGAGCACGTAGCGCACGCCAAGTTCGCGGCCGACCTGCTTCACGTCCACAGCGCGGCCCTTGTAGGTGAAGGTCGAGTTTCGCGCGATGACAAACAGCCAGTTGATACGTGCCAGACCGGTGATGATGTCATCGACCATCCCGTCGGCGAAGTAGTCCTGTTCTGGATCGCCGCTAAGGTTCGAGAACGGCAGAACGGCGACGGACGGCTTGTCGGGCAATGTCAGCGCGGTTGCGGCGCCGGTGGTAGCCGGCGCGTCATTTGTGACAACGACCGGTCCGACATAGCGATAGCCCCGCCGCGGCAGCGTCTCGATCCACCTCGCGCCGTCGGCCGGGCTCGCCAGCACCCGACGCAGGGCGGCGATCTGGACCGTCAGGTTGTTGTCAGCGACTGCCAATCCGCCCCAGCCGGCCTCGACCAACGCATCTTTGGACACCGGCATACCAGCGCTGTCGAGCAGGCGGCGCAGCAGCGCGACAGCACGTTGCCCGAGCATGGTCGGCTCAGCCTGATGGTATAGAATGCCTGCCACCGGATCGAGGCGGAACGAACCGAACTGATAATGGTCGCCACGGACTGTCATGTGACAGTTTTAGCAGATTTTTAGGAACGGATTAGCGACTTCCGGACACAGACGGCCGACCCTGTATTGGGCTGGCACAGAGAAGCGTCGGCCAATGGAGGGACACATGAGCGCCGATGCCGTCATTCGTATGCCAGACGAGAACACGGGCGTCTCGCTGCGTGGCCATCCCATGGTCTTCCTCGTCACCGGCGAAGACACCAAGCACACGAGCATGTTCGACTGGACGATTCCCGCGGGGTTCGCCACCGGGCGGCATGTTCATCGGGTTCAGGAGGAGACCTTCTATCTGCTCGAAGGCGAGTGCGAGTGGCATGTCGGCGACAAGACGGTCCGTGCAACGGCCGGGACCTTTCTGTTCATTCCACCGGGCGTGCCGCACAACATCACGAATGTCAGCGAGAAGCCTGCGCGCGTGCTGATGACCGTCTCCCCGCCCGGCCACGAGCACTATTTCGAAGAACTCGCAAAACTCGCGGCGAAGGGTGCGCCGGACCCGACGGCGCTCGCCGATCTGCGAGGCCGCTACGACACCGATCAGCTCTCGACCCTCACAACCCGCACGTAAGCCTTCGTCAAGACCTTCCAAGGGCGCCTCTTGCCATTCATCCACCTCGCTTGCGCCTCGACATCCGGTCAGATTTTCCGGCCAATGAGATTTGACCGGAATTGCGTCGTGTATCGCAGAGCTGCGAGCAGGATTGGACACAGCAGAAGCATGAACATGCCGAAGTGAAATGCGCCCGCAGCCCCACCGGCCCAATTGGCATAGCGACCGCCGGCGGGCGGCCCGATCAGCATGCCGATGTAGAAGACGGTGTAAAAGAGGCCCATTCCAAGGGCTCGCGTGCTGGGCTTCAGATATTGGGCGGGAAGGCTCATGATCGGTCCGGCCGGCAGGCCGCTTAGCAGGCCGAGAACCACAACCAAGGGGACAACAGCGTCGTTCCTTGAGATGACCGCGAGAAGAGCCGCGAATGCGATGCAGGCACAGGTCAGAATGAGATCGCCCCGCTTCAGATAGTCCGTCAGAAACCCGCCCAGCGGCACCGAGAGGACGGTCAGCCACAGGACGATGCTGATCGTCGCCCCAGCCGCGGTCGCCGACCAGCCCCGCTCGGACAGCATGGCCGGCCCAAAGCTGAAGACCATGGCGAAGCCCATGTTATACGCCGTCCAGATGCCCCCGGCCAGAAGCACCGCAATGACGGCATCCCTGTCCGGCATCGTTCCCTCGGCCAGGCTTGCAGCCGATGACGCAGGATTCCTGTAGAGCCCGGCGAACAGCAATGCGGCCAGATTGACCGTCGACAAGACGACGACATTCACCGTGAAAAGACCGTAGGTCGCGCCGATCGCGGGAAGGACGAGGAGCGACACAGCAATGCCGCAGGGCCAGGAGTTGATGAAAACGGCCATGGCCGTCGCAATCTCGTGGCCGGCAAACCAATCTGCGACCATCTTCGTCATCAGAACATTGAGAAGAATGCCGCCGGTCCCGGCAATCAGCCGGCCGATGATTTGCCCAAACCATGACGGTTCGAGCAGAACGATCGCGCCTCCGACCAGCATCAGCGCCAGGCCGACGAGGACAGCGATCCTGTCGCCAACGCGGCGGCCGAACGCACCTCCCGGCAGCGCCAGCACGCCGCCAGGCGCGAAATAGAGCCCGATGAGCAGGCCGATATCGGAAAGTCCGAGCGTTAACTGCTCGCCTATCAGCGGCGCGACGGCGGCAACGCTCTGGAACTGCAAGGCCATCGTCGTGCGAACGAAAAACAGCAGAGCCAAAACAGTCCATCTGTTTCGCATGGCATCCTCCCAGGCGAGCCGGTTCAGGGGCGGATGTTCTGATTCATGCGAAATAGATTTGTCGGGTCGTATTTTCGCTTCAGCGCCAGAAGCTGCTCGTATTTGACCGCGCCATAGGCCGACCTGATCCGCTCGGCGCCTTCGTCTTCGGGAGCGTTAAGATAATTCACGTAGACGCCGCCAGCCGAATAGGGCTGCATCACCTGCCAAAGTGTGCGGGTCCAGGCGATGTTCGCCTCGCTCGGCTCCTTTCCATCCCAACTGCTGACCGCAAGAAAGTTGAAGGGCGCGTGGCGCTGGGCGAAGGCCGTGTCGTCGACATCCACCCGGCTCATCGCGCCGCCCAATTGTTCGAATGCGATGGCCGAGGTCGCGGACGGGACCTCTGCGAATGACGCGATGACAGTCGCGATAGCGTCATCGCTCAAGCCGGCAAGAAAGTTCGACTTCCAGTAGTTCATGCGGCCCGGTGGAAACCCGGCTTCGAGCAGGCCCTGTTGCTCCACATACGGCATTACCGAAATCTGATCGGCGAGAGGTGTGGAGAAGGCCCGCAGCGGCGCGAGCACCCGCTCACCCTCCCGCGAGTCGCCGCAGTAGCACACCACGATCGCTAGCGCCTTCTGACCATCGGGCGCTGTCAACAGCACGGCCATAGTTGTGAGTTCGTCGGGTGCGGAAGTCGTAAAATCCCGCCAGAAGCGCAAAATGCTGGATGCCTCGGCGAAGGGGTGGATCACCATGCCGCCCAGGACATACCGGACGGGATGAAGGCGATAGCGGAGCTGGGTCACCACGCCGAAATTGCCGCCACCGCCGCGCAGCCCCCAGAACAGGTCCGGGCGCTCGGTCGGGCTCGCGGTCAATCGGGCGTCGTCCGCCGTCACGATCTCGGCGGAGAGGAGGTTGTCGCAGCTCAAGCCATGCTTGCGCATGAGCCAGCCCAGGCCGCCGCCCAGGGTAAGGCCTCCGATGCCGGTGGCCGGGATGATTCCGCCGGTGGTGGCGAGGCCGTGAGCCGCCGTTGCCGCATCGAAATCCCGCCAGGTGCTTCCACCTCCGGCGCGGGCCGTCCGGCCGTCGACATTCACCTCGATCCCATTCATGGCGGAAAGGTCGATCATCAAACCGCCATCACAGACCGCGTTTCCGGCCACGTTATGTCCTCCGCCGCGGACGGAGAGCAGGAGGCCATGCTCGCGGGCGCAACCGACGGCTCTCATGACATCCTCGACGCAGACGCACCTCGCGATGAGAGCGGGATGCTTGTCGACCATGCCGTTCCACACCCGGCGGGTCGCGTCATAGACAAGATCGCCGGGCGCGATGATCCGTCCTTTGAATCCGCTTTCAAGGCGTCTCGCCATCACGGCCGATAGACCTGTCTCCTTGTCGCCGGCCATCATTCACCTCCATCTCAATCTCACCGGCCGATCGTGAGCGTCTTGACAAAAGCAAGCAAAAGCGAAAATTTCAGCCGAAGGTGAGATTTTTTCATCTACAATGATCGACCGAGATCATGCGGAAATTGCCCCCTTTGAACGAGCTTCGCGCTTTCGAAGCTGCGGCACGGCATTTGAGCTTTCGCAACGCTGCGGCGGAGTTGGGCGTCACGCCCACTGCCATCAGCCACCAGGTCCGCGCGCTCGAAGCTTACTGTAAGCTCTCTCTTTTCAGGCGCAGACCACGGCCGATGACCCTCACGGATGCCGGAGCGCGCCTTTTCCTGGTGGTGCGGGATGGACTTGATTCATTCTCAACGATCATCGCTGCTGTCAAAAGGGACAGGGACCGGCAGCCACTCCGCGTCACGACCACCAACGCTTTTGCCGGTCGCTGGCTGGTGCCGCGCCTTGCGGGCTGGCGAAAGGAACGGCCCGATATTCCCCTTGAGGTTATCGGAACGGACAGCGTCCTTGATCTTGAAGCGGAAGAGGCGGATGTCGCCATTCGTTACGCGCTGAAGGCGCCGTCCGATGGACCATCGATCGAACTCTTTCGCGACCAATTTTGGCCGGTTTGTACGCCGGCACTTGCAGCCAATATGCGAAACCCGGGCCGCGCCCGTGACCTGCGCGGCCAGGTTCTGATTCACTGCTACTGGTCCCCGGCGGACCGGACAGCTCCGACATGGCAACGCTGGCTGAAGGCCGCGGGAAAGCGCTGGCGCGATGTCCCGGATTTCGCCGAGTGTCAGCACCTCAGCTTCCGCGAGGAGGCTCATTCGATCGAAGCCGTGATCGCCGGGCAAGGTCTCGGGATATGCAGCGACGTTCTTGTGGAGGACGAACTCAAAGCCGGAAAGCTCATCAAGGCATTCGATTTGCCGCTTTCGGGCTATGGATTTTTCCTCGCGTGGAGCAATCGACATCACAAGGCGAAGGCCATCGATGCTTTCGCTGCATGGCTCCGCCCGCGGCAGACCACGACTTGAGGTGGGCTGCCCGCCGGGATCACCTGCGCGCCCGGCGCAGCGCATCGAGGTCGCGGATATCTCTTCTGGCTCCGCTTACATTGTGCAATCGATCTTCGGCGAAATGCTTGATATCTTGTACTTCGTGCGACGGCAGCTCAGCCTACTGCTCGACGCTCAATTTGGGCGTTGCCATCGCCAGCGGACGGCGAACGCGCGAGGAGAACAGGACGATGCACCCTGAAAAAAATTATAAAGTAGTTTCAAGGGCATAGACGTTCGCACTTTTATCCAGTACGGCGCGCCACCGTGCGATTTTGCACGATGCAGCACGATTTCGCCTAGATCGCCGAGGTCGGCTCACCTGCCCCGGCCCGTGCTCGCCCAGCGCTCGATCGATATGTGTTTGATTACCTCTCGTTTGACCCGCTGTTATGGAGCGGTGGCTCGTCATTCAACACCGGGATGACTCCCTGAGCCGCAAACAATTCTCATTTTGCGCTATCGATGGCCTGAACCATTGCCTCCACGGCGGCGGCCCGTTTCAGGCCGCCTTCGGGTGCCAGCGTCCGCCAGGTGAAAAAGCTCAGCGCCAGCCGCAACAACGCCCGCTGCTTCGCGCTCAGTTTGGCGCCAAGCACCTCCTGATAGGCTGCCATATGCGGCCCCCACCGGATCGCGACAATCTCTTTTGTGAGGGCGTGGAATTCGGCGTCGCGCAGCACGCAGGCGGCCAGCGCAGCATTGCGCTCATACCAGCCATAGATCGCCAGCAGTCCGGTCCGCAGGCGTGCGTGCTGGTCGGCGATCGCACGCCATGGCTCGGCATCGGGCAATGGGTTGCGCTCCATGGCCAGCTCGGAGCAGGCCAGAAGGAGGCTGCGCTCATCGGGAAAATGCGCATAAAGCGTATGGCGCTGAACTCCGGCGCGCTCAGCGATCATGGTCATCGTCGTAAGCCCAGGGCCGATGCTGCTGTGGAGGTCAACCGCAGCTTCGACGATCCGGCGCCGGGTTTCAGCCAGCTGTTCGGCGCGCCGCTTGAGAATGTAGGTCCGTGTCATCCCAATTCAACTGCACAATGGTGTGCATTCATTATTGACAAGCTCTGCAGTTTTGAATACACGCCTATGTACTGCGAAATATTGCTGAACGGAAGTCTTGAACCATCGGTTGATGTGGAGGAAGGCGTGGAAACCAAGGTCAGCGAAATCGCAGACGGGATCTATCGGCTCTCAACCTATGTCCTGGACATCGCGCCGCCCGTCGGCTTCACCTTCAATCAGTTTCTGGTTCTCGGCGACGAACCGCTCATGTTTCACACCGGCTTGCGCAAAATGTTTCCGCTCAATCGCGACGCGTTGAGCCGCATCATATCGCCCGAACGCCTGCGCTGGATCGCCTTCGGCCATTTCGAGGCCGACGAATGCGGCGCAATGAACGAATGGCTTGCGGCCGCGCCGCAAGCGACGCCCGCGCACGGTCAAACCGGCTGCATGGTATCGCTCAACGATTTCGCGGATCGGCCTCCGCGCGTATTGACGGATGGAGAGGTGATCGATCTCGGCGGCGGAAAGCGCGTCCGTTTCATCGACACGCCGCACACTCCGCATGGCTGGGATGCCGGCGTGCTATATGAGGAGTCGACGCGCACCCTGATGTGCGGCGACCTGTTTACCCAGCTTGGCAACGACCGTGCAGTGACGGACAGCGATATCGTCGGGCCGGCGATCGCCGCGGAGGACATGTTTAAGTATTCCTGCCTCAATCCCGGGATGGGTGCGACGATCCGCGGCCTCTCCAACCTCGCGCCGCGCACTCTGGCGCTCATGCATGGTCCCTCCTTTACGGGTGACGGTGCTGCCGCCCTGCGTTCTCTCGCCGATGATTACGACCGTCGCGTTTCCGGTCAGGCGTCCGAACTGCTTCGGAGTTCCGCCGCATAAGTGATTCCGAAACCCCGCCTCGCCGGTTCAAGGCGGTACTCACGTCAACCCGGGATTGATCGAGAGGCACACTATCGCGGCGTAATCATACTTTCCGCGAAATCGAAGGCAGCCGCCCGCGAGGCGTAGCGCAAAAGTCGCAGGCTGTCGCTGGCTAGCCGATTGGAGCGCTGGATCGGCAGCCACGTCATAGCGCCACGGTGAAGCAATAGTGCCCATCTTCATCGGCCGTGGCGCGCCATTTTTGTCTATTTTGCAACGCAATATTCGCGCCCAAACCGAACTCCAGTTCCGTCTCATTCGAGCGAGTAAGCGATCTGGAGAAAGTCGTGGTCGAGTTCAGACAGCTTGGCATCCGAGGGGGTCGGTCTGAAGCTCGCTAGTCAAAGTACAGAGATCGCTTCCACAGCCTGATGTTGCCGGCGTCTTGCGAAGGCAAGGGTCACGCGTCCGAATCGCGTCGGGTGTCCACTCCGACGAATGGAGTGACTGCCGATCAGAGAATGCCAAGCTCGGCGGCACGGTCGCGGTCAGCCTGCCTCTGCCTGATGATCGCCAGTTCTTGGATGCAAGTCAGAAACTCGCTTGCCCCGGAGCGCATTCCGAATTTCTCGCAGAAGCCGAGATTTTCGGCGGTGAACTCGTGATCCAGTTGCTGTTGCGTGCTTGCGCGCATGGCCGGTCCCTCAATAAGGGCTGCCCATAGGCCGCCGGCCGCCAGCGCGGCGGCAAATGTTAAATACAAAAGGCGATAGCGTGCTTGAGTGCTCGTGACAAAGGCCGTGTCAACCATTGCATTTCTCCAAGAGTTCGACGTGACATTTGGCTAAGGTGTTACCTCGTTTCTGGCTTGAGACTCTCAGCCGCCGATGCCTCAATGAGGTCGAAGCCCGAAGCGGTCGGCGTGATGCGATCAAGACGGAGACTCGCACGGCCAAGAAGATCGCGATATTCCCGCACCGTGCGCTCGCGTCCCGGCAGCACCGCGAGCATGTTCAGGTCCATGAGCGAGGCCCAGCTTGGACGATGATCCTCGGGGATCGCGACTTCGACGAGAACGACGCGTCCATTCGGCTGTAATGCGCGAGCGCAGTTCGACAAGATCAACACACTTTGCTCATCATCCCAATCGTGAATGATGTACTTCAGGATATGGATGTCGGCCTCCGGCACGCTTTCGAAGAAATCGCCCGAGACAACGCGACATCGTGAGGAAAGCCCGCGCTCGGCAATCGCCGCTCGTGCATGAGGTACGACATCGGGCCGCTCGAGGATTGCGCCCTCAAGCGAAGGGTTTCGCAGCAGCAGGGCAGAGATCAGGGTTCCGGATGCGCCGCCGACATCGACTACACGTTCCGCCCCGGACGTATCGAGGATCATGGCGATCTCATCCGCGACCTTCGCGGAGGAAATGGACATCGCGCCTGTGAACGCCTGGCCTTCGGCCGGATGGTCTGAATAATACTGGAACAGCCCGGCGCCGAGTGCCTCCCGTGTCTGGCATCGTCCGTCGCGAACGGCATGGCTCAGCCGTCCCCACGGCAACCAATGCCCGGGAGCTGTCGACGCGATGGCGGAATCCCGCATCGAGCCGGGCACTCCTGAGCGCAATTTCTCGCCGAGTGGCGCCAACGCAAACCGGCCATCGGATGTTGTCGCCACCAGTCCGACCGCCCTCGACGCGCGCAACAGCCGGTAGGTCGCATCGGGGTCGCAGCCGATTGAAGTCGCAATCTCAGCGGCCGCCACGGGGCCTCCAGCGAGACGGTCGGCTATTCCAAGCCGGGCAAGCGTCCCGACGATCTGGCTGATCCAATAGCCCCTGATCATCCACGCAAGTTGCCCGGCATCTGGGTCGGTGACGCCCCACGCGGGCGGCGCATCGTATTTGAGTGACGTCAACGGATCGTCTCGAATCTGCATCGACCATCTCTCTGTGAGGGATTTCGCCTGCTGGTTCATCCATCGTCTCGCCCAGTCCGGTCGTCGAGGGCTCCCGCGCGTCAGTCGATGTGGACATGCGCGTCAGTGACGATTTTCTTCCACTTGTCGGATTCGGCCTTGGTGAAGGCCATGAAGTCCTGGGTAGTGCCGACAGCCGGTTCGAAGCCAAGCTCGGCGAGACGTTTCTGTGCCTCGGGCTGCGCCATCGCCTCGGCAATCTGGTCGTGGAGCAGGTCGACGATCGCCTTTGGGGTACCGGCCGGCACCGCGGCTCCAATCCAGAATCCGATCTCGTGGCCCTGGATGCCTTGCTCTTCGAGTGTCGGCACGTCGGGAAGCACCGCCGAGCGCTTGTGAGCTGCGACCGCCAGACCGCGCAACTTGCCGTCCGCGATCAACGGCGCGACCGCCGTTACCACCATGGGAATGATCTGCGTATCGCCCGCGAGCGTCGCCTGTACGGCCGGGACGGCGCCCTGGAATGGGATAGGGAGGACGTCAAGGCCGTAAGTGAGCTTGAATAGCCATTCGGCACCGAGATGCGGCGAGGTTCCATAGCCCGGCGTCGCGTAATTGTACTTTCCGGGATTGGCTTTCAGGAGCGCAATGAGCTCCTTCATGTTGCTCACCGGCAGCGATGGATTGACGGAGATCATCTCTGGCGCGGTTGCGATCTCAACGACTGGCGCAAAGTCCTTGAACGGGTCGAACGGCACTTTTGCCTTGACGGCGGGCTCGACGACGAAATCCTGATTCATCAGCAGGATTGTCCGGCCGTCCGCCGGCGCATGCGCCACCGCCGCTGCGCCGATGGCGCCGCCGGCACCCGGCTGGTTCTCGACGTAGAACCTGGCACCCGCCGTTTCCGTCAGCTTTTGCGCGACAAGGCGGCCGATGAAATCGACAGGGCCGCCAGCCGGATATGGTACCACGATCTTGACCGGCCCGGCCGGGTAGCCGTCCGCCCTGCCCGGACCGTCGAATGCCGCGAGCGCGCTCACCAGCGACGCCAGCATCAGTATGGATTTCCGCCCATTCATTGGCCTTCTCCCATTGAGTTCGCGGGGTAGCACAGGGCGACCATAGGTGGTGCCGCGCCGAAGGTCCTGAAAGTGCGCTCCAATTTGGCTGAAAATGCTCTGAAGATTGGCTATCGTGAGCCTTGGTCACTTACCTGAGGCTGCCATGGATGGCTCCCCGAGCACTATTCTTCAGTTCGACCGGTTTACGCTCGACCTGGCGCGATGCCATCTCCGTGCCGATGGGCAGGACATCGAGTTGCGGCCGAAGAGCTTTGAGGTGCTGCGTCGACTTGTCGAGAGTCCCGAACGGCTCCTCTCCAAGGAAGAGATCATCAGCGCGGTCTGGCCGAATGTCGTCGTCTCCGACGATTCGCTTGCGCGATGCATGAGCGATATTCGGCTCGCCCTCGGAGATGCGGAACAGCGCATCATCAAGACGATCCCGAAAAGGGGTTATATGTTCGCCGTGGCTGTCACGCGCCCTGCCGTCCGGGCCGGACCGCCGCTTCCCGACCGCCCGTCTATCGCGGTGCTCCCGCTCACGAATCTCAGCGGCGATCCCCAACAGGACTATTTCAGCGACGGTATCTCGGAGGATATTGTCACGAGCCTGTCCAAGTTCGCGGGCCTGTTCGTCATCGCGCGGCACTCGTCGTTCCGCTATCGCGGCGCCAACCTCGATGCGCGGCAAATCGGCGCCGAACTTGGCGTCCGCTATCTGCTGCTGGGTAGCGTCCGCCACGACGCCGCGCGGGTTCGTATCACCGCCGAGCTCGTCGACGCGGCGACCAGCGAGCAGTTGTGGGCCGAGTACTATGATCGTGAGCTCACCGGCATTTTTGCCGTCCAGGATGAGGTGACGCAGAAAATCGTGGGGACCCTGGTTGCGCACATCTCACGATTCGAGGTCGAGCGCGCGATGGCCAAGCCGCCCGGCGCATTCTCTGCCTATGACTGCTGGTTGCGTGGCAGCGCCATCATGAGGAGTTCGCATGGTGATCCAACGGGGCAGAAAATCACTGCCGCCCGCGTGTTCTTCGAGCAGGCTATCGCAGCAGACGCCAACTATGCGCCGCCGGTGCACGGCCTCGCCTCGACATGCCATGCCGCCTGGATCGAACCATACGAGGCGCTTGCAGCGGAATATCAGCAGCGCGCGACGCAAGAGCGGGGCCTGAAGTTGGCGCAAAAGTCCGTCGAGCTGGACCCACATCTTCCCGACGCGCGCGTGGCGCTCGCGCATAGTTTGCGCTGGCTACATCGTCCGGAAGAAAGCCAGGCAGAGTTCGCACGTGCCTATGAGCTGAATCCGAATCTGGTGGATTATCGCTACGGCCTCGCGCTCATCCATTGGGGGCGCCTTGAGGAAGGATTGGGGCATCTAGAGCGGATCATGCGGCTTGATCCTTTTCACCCGCCCGCCTGCCAGACGTTCCTGGGCAACGCGTATTACTTCATCGGCCGCTATTCCGAGGCGATCGAGAGTCTACGCGCCGCCGCGCGGCGCCTGCCGACCTTTCGTCCGACATTTGTATGGCTGGCCGCCACCGCTGCGCAGCTTTGCAATCACGAGGAAGCTCGCGAGGCGATGACCGTCGTGCTTCGCCGAGATCCCGCGTTCACGACCGGAAGATGGCTTGAGCTTCACCGGTTCGCGCGGCAGGCCGACACCGATCGCGTCGCGGAAGGACTGCGCAAGGCAGGCTTCCCCGAGTAAAGCTCACCCTCGCACGGATCCCTTGAAGGATCGGTCGACCAGCTAAATTAGCCCGCCAACAAACTGGCGTACGAACCACGGCGGCGTCTGCGCATTGTGAAACGGCGCCGAACTAAGCCCCTGGAACTAACGGTAGCAGTTCCCTGTTGCAAATGCCGAATTCTGCATCGGAGTGAGGTCACAATCGGCGCCGATCGTAATCCCGCCCGACTGGCTTTTCCTAATTGGCTTTAGGGCGTTGCTGCAGCTGCCTGCCCCCGCGCCGATTCACAGCTTGATCCGCCACTTCGGCTGTTTGAGTGTGAATCGGCGCCCGCACCAATGAGGACCGCTCAAGGGTCCAAGAGGGACGAGTGCGACTGCGCTTTCAACCCTTCGTCGCCGACCGACCGGAACGCGTCCCCCCAAGTTTGCGCAAAGCCTTGGCCAATTCGCGTAATCTCGCCATGAAAAGCTCGGCCGCCGGACTCAAAGTGCGGCCCTTCACGGTGATGATGGACGTCGGCGCATCCCAACGCGGCATATCAACGGCGAGAGCCCTGAGCCCGAGATGTTTCGGTGCGTGAAGAAGCAGCGAACCCGGCACCATGGTCAGAAAGCGCCCGCTTGCCAGCATGCTGTAGCGGAAGCCGACGGACTCGCTGACAATCGTGCATGGCACATCTAGCCCAAACGCGCGGAAGGCAGCGTGTGTCGGGCCTCCCGGCTCGATCTCGAGCGGAGCGTGGATCCACGGTTCCCGGACCAGCGCGGCAAGATCGATTTTCCGTCGACCAAGCCATCGATTGCCCGGTCCCGCTACGACCACGAGGCGCTCGTGGAACAAAGGCTCGATCGTCAGGTCAGGTTCGGGTTGGCGCTGGCGCGCAACGACAAGCTCGCATTGCCGCTCTCGCAAAAGGCGCAGGCGCGCCGCCGCATTGCCCAATTCCATCTTGAAGACCAGCTTCGGGTGCTCCTGTGAGAGTTGCTCGATGACCGTTGCCAAGAGGCCAGCAGCTATCGCTTCGGTCGAGCCGATGGAGAACTCTCCCGAGCCCGGGTCGGCCAGAAACTCGATCTCCCGGATGCTCTGTCGGAGTTCGTCAAAAATGGCGACGCTGCGCTTCGCCAGCGCCCTGCCGTAGAGCGTCGGCTCGACGCCATGTGCCGTGCGGTCGAATAGTGGTACCCCTAGCATGCGTTCAAGCTCGGCGATGGTCCGCGACACGACAGGACGAGAAACAGCAAGGCTCTCGGCCGCCTTGGCGATATTGCCGTGTTCAGCGACGACAGTCAGCAGATGAAGGTCGCGCGGTTTGATGCGGCGACCGATGCGTTCAGCCCATTGCATGCTGCCTCCGTATCAGAAAGGCTACGCTAGAGACGCAAAACAGAACTTTCTTGATACAGCCGCGCCGTGCAGACTTTCAAGTGCAAAGCTCCTCCAGACAGAGCGGCAAGTCAGCTGAGGTCACCGTAACGGGCCCTTGCACGGCAATCAAAGGGATCGACATGAGCATGGTCCGCTGCATCCTATCCTTGACAATCGCGTCCGGTCTGGCCGGATACTCGCCCGCAACGGCGCAACCTTATCCGAGCGCGCCCGTTAAAGTCGTCACTCCGTTTGCTGCCGGAGGCGGCGCCGACGTCTTGTGTCGGCTGGTGGCGGAAAAGCTACAGGCGATGTTGGGGCAGCCATTCATCGTGGAAAACCGGACCGGCGCCGGCGGCAACATCGGTGCCGAAGCCGTCGCCAAGGCCGCACCTGACGGTCAGGTTCTGCTTTGTGCGCCGGATCCGGTTCTCACGAGTTATTTGCTTTATTCCAAGCTCGCCTTTGACCCGCGCGCCTTTGCACCGGTCAGCGTCTTTGCTGTCTTCCGGATGGGGCTTGTTGCCAGAGCCGATGCGCCATTCGCGACGGTGACCGAGCTCATTGCTTACGCGCGCAATCACCCTGGCCAATTGAACTACGGCTCTCAAGGCATCGGACAGTACGGCCATCTCCTGGTGGAAGCTCTGAAGCTCAAGGAAAATCTCGACATTGTACACGTGCCGTATCGCGGCGGGGCAGCAGCAGTTAGTGATATGCTCGGCGGGCAGGTGAGCATTCTGGCTGGGCCGCTGACCTCCACTATGCCATTGATCGAAGCCGGCAAGTTGAAGCTGCTGGCGCCCACTGACAATCGCCGCCTTGCGGCCTTTCCCGATCTTCCGGCCCTGCCGGAGACGATTCCGGGCCTTGCGGCCGACTCCTGGCTGGCCATCGCGGCACCTCCCGGTACACCGGCAGCCATCACCACCAAGCTTGCCTCTGCAATCGCACAGATCGTCCGGGCCCCCGAAATGAAAGGACGGTTTGCAGAATTGCAGAGCGAGGCCCTCGGCAGCACACCCGAGGAGATGCGCGATCTTACCCGGCAGGCAGCTGAGCAGTGGGCAGGCGTGATTGCCAAGGCCAAAATCCGCCTGGACTGAACGGAGAAAACCTTTGTACCCGAAAATCACGGGCGTTGATCAACGCCTCCATGACTATCTCTTGATCCACCGGGCGCCGGAACATCCCGAACTGGCAGCGCTCCGCGAAGCAACTCAGCAACTGCCGGAGGGGATCATGCAGATTACGCCCGAGCAGGGGCATCTGCTGGCTCTGCTCGTGCGGCTGATGACGGCGCGGCGCACGCTCGAAATCGGCACGTTCACTGGCTATAGCGCGCTGGCTGTCGCGCTGGCGTTACCTGCGGACGGGCGGTTGGTGACCCTTGATATTGACGATGCATGGCCGTCTATCGGACATGAGTACTGGCAGCGTGCAGGCGTAGCCGGCAAGATCGAGGTCAAAATTGCGTCGGCCGTCGAGACGCTACGACAGCTGGAAAACGACGGTGCAGCCGCGAGTTTTGATCTCGCGTTCATCGATGCGGACAAGCCTGGCTACGATGATTATTATGAGAGCGCGCTGCGTCTGGTCCGGCCCGGCGGGCTGATCGTTCTCGACAATATGTTGCGTCGTGGCCGAGTTGCTGATCCAACGGTGACCGATGACGACACCGTGGCGCTACGAAAACTCAACAAAAAGATAGCCGCCGACGAGCGTGTCGACCGAATACTGCTACCGATAGCAACCGGCATGACATTCGCCCGTCGTCGTTCATTGAACTAGGCGTAGAGCGATGATTGCCGGAAGAGCCGCCCCGCATTTGCCTATGGCGGGATTCCGTCAGCCGACACCAATGACTAACCGCCACAGCGAGTCATCTGTGGACGACGCCCACTTTAGCCATCTTGTTCGCGCGTCGAGTCTGGGAGAAATGCAATGGTTGACACGGCCTCCGTCACGAGCACTCAAGCACGTTATCGCCTCTTGTATTTGACGTTTGCCGTCGCGCTGGCGGCCGGCGGCCTATGGGCGGCCCTTATTGAGGGACCGTCCATGCGAGCAACCGCACAAGAGCAACTCGAGCACGAGATCTCCGCCGAGAACCTTGGTTTCTGCGAGAAGTTCGGAATGCGCTCTGGCACAGGCGAGTTTATCGCCTGTACCAGGGAGCTGGCGATCATAAGACAGGCGCAGGCTGATCGCGACCGTGCCGCCGAAGTTGGCATTTTCTGATCCAAGCCGGCTCTCATCACGACGGCGCATCCCGCCACCATGCAGAAATCATCTGATCCCTCCGAGAACTGGGCTGCAAAAGCCCACGACCTGCCCTCCATCGAGGCGGTCTCGGCGCTCATTGGCGCGATCTACGTGTGAATCGGCGCCGAACTAAGCCCCTTGAACTAACGGTAGCAATTCCTTGTTGCAAATGCAGAATTCTGCATCGGAGTGAGGTCCCAATCGGCGCCGATCGTAATCCGGTTCACCTCGCGCGACGCAGAATCTCTGCGAATAGTGAAATCCTGCCTCCAACTGCGCAAGTTGGGTTATCTTGTCCATGCAGGCTCTCCCTTTCGCTGCAGCTGGGCCATTCTTCAGCGGGAGATTTCGATCTGACCGCCGTGAAATCAGACGGCGAGCCCTGCCTTGCGGAGTCCTTCCACACGGCGATCAAAATCCTCGAAGCGCCGAAAAGGTTGGACGCGTCGGCGGCGCTCGACGGAGAAGTCGGGATTTATTTTCAGCGCCTGCTCCCAGGCATGGCAACCGTCCTCCGATCGGCCAAGGTGACCGTAGCACGATGCGAGCAAGGCGTAAGCGGTCTCCGATTGGGGGTTTCGCGCGAGCCGTCGTTCGATCGTTGCGATCGCCTGCTCGTAGTCGCCGAGGGAGAAGCGCGCATCGGCGACAAATTGCAGCACGATGTCTGGATAATGTGGGTCCCGCCGCATGGTTTCATTAAGAGTTACAAGCGCGCCCGCTGGGTCGCCGGAGAATATCTGAATGTTCGCCATCAAGATCAGGAGCCCGACGGAGTTCGGCGAGAAGGCGAGACCTCGGCGCGTCTCCGCCAGGGCTCGGTCGAGATCTCGCCTCCACATATGAGCTATGCCCAACGCCAAGCGACCAGCGGGCTCCTCCTCATCCATCCCCACCACTAACTCTGCAAGTTCAAAGCCGATCTTCAGCGACGCCTCGGGATCGCTCGTGAAGCCGTTGGCGTAGTCGTTCAAATGGGTGAAGGCGACGAGCGCATGCGCCGCGGCATACTTCGGATCAATTGCGATGGCGGCTCCCGCCAACTGGCGCGCCGCGATATTGCCGCCGCGAGAGAGCGTCAGCGCCTGCTCGCGGCCACGCAACAAGAATTCGTACGCTTCGAGGCTGACCGCTCGTCTGCGGGCCAATCGATCCCGGTCGCCAGCCGAAAGCTTCAGCTTGAGCGCAGCCACGATCTCCTGCGTAAGTTCGTCCTGAACGGCAAAAATGTCGGTGAGATCGCGATCGAAACGGCTTGCCCATACATGTCCGCCGTGGCTTGAATCGATCAATTGCGCCGTGACGCGGACCCGGTTGCCCGCCTTGCGCACGCTGCCCTCGAGGACGTAGCGGACGCCGAGTGCCTTAGCGACCTCAGGCACGGAGATCGTCGCCCTCTTGTACACGAACGACGAGTTGCGCGCGATCACGTGCAACTCGGATAGCCTTGAGAGGTCGGTAATGATGTCCTCGCTGAGCCCATCCGAGAAATATTCCTGTTCGGCGTCGCCGCTCATGTTGTTGAAAGCAAGCACCGCGATCGACGCCTGGTCGGGTTGCGGCGAAGGTTGTTCCGGCGCGGCGGACTTCCTTGGCGTCGGGAGCCCGGCAGGCGCGAGCACGCCCACTTGCAGCGAATAGACCCGGACCGGGTCGGCGATGTTCTTGAGTTGAGTCGGGCCGAGATCGCTTACGGGAAAATCAAGCCGCGCTTTCACCTGACGATACGCGTCCTCGGAAAGGCAGATCGCGCCAGGCTTGGCGAGGCTTTCCAGGCGCGCAGCGATGTTGACGCCGTCGCCCATGAGATCGCCGTCGCTTTCCTCCACGACGTCACCCAGATGGACGCCAATTCGGATTTCGATGCAGCGCTCTTGCGGCACGCCGGTATTGCGCTCGATCATGCCGTTCTGCAGCTCGACGGAGCAGCGCACCGCGTCGACGACGCTGCGGAACTCGACGAGGATTCCATCACCCGTGCGCTTGAACACCCGACCATTGTGTACGGCGACGGTGGGATCGATGAGGTCGCTGCGTAACGCCCTGAGCCGCGCCAAAGTGCGATCCTCGTCCGCGCCCGTCATTCGGCTGAAGCCAACGACGTCGGCGGCCAGGATCGCCGCAATTTTCCGACTCTCGGCCATCGTGCCTCGTTGTCGCTTTCCAGATTAGCACAAAGACCGACCTCGTAGAGCCGCTTGAGCTTGGCTTCAGATTCCGACGCAGGGCTTGCATGCAACCAATTTAGTGTTAGTATGATTAATATGAAAATTCGGGGCTACGAGATGCGCGCCCGCGCGGCATCGGCGGCAGCCACGGGTACCCGCATTCTTGAGGCGGCGCGAGCGCGGCTGCTCGTCCAGCCGTATGACAAGACCACTCTCGACGATGTCGCTGCGGACGCCGGTGTCACCGTCCAGACCGTGCTGCGTCGGTTCGGGTCCAAGGAGGAACTGGCGCGGGCGATCGCCGAACAGATCCGCCAGGAGGCGATCCCGCAACGTGACACGGCTCCGGCTGGCGACGTGGTCGGCGCCGTCGCCGTCCTGATCGAGCACTACGAGCAACTCGGCGACATGGTGATGCAGGTGTTGCGCCAGGAGTTGCGGGTGCCGGTGTTCGCCGAGATCACGGTGGTCGGCCGCGCCTATCACCGCGAGTGGGTCGCTCGCGTATTTGCGCCGTGGCTTGCCACGCGGGCCGGCGCCCGGCGGGAACGGCTGCACGCCCAGTTGGTCGCGGTGTGCGACGTCTACACCTGGTTCCTGCTCAGGCGTCAGGCCGGGCTGTCGCGCCGCTCGGCCGAGGACGCGATCCGAGAACTTGTTGAGAAGGTTCTGGCATGAAGGAGATCCTGCCATGAGCAATCCATCCGCGGTCGTCCTGGTCGGCCTGACCGCCTGGACGCTCTCTCTTTTGGTTCTGATGGAAATACTGCGGACAAGGCTCGTTTTGACGAAGGCTGTCGCGTCGAACGAATTCAAACCCGACAACTCGAACCTCTCGCCTTTCATGCAGCGACTGGCCAGGGCGCACGCCAACTGCGTCGAAAGCCTGCCAGTCGTCGCCGTGCTTTTGATCGTAGCTTTGCTGACAAATCGGGCCAGCATCACCAACCCTCTTGCGCCATGGCTGTTAGCAGCACGAGTAATCCAGTCCTGTGTTCATCTCGCGTCGCTCAGCGTGCCCGCGGTGAATATTCGGTTCACCGCCTTCGCCGTCCAGATCGCGGTAGCCATCTACTGGTCGTGGGCCTTGTTGCTGAGCTAGGCGGCAAGTCGGTCGCGGTGTGTGACGTCTACACATGGTTCCCGCTGAGGCGTCAGGCCGGGCTCTCGCGCCGCTCGGCCAAGGGCGCGATCCAAGAACTCATTGAGGGAGTTCTGACATGAAGGTCCTTGCCTACACCTCGCCTTCGCGCGGCAACCTGTTCCCGCTGGTTCCGATCCTGAGCGAACTGCGCAAGCGCGGCCACGAGATCGCGGTCCGCACGTTGAACGTCGGACTGGACCCGCTCCGCGCGTTGGGCTTCACGGCCGAACCGATCGATCCGCGCATCGAGGCCATCCCGCACGACGACTTCAAGGCCAAGACCCCTGTCGGTTCCGTCAAGCGCAGCACCGCGGTCTTTCTGCGGCGAGCCGAGTTCGAGGTCGACGACCTGCGCGCGGCCATCGCGGCGGAGTCGCCGGCCGTCCTCATCGTCGACATCAACTGCTGGGGCGCCGTGGCCGTCGCCGAAATGTCGGGTCTGCCCTGGGCGACGGTCCTGCCCTACCCCGCTCCGTTCCCGGGTGGCGGGATCCCGCCGTTCGGTCCCGGTTTCGCGCCAGCTCGCGATTTCGCAGGGCGACTGCGCGACAGATTGCTCGCGCCCGTTATCGTCGGGAGTGTCGAACGCGCGATCAAGCCTGTTCTCAACGCGGTTCGCACCAAGGTCGGCGCATCGCCGGTCGCGGACCTCCGCGAGGCGTTCAGCACCGCGCCGCTGACGCTCTACCTGACCGCCGAGCCGTTGGAATACCGTCGCACCGACTGGCCGGCCTCCTACCGCCTCGTCGGCCCGCTCTCGTTCGACCCGCCTGCCGAGACGCCCGAATGGCTGGACGAGATCGACCGGCCGATCGTCCTCGTCACGACCTCCTCGGAATTCCAGGACGACGGCAAATTGATCGCCGCCGCACTCGACGGCCTGCGTGACGAGGACGTGTTCGTCGTTGCCACGCTGCCCTCGGGCGACCCGTCGACCTTCGACGTCCCGGTAAACGCCCGCGTCGAACGGTGGCTGCCGCACTCGGTCGTCCTGCCGCGAGCCGCCTGCGTGATAACCCACGGCGGCATGGGAGCCACGCAAAAGGCGCTCGCGGCAGGCATCCCCGTCGTAGCCGTCCCGTTCGGCCGCGACCAACACGAGGTCGCCCGACGCGTGGAGGTCAGCGGCGCCGGCGTCCGCCTCCCGTCATCGAAGGTCACACCAGCCCGGTTGCGTGATGCCGTCCGCCAAGCCCGGACCAAGCACGCCGCCGCCCAACACCTCGCCGGCGAACTCGCTACCGCCGGCGGCGCACCCCGAGCCGCCGAGGAAATCGAGGCACTCACCGGGTCCCAGTTGCCCTAACAAGCACCACACCAGCCCACGCCAGCGGCCCTTTCGATCAATCCCAGGATCGACGTGACGGGCCAGAAGGAGACATCATTCGATCACTTGGTGGGTTTCTAGCAGAAGCTTACGGGCGCCGAGCGGTCCTGAGTAACGCAGGCCATTTGATCATAATGTTTCCTGCCCGTTGCCGATAACGTTCCGAACCACGCAGGATAGCCTGCTCGATGGCTTGCCGGATCGCTGGCGTCTGCGCCTCAATCAGCATGGTCATTCGTACGTTGCCCCGGTGGAAAGCGTCGAGGAAGGCCTTTGGTGTGTCACCGGTCCAGACGAGGGGTAGCCTTTTGAAGCCGGGTTCTGCGAAACCCGCGGCGAGCAGGGTAGACCAGCACTCTCCTTCGTCGCCAAAGCGGAACATCGGCGGGGCAAGAGGTAGCGGCACCCCCATATCGGCATGCGCCTGTACTGCCTGCCCAACGAGTGCGTAGAGCTCACCATCAGAGGTCCAAGACGTCAGGGCAAGGCGCCCGGTCGCCGGCCGCAGTACACGCGCGACTTACGCCAGTACCCGCTCTGGCCGCTCCATGTGGAGCATGCCGAAGGAGCAGGTGACGGCATCGAAGCTTGCATCGGCAAGCGGGATCGCCTCGGCATCGCCGACACGGAAATCGATGCCAGGATCGCGCCGGCTTGCCTCGGCGATCATGTTTGGGGCGAAATCCATTCCGATGACTTCAGCACCACGTCGAGCTGCCGCGGCGGCGAGCGCGCCGGTGCCACAGGCAATGTCTAAAACGCGCACGCCGGGTCCAACCTCAACCGTTTCCATCAATGGGTCGATAGCCCCAAGCGTCACCAACCCGAAGCTGTCGTCCCGGTAACCCGCCTTCCGATCCCAACCCTCCAACTCCGCGTCGCGAACTCACGGCCGCAAAAAGCCTTCCGCCAATCGAGATTGAGCGTGGTCCTCGCTCGCGGCGAGGCTGCGAATCTGGGCGCATCGATCCGCCGGATTTTTCTTCGATATGCGGGGCGGCCCTTGGCCGCCGAAGCGGGTAAACCCAATCGGTAAATGTCGAGCGAATCGCTCCATTCCTGTCCCGGATGCCGATGAGCGGCGCGAGGCCGCAATGGTCAAACGACTTGGTCAAATAGACCGGCGCGACAAGAGCGCGACATGGGTATCGCGGTCGAGACCCTGGCGGTGTTCATCCGCTTCTGGCTTGCCACCACGCCGGCATTGCTGAGCCTGCGCCCAGCCGTCGCGCAAAGACGTGGGAGCGTTTCGATCCGCGCTCCCGCATGGGGAGCGACGCCTGCCCCCTAACATTTCCCTTGCTCACGGAAAAGGGGAGCGAGCGCGCGAATGTAAGCGGGCGCTGGTGGTCCGAGCCCGCGCCGGGAGCGGTCGCGCAATCGAGTGTTGCCAAGCATATGGTCAAGCGACGAGGACGGCCCAGCCAGGGATGGCGCACCTTCCAGATGCAAACGTCCCTGTCGGTCACCTCGACCCGTTGGTGCGCCGCGGACATCGAGATGCCACGGGGCGATTGCCTCGGCTGCGCGAAACGTGTCTAAATGTTGCGCCAGAGCCAGCGACTCCGGGGGGCAGGAAGTTCGATGTCACCGGAAGAAATAGCAAGCGTTATCGGCAGAATCTACGAAGCGGCTTACGATCCGGAGGCTTGGCCGATCGCGATATCGGCCATGCTCGGTCTATTTGACGGTTCGCGAGCTTGCCTTGGCAGGGTTGGCCCGAACCCCACAGCGAATGACGTTACCGCCGCCAATGAGGATACGGCGTTTCGGGCTCGTTTTCTGGAAGAGCATGTCGGTCAGCCCAACGTATTCCTTGACGCGGTGTTCAAAGCGCCCCCAGGACTGGTTTACAACGACCACGCCCTGGTGGGCGCTGACAGGTTGCGGCGGAGCCGCTTCTGGAATGACTGGATGAAACCGCAGGATATGTACGGTGGCCTCGGCAGCAAGCTGCTGGTGTCGGGGCGTTCGTTCTGGTTTTTCGATGTTCAGCGCGGGCGCAAGCAGGCGGCATTTGGAAACAGCGATGCCGAGATCCTGCAGATGTTCATTCCGCACTTGGCGCGGGCGGTCGAGCTCAGCAGTAAGTTTCAGTCGATGCAGGTGTGGGAATCGGCATTCGAAGGCTTGCCGTTCGGTGTCATGCTCGTCGACTGCCAAATGCAGATCATTCGCTCAAATGCCGTCGCTGAGGAGCTGTTGCTCCGTCCAGGCGGCGCGCTCCGCCGAAAATCGGGCCGGCTTTTCGTCGCCGATGCTGAAGCCGAGCTGCGAACGCTGGTGGAACAGGCATGCAGCGTTCGACAGGATGTCATTCCCGGCACCGGCGGCGATCTTTTGATCTGGGCAAAGCACCCTGGTCGCAGTGGTGATATCGCGATCTCGGTGGGGCCGGTAGCAGATACTCACTCTGGTGTTCGCCCGTTTGTTCAGGGGCGCGCTGCCGTCTATGTCAGGGAGATCGTGCTCGATCTCCCGCAGGGCTTTCAAGACTATATCCGCGCGCTGTTTGACCTGTCACCACGCGAAGCCGGTCTTGCGGCATCGCTCGCATCCGGCCGAACACTCCAGGAAACGGCGCAGGATATGCACGTCGCTTACAGCACCATGCGCACTCATCTGGAACGTGTCTTTCAGAAAACCGGAACGCGCCAACAGAGCCAGCTTGTTGCGCTCCTCAAGAGCGTACAACCGGTCAGGAGATAAGCGTATCCCGGAAATTGATACGCTGACGATACACGTAATCGCGCGGCTTGATCATGCCTAGGGCATCGTTGCTGGATTGGGCGGCGTGCCGCCAGGTCGAGGAGCCCGGCTCGCAAAGAGATTCAAATATTCGTAGCGCTGCCGCGACTGGGGAAAGAACCCGTCCTGGCTCGGCAAATTCAGCGGTGCCGTGTAGGAAATCTTTGGCTGGCTCGCAATGATCGTGCCCTGACGGACGACACTGGCGAGCATCGGATTGAGGCAGCCGCCCTGTGGCGCGCGCCCCTCGAGGCACGGCGCCTCTGCGTGAGCAGCACTACAAAACGCCACAACAATCGCGGCCGTGATAAGAGACGTTCGAGACATGCACATTTTGAGTCTCATCTTCATCTTAGAATTGTATCGTTCCGCCAAGTGACAGGAGCCAGGCGTCGCTCCGGAGTTCGGGTCTGGCCGAGCCCGGATCGAACAGTGGAGATTTGGGCGGGCTGCCATCCACCGACAGCCACATGTGCTGCGCGCGCAAGATCAACGAAGCCTGGTTTGTAATCGCATATTGGGCAACTCCGCCAGCGGTCCAACCGGTCTTCGCAGAAACGAACTGGAACGTGGTCGGGTCGTAGCCATTGCGCTGGCGAAACATCAGGCCAGCGGTCGGTCCGACTGACCAGGCCCCTTGCCTGTAAGTGGTGTCGAACGTGACGTTGACGACGTCATTGTTGGAGTTGAAGGGCTCCAAACCATATGTGCCGGGAGGAGGCGGATTGAGGATGTTGTTCTTGTCGAAATGGGAGAACGAAGCCATCAGCCGCGACGACCATTGTTCGGTCCAAGCATAGCCGGCCGCCAGGGAAAGCTGGAAACGGTTACCCGCCTTGTAGAACGGGGTGTCGTCGACCATCGTCAGCGTTTCCCAGGAATAGGCGCCCTGGGCCTGGAACGAGAACGGCCCGGCCGCATAGCCATAGGTCGCCGTCAGGGTCGTGACGTCACCGGGACGAAGCTGTTCCGTCAGGCCCGAGCCTGGCCCGATTCCGAAACCGACGTCGTCTCGGGTGAACTGGCCGCGCAGGGTTTCGCCGACGGCAAACGACACGACGGAGGACTGGCTCAGCGGAATGCTGACGCCGACCGTGGGGCCGACATTTAATCCTTCGCCAAAGCCCGCGATCTGAAAGATATCGGGATCCGGTTTGGCGCCTCCGGACGCGGATCCGGCAAAATTCGTTCTGCCGGTAGGCAGGTTCATGTTGAGCGACACGAACGGCTGAAAGCCAGAAAAGCCGTAATAGGTCGCAGCGCTCGTCAGGGACGTGTCAAGAAATCCGGAAAAGTTGACCGACGAGAGGTTGTTCTTTTGCGTAACGTCGACGTAGCTGCCGCGCATACCGAGATCGATCTTCCAAAGCTCGTTCGGGCGGCCGGTCAGCGCGAAACCAATGGGCGTCTGCACCTGCCGGGTCCGGGTGTCGCCGAAAAACGCGGAAACGCCGGAAGTTTTCGCGACCGTATAGTTGATCGAACTGTCGAATGTGGCTTGCCAGCGCTGATCGTATGATTGCGTCGATGCGCGCTGCGGCAACCGCAATTGCTGCGTCGTCTGTTCCTGCGCCAGCGCACCTGACGTGAGGCCGGCAAGCATCACGAATATCGACAAGGCTGCACGGCAGAAAGACAGGTGCCGTTTGTTCGCGCATCGCATGCTCAGGCCGCCCCGGATCGGCGCAACGCGTTGATGCTGCGCCCGTTTCAAACTCACGCTTGCTGCCGGTCCGACCGGCCTGACGCCGATCCACCGATCTCGAAATCACCGCAAGCTTTCCGAAAACGGCACGGCCTCCAACCGGCAAATGACGGATACCGCCGCGATTTCTCCCTGTCTAACGTAGCCGGGCGTGAGGAAGTTCGGCGGCTGTTGCGAATCTGCCACGGAGACCATGGGCGTGAAGGCGCGTTCTACAGACATTGTCGGAACCAGGCCCGGCCTGCATCGCGGCAATGCCAGGCGTCCCCGCTGGGCGACGCGCTTAGCATCGGTGCTTCTTGCGCTTCTGCTCGCCGTCACGCCCGTCGTGACCGTCCCATACATCGGCCAGGTTGGATCGGTCATGCCAGCCAACGCCAGCTTCAGCGATTGCGGCGATATGGTCAAAGTTGGGCTGGAGCTCACCGAGGAGGAGGCAAAGGGTGCCACGGACCCTAAGTTCATAGGATGTGCCGGCAAGATTGCGGGCGGCGACGCGTTAAGTATTGCGGTCGGAGTGATCTTCGCGGCGCTTGGGGCCGATAACCGGTTCACCGACTACGATTCGTGCATTGATCTGGTCAGGAACACGGTGGTCGGGCTCATCGTCGACGGGATCAAACAGCTCGTCTACCAGGCTCCGGTCATCGGTCAGGTCATCGACGCAGCCCTTCAACCGGTCGGCAGCAGCCTGACCGATTTCATGAACGCCGCCGCGGATGATTTGTGGACCCTGCTACAGAACACCTTTAAGCCGGTGTTCGACTATATCGACTGCGGCTGCAAGGTCGCCGGCACGCTCGTGGCATTGGCTCATAAATCCGTCGAACTGGTGGAGAAGACGGCCGCGTGTGCGGACACAGTCGCAACGGCGTTGGCCGATGCGGCAAAGGCGATAATCAGTTTTCCGGAAAAGGTGGGTGAATGGGTCGAGTGCGGCCTTAATTCTTGTGCAGGCGGCGGTCAAGACGCGGCGACGAATTATGTTTATCCGGCATGCCAGCCAGGTTGGTTGATTGGGAATTATGTCGACAACTTTGTTAGCAATACCGATGGCGGATACCTGCAGTTTTGGACTCCCAACGGCTCCTGCACTTGCCCGGACGGCACATCATACAAGAGCAAGGGTCCGCTGACGGGGGGCGACACAAAGTACCACATGAGTTCCAAGGTCTCGGACGCGTCGTATTTTGCCTGTACTTGCGACAATAAGCTGCTGGGTTACCAGAACGGCAGCGTCTGCGCGAAGTGCCCCAGCAGCGGGCCGATCAATGCTGATGGCACGTGTCCGGCCTGCGATTTCGGCCAGGTTTCCGTCAACGGCGTCTGCAAAAAGTGCGGTGCCGACGAGTTCATCCGTGATGGCGTTTGTGTCAAAGGGCCGCAATGTGGCGACGGCTGGAAGACTAAACGCGTCGCAAGTACGGATCCGTATTCCCCCGCGACGGTGACCTGCGAACCGGCCTGCGCCGACGGCAGCATCTACGATGTGGGCAGCAAATCGTGCCAGAAATGCAAGGCGAACGAGTACGCGATCTACGAGAAGCCAACGCTCGGACCGTTGGGTGACTTTGCCAACTCGCAAACATTGGGCGTCTGCGCGAAGTGTGCAAAAGGCCTGTATTCGCCGCCCGGCTCGATGAAGTGTTGTCCGGCGGGCATGGCGAGCTACGACGGCATCGCGTGCGTGCCGAGCAAGAAACTCGATTTGTCTCATCCAGAATTTTCAAGGCGGGGCAGGACCGCCCGTGGCGATCAATCGATCGCCGTCCCCGCCGAAACAGAGGAAACCAGGAAAACCAGGCGGTCACGCTGCCCGGATGGGCAGGTCGCGACATCGGACGGTGAATGTCAGCGGCCGAAGGGCCGGACCGCACCGGATCTGGCGTTGCCCTCCGAGCGGGTCGGATCCGATCCGTCGCGTGTGCAGCAGCATACGATCGCGCCGGGACTCCAGGAGCCGACCGACTCGCGAGGGCATACGCCCTCCGCTCCGTCAACGCATACGGTCGCGCCCGGGATCGTGGGACCAACCGATGCACGGAGGAGCGCGCCTTCCCTTCCGTCAACGCACACCGTCGCGCCGGGGATCCAGGGGCCCACCGGGCCTTCCGCCCCGCGCGGGCCCTCCGCGCCATCGCTCTCGACGACGACGACACCCGGCCGGATGGTGCCGGTCTCGCCGACAACTCCAGCGTGGAAGCCCTGATGCAGGTGACGATTGAAGCGACAAGGCGTGACGCAGCGCGCCCAAGGCCTGGCGTTGGAAGCGCCCGCGACGGTGAAAGGAGTCGGCCATGAAGATTCGTGCTCGCTGGCGCAGGCTGGGCTTTGCTGCCGTAGCCATCGGCCTGCCGGGAGTCCTTGCGATCGCAGGCTCCTCGACCGCAATGCGGCTCGCGATCGCGCGCGCCTGGTCCGGCGCAAGCATCGGACAGCTCGAGATCGCGGCAGTCGATGGTCGTGTCGCGCTCCGCGATATCACCCTGCCGCTCGGCGACGGCGCCACGATGCGCATCGGCCAGTTGCGGCTGCCATCGGGCTTCTCGTTGGTGACGCCGGCCCTGGCGGCCGAAAATGTCACCTTGCGCGACGTCATGATCAATATCGGCGGCACGTCATATCGCATGCGCGAAGTCGAGATTGCCGGATCTGCTCTCGCGCAGCAGGACTTGGCCGTCCTTCTCAACGCAAACAACACTGAGCCGCTGGCTGGCCGGCTTTCGACGTTGACCGCCGAGCGCGCGACGATTCCCGAAATCGTCATCGAGTATGCGCGCACCGGCGGCAAGCAGACGATAACCGGACGCGATCTCGTCCTGCGCGACATCGCTCAGGGCAAGGTTGGTTCGGCGGGGATGGCCGGCGGCACCGTCAAGGGCCCGGCGGCAAGCGATGAGGGCGCTTTCGGTGCCGTCAACGTCACGGACGCCGATCTGGCCCTCGCAACGCGTCTCTTCACCGACATGCCGATCGCCGACGGCAACGAACCGCGCCGCGTCGTCGGTGCGCTGGCCTGGAACGCGTTCAGCTTCAAGACCGCGACGGGTGGCAGCCTGCAGGCCGATCGCATCAGTCTGACGGATTTTCGCGCCAAGGCCGGCGCGCTGAAGGATTGGCCGAAGACGAACGGTCCGCTCCTTGGCGGCGTTGCGATTGCGGGAGCGGTGGTCGACATCCCCGGTTCCAAGGCAACGAACGAGCGTTGGAAATGGCAATTCAAGGAATTTCTGTTAGCCGCCGACCAGCCGCACAATGGCATCCCCACTCATCTGCAGGCGGCAGCGAAGGAGTTATCGTTTGCGCTGGCGGCGGGGTCGGAGCATGGCAAGGCGCTTCGGGACCTGGGATATGACCGGCTCGATATCTCGATCGCAGTCGAGGGAAACTGGGCGGAGGCAGCGAACGAGTTTGTCGTCAAGAACGCCGCGCTCGACGTCGCCGGACTGGGGTCGATCACGCTGCGCGGCCAACTTGGCAACGTCACTCGCGATGCCTTTGCGGCCGACGCTTCGACCGCTGCTGCGGCGCGGGCGCACGCGACCGCCAAGTCCTTCGATCTGCTCATCGAGGACAAAGGCTGGTTTGAGCGCGCCGTCGCGCGCGAGGCCAAAAAGGACGGAAAGTCGACAGATGCCGTGCGCGAAGCGTTTGCGCGCCGAGCTGCAAGGAGCTTTTCGGCAGTGTTCGGCAATTCGCCGGGCGGCAGGCTGCTGAATGTGGCGCTCACGGAGTTCGCCAAAAAGCCAGGGACACTTGAGGTCAGCGGGAAGGCAAAGAGCGCAGCCGGCGTAGCGCTCGGCGATTTCAATGCAGCGGCAGGCAATTCCGGCGAAATTCTTGAAAAATTGGATCTGAAGGCAACGGCGAGATGAAGCTTCGTTCCGCGCAAGAATTTCCTAGTGAATAATCCATGCTGAAGCTGGCGTCACTGGTGAGCGCGTTCGGGATATTCGACTGTCCCCGCAGGGCGGGCGTTTTCCCGCGCTGGCAGTGGGCCCGGCACCTTCGGTGCTCGGGAATGCGCGCAAGGGTGCGTTTAAATTATATCACAATTTCAATGCTGTAGGAGTTCGCAGTTTTATTCTGGGTGGCGCGCCACTTATCAAGAATGGAATTGCCTCCTTTCTCAATGGCGGCTTTGGATTTGGATTGTTCGCGATTTCCGGGCTGAACCTGATGTCTTTTTTGCGTCTTCGGTTTTGGATCCGTCGATGAATTCTTCCATGGGAGTTTTCGGCAGCGGAGCCGCTTCGGTCGATTTTGGCGGTTCTGGAGGCGGACAAATCTTCAAGATTTTGCTGTCCAGACTCGCGATCTTCCCGAAAGATCGATCAGGTTCTCATGGTCAAATGTGTGCAGTTCATCGACGTTGTTTGGAAGCGGCGTAGTTTTGGCGCCCATAATTCCTTCGAAAATCGTCGTGACGCCCCTCATCGAGGTAGTGCATGCGCCAGCCATTGACACGCTTGAACCTCGATTCGGCGGGATAAAGCAAACCGAGGAGTGGATTTAGCTCGTCAGCTTCATGCACGACGATTTGGGATCATTCGACCTGGAGCCAAGACGGCGCTCTTTGTCTTTGGATCGCGATTTCTTGTCGCTCCTACCTCCGGCTTCCCCGTTCCTCGAGCGCAGCCTTGCACGAACTAGATAATACGTTCTCGTGACTGGCTAAACATTGCTTCGGATGCTGCTCGTTAGCACACAACTTTTCTATGTCGAGCTGGCACGCAGAGCGTAATCGTCCGCCCCCCCCTCCGCCTCTTCCTGAGCCCGCTTGGTCATCGTTCGAAGAGCTTTCGTTGCATCCCGCGAGACAGCTCGTTAGCGCGGCAGCAAATATGAGTACCATCCGTGTCATTTTTTGATACCTCGGATCACCATGCATTTCGCAACTCTTCCGTTTTCTTAGACTCTCAATGGTTTTGCGATAGTGAAGGCCAACTGTTTCCAAGCCGCCAACCCACCGGCGGGCGTCCTCATGTATCGCCGGAGCTTCGCAGTCGCGCTGCGTCGTGATCGCAACCGCCGACTTGACGCCGCACCGAGCTCCCCACGGCTCTTGAACGAAGTCCCTCAAGGGCTAGGTAAACGACCGGGGTAGTGAAGAGCGTCAGGAGCTGGCTTGCGATGAGCCCTCCGATGATGGCGATGCCGAGCGGTTGGCGCAATTCCCCGCCGACCCCGCTACCGAGGGCCAGCGGGACAGCGCCGAGCATGGCGGTCAATGTCGTCATGAGAATGGGGCGGAACCTGACAAGGCAAGCCTCGACGATCGCATCCTGGACCGGCAATCGACGCTCGCGTTGCGCTGCAAGCGCATGATCGATCATCATGATGGCGTTTTTCTTGACGATGCCGATCAACAGGATCACTGCCAGGATCCCGATCAGGTCGAGCGGACGTCCCGCCGCCCAAAGCGAGAGGATCGCCCCGATCCCGGCCGAGGGGAGCGTCGACAGAATTGTCAGAGGGTGGAGCGCGCTCTCGTAGAGCACGCCCAGGATGATGTAGACGGCGATCAGTGCCGCTGCGATCAACACCGATTGGTCACCGACGGTATCGGCGAAGGCGCGTGCGGTGCCCTGGAAGCTGCCGCGGATGTGATCCGGCGCGCCGAGATCACGCATGCCTTGTTCGATGATCTCGGTGCCGCGTTCCATCGGCAGTCTCGGAGCCATCGAGAAGGTCAACGTCGCGGCGGGAGACTGTCCCTGGTGCGCGATGGAATTGACCTGGACGCCGGTCTCGATGCGCGTGATGCCGGTCATGGGAATCTGCTGCCCGGCAGGTCCCGCGACGAATATCTTCGTCAGCGAGGACGGGTCCTCCTGCAGCCGCGGATCGGCCTCAAGCACCACATGGTAGGTATAATGCGTGTCGTAGATCGCCGACACCAGCCGCTGACCGAACGCGTCGTAGAGCGCCTGGTCGATGTCCTGCGCCGCCAATCCGAGACGCGAGGCGGCGTCGCGGTCGATCACCAGAATGGTTTGCAGCGCGCCGCCTTCGATATCCGTGGTGACGTCCCGCAGCTCCCGCGACTGCTTCAAGTTTTCAACCAGGCGGCCGACCCAGGTCTCCAGCTCGGCCACATCGGGGCCGGTCAGGGTGAACTGATACAGCGCCTTGGAGACCCGTCCGCCAATGCGCAGTTCCTGGTCCGGCGTCATGAAGAGCGTGACCCCCTGCAGTTCGCGGGCCTGGCGGCGCAGGCGGTTGATGACTTGGATGGTTCCGACCTTGCGTTCCGCCAGCGGCTTTAAGGCGACGAACAGGCGCGCCTGATTGGGAGCGGCACCTGATTGACCGGTATAGCTGCCTACCCTGGCGACAGCCGGATCATCCATGGTCATGCGCATCACCGCCTGCAGGCGATCGGTCATGGCCCGGAATGAAATGGAGGCGGGCGCCTCGGCTATGGCGACGATGGTGCCGATGTCCTGCTGGGGAAAGAAACCCTTGGGCATGACCATCCACAGCGCCACCGTGCCGAGCACGGTTACGCCGAGGCTCGCCAGCGTCAGCGCGCGGTGACGAAGCGTCAACGTGAGGGCCCGCTTATACAAGGCGACAAGCCAGCCTGACAGGCGTCCTCCGCCGACCGGCGTTGCAGCCTGCCGCCCGGCATTGGCGAGGTAGGCGCCCATGACCGGGATCAGGGTCAACGCCACCAGCGCGGAGATCGCGATGGCGATTGCCAGGGTCACCGAGAACTCGCGGAGCAGGCGGCCCATCATTCCGCTCATGAAAAGCAGCGGCGTGAATGCCACGATCAGCGAGACGCTGATCGAGAGGACCGTGAAGCCGATCTGGCCGGCGGCCTTGCGGACCGCTGCGAGCGGCGCCTCGCCTGCCTCCCGCTGTTTACTTATCGCCTCGACCACCACGATGGCGTCGTCGACGATGAAACCGGTCGCGATGGTCAGCGCCATCAGCGACAGATTGTCGACGCTGTAGCCGATCAGATACATCGCCGCAAAGGTGCCGGCGATGGACAGCGGGATCGTGACGGCAGCGGCCATGGTCGCCCACAGCCTTCTCAGGAAGAGGAACACCGTCGCGACGATCAGCCCGATACTGATCAGAAGCGAAAGCTCGACTTCGCGGACACTGGCCCGGATCGTCTCGGTGCGGTCGATCATCACCGCGACGTCGACGGCGCGAGGCAGCCACGTTTGCAGCGTCGGCATCAGCGCGCGGACGCGGTCGACGGTCTCAATGACATTGGCGTTGGCTTCCGTGAACACAAAGACCAGCACGGCGGCTTTGCCGTTGTACCAGCCAGAGGTACGGACGTTCTCGACGCTGTCGATCACCGAGGCGACTGTATCCAGGCGAACCGGCGTACCCGCACGCGTCGCGACGATGACGGATTTGTACTCCTCGGCCTTCCGCAACTGGTCGTTGACGCGCAGCACGAAAGACCCGGCCGGGCTCTCGACGCGACCCTTCGGCCCGGCGGCGTTGGCGGCGTTCAGCGCGGTTCTCACGTCCTCAAGCCCGAGGCCCATGGACGCAAGCGCGCCCGGATTGACCTGCACGCGCACCGCCGGCTTCTCGGATCCGTTGACGGTCACCTGGCCGACGCCTTTGATCTGCGACAGTTGCTGCGCCAGTATCGTATCCGCGGCTTCATATACCGCCCCGGACGGCAACGCGTCGGAGGTGAGCGCCAGGATCAGCACAGGAGAAGCGGATGGGTTGTTCTTGCGCCAGGTCGGCGGATGCGACATCCCGGACGGCAGACTGCTTGAGGCGGCGTTGATCGCCGCCTGCACGTCGCGTGCAGCGGCGTCGATCGAGCGGCTGAGGTCGAACTGGACGACGATCGTGCTCAGGCCGGGCAGGCTGGTGCTGGTGAGTTCGCTCACGCCGGCGATCTGCCCGAGCCGCCGTTCGAGGGGCGCGGCGACGGTCGCCGCCATCGTCTTTGGATCGGCCCCGGGAAGTGCCGCGCTCACCACGATCGTCGGATAATCGACACGAGGCAGCGACGCCAGGGGCAGGAAGTGGAATGCCAGTGCACCGCTCGTCAGCAGGGCGAACATGAGTAGGCCAACACCGACCGGTCGCCTCAGGCAGAGGTCGAAAAATCCCACGTCCGGTTTCTCCTCACCCCGCCGGCTTCGGTGCCGGCCGCCACGCGGTGCTCCTGACCGCCCGCCGCGCGCGATCGAGCGCCACATAGATCACCGGCGTAGTGTAGAGCGTCAGGAACTGGCTCAGCAGCAGGCCGCCGATGATGGCAATGCCAAGTGGCCGACGCAACTCCGAACCCGGTCCTGAGCCAAGCGCCAGCGGCACCGCTCCCAACAGCGCGGCCATCGTGGTCATCATAATCGGGCGGAATCGCTTCAGACAGGCATCGAAGATGGCGGCCGCCGGCGCCAGGCCCGCGGTCCTTTCGGCGGCGAGAGCAAAGTCGATCATCATGATCGCATTCTTCTTCACGATCCCGATCAGCAGAAGGATGGCGATCACGCCCATCAGCGACAGGTCGTAGCCGCCGAGCATCAGCGCGATCAATGCGCCAATACCCGCCGAGGGCAGCGTCGACATGATCGTGATCGGGTGGATCGTGCTCTCGTAGAGCACACCCAGCACGATGTAGACGGCGACCACCGCCGCCAGGATCAGCCACACCTGACTGGAAAGGGATTCCTGGAATTCGGCTGCCTCGCCTGCAAAGGATCCAACAACGGATTCCGGGATGTCGATGGCGCGCTCGGCTGCCCGCACCGCCGTTATCGCCTCCTCCAGCGAGACGCCGGGCGCTGCATCGAAGGATATAGTCACTGAGGGGAAAAGACCTTGATGCTGAATCGCGAGCGGACCGTTTCCGAGGCGAATGGTGGCAAAGCTTTCCAGCGGCACCTGAACGCCCGCACTCGAGGGGACGTAAAGGCGTTTCAGATCGGCGGGATCCAGCTGGAACTCGGGCGCAACCTCGAGCACCACGTGATATTGGTTCTGCTGCGTGTATATCGTCGAAACTTGGCGCTGTCCGAACGCATCGTAGAGCGTGTCGTCAATGGTTTGTGGGAGCACGCCGAGCCGCCCGGCCTGGTCGCGGTCGACAACCACGTCGGCAACAAGCCCACCGGTTTGCTGGTCACTGGCGACGTTGCGGAGCGCAGGGCTTACCTTCAAGCGCTCGAGCAAAAGCGGTGCCGCAAGCGCGAGCTCCGCCGGATTGGCATCGACCAGGATGTATTGATACTGCGTGCGGGTCGCCCGGGTGCCAATCTGAATCTCCGGCGCCAGCTGCAGGTAAACCGAAAGTCCCGCGACCTGCGCCAGGGCGGTGCGGAGCCGGCGGATGATCTCGTCAGCGGTTTCGGTCCGATCGCCGCGTCGCTTGAGGACGATGGTCATGCGGCCCGTATTGGGTGTCGAGTTCACGACCCCGACGCCGACGAAGGAATCGACGCCGGTGACGCTGGGGTCGTTCAAGGCGAACTCGGCCGCCTTCGCTTGCAGCGCCGCCATCTTGCTGAACGGAATTTCCGGTCCAGCATCGGTGGTGGCAACGATCACGCCGATATCCTGCGCCGGCAAGAAGCCTTTCGGAATCGTCGCATAGAGCACGACGGTCAGAACAAGGGTCGCGATAGCGACCGCAAGGGTCGCAGTCTCGTGGCGCATCACCCAGGCGAGGCTGCTGTGATAAAATCGTAGCGCCGCCAAGAATGCCCGCTCGGGTCCGGCGAGCCAGCTGCCGGCGGTCGCCACCGCCCCAGGCGTCAGCAGGCGGGCGCACATCATCGGTGTGAGGGTCAGAGAGACGATCGCCGACACCACGACGGCGGCAGACAACGTCAGCGAGAATTCTCGGAACAGCCGCCCGACGATGCCACCCATGAACAGGAACGGTATGAAGACCGCGATCATCGATACGGTGAGAGAGACGATCGTGAACCCAATCTGGCGCGCGCCCTTGTAGGCAGCCTGGAGTGGCGTTTCGCCGTCTTCAATGTGGCGCACGATGTTTTCGATCATGACGATGGCGTCGTCGACCAAGAATCCGGCTGCGACGGTCAACGCCATCAGAGAGAGATTGTCGAGGCTGAACTTGGCAAGATGCATGACGCCAAAAGTGCCGACGATCGACAACGGCATGGTGATACTCGGAATTACTGTCGCCCAGAATCGTCGAAGGAAAAGGAAGATGACAAGGACGACGAGCGCGATGGTGAGAACCAGCGTGCGCTCGACTTCGGCGATGCTCGCCCGGATCATTTCGGTGCGGTCGGACAATATGGCGAGCCGGATGTCGGGCGGCAGCGCCGCGCGCAGCCTCGGCAGCAGTTCGCGAACGCGGTCGACGGTCTGGATGATGTTCGCACCAGGCTGGCGCTGAATGTCGAGAAGCACGGCCGGGCGCCCGTTGAACCAGGCTCCCACCTTGGTGTTCTCCGGTCCCGAGACAGCGGTTCCAACGTCGCGAACCCTGACCGGGGCGCCATCGCGGTAGGCCAGGATCACGTTGGCATAAGCCTCTGGCGCCAGGATCTGGTCGTTCGCTCCAATCATGAACGCCTGACGCGGTCCGTCGAAGCTGCCCTTCGGCTGCGCGACGTTGGCCCGCGCCAGCGCCGCACGCACCTCTTCCAGGCTGAGCCGGTAGGCCGCGAGCTGGACGGGGTTGACCTGGACACGGATGGCCGGCCTCTGGCCGCCCTGCAGCGTGACGGCGCCGACGCCGCTCACCTCGCTGAGCTTCTGCGCCAGCACGGTATCCGCGACGTCGTTCACCTTGGTGATCGGCAGCGAGTCCGAGGTGAGCGCCAGGATGAGGATCGGCTGATCGGCCGGGTTGACCTTCTTGTAGATCGGCGGGTAGGGCAGATTAGCGGGCAGAAAAGCCCCTGCGGCATTGATCGAGGCCTGTACATCCTGGCCAACCGAATCGATGTCCCGCTCCAGGCTGAACTGCATCGTGATTACGCTGATCCCGAACGAACTCGTCGAGGTCATCAGCGTCAGCCCGGCGATCTGCCCAAGCTGCTGCTCCAACGGCGTCGTGACCAGCGGGGCCATGGTGTCCGGCCCGGCTCCGGGCAACTGCGTCAAGACCTGGATGGTTGGAAAATCGACCTCGGGCAGCGACGAGACCGGAAGCAGACGAAAACCAAGCCAGCCGACCAGGAGGACGGCGATACTGAGCAGCGATGTCGCTATCGGTCGGGCGATGAATGGTGCCGAGACGCTCATCTCCGATTTCCACGGCGGTTGCCGGACTCGTCTCCCTTCGCGGCATCGTCTGCCGTTTCACGGCGCGAGGGCACCGCCGGAGCGGCCCTGATGGACTCGCCTAACCCGACGCTGACCGGCGCCTCCAACTTAGCTTCGCCGGTTTCCTCGGTTGGAATGACGGTCACTCCCGGCCGAAGCTGCTCCTGACTGTTGATCACGACCTTCTCGCCGACCTCCAAACCGGATTCCACCAGGGCGGTCGGACCCGCCACCTGTCCGACGCGGATCGGGCGAAGCTCAGCCTTGTCGCCCGGACCCACGATATAAGCAAAGGTCCCGCCGTCATTGCGCTGGACTGCGGTGGTCGGGATCACCGTGCCATCGCGCCTGGTATCGAGCTGGACCCGGACGTTGACGAATTGACCGGGCCAGAGCCGGCGGTTCGGGTTGGCGAAGGTCGCTTTCAGGCGGATCGTCCCGGTCTGCGCATCGATGCGGTTATCGACGACCACGAGATCACCCTCTTCGAGAACCGTCTTGCCGTCGGCATCGACGGCCGTCACCCGGACCTTGCTCTTCGCCAGCGCGTCATTGATTGCGGTGAGATTTTGCTGAGGCAGTGAAAACGTCACGGAAATCGGCTGAAGCTGAGCTATCACCACGATGCCGGTCGCCTCCGCCGCGCGGACCATATTGCCCTCGTCGACCAGCCGGACACCAACGCGGCCGGTGATCGGGGCCCTGATCGTTGTGTAGTCAAGCTCGAGCGCGGCCGAGTCGACATTGGCCTGATCGGTCTCCAAGGACGCCTCCAGTTGCCGGACCAGCGCCTTTTGGGTGTCAACGCTTTGCTGCGTGGCGAATTCGCCGAGCTTGACGTAGCGCTCCAGATCCAGCCTGACGTTGGCGAGATGCGCCTCGTCCTTGGCCTTCACCCCCTGCGCCTGGCTCAGCCGCGCCTGGTAGGGACGCGGATCGATCTGCGCAAGCGCGTCACCGGCCTTGACGTCCTGTCCTTCCGTGAAGATCACCTTGTCGAGCTGCCCATCGACCCGGGCGCGAACGGTGACGGTATTGTAGGCCTGAACAGTTCCGATACCGTCCACATGAATCGGAACGTCCTGACGGCTCACCGATGCCGTGGTCACAACGACGGGCCCGCCCTGCCGGTGCCGGCCTCGTCGACCGCCACCTCCGCCGCCGCGCCCGGTCCCCGAGCCACGCGCCTCTTCGGAAGCCGTCATCGTTGCCCCCGATTGGGAATCGAAATACCACCAACCGGCCGCGCCGAAGAGGAGAAGGACAAGTGAAACCCAGATCCATTTTGCCATCGGAGAACCGATTATCTATCTAGCTCGCACCGTCGGTCATGACGGCATCTCCGTCCTGCAACCCCTGCTGACCCGCAAGCACCGCGTCGCCCTGCGCCACGCCGCTCACGATCTCAACCTCGGGTCCGTCGCTGAAGCCGACTTTCACCGGCACCTTCTTGGCCTTGGCGTTGACTGCGGTGAACACGAACGTGCCGGTCTTTTCCTTCACCAGGGCGGATGCCGGCAGCAGAAGCGCGTCGTGCCTCTGCTCGATGTCGATCCGCGCGCTCATCAGCATACCGGGACGCAGCTCCAGCTTTGGATTGGGCATCTGAACTTCGGTCAGCATGGTTTTGGTGTGCCGGTCCAACGCCTGATAATAACGGGTCACGGTGCCCTCGAAGCGCTTACCCGGCAGGTCGTCGGTCGTCATTACCACGTTTTGCCCGATGGTGATGTGTGGCACTTCGGTCTCGGGAACCGGGATCTGGATGCGCAGCGTCGCAAAATCGGTAAGGTTCACGATTGCCGCGGCCTCGGGCGTGTCGGCGGCGTTCGGCGCCGGGATGAACGCGCCCGGATCGACGTAGCGCTTGGTCACGACACCATCGAACGGCGCGCTGATGCGCGCGTAATTCAGCATCGTCTCGGTGTTCTTGACGTTGGCCTTGGCGACATTC
Source organism: uncultured Bradyrhizobium sp. (assembly GCF_947648125.1). GTDB lineage: Bacteria > Pseudomonadota > Alphaproteobacteria > Rhizobiales > Xanthobacteraceae > Bradyrhizobium. The sequence goes on along the minus strand of NZ_CANSMR010000004.1, from coordinate 317,801 downwards.
AGTTTGGCGCGGGCCACCGCGAGATTTTTGTCGGTATCATCACCGCCCTGGCCCGCCTTCGACGCGGCAGCTTCAATCTGCTGTAGTGTAGCCGTCGCCAGATCGAGTTCGGCGGCGTATTTGACCTTCTCGACCTGCAACTCCGGCACGTCGATATTGGCGATCAAGTCGCCTTTCTTGACTGCGTCGCCCTTATCCACGGTGAGCGTATCCAGATATCCGGCGACCTTGGTAAACAAGGTCACTTGATACAACGGATGGACCTCGGCCGGCAGCGTCAGGTAGCGATGCGCCTCTCCCCTGTGAGGGTGGACGATCTTCACCAGGCGCGGCGCCGGTGCGGGATTCGCGGCGGCGGGCCCGGGCACCGATTGTTCGCAACCGGACAGGAACGCCGACATGCACAGAACAGCCGCGAGCGGCACGGGGACCAATTCCTTCATATGACCTCACCCTGGCTTGAAATGGCTGGTTCGTAGTGCGGGCTGCGATCGTCAGCGGGATGAAGCGATCCGGACCGACGATGGGCCCGCTGCTGTGAAAGCGCGAAAATGAACGGCAGCACAACGAGGGTCGCGAGCGTGGCGAAAACGAGCCCGCCGACCACCGCGCGGCCGAGCGGCGCCATTTGGCCGCCCCCCTCGCCCAGGCCGAGCGCCATCGGCGTCATGCCGGCGATCATCGCCACGCTAGTCATCAGGATCGGACGCAGCCGGCTTCGCGCGCCTTCCACCGCGGCCTCGGCCGCGCTGGTGCCGTCGCGGCGCGCATTCTCGGCAAAGGTCACGAGTAGGATGGCGTTCGCCTCGCCGATGCCGATCGCCATAATGGCGCCGATGAACGACTGGATATTGAGTGTGGACCCGGTGAGCCAGAGCGCCACGATGACCCCGGCCAGCACCGCGGGAACCGTCGACACGGTGATCAATGCGAGCCTCACCGACTGGTAATAGGCGGTCAGCAGCAGGAAGATCGCAACCACGGCAAGCGCCATGCCGCGTCCCAGCCCCTGCATCATTTCCTGCATCGGCACCACCTCGCCGCGCACGGCCACCGAGACCTTCGGCGGCGGTGGGCCAAGATCGACCAGCGCCTTCGAGACCAGCCGTGAGGCCGAGCCGAGATCGCCGGTGCCGAGATTGGCTTTGACCGTGATCAGTCGCTGCATGTTGTAGCGATCGTATTCGGACATCGCGGTGCCTTCGCTGATTTGGGCAACGTTACGCAGCAGAACGTCCTTCTCGTCCGGGTGCATCTTCTCCAGCTTGGGGGCCTTCTTGTCCTTTTCGACCTTGTCCATTTCCTTTTGCTTGTGTTCGAGAACCGACAGGTTGCCGACGTCGTCGAGCGAGGTCATCAGCTGTTGCGGGATCTGCACCTGCACCTGATAGGCGACGCCGCTGTTGGGATCGGCCCAGTAGTTGGGGACGACGAAACGGCTGGACCATGTCGCCGGAATCAGCGCACGGGACACTTGGTGGATATCTACGCCCAGGATCCCGGCGCGCTCGCGATCCACCGCAACGTCGACCGTCGGATAGTCCAGCGACTGACCGAACTGAACGTCGCGCAGTTGGCCGATCGCGCTCAGTCGATCCTTCACCTTCTCGGCAAAGCGGCGGATCTCGGCGAGGTCCGAGCCGCTGACCGCCACTTCGATCGGCGTCGAGGCCCCGAGGCTCATGACCCGGCTCACGATGTCGCCAGGTTCGAACGAAAAGCTCGCCGTCGGGATCTCGGCGGCAAAATCCTTGCGGAGACGCTCCTCCAGGTCCCGCATACGCACGCCGGTGCCCTTTCGCAGCTGGACCTGGAGGACGCCCTCTTCGGGGCCGCCGTTCCACAGATGCACGAAATTGATCGGGAAGTTCGATCCGTGGACGCCGAGCAGGCCGAGGGAGATCAGGACGTTGTCCGCTCCGGCGTCTCGCTTGATGATATCGAGGGCATGCAGCGCGACCTTTTCGGTGCCGTCGATCTGGGTGCCGGCGGTCGCGCGCAACCGTACCTGCATCTGCCCCGCATCGACCCGCGGGAAGATCTCGGTGCCGAGACGGCTTCCGACCAGAACAATCACGACCACTGACGCGACCAGGTAACCCGCCATCAGCAACCTGGCCGGCGCCAGCGAGTTCAGGCGTCGCGCGTAGGCTTCCTGAAGACCCCTGAAGCGCTCGGTGCCAGGCGTCGGGTTCTCGTGACCGCGCAGCAGCCAGACCGACAGGATCGGGACCAGCGTGCTTGACAGCAAGTACGAGCCGATCATGGCGAAGCCGACGGCCAACGCAAGCGGCGTGAACATCGCGCGGGCGGCTCCGACCATGAACAGCGCGGGGGTGAACATCGCCACGATGCACAGCATCGCCAAGAGCCGCGGCCCCACCGTTTCCACGGTGGCGTCACAGGCCGCCTGGGCGAGACCCTTGCCGCGCGTGAGATGCACGTGAATGTTCTCCAGGCAGACGGTGGCCTCATCGACCAGGATGCCGACCGCCAGCGCCAGACCACCGAGCGTCATGATGTTGACCGTCTGGCCGCTGAGCCAGAGTGCGAAGATGCCGGCCATCAGCGAAAGCGGGATATTGACGACCACGATCAAGGCGCTGCGCGCGTCGCGCAGGAACAGAAGGATCATCAAGCCGGTCAGCGCTGCGCCAAGAATACCTTCCAGCGTCAAGGCGGAGAGCGCATGGCTGACATAGGGGGATTGGTCGAATTCGTAGCTGACCTTCACATCGCTCGGAAGCACGGTCTGGAATTTGGCGATGTTGCGCTTGACCTCGTCGACGACGGACAGCGTTGAGGCGTCGGCGCGTTTGGTGACCGGGATGTAGACGGTGCGCCGTCCATCGACGAGCGCGTAGCTCGTCACGATGTCGGCACCGTCCTGCACGTCCGCCACGTCGCGCACGAAGACCGTCGGCAAGGCGCCGGGATGTATCGGCACCGCGTTGAGGTCCTTGACGTTCGCCGCGACGGCGTTGAGCGGGACCATTGGGTACATGCCGGCCAGCATCATGTTGCCCGACGGACTGACCAGGTTGGCTTTGGTGATCGCGTCGACGACGTCGTCGGGTGACATCTGATAGGACTTGAGCCGTTCGGGCTTCAGCTTGACGACGATGGTCCTGGCGCTGCCGCCGAACGGTGGCGGAGCGGAGACCCCCGGCAGCGTCGCGAACAGCGGGCGAACCAGGTTCAACGCCGCGTCCTGAATCTCGTTGACGGACCTCGTCTCGCTGGAGAAGACCAGATTGCCGACGGGAACGCTGCCGGCATCGAAGCGCGTGATGAACGGCGGCAAGGTGCCGTAGGGCATGAAGGCCTTGGCGGCATTCACGTAGGCGACCGTCTCCGCCATCGCCTGCGACATGTCGGTGCCGGGATGAAACTGTAGCTTGATGATCGCTGCGCCCTGGATGGACTTCGACTCGACGTGCTCGACGCCCGCCATGTAAAGGAAGTGGTACTCGTAATAGTACGTCAGATAGCCTTCCATCTGCGCCGGATCCATGCCGCCGAACGGTTGCGCGACATAAATCGTCGGAACGTTCAGCGTCGGAAACACGTCCTTTGGCATTTGTTGCCAGGCCAGCAGCGACAGCAGTGCCACCGCGACCACCGTCACGACGATGGTGACAGGTCTGATCAGCGCGAATGTCACGAGGTTCATCGACGCACCACTGGCGAAGAGGTTCGGTTCATGCGGATTTCGGAGCTACGCCGCCTCCCTGAAGATAGAGCGATGCCGAACGGCGATGGGCTCGGCCTTGGACCAGCGCAAATGCGAAGGGCAGCACAATGAGTGTCGCCAGCGTTGCGAAGGCGAGCCCGCCGACCACTGCGCGTGCCAGCGGCGCCATTTCGCCACTGCCCTCACCCCAGCCCAAGGCAATCGGCAGCATGCCGGCGATCATCGCAATACTGGTCATAAGGATCGGCCGCAGCCGGCCCCTCGCTCCCTCGAGCGCCGCCTCGATAGCGGTCGCACCTTTTCGGCGCGATGTCTCGGCGAAGCTGACCAGCAGGATGGCGTTCGCCTCGCCGACCCCGACCGCCATAATCGCGCCGATGACCGACTGGACGTTCAGCGTCGTACCGGTCAACGCCAACGCCAGCGCTACTCCGGCGAGAACCGCCGGAACGGTCGACAACGTGATCAGCGCGAGCCTGATCGACTGGAAATAAGCGGTGAGCAAAAGGAAGATCGCGATCACCGCCAGCGCCATGCCGCGCCCAAAGGCCTCCAGCATCTCGCCCATCGGCACCACCGCGCCGCGCACGGTCACCGAAACCTTCGCCGGTGGCGGGCCGAGATCGGCGAGGGCATGCGACACCAGCCGCGACGCTGAGCCGATGTCCTCGCCGGGCGCAAGCCCGGCCTGGACCATGATGAAACGCTGGCCATTGTAGCGGTCATATTCCCGGGGCGCGTTCCCTTCGCTGATCCGCGCGACGTTGCGCAACAAGACCGATTCGCCGTTCTCTTGCTTGATTGTGAGATTGCCGACCTCGTCGAGCGAGGTCATGAGTTGCTGCGGGATCTGAACCTGCACCTGATAAGTGATGCCAGTTTCAGGGTCGGCCCAGTAGTTGGGCACGACGAACCGACTCGACGATGTGGCAGGCACCAGAGCGCGCGAGGCCTGCCGCATGTCGACGCCCAGGATTCCGGCCCGTTCGCGATCGATCGCAACGTTCACGGTCGGGTAGTCGAGCGGCGCGCCGAAGCGGACGTCGCGCAGTTGCGGGATTTCCGCTAGCCGTGCCCGGATCATCTCGGCGAAGGCCCGGTTGCTGGCGAGCACCGGCCCGCCGATCGAGACCTCGATCGGCGCGGACGCGCCGAGACTCATCACCCGGGAGATCAGATCGACGGGTTCGAACGAAAAACCGGCGCTCGGAATTTGGGAGGCAAAATCCCTGCGCAGGCGCTCCTCAAGCGCTCCGGTCAGGGTCGTGCCCGGCCTCAACTGCACCTGCAACACCGCATCTTCAGTACCGCCGTTCCATAAATAAAGCAGGTTGATCGGATAGGCAGAGCCATGGACGCCGACTAATCCGAGTGAGGTCCGGACGTTATCCGTCCCGACATCGTTCCGGATCACTTCCAGCGCGCGGCGCGCCAGAGCTTCGGTTCCATCGATGTCGGTGCCGGCAGGCGCACGCAAGCGCACTTGCATCTGCCCGGCATCCACGCGCGGAAAAATTTCCGTTCCGAGCCGGCCGCCGACGAGAACGACGACAGCGAGAGTTGTCGCCGCATAGGCCAGGACAAGCGGCCCGCGTCGCGGGACTAATCGTTGCAGCGTATCGGCATAGCGGGTTCGAAGCCTAGCGAACGGGCTTCCATCGACGTGGGCGGTGCAGCTCCGCAGCAGCCAGACCGCGAGCACCGGCACCAGGCTGGTCGACAGAAGATAAGAGGCCGCCATGGCGAATGCGACGGCAATCGCCAGCGGCAGGAACATCGCCCGGACGGCGCCTGTCATCAACAGGGCCGGAGTAAACATCGCAACGACGCAAAGCATGGAGAGCAGTTGCGGCCCGGCTGTTTCGAGCGTCGCGTCGTAGATGGCCCGGGCGATGCCCTTGCCTGTGGCCCTGTGGACGTGGATGTTTTCCACACAGACGGTCCCCTGGTCGACAAGGATGCCGACGGCCAGGGCCAAGCCGCCAAGCGTCATGATGTTGATGGTCTGGCCGGCGAGCCAAAGCGCGAGAATGGCGGCGAGCAGCGCGAGAGGCACGGTAAGGATCACGATCAAGGCGCTGCGCGCGCTGCGCAGGAACAGGAACACCATGAGCCCGGCCAACAAAGCCCCGATCACGCCCTCGATGGGCAGCCCCGCCAGGGCGCGGGTGACATAGGGCGATTGGTCGAGCTCGTAGCTGACCGTCACGCCAGACGGGAGGACGCCCTGGAAACGCGGCAGACTGTCCTTGACAAGTGTTGCGACATCGATCGTCGAGGCGTCTGCCCGCTTTGTCACGGGCACGTAGACGGCCCGCTTGCCATTGACGAGCGCGTAACTCGTCACGATGTCCGAACTGTCAACGACCTCCGCCAAGTCGCGGACGAATACGGCGGGGAATTTGCCGTTCTTGATGGGTACGGCTTCGAGGGCTTTGACGTCGCCCGCGACTGAATTGACGGGCACCAGCGGATAGCTGCCACCGATCGTCACGTTCCCCGACGGGCTCACGACGTTGGCAGCACTAATTGCGGCAACGACGTCTTCAGGACTCATATGATAGGAACGCAGCCGCTCCGGTTTCAGGTTGACCACGACGCTGCGCGCGTTGCCACCGAACGGAGGCGGAGCAGATACGCCCGGCAGGGTCGCGAACAGCGGTCGCACGAGGTTCAACGCCGCGTCCTGCAACACCTCGATCGAGCGGGTCTCGCTAGAGAACACCAGATGTCCCACCGGAACGCTGCCCGGGTCGAAGCGCGTGATGAACGGCGGCAACGTGCCGGGCGGCATGAACGCCCGCGCGCGGTTCACATAGGCGACGGTCTCCGCCATCGCCTGCGACATATCCGTGCCGGGATGGAACTGCAGTTCCAACAGGGCCGCGCCCTGGATCGACTTCGACTCGACGTGCTGGATTCCGGTTATGTAGAGGAAATGATATTCGAAATAGAACGCGAGGTAGCCCTCCATCTGAGCCGGGTCCATGCCTCCGTAGGCTTGCGCAACGTAGATTGTCGGGACGTTCAGGTTCGGAAGCACGTCTTTGGGCATCCGCTGCAGCCCCAGAATTGAGGCCAGCGCGACCGCTAGTATTGCGACTACAACGGTCAGAGGTCGGCGCAGCGATGGCCCAGCTAGGTTCATAAACCTCTCCTCTCAGAGGTTAAACTACGAGTGTGAGGCTGAACACCTCGTGAATAAGCTGATTGAGTCAATTTAGAGATTCGACGCAAGTACTTGAGGTAGAGGCGGCTTTCCGCAAATGCACCCATAGTGCGTCCGCAGCGCGGATTCTGAAGCAAATCAATCAAACGGCGCCCGCAATGGCGCCGTTTCTCTTTTATGATGCCGGAGAATCAAACGAACAGCTCCTACCATTACGTTTGCTTCCGGTGCCGCACGCGGTGACGGGCCATTGTGATGCATGTCCCTTTTGAACCCCTTGTGTGGTGCCGCCTTTCAGTGAGATTGACGCGGCACGGCCTTCGCTGGTCGAGATCGGGGGCTCAAGGCCAAGAAATGACCTCTACCGTGTGGCGCGTCCTTTTCTCGATTGGCGTCACCGCGTTGGTGGTCGCCGGGACGATCTACCTCATCACGTGTTTAACTCTCGCGTATCAATGAGCGGCTGCGGCTGGCGCCCCGCTCGGTGGAGCAACTACGCTCTATATGACTTTCGACACTCCCGCGGCATCCAGTCGTGCGTTGACATTGGATGGCCAGCGGCGGTGGCGAGCGCGGTCTCGGCCAACCCTAGGACTGTCCCAAGGCCGGGACCACGCCCTCCGGGGATGATCTTGTCGAGAGAGCAAAAGTCTAAGGACGCGGCGGATGCTTTCCGACTGTTGCGGGCAAATGCAGACCAACGGATCCGTTTCCGGCCATCCCGGCTACGCGCTGGGCAAGCTCAAGCGCTAAGTCTTTCGACGAGCAGAGGCCGCCAAAATTGGCGACCTCATTCGTTTTGGGGGCGACGAGCATCCGCCGCGGGCCGATACTTGGACTTGGAACTCAATACGGATAGGGCGACCACGGATCGGTTACGATCACGTCAGTCGCCGGGTACCAATAGCACTCCACGTCAATGCCGGTATCGAAGCAGTACGCGTAGTAATCGCCCACCTGGGCAAGCTTAATCGGACCGTTCGCGGCAACCTGCGTCGTGTCGGCCCCCGCCATCTTCTTGCTGGATTTCACCTTCTGCGCCGGCAAATTGCCGGCGCTCATTCCCACCACCTTGTCATTGCTAACTTCGGCAACGACGGCGTTGTTGCCGATCTTTCCGATTTCATGCTTCCCGTTCTTGTGAATCTTCTCACCAAGAAGGTTATGGCCGTTATTGTGGTGGGCGTTCTTGGCCACGGCCAACCCTGCGGTTGCCAATAGGCTCGTGCTCACGACAAGTGTCATGATAGCCCGACGATTCAACATAAGCATTTTCTCCATATCAGCGTGTTTCCCGTGAATCACGCGCATCAATTCGAATGGTCGGCCGAGACAAATTGATGGTTTCACGAAGGCAAGCGAACGACGAAACGCGGAATTTTTCGGAGCTGGTTGTTCAATTGACGTTCATAAAAGATAACGTTCGTCATAATCCAAAGGACTGAGAAGTGACCTTCGGCAGATTCTCTGCAATGGAGAGGAGAGCACGGGCGCAGTAAAGGGACAGCGGCGCGGAGCGCGGTCTCTGATGGTTCATCCGCCAGCCCCCGTCATCACGGACCATGCACTTCGCTTCGGGGCTTCATTGCCGCCCAACGGGGCGACTCGGATGATTCCAGCAATTTTAGCGATCTACAGCATAACGACGCTGCTCGCGTTCTCCGTGATTGTCCCAGGCGACGAGACGCGGATTTCGGACGAATGAATGCCACGCCGTTGGCACAAACTGCACTGGCCTACCGAGTTCTACCTTGCGTAGGATTCCAATTTTCAAAGGGTAGTTCGATGGGCAGTACTGTTCTCTCCAGCGTTTGCGTTGTGTTGATCGGACTGAGTCCACTCATCATCATTGGGATAGCCATGCTGGCGCAGTAACCAGCGCAGTCCCAGACCATCGGCCAGCCCAAGGCTGTGACCGTGCCCTCATGATGCCAGAATCGTAATCCGTGATCACGTGGCTTGGAGCCTTCTCACACGTGGGCGCCGGCATTTGACGGCCCGACCACCCCATAGACTACCCCAAGGTCGGGCCGTCCTTTTTCGTGGGTATCGGCCACGCCCTTACTCGCCGAAAGCCTGCGGTAGCCGTCCCCGGGAAAGAGATCAGCCCCACGCATCATGACTTTCGGCACTTTCGCGCCGTTCAGACCGTGGATGACATTGGATGGCCAAGCGCGGTGGCAAGCGTGGTCCCGGCCCCCTATCCCAGTCCACAGCCAGGCCGGGACCACGCCCCCTTTCCTATGGTTGCGCCCTACAAAGACAAATCGACATGAGCTGCCGGGCTGCCAGACGACTTTGCGGCGTTGGCCTTGTGTCGGCATGGCTCATCGCGCCCCCCGCTCACAGTCGGGGCTTCGATTGGTTTTTTGCGCATACCCGAAAGCCTCAGAGCCCGTGCTCGGGACAGCACATCGTCGCAAGCTTCTATTCTTTGGGGCGACGTACAGCGAATGGTGAGGTAATCGACGTGAGCGGCCTGACGGCCGCACACCGCACACTGCCGTTCGGGTCGCGCGTAACGCTCATGAATCCCGAGAATGGAAAGTCTGTCACTGTCATAATCAACGATCGAGGTCCATTTGCGCGCGGGGTGACGATTGATCTGACACGCGGTGCAGCTCGTGCGCTCGATATGCACCAAACCAAATGGTTATGCATGCTATGACGCCGAGTAGCGTGCTTTTCCTACGCCACTCCTCGCCTTCGCATCCTGCACCACCGCCCCATCACGCGCCCAAATTCTGACCGCGCAGCGGAACCGGATGCCGCGTTAGCCGTTCATGGGCGAGGCCAAATTGTGGGTTTGTCTGATGACTGAAGCAAATTTTTTCATGATGGGCGTAGCGGGCCTGGCTTTGTGGTCGGCAATCGTTGCGGTGTTTGAGATCAAGGCCGCATGGGAAAGGAGCCGGCGACGACAGCGGGACTCGCGCTCCCGCAGCTCAATGATCTGAGACCCCTAATATAGGCCGACACTGCGGTGAGGGTTATGCCTACGGTGCGAGTTATTATCCCAAAACGGGTACGCGTGATCATCGCACAGGCAATTGATGCAGACGCCCGGACTCGTGGTTCGCGACGTTTTTTAATCCTGCCGGAACCTTTCTGACCGTTCGCTACTTATGAAACACCCGCCAGCGGCGCGGAACGCGGTCCCTGATAGGTTCATCCGCCAGCCCCGGATTATCATGGACCGCGCACTTCGCTCTCGAGCTTCATTGCGGTCGGACGGAATGACTCGGATGATCCCAGCAATTTTAGCGATCTACAGCATAACGACGCTGCTGACATTCTCTATGATTGTCGCAGGCGATGAGGCGTGGATTTCGGACGATTTGGAGCCCTGAACGCAGTAAAGGCCGGGACCGCGCGCCCTCGTAATGCCAGAATCGGAGTCGCACATCGTGCTGGCCGGAAACTCACACTTCGGCTTCTCTAGACGGCTCGGCCACCCCATAGACTACCCCTCGGCCGAGCCGTCCCTTTTGTGAGTACAGGCCACGCCCTTACTCGCCGAGCGGCGGCTCCAACCGTTCCCGGAGAACAGCGATTTCAAGCATGACGGTGATGGCAATGGTCTTGAGGCGGGCATTCTCGGCGATTGTCTCGGCGAGTTGGGGCGGGAATGTCACCGCATTCTGCCGAGAATTCTGGGCGAGTCCTGAAGGAGTGCGGCGTGTCGAGTTCACGAGCTAACTCTTGCCTGCGGTCAAAACGGGCGGCCTGGGGACCGGCTGCGAAGTTTCAATTGCGGAACAAGATAGCGCCGCATGCTTACACTACTTTACGCGCTCAAATCGCGGGATGAAATACCGGACGAGGACGTGAATCGTCATCAATGATCTTGATTGCGGACGCGCGCACGATCCACCTGTCTGGCGACTTCATTGAAGCAGCCGTCCCCAGGCCGGCCCGTCGGCTTAGGCTGTCGCGCGCCGCCGCTTTTTTCAGGCTGGCGTTGAATGCGACGTTGTGGTGACTGTTAGTGCTTTGAAGCAGCCAATTGCTGTCCGACAAGGCATCGCCGTGCGGCCTCGATTTGAGCGTCCGTCGCTCCGTTGTTCCTAGCCCAAGCCTCTGCTGTGCTCGCATCGTATTTGGCGACGTAATACCGAACCACACCGCAAGAAACTCTTGAAAACCAGCTCTTCGGTGACCTCTCGGACGCGGTAGCATCGACCGTCGAGACGACCAGCAGCATCGCCGCCGCAAAAAGACCAGCACCTATCATTGGTAAACGCCTCCGATGGTTAGTTGTGGGGCGCCGCCCCTATTCCACCACGCGCTCCGCTTGGCTTTCCGCCGCACGAGCCTCAGCCTATTCAATTAGCCGTCGCGGCGGCGTGACCTCGACCCCGACCTCAGATCAGGGCTGCTCCGCGCGGCGTCGTGATCCGCACCGTGATCATCAACATGACGTTCGACGGCGCCATAATCCATAGCCGCAACTGTAGCGGCTATTGCGACAGAGACGAAGGCTACGGCAGCAATTGCGATATCGATCATTGATGGCCCCTTCGGAGAATCCATCTCTGTCGCGATATTGACGAATGTCATCCGTGTTCCCGGTAGTGCCATTCGTCACGTCAAACTCTCCCCACGCGTCGTGACTTTCGGCACTTTCGCGCCGTTCAGGCCGTGGATGACATTGGATGGCAAGCGCGGTCCTGGCCGACCTTGACTGCTTGGTCGGGACCGCCTTCGTGGGGCCGGACATCGTCGATTGGGTGCGCCATGCCTATTCTTCGTTATTTCGTCACAGTCGGTGGCGTGCTTCTGGCACTGCTCCTGGTCAGCAACGTCATGCTGCCGAAGCCTGCCGAACCGCCCCAACGGGGTGACATCGACAGGTCGATCATCCGGATCAACACGACCCGGAAGGGGCCGGAGCGTGTGGTGATCGACGCCAGCATCCCGACTGTCGTCCCGCCGACCTCAGCTACGGCTGTAGCGGCTCCGCCGCCTCCGCCACCGGTCTCGAACGCGGACGCATCGCCCGCTGCCGCAGGGCCGCTGGCCGCCTACGCGCAGATCGAGCCGACACCGACCAAAAAGCCCTCGCTGAAAAAGAAGGTGGCGCGAGCCGCGGCGCATCGGCGATACGCCGCTCTGCCACGACAGATCACGCCGGCGCAGCAGTGGCCGTGGCAGCCGCCGCAACTCAGGCCTCGGCCGCGGCAGTTCGCCGGCTTCGCACCCGGGTAGACTAGCCATGTCGCTATACCGGTTGCTGCAAAACCTAGCGGCGGAGCCGGAAGAAATCCGACGCATGACGGCGGCCTACGCGCAAACCTTGCGCGCCATCGGCATCACCGACCGCCGCGATCCAGTGGCCGAGATGATCGCCAAGAAGATAATTGAGATCACACTCCAAGGTTCAGCAAGTAGAAAGGCCGCCGAATGACCGGCGGCCCTGTTGGCGATCAGCTCGCGATGCCCTTGCGTCTGGAACGCGCCGGCCGGGGAGAGAACCACGCAATGGTTAAAATTACTGCGCTGATATTGGTCGCATTGGCGACGCGGCGGGAGGTTTCAATGAAGTACATATTTGCGCTTGGCAGCGCGCTCTTGCTCGTCGGTTGTGTGCCTCAGGCCGAAACCGCGCCGGCGGAACCCATGGTCTGGGGGCGCGTCGACTGTCAACGGCTCGCAGATAATCCAGCCATACAAGTCGAGTTTGAGCAGGCGAAGGCGACTTGCGTATCCCGCGCGGCCGGTGGCAGCGGCGCGACAGCCAACCAGATCGGCACCTCAGCTATTAGTGGCTGCATGGGGGAAATGGGATATCTATTCAAAACAAAAAGCGAGCACAATGCAAGGTGCGACGCGATTAAAGAGCAAAAGCAGCGTGCAGCATCTGTTGCGCCAGCAGCCCCACCACCTTCGCGTCATTAACTGCACGTCACCTTGCACACCGCGACAACCTTGTATGGCACGCCATCGGCATGGTGGCCGTAAGCACCGGCAACGTTGCTGATTCCATCAGCTGATACCAATGACTCACTGCCCCAGCGAGGCATCTGTGGACGACGACCGTGTTGCGAGAAGAAGCTGACGTTCGGCTGTAGGTCGCCATATCCCGTCGCATGGAAAGGATCGGCCGCCAGGCCGGCACATGACACACTTGACGCGCGCGCTCTTGCGATCCCATCGTTGCCGATCTCGCCAAAGCTGGCATCGCCAGTCGACACGCTCGAACATCCCGCTGCCCCGGACACGACTGTTTCGCTGTTCATCCGGTTCTGGCTAACCATTGCAGTGCTGGCGCCGGAAGCTGGGCGTACAGCAGATCGCCTGCATGGGTCTGGTGATTGTGAGTATTGAAGGGGCGTCTTAATCGATCGGCCCGTGTGTCCTTGCAGTCGTCCATATCCTCACGTTGCCGCCGACGGGGGCGTGAAGTCAGAACTTCGGTTTTCTCTTCTCCAGAAAGGAGGCGACGCCTTCGTGATAGTCGGGACCAAAATAAACCCCGCGCCGCAAGCCATGCAGGTACTCGAAGGTCTGTGGATTGATTGGAGTAGCTTCGCTCAGTACCCGGATCGATTCCTTTGCTGACGCGATCGCCGCTGACGAGCGCGTGGTGAAAGTGCGCGCCATTGCGTAAGTGATCTGCTCCAGCTCTGCCGCCGGAACGATGCGGTTGACGATGCCGACGCGTTCGGCCCGGTCTGCCGCGATCGGATCTGCGGAGAAGAACATCTCCTTGACCACGTTGAGCGGCAGACGACTCAGGAAATTAAGGAGCCCGACAACGTTGTAGGGGAGGCCAAGCTTTGCGGGTGTAATGGCGAAAGAGCTGGTCTCATCGCCATAAACAAGATCGCATGCCATGACGAGATCACAGGCACCTCCCCACACCGAGCCTTGAACCATTGCGATGACAGGTGCCGGAAAGGCTTTCACCGCACGCAACAACTGCTCCAGCGGATCGTTGTAGGGAAGCGGATCGACGTCCGCCTTCGGAAGTTCATCGATATCGTGGCCTGCTGACCAGACCTTGCCCGCAGTCACGCTGCGCAGCACGACGGCACGCGCATGCATATTCTTGAATTCGTCAAACGCAGCGATGCACTCCGCAATCAACTCAGCGCTCAACGCATTGCGCTTGGTGTCGCGGTCGAACGCAATCGTGCCAATGGCATCGGCAAGCGAAGTCCGGATGAGCGGCATGGGCAATTAGCCTCAGATTAGTGTCACTGCCCGAGCCGCGGCTGCAAGCTCGGCTCGGAAGTCGGGGTGAGCGATCCCGATCAACGCATCAGCACGCTCCTTGGTTGATTTGCCGCGCAAGTTCACGGCGCCATGTTCCGTGACAACCCATTCGACATCCATGCGCACATCGGTCACCATCGACACCTTTGGTACTATGCTCGATACCGTGCCCTTCTTTGCCGTCGATTGCAGGGCAATGATCGATTTGCCGCGCTTTGCCAGCGAAGCCCCTTTGACGAAGTCGAACTGCCCGCCAGATCCGCTGTATTCGTGCTCGCCGATGAACTCGGCGTTTACCTGACCGTAAAGGTCAATCTCGATTGCGGTATTGATCGAAATGAAATCGTCGTGTGCGGCAATGGTTCGGATGTCGTTGACATATGAGGACGGATAGCTCTCGAAAGCGGGGTTGTCGTTCATGAAGGCGTAGGAATCGGTGGTCCCGAACGCAACCGTGAAGACATGTTTGTGTGGATGGAGCGTCTTGCGGCTTCCGTTAATCACACCCCTGCGGATGAGATCAGCCATCGCAGGCGAGAACAACTCCGTGTGGATACCAAGATCTGCGTGCTTCCGCAGAGCGAGCGCCACGCCCGACGGAATCTTGCCGATGCCGAGCTGGATCGTCGCGCCATTCGGGACCATGGGGGCGACGAGATCGCCGATGGCCTTACCTTCTGGCGTGGCTTCCGCGACGCCTGCCTCGATCAACGGCAGATGATTCTCAATGATCGCGGAGACTTCACTTACGTGAATTGACGATTGGCCGAAGATCCTCGGCATGTGGCGATTGACCTCGACGATCAGCCGCTTTGCTCGTCGAGCCGCCACTGACGAGAAATCGTTGTTCGTGCCCAGAGAGAAGAAGCCGGCCTTGTCCATGGGGGAAACAGTCACGACGAAGGTATCCAGCCGAATGATCTCCTCGAACAGTCGTGGGATCTGGCTGAAATGTACCGGTACGAAACTCATCAGCTTGCGCCCGGCCTTGACCTGACGCTTGATGATCGCGTGATCTGGGCCACCGACGAAGAAGCTGTGCGCATCGATCTTTTCAAGCACGTCCTCGGCCAGCAATGAATTGGCCAGCGGCTCCATCGCAATCTTGTAGTAGAAGCGAATGCTCTTGAGGTCGTTCGTCCGCAGCCTGTTCGCAAGCGCGGCGAGCAGGGCCGGCGGTTGACCGATCGCCATGCCGGCGGACACTGTCTCACCGTCTGCGATCCCGGCTATGGCCTTCTCTGCTGTGGTCAACCTTTCGGCATAGAGATCGGCGGCTTCCAAGCTTGTCATGCTACCTAGCTCCTCACCCAGTTTTCCAGCAACGATGCAGCTTAACCGTAGATTGGGGTAGCGTCCACGGAGGTGGTGGCGATTGTGTGAGAAGAGCCGGCGGGCCCCGCGCCCCTTTCGGTTGCAGTCGATCCTTTCCCGCCCCCTTGCACTCGTCACCTTTCCCGCTCCCGCCTGGCCACAGCGCAATCGTGGTTCTGAGCGGCGGATCGGGCTGCCCGAGCGAAACAGCTGCGGCGCTATTCTGACCGATCTCAAACCCAGCGCCGTTGTGGGCGAGGTCGCCCTGTTCGGCGGCAAGGAGCGCTCCGCGAATGCGACCGCCCTGACGCCGTGCCATCTCGACACGCCCACGTACGCGGCAGCCTCGACGTGACATGCCGTCCTTGCTAGGCGCCGACCACCTGCCGCGCCGCCCTTGCGGCATTGAAGAACTGGCTCGACAAGCGCTGCACGAGCGCCGTCACACGGCTCCCCTCGACGCCGGGCCGGACAACCAGCAAGCGCTTGTAGGCCGGCAGGTCCGGGAGGTAGTAGTCCTTGGCCGGGACGAGGAAGGATGGGATCATTCGCTCGGGAACAACGGTCAGGCCAAAGCCGGTCTGCGCAGCCTCCAGCCGCAACTGGTGGTTCGGACTCCTGAACACGATCTTGTACGCGATGTTGTGCTTGGTGAGGGTACGGATCATCCAGTCATCGCCTGGCCACGCGAGGATTGGAATCGGCGCGCCCGGCCGCAGCACGAAATCCCGGGCCCGCACCCACACCGAACGCTCCTCGGCCTTGTTGGCGATCGTCACCTCATCTTCCACGTCGACCAGCGGATTGCTGTAGACAAACGCAATGTCGATGTAGCCGTCGATCAGTCCCCTGATGATGGCAGGCGACCGGTCGGCGTGAATGATGATATCGGCGAGCGTCTCGGCGGTCTGGCGCTTCATGAAATCGTCGGCAAGCAGGGTGCTGATCCCCAGTCGCAGCGGTTGTGGCCCCTCATTGTTGCCGCCAAGCCGAAGCAGCTGATCGTTGGCTTCCAGAATCCGCCTGGCTTGCTGCACTGCGACCTTGCCGAGTTCGGTGGTCGTCGTCCCGTAAGCGGTCCTGACAAAGAGCGCTCCACCAATCTGGTTCTGTAACCGCTTCACCTGCGAGCTAATCGCCGGTTGACTGAGACCGAGACGCTCCCCGGCCTTCGACAAACTTCCTGTTTCAGCAATGGCAACAACAGTGCGAACGGCACCGGGGCATTCTTTCTCGGCGCTGCGGGGCTTCTCGACGGACTCAACGTTACAACCCATTGGCAGCATACCTCCGAACTCGCGGAGAAGTTCCCGGCAGCTAAAGTCTCGCTAGACCGAGTCTTCGTGCAAGACGGCGCGCTCTGCACCTCGGCGGGCGTGGCTGCAGGTATCGACCTAGCACTGAAGCTGATCGAGGATGATCATGGTCAAGGCCTCGCGCTTTCAGTCGCGCGCAGGCTGGTCGTCTTCCTGAAGCGGCCGGGCGGCCAATCGCAAGTCAGCGCACATCTTGCGGCGCAAGCCACAAAGGAAGGGCGAGTCCAAGCTCTGCAACATTGGATCCTGGAACATCTGCAACTCCGACTGACGTTGAAGATGCTTGCCGTGCGAACCGCCATGAGCTTACGCAACTTCACTCGCGTCTTTCAAGCGGAAGCGGGCATGACGCCGGCCAACTTCGTCGAGACGGCGCGCGTCGACCGGGCGCGACGCCTGCTGGAAGATACCGACAAGCCTCTGAAATGCGTCGCAGCACTCTGTGGATTCACGAATCGCGACACAATGCGGCGTGCATTCATGCGACGAATAGGAACCGGCCCCAACGAATATCGTGATCGTTTCCGGCGTCAAGACTCGACCGGGTTGCCCGACAAGCCGTCCATAAAACCTCCGCCAGCCAAGGCGTTCCGCTTAATGAGAAGCCCCGGCGTGACACCGCCGGGACTTCCCGCAGCACGTTGCAGTGGTCGCCTCCGCGATCACCACGCCTCCTGACGCATCGCGCTGCTGCGAATGCCGTCGCTCAATAGGTCCGCGTGTGGCCGGAGCGCGGGCCCTTGTACGCGTACTGCGGATTGATACCGCAGTACGCGTCGGTGCCGGACGCACTGGCCGTGCATTGGCTGTACGTCGAAAACTCGCAATTGCCGGGATAGCCCCACTCACGCCCCTGCAGACAGTACCGATCGTTCGCAGCCGCTGCCGAGCCTGGCGATGCGATCGCGAGGAGCCCGATGACAGGCAGGCCTGCAAGTAGAACTTGACGCATGGATTAAAACTCCGGGTTTTCTGTTTCAAAGCGAACGGTCCTCGTCGCAAGGAGAGAGCGATCTTTGCGGGGGCCTTGGGGCGCGAGACCGTACTCTCTGGCGGTCATCTAATGCCGGGATGACACAGCCCAAGCCATCGCAGTGTCACGATTGGTCACATCGACGAAATCGCCCTTCGCGATGACACCAGCGGGCATGCGACATTAACGAAGCTCGAAGCCCTCTGCTGATCGGAGCCGCGCCTGTTGTCTCGTGACGCATAAACAACGTCGTGAGAATGGCGTTTGGAGCAATAGGCACGAACTGCCCGCAACCTCACCAAAGTCGTGAGGCCCCCAGAACCGCACATCAACGATCTCGTCCCGAACTGTGCGGGCGCTGCCGCGCCTTGTTCGCGCCGCGCGATCAATCTCACCTATGGAGTCAAAATGTCCAACCAGATGACAGCTAAACTCATGGCCGAATTCATCGGCACGTTCGCATTCGTATTCATCGGCGCCGGAACGGCGGCCGTAATGGGCGACGGCGTCGGCCTGGCCGGCATGGGCGCAATTGCCCTTGCCCACGGCCTGGCGATCATGGCCTTCGCCTTCGCTTACGGCCCGGTGTCGGGCGGCCACATGAACCCGGCGGTCACCGTCGGCGTCCTCGCTGCGGGCGCCATGCGACCGCTCGAGGCGATGGGCTATATCGTGTGTCAACTGGTCGGCGGTATCGCCGGCGCACTCTTGCTGCGAAGCCTGTTCGGTGGTGTCGCCACCGGTCTTGGCACGCCGGCGCTCGCACACGACCTTGCTCTCGCCGGCGCGACAGTAACCATAACGCCGGCTGCCGGCTTCGTTATCGAGGCCATGCTCGCGTTCTTCCTGGTCACCGTGGTGCTCAGCACCGCCGTGAGCGGACGCGCGGGAACGCTTGCTCCGCTGGCTATCGGAATGACGCTGACCTTCAACATTCTGATGGGGGGTGCCCTTACCGGCGCAGCTTTCAACCCGGCGCGCGCGCTTGGTCCCATGATCGTTACCGGAACACTCGACGACGCCTGGCTATATACGGCAGCACCGATTGTCGGCGCCATCATCGCTGCGCTGCTGCACAATTGCCTCAGCCGGTTCGCCGAAGGCACAGGGCAGCCTGCGCGGATAGCCGAAGAGCCCGCCGAATGAGTATCGGGACTGCCGATCCGCCGAGCGGCCCGCCGATGGCGGGCCGCATCTCAAGACATCGTGAGCCCCCGGCCTCAACTCGTCGTGAGCGCGGACGCGCACCGCCTTGCCCACACACGCGACCGGCCTATTTGACTTTGGTCAAACGGCCGCACCTGCCAAGTTCGCGGGAGCGAAGAGGGTAAATGGACTCACCACTCGCTGACGCACAAATAGGTCCGATCTCAGCCATCGATTTTTCACCAGCCGGGATCATCAGCCGTCGCTTCGACACGTGGCCTGGCCTTAAGGTCGAGACGGTGGAGGTCGTACGGCGCTCGCCTTTTGAATATCGCTTTAGAGCACCCTGCCATCTGCTCATTGCAGCGGAGATCGGGGAGCGAGAGAGCGGAGAAACGTTGCTTGAGGGATTGCCTAGATCAGACCTCCGCACCTTTTCGCGCAAGATGACTTTCGTTCCCGCAGGTCGTGACTTTGCCGGCTCACAGAAGCCGCGCCTGTTGACACGCATGATTTGTATCTATCTCGATCCGCGGGGACCGCTTACCGATCCTGAACTGCGATTCAGTGAAGTTGAGTTCAGGCCCCGGTTGTTCTTCGAAGACGGCTGCCTCTGGCAGACAGCCCTCAAACTCAAAGCGCAGGTCGAGCATCAGGACGTGATGCACCGGCAATATGGTGAAGCGCTGGGGATTCTCCTGGCGCACGATCTCGTTCGCAGCAACGCAAATGCCAACCCGATCAGATCTCCCGCGGTTCGGGGTGGCCTGGCGGCATGGCAGCAAAGGCGGCTGGCCGAATACATCGAGGATCATGTCTCCGATGACATTCCGCTCACCGCCCTCGCGCAATTGGTCGAGCTCAGCCCGTATCATCTTTGTCGCACCTTCAGGCGATCCTTCGGGGTGCCCCCGCAGAAGTATCACGCGATGCGCCGAATCGAGCGAGCAAAGCAGATGCTGGCAGAGCGTGAGCTGTCGATCACCATGATCGCGCAGGCGATTGGATTTGGTGAATCCAGCACGTTCAGCTCAGCCTTCCGTCGGCTGACGGGACAAACGCCCAGCCGGTACCGTCGCGACCTCGATTGAGAAAGTTGTTTCGCGGCGCGGCACCGCGAAACCGTTTCCTGCGAGCTAGAGCCACCCGCTCAGCTCACGGCGCACGATGGCGTCGATCACTCGCATTCCGCCGTCACTGTCGTTCAGGCAGTCAATCCTCGCGAACGCCTCGCCACCTGCCGCGAAGAAGTATTCAGCGTTCTCCCCGCCGATTTCCTCGATGGTCTCCAGGCAATCGGCCGAAAAGCCTGGCGTTAAGACCGCAACTCGCTTGATCCCGCGGGATGCAAGATCCTTGATCGCTTCGTCAGTGTAGGGCTTCAGCCACTCAGCTCCGCCGAAGCGGGATTGAAACGTCATGATCAAGCGGTCCGGCGACAGCCTCAGGCGTCGACCGAGGAGTTCCGTCGTCCTCTTGCAATGCGAGTAGTAGGGATCACCCTTGGCGCGGGTCTCCATCGGCATGCCGTGATAGGAAACCACAGTCACTTCCGGCTCGAAATCGATCTGTGCCAGGCGCGTTGTCACCGAGCGCGCGATCTCTTCGATGTAGAAGTCATCTTCATAGTATGGCGGCGCAACCCGCAGGCACGGTTGATTTCGCATCGACGACAGGATCTCGAAGATCGAATCGCATGCGGTCGCGCTGGTCGCCGCTGAGTATTGCGGGTAAAGGGGGACGAACAGGATGCGGTCGCAGCCCTGCGCACTGAGCCGCTCGATCGCGGCCTCGAGCGAGGGGTTGCCGTAACGCATGCCCCATTCGACGATTACCTTGGCGCGACCATTATTGGATCGCCTGTCCTGCAGGGATTCCTGCAATTTCTTCGCTTGCGAGCGGGTAATGGTTTTGAGCGGACTTTCGTCGCGTTCGCGGTTCCAGATCGTCGCGTAGTCCTTGCCCTTTCGCCGAGGTCGGGTAGTCAGAATCAGGAAGTTGAGGACGAAGAACCAGAGCAATCGGGGCGTCTCTATAACTCGGCGATCGGACAGGAACTCGGCAAGATACCGTCGCATGGACCAGTAGTCCGTCCCGTCGGGCGTGCCCAAATTGCTCAGGACCACCCCAATATTGCGCGGCTGCGCAAAGCCGCTGGCGTCTCTCTGCGCAATATCCATCCTGTCGGCAGGAACGAACTCCAGAATCGTCATCTCAACCTCCAGAGACTTCAGCCGCTGCCTCGAGCCAGGCCGAGACGATCTGCTCGAGCGCAACCACAATCTGCTCGTTCCCGATCGGAAGAAGAAGTTCAGCGAGAATTCCCTCGATCAAGAGCGAGCGGGCTCTCGCCTTCGGAATGCCTCGCGCCATCAGATAGTAGATCTGGGCATCGTCGATATCTGCAATCGTGGCACCGTGCCCGCACTGAACATCGTCGGCAAAGATCTCCAGTTCTGGCTTTGCGGAAAACTCTCCATCGTCGGAGAGCAACAGCGTATTGCAGGCCATGCGGGCGTCAGTGCGCTGTGCACCCTGCCCGACCTTGATACCACCCTGGAAGGCGCCACTCGCCCGATCAAAGACGACGTTTCGCACCGTAATAGCGGATGTCGTGCCGACCGCTTCATGTTCAAGCGTCATGGTCAGATCCGTGTGCCCGGCGTCCCTGAGGAGATTGATACCGTTCAGGATCAGTTGTGCGCCTTCGCCGGATTGTCGGCCATGTACCTCCTGACGCACAAGCTTGCCTCCTGTGTTCAAGACGAGAATGCGCAGCTTGGCGTCCCGCTCCAGGATGAAACGGAGCTGTCCAAGATGGCTGTCCGACGCCTGCTGCTCTCCGACGATGATCCAGGTGACATCCGCACCTTCGCCGACGCGCAGCCTCGACACCACTGTCGAGAAGCCGCCGTCCGCCTGGGCCTGGCCCGCATGCCGCTCAATGACGGTGACTCGTGCGCCCGCTCGCGCTACCACGCCAAGGCGCGAATGAGACGAGCCACGCACCTGCAGTTCGATCGGACGTTCGAACCGATGATCGCCGGCGATCTCGATCTGCATGCCGCGATCGGCCAGGATGCCGTTGATGCGGCCGATAGCATCATCTGCAACGCACTCGACCAACTCGCCGGCCGCGGATCCGTCTTCGAGGAGATGCCGATAATTGCGGATCGAGAGCCCGGCGATGCCTGCGTCCATGCCGCAACCGGCCTCGTTCACTTGCAGCACAATCGAACCCGGGATCAGGGAACCGGAATCTCCGGCACCCTCCGCTGCCTGCGGCCGCGACGGCGCCTTCAGGCGCGTTCGCAAGTCGGTATAGTGCCAGGACTCAAGCCGCCGGGTCGGGAGCCCTCTGGAGCAGAGGTCTTGCAGCAACCTCGCCCGTGCCAGCTGTACGTCGCGATTGCCCGGCAAGCGACGAAGCTCGTCAGCCGTGATCCCCAGAGGCGAGAGTGACTCGTGGATGGCGGAATGTGAGAGCTGAACATTCATGATCGCATCCTTATGCCGCATCTGCAATGACATCAGCGTAGCCATTGGCCTCAAGCTGATGCGCAAGCGATTTGTCGCCCGATTTGATGATCCTGCCCTTGTAAAGGACGTGCACGGTGTCGGGTACGATGTAGTCGAGCAGACGCTGGTAATGGGTAATCACTACAACCGCCCGGTCCGGCGATCGCAGGGAATTGACGCCATCGGCCACGATCTTCAGTGCATCGATGTCGAGACCGGAGTCGGTCTCATCGAGCACGCATAATTTCGGCTCGAGCAGCGCCATCTGCAAGATTTCCGCACGCTTCTTCTCGCCCCCGGAGAAGCCGACATTGAGCGGCCGCCTCAACATCTGCATGTCGATCCCTAGCCGCGCCGCCGATTCCTTGACGAAATGTATAAACGCCGGCGTCGTCATCTCCTCCTCACCGCGTGCCTTGCGCTGTTCGTCGAGAGCGACCTTCAAGAACTGCAGGGTAGCAACACCGGGAATTTCCACGGGATACTGGAAGGCAAGAAAAATACCCTCCACCGCGCGCTCCGCAGCGTCGAGGTGCAGAATGCTCGCGCCATTGTAGACGACGTCGCCTTCGGTGACCTCGTACCCTTCGCGACCGGACAGGATATATGACAGCGTCGACTTGCCGGAGCCGTTGGGTCCCATGATGGCCGCCACCTCGCCGGCCTTTACCGTCAAATTCAGGCCGCGGATGATCTCAGTTCCGTCGTTCGCGATGCGGGCGCGGAGGTTTTTGATCTCTAGCAAGATAGTCTCCGAAATCGAGAGTGATAAAGCTGGCCGGGCGGCTCAGCATTGGGTTCAGCCGACGCTACCTTCGAGCGAGATGCTGATCAGCTTCTGCGCTTCGACCGCGAATTCCATAGGTAGCTGCTGCAGGACGTCCTTTACGAAGCCGTTGACGATGAGCGCCACTGCCGCTTCCTCCGGAATACCGCGCTGCAGGCAGTAGAACAGCTGGTCCTCGGAGATCTTTGACGTCGTCGCCTCGTGCTCGAATTTTGCCGACGAGTTCTTGGCCTCGATATAAGGCACGGTATGCGCGCCGCATCGGTCGCCGATCAGCAGTGAATCGCACTGGGTGAAGTTACGAGCGTTAGTCGCCCGGCGATGGGCCGAAACCTTTCCGCGGTAGGTATTATCCGAAAAGCCGGCAGCGATGCCTTTGGAGACGATGCGGCTCGACGTGTTCTTGCCGAGATGGATCATCTTGGTGCCGCTGTCGATCTGCTGGTGGCCGTTCGATACCGCTATCGAGTAGAACTCGCCCCGGCTTTCGTCGCCTCGCAAGATGCACGAGGGATACTTCCAGGTCACGGCCGATCCGGTTTCGACCTGCGTCCAGGAAATCTTCGAGCGGGCACCGCGGCAATCGCCGCGCTTGGTAACGAAGTTGTAGATTCCGCCTTTGCCCTCGCTGTCACCGGGATACCAGTTTTGGACGGTGGAATACTTGATCTCGGCGTCGTCCAGCGCGACCAGTTCAACGACTGCTGCGTGCAGCTGATTTTCCTCGCGCCGCGGTGCTGTGCAGCCTTCGAGATATGAGACGCTGGCGCCCTTGTCAGCGATGATCAGCGTGCGCTCAAACTGTCCGGTGTTCCGCTCATTGATGCGGAAATAGGTGGAAAGCTCCATCGGGCAGTGTACGCCAGGCGGCACGTAGACAAACGAACCGTCGCTGAAAACTGCTGAATTCAGCGTTGCGTAGAAATTGTCCGAGGTCGGAACGACAGAGCCCAGATACTCCCTGATAAGCTCACTATGCTCACGGATGGCTTCCGATATCGACATGAAGATCACGCCGGCCTTCTGCAGTTCCTGCTTGAAGGTCGTGACCACCGAGACCGAGTCGAATACGGCATCGACTGCGATCCTCGTCTTCACACCGGCGAGCATCTCCTGCTCGTGCAGCGGAATGCCGAGCTTCTTGTAGACGTTCAGGATTTCCGGATCGACTTCGGCGAGCGACTTCGGTCCCGAGATGCCCTTCGGAGCCGCGTAGTAATGGATCGCATTGAAATCGACCTCCGGATAGTCCACCCGGGCCCAACCGGGCTCCTCCATCGTGAGCCAGCGCCTATAGGCGTCAAGTCTCCACTCGAGCATCCAGGAAGGCTCGCGCTTTCGTTCGGAGATAAAGCGGACCGTGTCCTCCGACAGGCCTTTCGGAGCTTTATCGACCGGAATGGTCGTCTCGAAGCCATATCTGTATTGATCGACGTCGATCATCCGAACGCGATCGACAGTTTCCTGAACGGCGGGCATTTCATCCTTCAGCATAATCGCTGTCTGCTGAAGGGGAATTACAGTCGCGCAGGTCTCTGCTGAAATACAATCGAAGATGACTTTATATAGGCTGCTACTATGAATGAGACAGCGATCGGTCAGCGATCACGTCGGCTGTTCTTGCGGTGCGTCAAATCCGTCAACGTCTCAGCGGTCATCAAGCTAATTCGTACCGACCGATTCTGCCGCGGATGCGGATCTCGCATCGGATGGATGTCGGATTTCGGCAGAAAATATCCGTGACCATGGCGAACAAACGTTTGTAGGCAGCGAGCGCCTTCGCAAGGTTCCGGTGCATTCGGACATTGAAGGAGCGAATAATGCAGCCGAATGACATTCGAGTTGTCATCATATGTCGCAAAGTAGTGGCCGGCCTCGGCATTCACACCACACCTGACCAGAATGGCCTTTCTGATCTCGGGCGGAAGACGAGCAATCCGTTCGGCACTCATTGGCGGGTCAGACGGCTGGACCGGGACCGCGTGAGCCGGCCACGTCCAGCCGAAAATGGCAGCGAAGGCCGGTATGGACGTTGCGGATTGCCGCATCCTGTACTCATTTTTTCCACGATTTTTGGCGGCGCATGCGCCAAGCGCCGGAAGCCTTTCTCGAGCCGAGTAGGACCTGCATTCCGCGCTTACCGGATGGGGCAAGGGCGGACCGCAGATTCAGCGCGTCTTTCGCGGTACCGGAAACATTCCCCAATGAGAGCAACTGATCCAATCGTAGGGATCCGTCGAGAGCGCAGATATCGATGCCGTAGTCGTCATGGTTGTCTCCTTTGCTAATTGAGCACTTTGAAAGTCGGGCGACTACCGCTCCGTCACAACTAAAACTCTCGTTAGGAATGCGCGGCTCGCGCAGAGCTGCCGACAGACGCAAGTGCATTCGCCCGCACAATTGCACGGCTTGAGCCAGCGTCTGATCGAAGACCACAATTCGCGCGCGGCCGGGATGTCATGTCATACGAGGTGTCGGGACCCAGCCAGGCAGCGCCAAGTGTCCCCCGCTAAGGGCGGGCCGATCCGGTGGACTGAAATAATCGATTTTGTCGATTGCAACGTCAAAATAAATCTGTTGGATCGATCTATCGTTTTCGAACCACAATTGGCGTAACCCAGGAGATACGCCAATGACCATGATCACCGACCCCAGCAACTTCGCAGCCAGACTTTCACTGCGCGAGACCTTCCTGCCGCAGCTCAGGCCCGCCATCGCAATCGTCCCCGGCCTCGGCTTTGCCACGACCATCGCTCTCGTCGCTAACCTGATGCGCAGCATTCCGCAGATCGCCACATTCAGCCCCATGATCCTTGCCATCGCGATCGGAATTGCGGCACGCAATCTGGTCGGCACACCATCTTCCGTCCGCCCGGGAATCGCATTCAGCATGCGCCGTCTGCTTCGGTTCGCGATCGTACTCCTGGGATTCCAGATCACGCTGACTCAACTTACAGCCGTTGGAGCGAAGGGCCTCTTCATTGTCGCCAGCACACTCGTTGCCACGTTTGTCTTCACGCTCGCGGCCGGCCGCGTCCTTGGCGTCGAGCGAAAGCTGACCGAACTGATCGCCGCGGGCACCTCGATCTGCGGAGCCTCGGCGGTGGTCGCAACCAACAGCGTCACCGAAGCGTCCGACGAGGATGTCGCCTACGCGATCGCCTGCGTGACGATCTTCGGCTCGATCGCCATGTTCGTCTATCCGTTGCTGCCCCGGCTACTGCATCTCAACGGCCACGCCTACGGCCTCTGGAGCGGCGCATCGATCCATGAGATTGCGCAGGTGGCTGCCGCCTCCTTCCAGAACAGCCAGCGTGCCGGCGAAATCGGAACGGTTCCAAGCTGGCCCGCGTCCTGCTTCTCGCCCCCGTCGTGCTGACCCTGAGCCTCGCAACCCGGCTTACGGTGCAGCGCACGCGTGAACAGACCGCTAGGCCGCCGCTCCCCTGGTTCGCGCTCGGCTTCGTCGCGGTGGTCGCCCTCAACAGCGTCATCATTATCCCGGGTGGTGCCAAGAGCGCGATAGTCTCTCTGGCGACATTTCTCCTGACCATCGCGCTCGCCGCCATGGGTCTCGAGACCGACGTGTCGAAACTCTACGCGGCCGGCCTGCGTCCGGCTATATTGGGGGCGCTGGCCTTCCTCTTCATCGCCAGCTTCAGCCTTGTGGCCATCAAGCTCATGGGATGATCTGCTCAATGACGCTCGAACAGCTCCGGGTCTTCGCCGCAGTCGCCGACAAGCAGCACGTGACGAAAGCCGCCCACGAACTGAACCTCACCCAATCGGCCACGAGCGCGGCAATCGCCGCGCTCGAAGCGCGTTATGGCGTCAAACTGTTCGATCGGGTCGGCCGGGGCATCGTTCTCACGCAAGAGGGCCGCACATTCCTGTCCGAAGCGCGAGCGGTCCTTGCGCGCGCCCATGACGCCGAGCAGGTTCTGAGGGATTTTGCCGGGCTCAAGACCGGACAGCTGACAGTCGGCGCTAGTCAGACGGTCGGTAGCTATTGGCTGCCCGCAAGGCTGCTCGCATTTCAGGCGATCCATCCCGGTATCAAGATCGACGTGAGGATCTCCAATACCGAGCAGGTCGCAGCTGATGTTCGCGAAGGCATGGCCGATGTCGGCTTCGTCGAGGGCGACGTCGACGACCCGGCCTTGTCTGCGCGCCGCATGGATGGGGATTCGCTGGTCGCTGTGGTGGGGGTACAGCACCCGCTGGCTGACCTGCGCAAGCTGCCGCCCGACTGGATGAGCAAGACGCCGTGGATCCTTCGCGAATCCGGCTCCGGAACCCGCGCCATGTTTGAGCGGGCGTTGAAGAAACGCGGGATACGCCTTTCCGATCTGACGGTCCAGCTCGAACTGGCGTCGAACGAGGCGATTCGAACAGCAGTTGAAGCGGGCCGCTGCGCCGCGGCCATTTCCGATCTGGTCGTCGAAAAGGCCGTCGCGGCAAAGCGATTGGTCCAATTGGACAGCGAGTTGGCAAAGCGTTCGTTCTACGCGCTCCGTCACAAGGAGCGCCATGTCAGCAAGGCCGAAGCTGCGCTGATGTCCAGCATCACGACTGGCGCCACCCGCTAGACATGCCGAGCCTCGTGTCGCCGGCGATCCGGCGACCGATTGGCGCACACGGGGCTCGGACGGTTCAATCGCCGCAGGCGATCAGAATGAGCTGATAATCGCGTTAGACCGCGACGGCGCCGGGTTCTACGCTTCGGGACATGGCAAGCACACTGAAAATCGCAGCTTGCCGGAGCCCAACCAAAGGAGACCTCCAATGCTTCGATCGCTTCATGCTCTTATCGCCGCTGCTTCGCTGGCCATCGCCGCCTGCACGTTCTCTGCACCGGCCGCCATGGCTGCCGCCAAGGCTACCCATGTCACGGACTTCCGGAACACCGTGCGCTCCGAACAACTCTTTCGCGGTGTGAACATGCGTATTCCGAATGCACGTGCTGAACAGCCACGCAGCCACGCCGACGACCCCTTCGCGGACCTGTTCCTCGGATAAGCGGCACGGCCACTTAGGTCAAACCAGCCCGAAAAGGAGCTATCGATGGCACATCATCAACATGATGCACGTACCCAGGCTCTATCCCGCCGCACCCTGCTCCGCACCATGGGAATTGCAGGCCTCACGCTGGCAAGCTCGACGGCCTGGGCTGATGGATCGATCCGGCTGCCGATCGCCGGAGAGCCGCGGGAACGGCCTTTGACGCACGAATTCCCGCAGAAAGGCGACATGATCCTGCAGCGCACGCGGCCGCCGCTGCTGGAGACGCCGATGGAGGTGTTCGATCGTGGCGTGTTCACTCCAAACGACCGGTTCTATGTGCGTTGGCACTGGGCCGTGATTCCCACGTCGGTCGATGCAGGTAGCTTCAGGCTCACCGTACGCGGGCACGTCAATCAGATGCTCTCGCTGTCCACCGACGACCTGCTCAAGATGCCACGCGTGGAGCTTGCTGCCGTCAATCAATGTTCGGGTAATTCGCGAGGATTCTTCTCGCCCCGTGTTCCCGGCGCGCAGTGGGCGCATGGAGCGATGGGCAATGCACGATGGACCGGCGTGCGGCTCAAGGACGTGCTGGATCGCGCGGGCGTCAAATCGGGCGGAATCCAGGTCCGCTTCAAGGGACTGGATGAGCCTGTGGTCCCCGAGGCGCCAGACTTCAAGAAGTCGCTGGATATCGACCACGCCCGTGACGGCGAGGTCATGATTGCTTTCGCCATGAACGGCGAGCAGCTGCCTCTGCTCAACGGCTTTCCGCTGCGTCTGATCGTACCGGGATGGTACTCGACGTACTGGGTCAAGATGCTGAGCGATATCGAGGTGCTTGATCGCCCGGACGACAATTACTGGATGGCCACCGCGTATACCATCCCGGATACCTTGCACGCCAACATCACACCCGGCCAGACCGGCGTGAAGATGGTCCCGATCAGCCGCATGACGCCGCGGTCGTTCGTCACCAACATCGCGGATGGCGCGTCACTGCCGTCGGGAGCAAACGCAGATATCCGTGGAATTGCTTTCGGCGGTGACACAGGCGTCGCGAAGGTAGAGTACTCCGTCGATGACGGCAGGACATGGCAACTCGCGACGCTGGGCGAGGACCACGGGAAGTACAGCTTCCGGCGCTGGCAGACCAATCTCCCGCCGCTGGCCAAGGGCGGTCATTCCTTCATGGCGCGCTGCACGAATCTCGCTGGCGATGTCCAGCCGGCAGAGCCCAACTGGAACAACAGCGGCTTCATGCGCAACGTCATCGAACCACTCCACATCACGACGACCTAGCGAGGAGAGCATGATGCGACACGCAACCATCATGATGGGCGTATTGTCTGCTGCCCTGCTGACGTCCACCCCCGCGTGGGTTCAGCAAGCTCCAGCGATCACATCAACGACCGTTGAACTTCCCTCGGGCGACCAACTGTTTCCCGGCGGCTCGGACGCGGATGCGATCAACAACAACTGCCTGGCCTGCCACTCGGCAGATATGGTGCTGAACCAGCCTGCTTTGCCAAAGGCGGCCTGGGAGTCGGAAGTCGGCAAGATGATCAAGACCTACAGAGCTCCCATCGATGAAAGCGATGTGCCAGCAATCGTCGACTATCTCGTCAAGACCAAGGGCAAGACCTAGCGTCGCCGACCGGGCCCCGGTCGTACGCTTCGGAACGCGTAAGAACGTCGCGCCGCTAGGCCTGGGACCAGGACGAGCTGGCGTTGTCCAGCCAGCGGTCGGTGTCTTCATCGCTCCATCCGGGAACGGCGAATCCGGGTCGCGCACGTGTGGATTGGCCTGGCCACATCACTTGCCTGTGCCGCGCGGTCAACCGGTGCTGGTTGTACCGGCCATGCAGCGTCCCGGCACTCACACAGCCCGACATCGCGATCAGAAAGGCTGCTAAAGAGAAGAGAAATCGCATCGATCTGCTCCATCCCCTGCCCTCCCATCAAGTAGTGCACGAGGAACGCACTCCCAACCCGCACGGGCCGCTCGGCGGTTCACGTTGGAGGCATGTTTCCTCTGGGGTCCCGATCACTTCCAGAGCTGGACGAACGCAGGTGCAATCAGCCCAATGATGAGACCATTGAGCCCGATCCCCAGTGCCGCGAATGCGGCGCCCAGCTCATTGCGCCCAGCCACCTGTGCCGCCGCAATGCCGCTCCCGGCAATTCCGGCAGCCAGCCCATGGGCGCGCCAATCGTCGATCTTCAGCATGGTCAGCAATTTCCGACCGAGAGCCGCCGCCAGAATGCCGCCAAGGATCGCGAGCGCGGCCGTCAGAGCCGGAACACCGCCGACCTGGCTGGAGACCGCGACCGCGATTGGCGTGGTGGCCGCCTTCGGCGCCATGGCAAGGGCAATCGTGCGTGAGCCTCCGAACAGCCACACCAGACCGATGCCGGAGCCGATCGAGCTGATCGAGCCGGCGAGCACCGCCAACCCGACGCCGAGCAAGTTTTCCCAGACCAGCCAGACACTTCGCGCGAGCGGTACGGCCAACGCGACGGTCGCAGGCCCGAGCAGAAAGCTGACGAACTGGGTCTGCGTAGCGAAGACCTTGTAATCCGTCCCGCTCACTACGACGATTGAAGCCACGAGAATGATAGCCGCGAGCACCGGATTCGCGAGCGCTGAGCCGCCACACGCGCGTTGCAGCGCGTCGCCGAGTATGTAGGCACCCAATGTCACGATGAGCCAGGACACCTGCATCGCGCTCAGCGTGGTCCAGAGATGTTGAATTACGATCACGGTAACTACGCTTTCGCTCGCGTCCTCTCCGTGGCCTGCGGGACGACCGCCGAACGGCCCGCCGCACGCCTGTGGATGCTCCAGTGCATGACCAGTCCGGTAGCCAGAAGGCTCAACAGTGTCGATCCAATCAAACCGGCGGCCATCGGCAACCACTGCAGCCGTAACGCTCCCATCTCCGTGATGATGCCCACCCCCGCCGGCACAAATAGAAGTCCCATGTTACGGATCAACGTTTCAGCCGTGCGTTCGAGGCCGATGACCGTTGACGACTTGCTGGTCGTCCTTTCCGCCCTGAATACCAGGACCACGGTCAGGATTGACATCCCGATCACGGGTCCCGGTATTGGAAGCGCAAGCGTGTGCCGCAGCAGGTCGCCGGCGAGTTGGCACGCCAGCAGGATCAGAAAGGCGGGTATTGTCACAGGCTCAACATCCGCGACAGATCGAACTCTCGATCATCTTCTGAAGCTGCGCATCCTCCTGGTCGATGGCAGGGTTGGTACCGAGCGGCGGTCCCTTCATGGCATGACCGACTGTACCGGACGAAGGGAGAGCCGTGCCCAATGAGTTCGTTCCTGGCGTCGCGGCGCTGGTGCCGAGCGCACCACCCATGCCGAGCGCGCTCCCCATCGACATATGCGACCCCATGCCGCCGCGGGCGAACGCCTGGGTGCCGGAAAGAATGAGGCAGAGGGCGAAGCAAAGAAGAGATAACAGCTTCATGATCGGTGCTCCAGATGCTGTGGGTGATCTGAACTCGAATGTGGGCACCACATGCGCGCGAGCCACGCACGATCGCGAGAGCGATGATGACAAAGAATACAGAGTCTGGCGATGACCGTTCTCGCAGGCGTGATCCTCGTCAAGGCTTAGAAGCACCCACTTGTGGACAGAACACCAGGAGACGCAATCAAGAGAGCAGCGATGATCGCAAGTCGCGGACTTTCCGCACGCACAAGATAACGGAGAACCAATATGACTATCTTCAGGACCTTGATCGGAGCGGCGCTGATTCTGGCGGCGACAAGTCCATCCGCATTTGCGGCATGGTCGTTTGCGGACCAGGAGCCCGCCGCTTTCTCGGCGGAGTATCCCAACCGGGATGCGCTCAATGGCGGCGCCTTGACGCCGGCCGGCCGCATGGGCCTCGAATACCCCGGTGGCGCTGCACCTGTGTTCATCGGCAAAAACGTCCATCTCGGGATGCGGCATCGCTAAACGGACGTCCCGAGGACGGGCCTACGGAGTGCTGCTGCGGCCCGTAGCGCACTCCGCCTACCGCTCGAAACTTTGGTCACGAATGACTGGTCGGCTCGCGTGACGGATCGGAACGCTTGACCAGTACCCGCGATGGCGATCGTCAGCCGAAAGTGAATTGAGGCTGCCGATCTCATTGCTTACGTCCCGTTGCAACTGCCAACGAACGTCGGAGCCTCCAATGCGTGCACTCCTCTGCGCAACGGCCGCACTCATGCTGAGCGGCAACAGCTGTTTCGCGCAGGTCTCGACCATGGGCACGACTGCCATGGGAATTCCGACGACGCCTGGCGCGATCGTGTCGTCGTCCCTGGCGGGACCGAGTCCATTTTCGAGTTTTTTTTCCGCGGCGACCGTTCCCGGAGCGCCGGCAACCACCTTGGCCGCGCCTCCGTTGGCGCAGGATCCAACGCTTCCCGGAACCAGCGTGAGTTGCTCGCCTACCGAGGTGGAGCTTTCGCCTTCCGTCGCGAGCGTTACCTCCACAAACACCAACACTTCCATCAGCCCGACGGCGATGAGCACGATGGCCACCGTCACCAGCACGCTGGGATCGATCCGACCCATGACCGGTACAAGCCTGTCGCCGACCTTGCCGACGGCCATGCCCGTGACGATCGTGGGTCCGATCACGGGCAGCACGACCGGCACGATCGCACCGCCGTCGGCCCTCGGCAGTTTTACGCCGGGCAGCTCCTGCACGGCCGCACCGGGCAACACGGAGGTCAATGCCGCAGCGTTGCCTGTCTCCACTCCCGATATTCCGCCAGCGTCGCCGCCCGGCACCATCCAATCGCCGATGGCCGATCCCGACACGACCAATACCAGCATAAGTCCTCCGCCAAGCGTTATGCCTACGCCGAACACAACTGCCTGCACCGAGGCCGTTTCGATGGACCTCGCCAATTCGGCATCCATGATTTCTTCCAGCCCTGGCGGGCCTTCGGCCACCGCAGGCGCATCACCGCCTTCCGGTTGCTAGGCTGAACATCCTGGATATCGATCTTCTCACACGCCTTCCGATGGAGTCTGCCGATCACCGGCTGCATCTCGGGATACTCGCTGGCGGGCGTAGAGTTCAGAGAGGGCCCGGATCCGGGGCTGAAGATGGTCGCCGTCTGATCCGGAGGCCCCCCAAGCGGTCGCTTCTGCGCATCGCGGTGGTCCATCGCCAGCGGCAATTCAACTCGTCTGCGGCCCGCGAACCATAACCCGGCTTCCCTCGCTCAGGCTCACCGTCGGATTGAGAACGACTTGATCGCCTGGCTTAACGCCATCGTGCACTTCGACCTCCTTGCCGAAATCGCGCGCGATCGAAATCTTGCGCAAATGAACTGCGCCGTCTTCCACGACCGCGACATGCAGACCATTCTCATCGAATATGATGGCGTCGGCCGGAATGATCACTGACGGCGTCCTGCGTGGAATGCGCAACTCGACGGTACAATAGATCCCCGGCTGAAGCGCGCCGTCCGGATTGGGAACGTCGATCTCGGTCAGCAACGTACGGCTGCCGGGTTGCAGTGCCGTCGCGATGCGTGTGACTTTTCCCGGAAAGGCCCGCCCGGGGATCTCGGGAACCCGGATCACGGCCTCGACCCCGGGCTCCACGCCGAACGCCTCGTCCTGGGGCACGAATACCTGCGTGCGGATAACATCGGCATGCATCAACGTGAACATGAATGTCGATCCCGATTGCACGAGACTGCCATTGTCGATATTGCGCTGGGTGATCACTCCGTCGAACGGAGCCACCACGCGCTGATAGGCCTTGTCTTGTTCCAGAACCTTGATCTGGGCTTGCTGGGCCGCGATATTCGACTTCGCTGCCTGCTCTGCCGCTTGCTGCGCACGCAGGGTGAGGCGATCATTGTCGCCCTGTTGAGCCGTCAGCCACCCCTGCTTGACCAGGTTGCTGTCGCGCGCGTTGGTGACCTCAGCGAGTTCGCGGCTTGCCTGCGTTTGCTGCATGGTCCCTTGGCTCTGGGCCAGAGTCGCCTGGGCCTGTGCGATCTGGTGATCGAGCTCCGGCGCGACGATCTCGGCAAGCAGCGCGCCCGCCTTGACCCGATCCCCGATATCGACATAGCGCTTTTCCACATAGCCGCTGGTCCGAGCGAAGATGTTGGCAGCCTCGAAAGCAGCCGTCGTCGCCGGCAGCGTGACCTTCAACGTGCTGTCGCTGGCACGAACCGTCGCGACCCGAACATCGGGCACCGATGTGCGCGCCTGCTCAGCCGTCGCGGCGACTTCGCGCTGCGCCTGGTAGTGCCGCCAGCCACCGACACCGAGCCCTCCAACGAGCAACAGCAGCACCGTCGTCCCGAAGATTGCTTTTCCAGAGCGGCGTTCAGGTCTGCTCTCGGCCCTCAAGAGCGGGCCGGTTGCATTGCCCGGATGCTCAACATCCCGGAAGCTCTCGTCCGGTCGCACATCCACATCTGTCATGTTGACAATTCCTCGAATACGCCATGGTGTCGCTTTCCGTCGTTGCCCTTGCGCAGCATGGCAAACAGGTAGGGAACGATGAGCAGGGTCGTGGGCGTCGCGAACAACAATCCGCCGATGACGGCACGCGCGAGTGCTGCATTCTGCTCCTCGCCGGCACCACCGATCGCCATCGGGATCATGCCTACGATCATTGCGGCAGCCGTCATCAGCACCGGACGGATGCGGGTGTGGCCCGCGCTCAACGCGGCCTCGAACGCTGAATGCCCCTTCAGCTGCTGTTCGCGAGCGAAAGTCACCAGCAGAATCGAATTTGCCGAGGCCACGCCGACCGACATGATCGCGCCCATCAGCGAAGGCACGTTGAGCGTCGTCCCCGTGATGAACAGCATCGTCACGATCCCGCAGAGGGTCGCCGGAAGCGCCAGGATCACCACAAAGGGATCGCCGAAATTCTGATAGTTCACGACCATCAGGAGATAGACCAGCACCGCTGCGAACAACAGGCCGATGCCGAGGTCCCGAAAGGAATCATTCATGCTCTGGATCTGACCAAGCACCTGAATGGAATTGCCAGGCTTCAGCTGCTTTTGCAGCTCGGTGGTGACCTTGCCGATCTCGGCCGCTACGCTGCCGAGGTCGCGGCCCTGCACGCTGGCATAGACCTCATAGACCGGCTGGACGTTGCTCTGGTTGGCGTTGGTCGGCACCGTATCGCGCTTGAACGTCGCGATGTTGCTCAGCATGCCCGGCACCGTCTGGCCGTTCGCCGCAATCGACGTCGAGACGGGCGTATTTGCGAGCGCATTCAGCGAATTGATCCTGTACTCTGGCGTCTGGACGGCAAGATAGTATGGAATGCCGGCGCTCAGATCGGTCCAGAAATTCGGCGACACCTGCACGGACGAGCTGAGGCTCACATTGATGTTGGTCGCCACCGTGCTGGCGTTCAGGCCGAGCTGGGCCGCCCGGGTCCGGTCGATGTCCGTGAAGAACGCTGGACCGTCGATTTCCTGCTGGAGATGGGCATCAACGATGCCCGGGATGGCAGCCAGACGCTTCTGGAGCTCCTTGGCGACAGCCAGATTGTTGGTACCATAACCAACCGTTCGAACGTCGATCTGCGCCGGCAGCCCGAAGTTCAGGATCTGCGTGACGATATCGGCCGCCTGGAAATAGAAAGTGTCCTCGGGGAACGCCGCCGGCAGCACCTGGCGCAGCTTCTTGATGTAATCTGCGGTCGGCCTGTGGCCGTCCTTGAGCGAGACAAGGATGACGCCGTCATTAATGCCGATCGTCGAACCATCGGCAAAGGCCAGGTTGTAAGCCCGCGCCGGCAGCCCAATATTGTCTACGATCAGCGACCGCTCGTTCTCCGGAATGACCTCGCGGATCTTGTCCTCGACCTTCTGGAAGATCGCCTCGGTGCTTTCAATGCGCGTGCCCGCCGGCGCGCGCACGTGAAGCTGGATCTGGCCGCCGTCGATCAGCGGAAAGAAATCCCTTCCGACTAGGCTCAGCATCACCGCACCGAGACCAAGGATCAGGACCGCAACGGCCGGCACGATGGCGCGACGTCGAAGCAACAGGGCCAGAAGCTGCGCGTAACCGCCGCGCAGCCGCTCGAAGCCGCGCTCGAACGCTGCCGACAGACGCGAGAACAACCCGGTGGCAACTTCCCCGTGCCCGTGCTGACGCTCGCCCTTCAGCAGAAGCCCGATCGTGATCGGCGTCAGGGTTCGAGACAGCCCATAGGACGCAAGCATCGCGAAGACGACGGAAAGACCCAGTGGCGTAAAGAGATACTTCGCGGGTCCCTCCAGGAATACGACCGAAGTGAACACGCAGCTGATGGCCAGTGTCGACACCAGCGTTGGGACGGCAATCTCGGCGGCGCCATGCAAGGTCGCGTCGGCGAGCGGCATGCCCTCCTCCGTCCACAGCCGGTGGGTATTCTCGATCGTGACGGTCGAATCATCGACCAAAATGCCGACCGCGAGGGCGAGACCGCCCAACGTCATGGTGTTCAAGGTCTCGCCAAGAAAATAGAGCACAATAAGCGACGATAGGATCGCGAGCGGGATGGAAATCATCACCACCAGGGTCGACCGCCAGGACCCCAGGAACAGCAGGATCATCATCGCGGTCAAACCCGCCGCAATGGCTCCCTCCCGGAGCACGCCGTTCACGGAGTTCGTCACGAAGACCGACTGGTCGAACAGCTCGGTGATCCTGAGCCCCGCCGGAGCAGCGGCGCGAATGGACGTTAGCGCTTTCTTCACCCCATTGACCACCGCCAGAGTCGACGCGTTTCCGTTCTTGATGATGCTGAGCAGAACCGCGCGATGGCCGTCCTCGCGAACAACGTTCTGCTGCACCATCGACCCGTCACGCACCTGGGCCACGTCGCGCAGCAAGACTGTCGCGCCGTTGCTGAATTTGACCGGCATATTGTTGAGATCGTCGATGGTCGCCGGCGTCGCATTGGTACGCACCGTGTACTGCGTGTCTCCCATCTTGGCTGTGCCCGAGGGCAGCGTGAGGTTCTGGGTGTTGACCGCGTTCACGATGTCGAGCGGCGTCAGGCCGCGGGACAGAAGCTTGTCTGGATCGATGTCCACCATGATCTGCCGGTACTTGCCGCCGGCGGGCGTCGGCAGTGTGACACCGGGAACGGGAGCAAGCTGCTGGCGAACGCGATAGATACCGAAGTCATAAAGCTGCTGCTCGTTGAGACTGTCGGAGTTCAGACTGAGCTGGAGCACAGGAACGCTCGAGGCGTTGAATTGAACGACAATCGGCGGCTGGATACCCGGCGGCATCAACGCACGAATGGAATTTGTCGCTGAGACGATCTGCGCGATGGCGAGGTCGAGATTGACGTCCGGCTGGAAATAGATTTTCTGGACCGACAGACCATTGAGGGTCTGCGATTCCATGCTCTTGATTCCATTGACATTAGCGCTGATGGAGTACTGGCTGTAGGTGCCGACGCGCTGTTCCATCTCGGGCGTGGAAAGTCCGGTGTACTGCCAGATGACGGTCACCACGGGAATGCGAATTTCCGGAAAGATGTCGGTCGGCATCGACCAGAGCGCGGCACCGCCGAGAAATAGGATCAGGGCCGCCACCACGTAGAAGGTATGCGGAAATCTCAGCGCGAAGCGAACAATTCTCATGTCAAATCCCTGTCCAGCTCCCGGTTGCGAGACCTCGGGGAGACATGAGGGCTATCAGCCGATCGCTCAACTAGATTGAAGTTCATTCGAGCGCAAAAAGAACTGACAAAGCCCTCACGTAGCTTCACAGTTCGCTTACGACTCCGGCAGCCGTGACCGGCTGCGGGTCTTCACTCAGTCGAACAAGACCGCGCGCACGCGCGCCGCGCTCCCGTAGTCTATTCTTCCGAGGAATCGTTGCCGGGCCTGGTGGCTGCGATCGTCGCCCGCCTGACCTTCGCGAAGGCGCGCGTTTCGATCTGCCGAACGCGCTCACCCGAGATCGATAATTCACAGCCGAGTTGATCGAGCGTCAACGGATGCTCCACAAGACGCCTGGCCACGAAGACGTGCCGTTCGCGTTCCGTCAGCACATCCAGTGCAGAGCGAAGAGCGCTCGTCCTGCGGGTCGTCTCGTCGTGCTCAGCGACGATCGCCTCCGCATCCGGGCTCTCGTCGACCAGCATAGCTTCCCACTCGGCCGAACGATCCTCATTTCCGACCCGCGTATTCAGCGAAAGGTCGCCACCGAGCCGGCAATCCATTTCGACGACGTCACGAACGCTGACTTTCAGCTTGTCTGCAACAGACTGGGCCATTTCCGGGGTAAGGATCGCCGAATTGCCCCCAAGCTTTCTCATTTCGCTACGCAGGCGAAAGAAGAGCTTTTTCTGCGCGGCCGTCGTCCCAATCTTCACCAGCGACCAGGAGCGCAGGATGTACTCGTGGATAGTCGCCTTGATCCACCACAAGGCGTAGCTCGAGAACCGGGCTTCGTATCCCGGTTCGAAGCGACCTGCAGCGATCACAAGCCCCAGATTGGCTTCGGCGATCAAATCCGCCATCGGAAGGCCGTAACCTTTGTAGCCTCGCGCCACCTTTGCAGCCAGGCGAAGATGGGTCGTGATCAGTTCGTCCGTCGCGCGCTTGTCGCGCCCCTCTTGCCAACGCCGCGCGAGCAGCTGCTCGCGGCCACGCTCCAGCAGACCAAAGCGGCCGATGGCTGTGGAATAGGCGCGAAGACCGACCGGCTGCGGAACCAGTGCTCCGGTCAGGTTGCTGTTGACGACGGCGTTCATCTTCTGCTCCTGCGTTTTGGGTCCGGCACGTCAACTGTAGGAAGCGCCCGGCCGGAACAGCCACTAAAATGGACTTTAGAAACCTGAATTCGCTTTTAAGCAGCGCAGAGCGCGCCTGACCGGGCAAAAGCTTAAATCCGTATTTAGTTGAGTGCGGGCATCACTCTTGGCATCTCTGAGGCCGGGGTTGCACCAGCGCGACGCCCATCCGATCAATCAACGCTCTGGAGCAGGCCGTGCCGCTGTTTTCCCGCGAATTCGTGCGCAGACGCGCCATCTCGCTGGCAACCAGCCTCTCGGTCACGGCAACGTCATTCGCGCTGGCCCAGTCCCCGCCGCATCGATCTCGCATCATGACGGTGAGCGACGTCGGTGAGCGGCAGTTGCTCTTCAACAACGACCTCGCGATGAGCAACATGAACCGGAGCTTGCTCACCAAGCCGAGCGGCGACGTCGATCGCGATTTCGTCGACATCATGCTTCCGCATCATCAGGGCGTCATCGACATTGCGCGCACCGAAATGAAGTACGGTCACGATGACGCGCTTCGACAGCTCGCCCGGAAGATCGTAAGCCAAGCGGAGCAGGATATCTTCGTCATGCGCGGCGCGAAGCCGGCTACCGTCGGCACGGCAACGCCGGGCAGCACCCGACTCGATTTGATTGCGCCACACTGAGCACGCTATCGCAGCCTTTTGCGCGCGATGCAGTAACCGCCGATTCACAACCGAACTGGCTCACTCTCGGCACGCGTCGATGTCTCGTCCGTTTGGAATCGATGGCGCTTCATGAATCGCAATTTAGTGGGACATTTGGCCGACCGCCCTACATAAGCGATGAAAGCCTGATTGGAATTTTCGCCTCGGGAGCGATTCGAATGTCAGTCCAGACTTGCAAGCCGCAGCCCATGTTTGCTGGAGCTATCTCAGGCCGGGATGGCGCTGATGACAGGGCTGCCTTTGCGAAGGTCATGCCGGTGCTGCCGCACATGTCCCCCGAGATCGAATCCGATGATGACGTCACTCGGTCGCTGCTTCACGCCCTGAAGCTGGCGCAGCAAGGCAATGACGGCCAGTCTGCGGAGGCGCTTCGGGTTGCGATTGCCATCAGGCAGTCCGGCCTGCGGCCAGTACATGGAGGAGCGGCGGCGGCCGTCCGGGCATCCGCAAACGGCCGCCGGATTCAGGCTCTGCAGAAATGGCGCCTCAAGCGCGTCGTCGACTATATCGATGCCCACATCTCATCCAGGATCACCTTGTGCGATCTGGCCGGGGTTGCGGGACTCAGCCGGATGCACTTCGCCTCCCAGTTCCGCGTGGCGACGGGTCTGCGGCCGCACGAGTTTCTGCTACAGCGGCGCGTTCGACGGGCGGAAGAGTTAATGAGGGACACAACGATGGCCCTCGTCGAGATCGCGCTCACCGTCGGGTTCCAGACCCAAGCCCATTTCACAACCGTCTTCAAGCGGTTCGCAGGCTGCACGCCGAGGCGTTGGCGCAGCATCAACGACATGCCCGTGCTAACGGGCGGCAGCCTGTCGTCGCCGACCTGCTTTGAAGGGCGAGTCTGACCTGCCGGTGGCGCCCCCTTCGAAAATGCGCATCGGCGGCTCGGCAGAGTGACGGCGAAGGTTGGCCGCGCCGGCCGCGGGAGAACGCGCGTCAAACGTCAGAGTCACGCCAGGACCTCGGGAACACCGAACCGCTTCTCGAACTCAACGACATTGACGATGCCGCGGCGATGCGTGCCGTCACCGATCTTTCCGTGATCGTTCCAGGCCTCGACCTCGAACGTCACGCTTTTCCCCTCAACGCCTATGACGCGCGCAAACGTACGGACTTTGCCTCCGACCGGGGTGGCAGCGAGATGCCGGATCTCAACCGACATTCCGACGCCGACGTAGCCCGGCGGCAACACAGGAGCGATCGCCAGTCCCGCCGCCATTTCCATGTGAAGGATCATGATGGGCGTCGCATAGACCTTTGGCATTCCCGCAACGAAATGTCCGACTGTCATTTCGGGCGTGACGATAATCGAGGTCTCTGCGGTCATACCGACGGCCCGGGTCTTGAGAAGCTTGGTCTGCATGCTCTACTCCTTGGCAGGCAAACTGCCCGCAATAGTCGCACCACTGCGCTCGAGCCTGACCGGAATGCCCTTCGAGGACGGCGTGAAGCTCAGCGGATCGTGCGCGTAGAGCGGCACCAGCGGATTGGTCTCCGGATAATAGGCGGCGCAGCAACCGTTCGGGAACGAGTATCCAACCACCCGGAAATTGCGCACCCGGCGCTCGATGCCATCGACCGAAGCGGTCACCAGGTCGACGCGATCGCCGTCCTTGAGTTCCCGCCTGTCCATCTCGACTTGATTGAGGAACACGATGTCACGCTGGCCGTACACTCCGCGATAGCGGTCGGACAGCGAGTATACCGTCGTGTTGTACTGATCGTGGCTGCGGATCGTGCTCAGCCACAGCGTCTCCGGGTGGTCGTCGCTTGGATCCTCGCCGAGGCCGTCGAACACCAGAAAATTGGCCTTTCCGCTCGCCGTGGCCCAGACGCGCTCGCGCGCGGTTGAGACAAGGTGGAAACCGCCGGGTACGCGGATTCGGGCGTTGAAGTCGTGGAAGATCGGCAACACGTCCTCGATCGCATCACGGATGCGGTCGTAGTCGGCGACGAAACCATCCCAGTCAACGACAGAACGTCCGCCCAGGGTCGCCCGTGCCATGCCCGCAACGATCGCGGGCTCGCTGAGCAGATGGTCGGAGGCGGGCTGATTGCGCCCGGCCGACGCGTGCACCATCGACATGGAATCTTCCACGGTGATGGATTGCGGGCCGGTTGCCTGGATGTCCACCTCCGTGCGGCCAAGGCAGGGCAGGATCAGGGCGTCGCGTCCGTGGATCACGTGGCTGCGATTCAGTTTGGTCGAAATATGGACGGTTAGATCGAGGTTGCGGAGGGCGCTCTGTGTCAGCTGCCAGTCCGGGATCGCAGCGGCAAAATTGCCACCCATCGCGACGAACACCTTCACTTCACCGCATATCATCGCCTCGAGTGCCGTAACGACATTATGGCCATGTGCGCGGGGTGGTTTGAAACCGAAACGAAGCTCGAGCCGATCAAGGAAGTCCTGCGACGGCACCTCCGTGATGCCGACCGTGCGGTCTCCTTGCACATTCGAATGGCCGCGGACCGGACACAGGCCTGCACCCTCGCGGCCGATATGGCCGCGAAGCAGCGCGAGATTTGCCAGTTGCTGAACGGCCTGTGCACCACGCCGGTGCTGGGTGATGCCCATGCCGTAGACGATGATCGCGCGCTCGGCTTTCATGTAGGCGCTCGCGGCGTACTCGATGTCCTCGCGGCCAAGTCCGGAGCAGCGTTCGATCTCCGGCCATTGTGTCGCCTTCAGGTCGCTCACCAGCGCGTCAAGCCCATCCGTGTGGTCACGCATGAAATTCCAGTCCAGCACGGCCTGCGCGCCCGTCGCGCGCGCCGCGTCGTCTGCCTCGACCAAGGTCTTCATGATGCCCTTGATGACGGCGATGTCACCGCCGATGCGCACCTGGTAGAGCCGCGAGCTGATCTGCGTCGCGCTCAGGGTTACCATCTCTATCGGGCTTTGCGGGGCCTGGAATCGCTCCAAGGCACGCTCACGGAACGGATTGAACGAGATGATGGACGCACCGCGGCGGGATGCGTCGCGAAGGTCAGTCATCATGCGTGGACTGTTGGTGCCGGGGTTCTGGCCGAAGATGAAGATGCAATCCGCCTTGGCAAAATCCTCCAGCACGACGGTCCCCTTGCCGACGCCTATCGACTGCGGCAAGCCCACGCTCGTCGCCTCGTGGCACATGTTCGAGCAATCGGGAAAGTTGTTGGTGCCGTATTCCCGCACGAAGAGCTGATAGAGAAAGGCGGCTTCGTTCGAGGTGCGACCGGAGGTATAGAACTCGGCCATGTTCGGGTCCGGCAACGCGTTCAGATGGCCGGCGATGATCGAGAAGGCCTTGCTCCAGCTCACGGGAACGTAGCGATCGGCGGTCCCGTCATAGGCCATCGGATGCGTGAGGCGGCCGACCATTTCCAGATCGTAGTCGCTCCAGGCGGACAGCTCAGTCACCGTGTGATCCGCGAAGAACTCCGGCGTGCAGCGCTTGGCGGTCGCCTCCCATGCCACGGCCTTCGCACCATTCTCGCAAAACTCGAACGATGACGTGTGTTTCGGATCCGGCCAGGCACAACCCGGGCAATCGAACCCCTCCGGTTGATTCATGCATCCGAGCGTCGCCGCGCCCTTTACCGGAATACCCTGTTCGATCAGGTGTGCGCTGAGGGCCTTCAGCGCGCCCCAACCGCCGGCGGGATGGTGATAGGGCTGAATTGACTTCCGTTCCGACATCGCGGGGACCTCTGCGGATACCGATGTCAGGTCAGTTACGTCGTTCGCCCAGAGCTTTCTTTCGAAAATGCCCGGATCACACCGGAGCGACGGCCATGTAAGTGCGATTGCGCACAATGCCGTAGTGCGTTCCGGAAAACCTGTCGTCTTCCGGGATTGGGCCCTGTCGCCATTTGCCTAACTTGATGCAGGGAGACCGCCGCTGGCGGCTCCGGAGCAATCCTTTTGAGGGTATGACCATGATTTCCAGACGTAACCTCCTGGCAGCCTCGGCGGTGGGCACGGCCATGACGGTATCTGCGGCAAAGGCGGCGACCTTTGGCAATCCGGACGAGCCGCCGCAAGGCGCAATCAACGCAAAGGGACCAGGGAATCTCGCTGATCCCGGTCCCCAGAGCCAGGCGCTCGGCAGTCAGTTTCCGTCGGCGCAAACGCCTCCGGCGACCGACGTCGGTGGAATGCCGACGACCTGGGCATCATTCAACAATGCACCGAAGCGAATTCAAAACGGCGGATGGGCGCGTCAGGTCACCGTCGACGATTTTGCAATCTCCAAGGAGATTTCCGGCGTCAACATGCGCCTCACCGCCGGCGGCATCCGCGAGTTGCACTGGCATCAGGCTGCCGAGTGGGCGATCATGACCTATGGCACTTGCCGCGTGACCGTTCTCGATGCGCAAGGCCGTCCATACGTTGCCGACGTCAAGGAGGGTGATCTCTGGTATTTCCCGCCGGGAGCGCCGCATTCACTGCAGGGCCTGGGTCCGGATGGATGCGAATTCGTCATCTGCTTCGATGACGGCCATGCCGACGAATTCAACACTTTGCTCGTCACGGACTGGTTTGCGCACACGCCACCCGAAGTGCTCGCCAAGAACTTCGGCGTCCCTGCTGAAACGTTCGCGAAGATCCCGCTACACAATTTGTGGATATTTCAGGGCACCGTCCCCGGCGATCTCGTCGCCGATCGGGCTGCCATCCAA
The DNA here is from genome assembly GCF_947648125.1 of uncultured Bradyrhizobium sp. GTDB lineage: Bacteria > Pseudomonadota > Alphaproteobacteria > Rhizobiales > Xanthobacteraceae > Bradyrhizobium. The sequence goes on along the minus strand of NZ_CANSMR010000004.1, from coordinate 273,502 downwards.
AAAGATGCCCCCGTCGCAACGCATCCGTTCATCTTTCCGCTCGGATCCTCGCGCCCCGTCAAGTCGTCAGATACGGGATCCCTCCAGGTCGCCGACAGCACCAACTTCAAGGTATCGACAGGCGTCGCCGCCGCATTGGTCACGGTCCGCCCCGGCGGCATTCGCGAGATGCACTGGCACCCAAATGCGGACGAATGGCAGTATTACATCAAGGGCAAGGCGCGCATGACCGTGTTCGATACCGGGCCGAACGCGCTGACGACGGACTTCAATGCCGGCGACATCGGCTATGTCAGACGCAATCTCGGTCACTATGTCGAGAATGTCGGCGATACCGATATGCAGTTCGTCGCCGTGTTCCGCGCCTCGCGATATCAGGAGGTCTCCCTCTCCGACTGGCTCACGCACACGCCGCCGGCGCTCGTGGCGCAGCATCTCAACATCGACCTGGCTGCGATTGCGAAATGGCCGGACACGGCCCCGGGCGTGATGCCGAAGGGCTAGGCCCTATGGCTTTCGGAACATTTCAGCGGCGATCCCGAGCATGCTCGCAAGACATGACGGGGAGGTCAAATCGACTCGACACCCACGTCGAACGAATTTGCGATCTGCTTCAATTTCGCTGCGAGGGTCGAAAACTCCGTTGCGCGCGGATCGCTTCTCCGCCACGCAAGCCCTATCGTTCGGGAATAGGTCGAGCCTTGCAGCCGCGAGTAAACCACCGCGTCCCGCTCGGATACGGCAAGCGCCGGCACGAGCGTGCAGCCCTCGCCGGCGGCGACCATGTACTTCAGGGTTTCAAGGCTGGTCCCAAGGCGATTGCTACGCGGCGAAGTAGCGCAACCGGCCAGCGCCTGCTCACGCAGGCAATGCCCCTCCTCGAGGAGCAGCCGTTCGTCCACGTCCAGTCCGTCCCAGGTCGGCCCGCCCCTGCGCGAGGCGGGGTGCCCCTTCGGACAGGCCAACAGGAAGGGTTCTGAGAAAATCGCTGCCGTCGCCAACGCAGTATCGGTCTGCGGCAACGAGAGAAGCACGGCATCGATTTCGCCGTCGATCAGTTTTGGCACGAGGTCGCCGGTCAGGCCTTCGCTGAGAACGAGGGAGACCTCGGAGTATCTCCTGCGCAGTGCAGGCAGGATCCTTGGAAAAAGGTAGGGACCGAGCGTCGAGATGGCAGCTAGCCGCAACACGCCGCCGAACGGCTTGTCCGACCGCTGGACGATCGTGAACAGAAGCCGCGCCTCGGCCAGCACGCGGCGCGCCTGTTCGATGAAGGACTTGCCCTCTGCGGTCACGATCACGCGTCGCGTGGTGCGCTCGAAGATGGCCATTCCGAGCCAGGCTTCGAGCTTGCGTACCTGCGCGGACAGCGAAGGTTGCGCAACACGGCAGTGCTCCGCGGCACGAACGAAACTGCCCTGGTCGGCGATGGCGACGACATATTCCAGATCACGCAGCGACAGGCCACTGAGGTTCATCGCATCCGGCTCCAATAGATAACACCTATGAGAACAGATGGTGATGAGGCCAACGTCTATCAATCCATATGCGAAACCAGCCGTCGGCAGACTGCCGCTGCTGCCAGCCAAGTCTCGCCTGCTGGATCACCCGCGGGCGCAGACATTCGCCCGATGCATCCCCCGACGCGGTTCCGCCGCTTCAAGCGGTCCAGCCATGGCCGAGATCGACGGACCTTTGGCCAGAAACGGCTGACCTCGCTCGTTGTAGCCAAGCCGCCTGAATTTTAAGCTTCGGGTTCGAACGCGCATCACCCGGAGAACCACCCGATTATGAGGCAGCTCCTCTTAATTTCATAAGACCCTTGTAATTCCCCTATTGATCGGAGGGCGGCAAGGTTACTCACAACACCAATGCAGGAGAACCCCAATGAACGACAAGACTCAAAGACCGTTTCTGACGCACGCATCGGGCGCGCCGGTCACGGATAACGTCAACATCCAGACTGCCGGACCGCGCGGGCCGGCATTGCTGCAGGATGTCTGGTTGATCGAGAAGCTCGCGCATTTCGGCCGGGAGGTGATCCCGGAGCGCCGCATGCACGCCAAGGGATCGGGCGCTCATGGCACCTTCACCGTCACCCACGACATCACCCGGTACACCAAGGCCAAGATCTTCTCGGAAATCGGCAAGCAGACGCCGATGTTCGCGCGCTTCTCGACCGTCGCCGGCGAGCGCGGTGCCGCGGACGCCGAACGCGACATCCGCGGGTTCGCGCTCAAATTCTACACCGAAGAAGGCAACTGGGACGTGGTCGGCAACAACACGCCGGTGTTCTTCTTCCGCGATCCGCTGCGCTTTCCTGATCTGAACCACGCCATCAAGCGCGATCCGTATACTGGCATGCGCAGCGCCGACAACAACTGGGACTTCTGGACGCTGCTTCCCGAGGCGTTGCACCAAGTCACCGTCGTCATGAGCGAGCGCGGCATCCCGAAGAGCTTTCGCCACATGCACGGCTTCGGCAGCCACACCTACAGCTTCCTCAACACCAACAATGAGCGCGTCTGGGTGAAGTTTCACTTCCGCACCCAGCAGGGTATCCAGAACCTGACCGACGCCGAGGCCGAGGCCCTGGTCGGCAAGGATCGCGAAAGCCACCAGCGCGACCTGTTCAGCAGCATCGAGCGAGGCGAGTTTCCGCGCTGGACTCTGTTCGTCCAGGTGATGACGGACGAGCAGGCAACGAAGTTTCCGTTCAATCCGTTCGACCTCACCAAGGTCTGGCCGAAGGCCGAGTATCCGCTGATCGAGGTCGGCTATTTTGAGCTCAACCGAAATCCGGAAAACGTCTTTGCCGAGGTCGAGCAGGCCGCGTTCTCGCCTGCCAACATCGTTCCGGGTATCGGCTACTCGCCGGACAAGATGCTGCAAGCGCGCCTGTTCTCCTATGGTGACGCGCAGCGTTACCGGCTCGGCGTCAACCACCACCATATTCCGGTCAACGCGCCGAAGTGCCCGTTCCACAGCTACCACCGCGACGGTGCGATGCGGACCGACGGCAATCTCGGCCGCACGCCGACCTACTGGCCGAACAGCCGCGGCGAGTGGACGGACCGGCCGCAATTGAACGAGCCGCCACTGGAGATCACGGGTGCGGCAGCGCATTGGGATCACCGTGTCGACGAGGATCACTGGCAGCAACCCGGCAACCTGTTCCGGAAGATGTCGCCTGCGCAGCAGCAGACACTGTTCGAGAACACGGCACGCCAGGTCGGCCAGGCCGCAAGGCACATCCAGGAGCGACACGTGGCGAATTGTGCCAAGGCGGACCCTGCCTACGGCAAGGGCGTTGCGGATGCGCTCGTCAGGTTCGCCCAAGAGAAGCGCTAGCCGTCGCCGGACGGGCGCGAACGCGCCGCTGAAACGAGCCGCCCGCGTTCATCGGCGCGGGCGGAGACAGGCACAGTTCGTCCCGGTCGGGCGCGCCGATGGGATGCTTTCGCAGGGAGTTCGATTATGTTCGACTATGTCGGCAACTTTGAACACGCCATCAGCGCTCTCAAGCGCGAGCAGCGATACCGCGTGTTCGCCGATCTGGAACGGAAGGCCGGACAGTTTCCCCACGCCGTCTGGAACGGTCCGGACGGCAGGCGAGACGTTGTCGTCTGGTGCTCGAACGACTACCTCGGCATGGGTCAGCATCCGGACGTAATCGAGGCGATGTGCAGCACCGCACGCCGCATGGGCGCTGGCGCCGGCGGCACGCGCAACATCTCCGGCACGAATCGCGCACTCGTCGAACTTGAGGCCGAAATTGCCGACTTGCACGGCAAGCAGGCCGCGCTCGTCTTCACATCGGGGTATGTCTCGAACCAGACCGGCATCGCGACAATTGCCCGGCTCCTTCCCGACTGCCTGATCCTGTCCGATGCACTCAACCACAATTCCATGATCGAGGGTGTCCGTTCGTCTGGCTGTACCAAGCAGGTCTGGCGGCACAACGATCTCGCACATCTGGAGCAGCTGCTTTCGCGCGCACCCCACGACCGCCCGAAACTGATCGTCTTCGAGAGCGTCTATTCCATGGACGGCGACGTTGCGCCACTCAAGGAGATATGTGATCTTGCGGATCGCTATGGCTCGATGACCTATCTCGACGAGGTGCACGCGGTCGGGATGTACGGCTCGCGCGGAGCGGGCATCGCCGAACGGGATGGCGTCATGGATCGAATTGACGTCATCGAAGGGACGCTTGCCAAGGCATTCGGTACGCTGGGCGGCTACATCGCCGGGCGGAGTGCGGTCATCGACGCGGTGCGTTCCCATGCGCCGGGTTTCATCTTCACGACTGCACTTCCTCCGGCGATTGCCGCGGCGGCCAGGGCGTCGATTGCCCACCTCAAGGATTCGCACTGCGAGCGCGTCGGCCAGCAGCGGTCCGTCGCAGCAACCAAATCCGCCCTGCGTAAGGCCGGTTTGCCGGTTATGCCGACCGAGACACATATCGTCCCGGTCATGGTCGGAGATCCCGAACTATGCCGGTGGGCGAGCGACCTCCTGCCGCACAGGTGCGGCATCTACATTCAGCCGATCAACTACCCGACGGTGCCCAGAGGAACCGAACGGCTCCGAATTACACCGACTCCGGCGCATGACGACCGGTTGGTCGAGCAGCTGGCCGACGCCTTGATTTGGGTCTGGCGAGAGCTTGGCCTTCCCCTGGCGACGCACAATCGGCGTGCGGAGCCACGGTGGCTGTCTCTCGCTGCAAGCCGACAATAGCCCAAGAACGCCATCGCCCATAGCGACACCGCCGTCACATGGGCGGTGGTCGATTCGGCGCGACGCTCGCTTGAAGATACCGACGGGCCGCCGCGGCATGTGGCGTCGCGTTTCCGGTTCACCAATCCCGATGTGATGCGTTGCGCACTTCCGCGACGGATCGACACCGCACTCGAGCGAAATGCTGCGAACGTTTCCGCGGATACGCCCGGCGTTCAGTGCTGACCGGGTTTCGTTTCCACCTTCCCTCCGAAGACCCGATATCCCATGGCGGCGTAGAGCAGCATCAGCGGAAACACGAACAGACCTTCGCCCCAAAACATGAAGGCGAGGCTGGCGTGAGGCGCCGCCGCCTCGTCGATCGTGATCGCAAACGGGATCATATAGGGCCAGAACGATAGCGCCAGGGTCCCGAAAGAAGCACTGAAGATCACCGCGACGGCGAAGAACGGCCAACGGTCATTGTGATGCAGGATGCTGCTGGCCAGGACGGCCGCGGCCACAGCGCCGATCGCGGGAAAGACGAAGAGATAGGGCCGGTCAAGCCAGCGATGCATGATCGGAAGGTTCTCGATCAAGGCATGCACAAAGACGATGATCAGAAACGCCAGCACAGCGGTCGCCAGCACAGGAATCTGCCGGCGTGCCGCGTCACGGACTTCGGAATGGCACTTCTGGACCAGCCAGCAGGCGCCGAGCAGCGCATAGCCAAGACACAGCCCGATGCCGCACAGGATGGAAAACGGACTGAGCCATCCGAAGACACCGCCGGCATAGACCCCGTCCGTGAACTTCAATCCCTGCACGAGGGCGCCGACCGTGACGCCCTGCATGAAGCTCGCGACCAGTGATCCGCCGACGAAGCTCAGGTCCCAGATCCAGCGAGACGGCGATGTCGCCCTGTGCCGAAACTCGAAGGCGACGCCGCGCAGGATCAGTCCAAGCAGCATGACCACGACAGGCAGATAGAAAGCCGACAGCAGCGTGGAGTAGACCAGTGGAAACGCGCCCCACAGGATCACGCCGGCGACCACCAGCCAGGTCTCGTTGCCATCCCAGACCGGGGCGACGGTGCTCAGCATTGTGTCCCGGTCCGCATTGCTGCGGGTCAGACCGAACAACATGCCGACACCGAGGTCAAACCCGTCGAGCAGCAGGTAGACGAGTATACTGACGGCAAGAAGTGCTACCCAGAACAAGACCATCTCTATTCTCCTGCAGTCGCCGGTTCGGCAAGTTCCGGTTCGGCCAGCGACATTGGACGATTTGGCGAGGCACCACGCAACGGCTCGACCGTTAGTCGCGTCGGCCCGGCGCGCAGCAGGCGGTAGATGTAGAAAGTGCCGAACGAAAAGATGAAAAGGTAGACTCCGCCGAACAGCACGAGCGAGGTCATCGCCGCGGGCGCCGTCAGGAACGGTGTCACGGCATCCGCCGTCCGCAGCAGTCCATAGATCACCCAAGGCTGCCGTCCCACTTCGGCGACATACCAGCCGGTGAGGATTGCGATGAACGGAAGCGGGAAACTCAGAAAGATAGTCCAGAGCATGAAGCGGTTTCGCCGCAGGCGACGCCTGATGCTGAGGTAGGACCCGAGCCAGGCGACCGCGAGCATGACCAGCCCGCAACCGACCATGATACGGAACGTGAGAAACGGTATCAATACCGGCGGGCGGTCCTGCGGCGGGAAATCGTTCAGTCCGACTTCCTTCGACGACAGGCTCATGCTGCCGATGATGCTTCCGAGGATCGGTACCTTGACTTCGTATTTGTTGCTTGCCGTCGCCGCATCAGGCAGTCCGATCAGGACCTCGCTCGCCGGCTGCTCGTCGTGCCAACGGCCTTCGATGGCCGCAAACTTCGCCGGCTGATAATCGTGAACGTAGTCGCCGACCAGATGACCGAACACCAGCTGGACCGGAAGCAGCAGTGCGGCAAGGAAGAGACCCATCCGCAGCATCACCCTCGTCTCCGCGTAACCGTCGCCGCGAAGCACATACCAGGCACCGGTGGCGGCAACGCAGAACGCGCCGGTGAGATACGCCGCGAGCAGCATGTGCGGGAAGCGCGACCAGACGATCGAATTGAAGATGATCCTGGTCCAGTCGTCCGGAACGAAGTAGCCGTTCTGCAGCAAATAGCCCACCGGCACCTGCATCCAGCTGTTGTTGACCATGATCCAGAACGCCGACAGTGTCGTCCCAAGCGACACCATCGCGGTCGAGAACAGATAGAACCACGGCGGAACCCGTTTGCGACCGAAGATGAGGACACCGAAGAAGCTGGCCTCCAGCATGAAGGCCGTGAACGTCTCATAGGACAGCAGCGGCCCCTGGATCGGGCCGGACATCTTCGAGAGCACGCTCCAGTTCGTGCCGAATTCGAAGCCCATGACGACCCCCGAGACGACACCCATGCCGAAGGCAACGCCAAAGATCTTGAGCCAGAACTCGAACAGCGCCTGATAGACGGGACGACCGGTCCGCAAATGCATCGCCTCGAGCACGGTCAGCCAGGCCGCAAGGCCGATCGTGAAGGCAGGGAAGATGATGTGGAACGAGATGGTGAAGCCGAACTGTATCCTCGAGAGAAGCAGCGCCGTGGCGTCCATCTGAGCTTTCCTTCACCTGACGGGCGGGATGTTTCCGCCTGGTTGCACGTAGGTGCCCCTCGAACGAGCCATTTTCGAAGCGAATGAATCTTGCGGATTTGCACGCGTGTTGGATCGGGCGGACGGCCGCGCGAGACAGAGGCAGCATTCAGACCGCGACGGTGCGCGAATCCGAGAAGTCGATGCGATCGGGGTGGGTGAAGATCTCGTAGCCATCCGCACGGGCGACTGCAATCAGACATATTCCCGCCTGATCTGCCGTCTCGATCGCGAGCGAGGTAGGCGCCGACACCGCGACCAGGACAGGCGCGCCGATCCGCGCGGTCTTCTGCACCATCTCGACCGATACACGGCTGGTCAGGAGAATGGCTCCCTCGGCTCGCGCGATGTCCTGCTGCATAAGCGCGCCGGCGAGCTTGTCGAGTGCGTTGTGGCGCCCGACATCCTCCCGCACCAGGCTGATGCCGCCGTGCGGTCGCCAGAACGCCGCCGCGTGCACGGCCTGCGTCCTCTGATTCAGCTGTTGCAGGGGTGCGAGCGCCGCTACGGCTTGCAGGAGATCGCGCGCACGAAATGTCGCATGGCTCGATACCCTCGGCGGCGGCAGGCGGGCCTGCTCCAGATTCTCGATCCCGCACAATCCGCAACCGACCGGGCCGGCCATGGCGCGGCGACGTGCCATGAGCTGTTCTGCGCGATCGTCGTCTAGCCACATTCGCACTTCGACCCCGAGACTGCTCTCTATGATATCGATGCTCGCGATCTCATCAGTGCTTTCGATGATCCCTTCAGTCAGGGCAAAGCCGACGCCGAAATCATTCAGATCGGCGGGCGTCGCCATCATCACGGCGTGGGTCGATCCGCCAAAGGTGAGCGCGATCGCCTCCTCCTCGGCAACGAACCGTGACGACAAGGTGGGGTTTCCGCCCCGCCAGATGAGTTTGGCCCGTTGCCTGAGCGAGCGATCGACAATCATTGCTATCCTTCCGGACTGCGTTCCCGGGCTGAGAATGCCCCGATCTCTGACAATTTCTTTCCCATCACGCTTCGCGGTTTCCTGTTTGCACGACCGCACTCGGCCGTCCCCGGATCATGTCAGGTCGCTTGCCGCGATGCTTGCGTGCGAATTCGAAAGATGATCCGCCCCAGGTGACGATACTTGCGGGAGACGCGCCTTAGTCAGGCATGCGGACATAGAGCCGCTTCCGCGGGCGCAAGACGCGAACCTGAATGGAAGGAGCAAACAATCGTGAGCGAACTTATAAGTGCCGCCGATGTCGGCCGGCCGCTGGCAAAGCCCGACCGACAACCGATTCACCAGATCCTGGTGCCGTTTCCAGTCGCCTATTTCGCCGCGGCGTTCGTCACCGACCTGGCTTACTGGCGAACCGCCGAGGTGACGTGGGAGCGGTTTTCCGTCTGGCTGATAACCGGGGGACTGGTCATGGCCGCGCTCGTCGCGCTCGTTGCGGTGATCGATCTCTTTCGTGGCCAGAGACCGGCGTGGATCCGAGCACTGGCCTATGCGTCCGCGGCCGTGCTGTCCATTATCAATGTCCTCGTTCACAGCCGCGACGGCTACACCGCGGTCGTTCCTGCGGGGCTGATTCTTTCAGGCCTGACCCTGGCCCTTCTGCTGTCGACGGTCTCGCCACGCTGGACGTTGACCAATCGCCGCCATTTGGGAGCAAGAGCATGACCGAACTCAAGAAGAGCTTGCCGCGCGTCGCCGCCTTGATGGTCGCGGTCGCCGGATTGGGACTTGCGGGCTGCGACGATACGGGCGGCGATCCGAGGGTGCAGATCGGCGCCAACCCGGCGTTGCCACCGCTGCATCAGTACCTTGTGCCTCCGATCCGGATCGCAACACCCGTGGGCTGGGGATCGCAGACGCCCAAGGTGCCGCAAGGACTGCAGGTCCATGCCCTGGCCACCGGACTGCAGCACCCGCGATCGCTCTACGTTTTGCCGAATGGTGACGTGCTGGTGATCGAAAGCAACGGCCCGAAGGCGCCGGTCTTCCGTCCCAAGGACCTGATCACTGGTGTCGTACAGTGGTTTGCTGGCGCAAAGGCGAAGGATGCCAACCGTATCACGCTGCTCCGCGACACCAACGGCGACGGCATCCCTGACACGCGTACCGTGTTCCTCGACCACCTCAACTCGCCGTTCGGCGTGGCTCTGGTCGGTCACGATCTCTACGTCGCTAACACCGATGCGATCATGCGCTATCCGTATCAGGACGGCCAAACCAGCATCACCGACAAGGGCACCAAGCTGACCGATCTTCCGGGCGGGCCGATCGATCACCACTGGACCAAGAGCCTCCTGGCGAGCCCGGACGGATCCAAGCTCTACGTCGGCGTCGGATCGAACAGCAACGTCGGAGAAAACGGCCTGCAGGCCGAATACGAGCGCGCCGCGATCTGGGAGATCGATCGTGCCACCGGTGCTCACCGCATTTTCGCCAGCGGCGTGCGCAACCCGACCGGGCTGCAATGGGAGCCCACGACCGGCAAGCTGTGGGCAATTGCCAACGAACGCGACGAGATTGGGCCAGACCTCGTGCCGGACTATCTCACCTCGGTGCAGGACGGAGGCTTCTACGGCTGGCCGTACAGCTACTATGGCCGCCATCTCGACCCGCGCGTTCAACCACAACGACCCGATCTGGTCGAGAAGGCGATCGTGCCGGATTACGCGCTCAGTTCGCACGTTGCACCGCTCGGATTGGCCATGTCGTCTGGCCACAATCTGCCTGCGAACTACCAGGCCGGCGCTTTCGTCGGAGAGCATGGCAGCTGGGACCGCACTCCACTCAATGGCTACAAGGTGGTTTTCGTGCCGTTCAAGGACGGCAAGCCCTCCGGCCCTGCGCAGGATGTCGTCACCGGCTTCCTTGACGCGGACAATCGCACACACGGCAGACCGGTTGGCCTGGCAGTCGATCGCTCCGGCGCTCTGCTCATCGCCGATGACGTCGGCAACGCCGTGTGGCGCGTCTCCTCCGCGGAGAAGCCCGCTCCGACCAAGCCCGCCTCCTGACTGCCAGAACCAGGTGGTCGACGTCGCCGGCGAGGTGACGCCGACCTCCTGGCGCAGGCAAGAATGTCGGGGAATTAGCTGTCCTGCTTGTCAGGGCAGACGAGTTCTATGCGGCCCCCGGGGCCGGGGTGGATCGTCAGCCGAAAGCCGTGCAGCTTGACGATTGCAGCCACAAGGCTCAGGCCGAGCCCAACGCCAGCCGTGTTGCGGATCTTGTCGGAGCGGTAGAACCGGCGCAGCACGGCTTCACGCTCATGCTCGCTGATTCCCGGTCCCGTGTCGGTCACACAAACAATCGTTTCCTTCTCACCCCGCATCAGCTCGAGGCTCACCTTGCCGCCGGACGGCGTGAACTTGATTGCGTTATCGACGAGATTGGCGATTGCTTCAAACAGCAGATCTCGATCGCCCCAGACCTGCAGTTTGCGGTCGATATCGGCACCGAGATTGATACCCTTGTCCTCGGCAATCGGCTCGTAGACGTCGCACACCTCTCGCAGAATTTCATGAAGGTCGACGTTGCCGAAGCCCGCCGAACGGCGGCTGTTCTCGATCTCCGTCAGCCGCAACAGCGCAGTGATGATCGCGAGTGACTGATCGATGCCTCCGATCGCCTTGTCGGTAACCTCCTGGAGCTGCTCAAGCGAGTTGGCGTGGGTCCGGCCGCGTTCCAATGTCAGCCGGGCACGCGTCAGGGGTGTTCGCAGGTCATGGGCAATGTCATTGCCGACGCCGGCAAGCGCATTAATCATCGCTTCCATTTCATCGAGCATCCCGTTCACGATCGCGGCCAGCCTCGAGAAGGGCTCGTTGGTATTGCTATGCGGCAGACGCTCTCGCAGGTCGCCGGCAATGATCCGGCGTACCCGCTGATTGACTTCTTCCACGCGTCGCTGAGCGCGCAGGCTCAGCCAGGCTCCCGCGATCAGACTAAGGCAGAAGGCCGGCAGAAGGCCCAGCGCAAGCGCCTGTCCTACAACGCTCGATATCTCATGCGTTTCGTCGACGTTCCGTCCGATGACAAGGACGTCGCCGCCCTCCAGACGCCTGCCCACCGCCCGAATCAGCGGATCACCACCTGCGGGTTGACCAACTCGCACCGCTCGCAAGGGCTGCACCGATCCGTCGGTCCTGAAGCCCTCGGGCAGACCTGCGAGATTGCCGGCGAGCCGGGCACCGGCGTGATCATACAAGCCGGCGAACTGGACGCCCCGGGAGTCTTGTCCAAGGTGATCGGAGATCGCATCCGTGCGACGGCCGTTCGGAAGAGCCGCAATGAAATCAAGCTGCATGCCGATCATGCGATCGGTTCTGGCAATCAGATAACTGTCGATCTTCAAATAGATGAAACCGAACAGCACGACCACGAATACCGCAAAAACGCCGGCCACCGCCGAGGCCCAGCGAAACGTGTTCGAGCGTATAAACTGCAGCTGTAGCATCGATCTCGCCGGTCGGTTTCCGGACCTCATCCGATCGCCGGACTGGGGCGGGTGACGTCCTATTGGTGTGCCCGCAGAATAAACCCTGATCCCCGGACGTTGTGGATCATCTGCGGTTCTCCCGGCCCATCAATCTTGTGCCGCAGACGGCCCATATGCACGTCGACGAGATTGGTCGTTGCCGGCACGAACTTGTAATTCCAGACTTCCTCGAGCAGCATCGCCCGCGTCAACAACTGACCGCTTCGCCGCATCATGTATTCAAGGAGACGAAATTCGCGCGGCAGAAGTTCGATGTCGCGCTCGTCGCGCCTTGCCGTCCGCTCGATCAGGTCGAGCTCGAGAGGGCCGACCCGCAACGTCGTCTCGCGGCTATCAGTCGGGCGACGAAGCAGGGCTTCGATTCTCGCAATCAGTTCGACGACGGCAAAGGGCTTCGTGAGGTAGTCGTCGCCGCCGCTTCGCAGGCCGCGCACCCGTTCGTCGACTGCGCCGAGCGCGCTCAGCACCACCACCGGTGTACCGACCTGGTCCTTTCGCAATGCCTCGATGACCGCAAGCCCGTCCATGCCGGGAAGCATCCGATCGACGACCAGCACGTCAGGATGGGTCGTGCGCGCCTTGTCGAGACCATCGATCCCGTTCGCTGCCCATTCGATCTCAAAGCCGAGCTCGCTGAGCTCGGCCACGATCTCCTCGGCCGTTCCGCCGTCGTCCTCGATCAGAAGAACCTTCGTCATCGCCTCAATCTCAGATATTCCAAAACGGCCAACCGGTTCGGAGGAAATCATATGCTCGCTGGTTCGCAAAGTCATAGGGGGCCGCCGAAATTGCTGGATTGAGCCAGACCGCGCCGTCCGCCCACTTGCGCGAGCGCAGCGCGGTCCGCTCCGGGGGATATGCCGCCTTGGCAAAGCACGGCGAGGCGCCCTCGGGAGACATAGCCCCTGCGAGGAGGCGCAGCCACTAAATTGCGATTCAGAGAGATTTGCGTATCCGCCGCCGGGCGTCGCCCGGTCCCGGTCGCGCTGTTCCGGAGCGTTTCCCTTCCGGCGCCCACTGTCGCTCACCAACTCTGAACTCGATTTTAGACGACTTCCTTCCATCAGCCACCTAGCTTCGCCGGCGAGCGATCAAAGGAAAGCCGCTATGCTGGACAATGTCGACGAAGGGAATACCGAACGCGATGCCCCTGTGGATTGCCTGAAGCCCAGCAAGATCGGATTTGTCGGGCTCGGCTTGATGGGCACGGCCATGGCGGCCAATCTGGCAGCCGACGGTCACAACGTCTGTGCGTATGTGCGTCGTTCGGAACGTGTCGGCGACCTGCAGGCGCTGGCCGTGGCAGCGACCACGAATCTGTCCGATCTGTTCGACAGCGACGTCATCATTTCCATGTTGCCGGATGACACAGCGGTGCGAGACGTCTTCTTTGGATCATCCGGAATTGCGGACGGCTTGCAGCCTGCCGCGATCCATATGTCGATGAGCACCATCAGCACCACGGCGTCCACGGAATTTCTGCATGCGCATGAACGCCGCAGCCAGGGCTATGTTGCCGCACCGGTGTTCGGCAACCCGGATGCCGCCAAGGCTCGACAGCTGTCCGTCATTCTCGCCGGCAGTCCGGCATCCTGCGAACGTTGCCGGTCGGTGACAGACTCGCTGGGCCGGACCTTCGTCATCGGAACCGATCCGGCGCAGGCCAACCTGATCAAGCTACTCGGCAACATGATGACCGCAACGGCGCTCGAGGTGCTGAGTGAAGTCGTGACCGTGCTGCGCAAGCGTGGACTGGATCCACAGCAATTCGTGGACATCATGACTGGCACGATGTTCGACAGCCGCGTCCACAAGAACTATGGCAACAGGATCATTGCCCAAAGCTACGAGGCCGGACTGGCGCTGCCACTCGCACTCAAGGACGTACGCCTCGCGTTGACGGAAGCCGAGCTTGCAGGCGCGCCGATGCCGTCTGTCGGGGTGGTACGTGACCGCCTGATCACCGGTATCGCGCGCGGTCACGGCAAGCTTGACTGGACTGCGCTCGGCCTCGTCGCTTCAGAGGAAGCCGGGCTCTGATCCTTTGACCCTTCTGACGCGCTGACCTTCCGTCCTTGAGCGTCGCCTCCCTTTTTGGTCTAGCGTTGAGCGCCCTGCGCCGAAGTCACGTCAGCCCAACCACATGTCGGCAAACGGATCATAATTTGGATCCCGCGTGGGCGATGTCTTCTGCACCGAGCCAATCCTGCTTTGATGAATGCGGACATGAGACCGCATGAGGTGACCGAGTCGCAGGACGTGACCTTGCGTCGGCACGCAGCTGGCATGCGACGCAAGTGGTACACTGGTCATCAGCAGAGCTAGCGCTACGAGGAATCTTCCGGTTCTCTTGACAGGCATAAATTGCTCCTTTGAGTGCGCGCGCCGCGACATCGGTAGATCTGCGCGGCCCGCCTGACGTCCTTCACATGTCGCCCGCTTGGATACCGACGTTGCGAATTCGCACGCACCGCAGTGGACGCACCGCGAAGTGATCGATCACTCCTGTCGCCTCGCGCGCCGCAAAGGTGCGCGCCACGAGCAAGATGCCCCTGGCCACGATGCGCCTTGTCTGTTGGCAGCTCACGCCGCATTGAACTCACGTGAACACATCGTGTGTTTGGCTGATCCGTCGCGATCCCACCTGCAGGTGCGGGCTGTCGATCGACCTGGCCCGCTGTTTCAACGGAGAAGCTCAATGACCAATCTCAAAATTCTGTCGGCCGGACTGATTGCGGTCGCAACGCTCGCTACGCCCGCAATGGCTCGCGAGCACGGCGTGGTCGCCAGCCGCGTTGCGGTGGAGACCAATGCCGCTGCGACGAACGCGCCCGTCTACCCGGGCGAACGCGCTTGCGTTCCGGCGCCGCGCGTCGGCGCTTTTGCGACGGCGCCGTGGACCGGCGACAACGTTCCCTGCGAACCGGGCACGGGCGCATTCTAATCCGTCCCCGACACGCATCGCTTTGCTGTCATACGTTACGCAAGCGACGCAACGCCGTTGCGAATTGTGAAGCGGGCTGGACATTGTTCCAGCCCGCTTCATTTTCATTTGGCATCGGCGCTGGCGATCAACGCTTCCGGCTTGCGCAGTTTCAACTTGCCGCGATAACGCCGCCGCCAGCCATTCTTGAAAGCAAATTTAGTGGCAGGGCCGCCGATCGCTCCTAGCTCTCCAATCATCGCAGGGTCCGACGGGTCGCGCAGTGACGCTCCCGTCCAAGATTGACCGGCGAGACCCTAGGCACAGAGGAGAATTCTGATGAAACGAGCAATGATGATCCTGGCAGCAGCAGCTCTTGTTTCTGCGTTCGCCGTCGGCGCGGCTGACGCACGCGGAGGTGGCGGCGGCGGAGGCTTCGGTGGTGGCGGCGGAGGCCACATGGGCGGCGGCTTCGGCGGTGGCGGCCACATGGGCGGATTTGGCGGCGGCGGACACTTCGGCGGCATCGGCGGCGGCACGCATCTCGGCGGCATGGGTGCCGGTGCGCCCATCGGTGGCATGCACGTCGGCGGTCTCGGCGGAGACGTTCATGTCGGCGGCATGGACCACGTCAGTGGCGAACATGTCGGAGGCGATCACCTCGGTGCGAACTTCCACGAGCACGGCATGCATCACTACGGCAGGTACTCGCGTGGGTACGGCTACTATTACAGCGATCCCACCTGTGACGACTGGTATGCACTGCACCCCGATCAGCCGCTGCCGCTGAGCTGCAGCTAGTCGCACTTAGTCTTCGGTCCGGGTGCATTCGCGGACCCGGACCGATGGTCCTCAATCCAAAGTGACTACTCTGAAGTCCAATTTAATGGCGTCGCGATCCCGGCGGCCATAACCCGGGCTTCGCAGGTGACCCACACAAACACCGTCAACGTGTTGCACGCGCCATCGATGTCCGCGCAGGACGTCAACGCCCGCGAGAACGCGTCCCAGATCAAGCAGGAGCAAGCAATGACGATTGTCCGCGCACCCAGCACGAATATGGAATTCATCGACATTCCCGGCACGTCAATCCGTGCATCACGTATCGCACTCGGAACATGGGCGATCGGCGGCTGGATGTGGGGCGGGACCGATGAAGGCGATGCGATCAGGACGATCCGGGAAGCGCTCGATCGTGGAATCAATCTCATCGACACCGCGCCGGTCTATGGGTTCGGCCGTTCCGAGGAGATTGTTGGAAAGGCCCTTGCCGGCGGGCTGCGCCGGAGCGCGATCATTGCCACAAAGGTCGGGCTTGATTGGAAGAACGACAAACCGTTCCGTAACGCCCGCAAGGTGCGCATCATCGAGGAGGTCGAGAATTCGCTCCGTCGGCTTCGAACCGATGTTATCGATCTCTATCAGGTGCACTGGCCCGATCCGCATACACGCATTGCCGAAACCGCCGAAGCAATCGGCGCGCTGCATCGCGACGGCAAGATCCGAGCCGTCGGCGTCAGCAACTTCAGCCCGCTGCAAATGGACGAATTCCGCAAGGTCGCGCCGCTGCATACCGC
Organism: uncultured Bradyrhizobium sp.; assembly: GCF_947648125.1. Lineage (GTDB taxonomy): Bacteria > Pseudomonadota > Alphaproteobacteria > Rhizobiales > Xanthobacteraceae > Bradyrhizobium. The sequence continues at coordinate 257,119 of NZ_CANSMR010000004.1, read as the reverse complement.
TCAGCCTCCCTATAATCTGTTCGAACGCGCAATCGAGCAGGACGTCCTCCCCTATTGCCGGGAGAACAAGATCGCCCTCCTCGCCTACGGCTCGCTATGCCGCGGCCTGCTGTCCGGCACGATGTCGTCACCGAGCGCTTTCACTGGCGACGACCTGCGCAAGAGCGACCCTAAGTTTCGATCGCCACGCTATGAGCAGTACCTGGACGGCGTCAGGCGCCTGGACCAGTTCGCGCGAGAACGCTTCAACAGGCGAGTGCTTGATCTAGCTGTGCGCTGGGTGCTTGATCGTGGCGAGTTGAACATCGCGTTGTGGGGCGCCCGACGCGCAGAACAGCTCTCTCCGATTGCCGATGCGCTCGGCTGGCGGATCGACGAGGCCGCGATGGCCGTGATCGACCGGATTCTCCAGATGACCATCAAGGATCCCGTCGGCCCCGAATTCATGGCGCCTCCCGATCGGGAGGCTGCATGATGGCCGCCGGACCCATGATCCATGTCGTCACCCGGGATCACTTCGATCTGGCGACGGCCCAAACCTCCGGCTCCCTGCGTTATGCCGCGATAGGACCAACGCTGGGCATCGCTTCGAGCATCTGGGGCGGACTCTTCGAAGTCGAGCCTAGTGCACGAACCGGGATCCATCACCACGGCGAACAGGAAACCATCGCGTTTGTCCTGTCGGGTCAGTGCGAAGTCCGCTGGGGCGACAAGGGCGAGTTCTCTGCGCGCGCGCATGCCGGCGACTTCATTCACGTTCCGGCCTTCGTTCCGCACATGGAAATCAATCCGTCACGGCTCCAGCCCTTCCGTTGGATCGTGGTGCGCAGTACGTCAACACCCATCGTTGTCAATCTTCCGGACGCCTTCTGGTCAAGAGCCGAAAGCACCCCACCGATTTCGATCCGCACATCGACGACGATACACACATGAATGACGATCAACACATCCTGCCCACTATAGAAGTCACGCGCCGGACTGTCATTGAGACGGGTACCACCGCGCTGCTGCTCGGCGCTCTTCCACATGTCTCGGTTGCCGCGGATGCGGCTCAAGGGGGACCTTGCCCGATCTCGGCCGAGCTTCGGGTCAACGGGCACCCTCACAAGCTCGTACTCGATCCGCGTACGACATTGCTGGATGCCCTGCGCGAGCATCTTGGGTTTACCGGAACAAAGAAGGGATGCGATCACGGTCAATGCGGCGCCTGCACCGTGCTCGTCGAAGGGCGTCGCATCAACTCGTGCTTGACGCTAGCGGTCATGCACGACGGCCAGTCAGTCACGACCATCGAGGGGCTCGCTTCGGGCGAAGACCTGCATCCCATGCAGGCTGCATTCATTGAATATGACGGGTTCCAGTGTGGCTACTGCACATCTGGCCAGATCTGCTCAGCGGTGGGAATGCTCACCGAGAGCCGTGGAGGGGCGCCAAGCTATGTTACGGCGGATCTCACCCGGCCGGCGGTTGAGCTAAGCGACGACGAAATTCGCGAACGGATGAGCGGCAATATCTGTCGCTGCGCGGCCTATCCGAACATCGTCGCAGCGATCAAGGAAGCGGCGGGAAAGATGACATGAAATCGTTTACTTACGAGCGCGCGCGGTCGACCGCGCATGCTGCCGCTGCAGCAAGCCAGCCCGGCGTCAAGATCATTGCCGGCGGAACGAACCTGCTCGATCTCATGAAATTGCAGATCGAGACGCCGTCTACCTTGGTCGACATCAACCACCTTCCGTTGGACAAGGTCGAAGAAACGACAGATGGAGGTCTTCGCATCGGCGCGCTGGTCCGCAATAGCGACTTGGCAGCAGATTTACGCGTGAGGCAGCACTACGGCGTACTGAGCCGTGCCTTGCTCGCCGGTGCGAGCGCACAACTGCGCAACAAGGCGACGACGGCGGGGAATTTGCTGCAGCGAACGCGCTGCTATTACTTCTACGACATCAGCAAACCCTGCAACAAACGCGTTCCCGGCTCGGGCTGCTCGGCGCTTGCCGGCTTCAATCGCATCCATGCAATCCTGGGTGGGAGCGATGACTGCATCGCAACGCATCCCTCCGACATGGCAGTGGCGATGCGCGCACTCGATGCGGAGGTAGAGACAATCGATCGCGAAGGCAAAACCCGCCGCATACCGATCGCCGAGTTCCACCGTCTTCCAGGCAACACGCCGGAAGTCGACTCGACCCTGACCCCCGGCGAGATCGTCACGGCAGTAACTCTGCCCCCGCCCCCTCCTGGCACCCAAGTCTACCGCAAGGTTCGCGATCGCGCGTCCTATGCGTTTGCACCGGTCTCGGTCGCCGCCATCATCGACAATGTGCGTGGTCGCGTCCGCTCCGCGCGGCTCGCTTTCGGCGGACTCGCGCCGAAGCCGTGGCGGGTTGCTGCCGCCGAGCAGATTCTCGCCAATACGGCTGCCGACGCCAGGGCCATCGATGCGACAGCCGACGCGGCGCTGAAGGGCGCGCGCGGATTTGGTGCCAACGATTTCAAGATTCCGCTCACCCGCCGCACTCTGCATGGCGTGCTGGGCGAGATCGCCCGCACCTGAGAGAACGCCAATGGATATGGATACGCCTGTCGGCGCGAATGCGCTGGACGCGGAGAAGATCGTCGGGAAGCCGCTTGATCGGGTGGACGGACGACTCAAGGTCACTGGTGGTGCACGCTACGCCTATGAGATGCAACAGGACGTGCTGTATGGGTTTGTCGTCGAAGCGTCGATTGCGAAGGGACGAATAACGGCAATTGACACCTATGCGGCTGAACAGTCGCCGGGGGTCAAGCTCATCCTCACCCATCGCAACGCACCCCGGCAGGGTAACGGCAACCACCGTGAGGCGCACCCGGTTTTAACGGGCCCTCTCGTATCCCACTACGGCGAACCGGTTGCCTGCGTGATCGCCGAGACATTCGAGCAAGCGAGGGCTGCCGCTTTGCTGCTCAAGGTCGAGTATGATCGTGAAAAGGGGCACTACTCCCTGGCTCACCACCTCGACCTGGCACGTATTCCGCATCAGCCCGACGGTGCACCGGCCGACAGTGAGATCGGCGGCTTCCCGGGTGCCTATGCTGACGCTCCCATACAAATCGATGTAACCTATCGCACGCCGCTACAGAGCCACGCGATGATGGAGCCCCATGCGACGCTGGCGGTTTGGGATGGCGACAATCTGACTCTGCATACTGCCAATCAGATGCTGAACCAGGGACGGCAAGTCGTTGCCAGAACGCTGGATATCCCTGTTGAGAAGGTACGTCTGGTAAGCCCGTTCATCGGCGGCGGCTTCGGTGGCAAGCTGTGGGTCAACGCCGACGCCATCCTCGCTGCGATCGCGTCACGATATCTCAAGCGACCCGTCAAGGTTGCACTGACCCGACAGCAGATCTTCCATGTGACGACACACCGCTCGGATACCATCCAGCGGATCCGTCTCGCCACGGGTTCTGATGGCCTGATCGTCGCGATCGGCCACGATGTCTTCTCCGGCAACCTGCCGGGTGAACAGGTCTACGAGGCTGCGGCGTTGCAGACACGGTCACTCTACGCCGGCCCTAATCGGCAGACACGACATCGCCTGGTACCGCTCGACATACCCGTCGCATCCTCGATGCGCGCTCCCGGCGAATCTGTCGGCCTGCTCGCGCTGGAATGCGCGATGGATGAACTCGCCAATAAATTGAAGCTCGATCCGATCGAGCTCCGGATCCGAAACGAGCCTGCGGAAGACCCTGAAAAGCGCATTCCCTACTCCAGTCGCCACCTGGTTGCCTGCATGCACGAGGGTGCACGTCGGTTTGGCTGGGACAGGCGCAATGCAACGCCCGGTCAAGTGCCGGATGGACGCTGGCTGGTCGGAATGGGCATGTCGGCAGCGAGCCGGGGTAATCCCCTGCGCTTTTCGAAAGCCATTGTCCGGCTCGATCCGAGCGGATCGGCCTGGGTGAGGATGGCGATGACCGATATCGGAACCGGAACCTATACGATCCTGACACAGATTGCTGCTGAGATGCTTGGACTACCGATTGATCGCGTGCGCGTCGAGTTGGGCGACACGTTGTTTCCGGAAGCGGCCGGTTCGGGCGGCTCCTTCGGTGCTGCAAGCGCCGGATCCGCGCTATTCGAAGCCTGTGAAGCCTTGCGCAAGAAGCTGGCGGACAGTGTCGGCATGGATGCCGGTACGGCAAAGTTTATCGACGGACACATTGTGACGGGAGAACGTGCTGTCAGTCTGCTGGAGCTGGTCGGTGACGGAGTCGAAGCCGATGGCGAAATCAAGCCTGGCCGTAACAACAGGGAATTCTCCCAGCAATCGTACGGCGCGCACTTCGCCGAGGTCGGGGTTGATCGTGATACCGGAGAGGTACGCCTGCGGCGCATGCTCGGCGTATTTGCGGCCGGGCGGGTCCTGAACGCCAAGACGGCACGGTCACAGGCCATCGGCGGAATGGTGTTCGGCGTTGGCGCCGCATTGCACGAGGATCTCGTCCTCGATCCTCGCTTCGGCTATTTCGTCAACCACGATCTGGCCGAATACCACGTGCCGGTACACGCGGATATTCCCGCCAGCCTGGATGCCGTCTTCATTTCAGAGTTGGATCAACATTCCAATCCGCTGAAGAGCAAAGGTATTGGTGAGCTCGGAATCTGCGGTGCCGGCGCGGCGATTGCCAATGCGGTGTTTAATGCCTGCGGCGCCCGCGTCAGACACTACCCGATCACACTCGATAAGGTGCTCGCCGCCTTGCCTAAGCAAGCTTGAGCGCGCAACGACGCGTTCAATTCCTCGCGCGCCGGCTTGTATCTCTTCGTGGAGCGTCCAAATCGCTTGCGAGGGGCTGACAAAAGGAACAGATCATGAGAACAGTATCGACCGTCATCACATCCACTGCAATGCTTGTTGCACTCGCCGCTCCGGCTCTGGCGGCGGCGAGCGCAAGCTATATGCCTCGCGAATCCGATCGGACCATCGTCTACACGTACAATCCGTATGCCGCGCATGAACCGCAGATGCCGACATCAGCGTCGGCGCCCAATGCGCACGTCTATCACGGCGGTCCAAAACTGAACAACTGATGCTGCTAGGCGATCTCGACGCCCATGCACGACGATGTCGCAGGCACATCAGTGGCCTGAAGAATGGACCCGCTTCGGCGGGTCTCATTTTTCCTCGCTCATCCAGCGGGCGATTTTCGTGCAAACGGGCAAGAGCACGCGAGCAACGATCGATAGATTTCCGATCAGCTCATTCGAATGGAGACGAACGTGAGAAGCTGGTTGATCGCTGCGTGTCTTGCCTTCTTCGCCTCGGGAACGGCGGTTGCGCAAATGACCGGAATCGCTCTCCCGACTCCCGCGGTCGGCGCTACCTCTCCGCTTGGCAGCGTGAACGGCGCGCCGATTTCGCCTGTCGGGATCGGTCTGGGCGCGACCGAGCTGCCTTCCTCGGGCGTGAGCCCCGCTCCAACCGTTACCGGCAGCATTTCCGTTCCGGCGACCGGCACCCCGTGCTCAACGCTCGCAGCCGCGCCAGGCTCAATGTATGGTTCGACGTCGACCTATGACGGCGGCGGAATGGCGATTGGCAACTCGGCCGGTGCCGGCAGCACGGCTATGTCGGTCGACCCGTCGTCGAATTCGGCAATGTCGGGCCCGACGCAAGGTTCGACCATGTCAACCTCGTCGGGCGCGCTCGATACCGCCGGCATGTCGGGCATGTGCGGATCCGGTTCAACCAATGTCACCGCATCGTCGAGCCCTACCTCGACGTCGCCAACGACGCTCGGCGGAAGCCCGCGCGCCGGCCTGCCCCTGGGATCGACGGAGATCAGTAATCTCGGTGTCAGCTCTGCGGCGATGCTTCCCACGCCGGCGATTCCGGTCACGACAGCCGGGGTCGCGTTGATCCCCCCGACGGTACCGACGATCACCGCGCCGGCGACGACTTCGGCTGTGGCGTCTCAATGCTTGTCCTCCGGCGCAGCGACCTCCACGAGCTTAGCAGGCAGCTGCTGAGCGCACCTTGCCATCCGGAGCACACCCATGAGAACGAAGATCATCATCTCCGCCGCGATGCTGGGCGTGGTCATTGCGAGCGCCGCTCTGCTGCACTCGGCTGATTTCCATCCGATGCGGAAAGCCGTTGCGGCTCCCGCTCCGCCTCGTGTTCCAGTCGTCGCTGGAACCGTCACGCAGCGCGACGTACCGATCTACCTGACCGGCGTCGGCACGGTGATTGCCTACAATACCGATATTGTGCGGGCCCAGATTCAGGGGCAGATCATCAGCATCAATTTTACCGAGGGCCAACAGGTCCATGCCGGCGATCTGCTCGCACAAATCGATCCGCGGCCCTATCAGGCCCTGATCGACCAATATACCGCCAATCTCCAGCGCGATCAGGCGCAGCTTGTGAACGCGCGGGCTAACCAAACCCGGTACAAGCAGTTGGGCGACAAGGGCTGGGCCACACCTCAACTGATCGAAACCCAGGATGCCCAGGTCGGACAGCTTGAGGCCGCGATCAAGGCCGACCAGGCCCTGATCGATGCCGCGAAAGTGCAGCTGAGCTTCACGCGCCTGACATCCCCGATCGAAGGGACCGTCGGCATTCGCCAGATCGACGTCGGCAACATCATCAGCCCGTCAAGCACCAACGGCCTGTGCGTCGTGACGCAATTGAACCCGATCTCGCTGATCTTCACGTTGCCAGAGACCGTGCTTCCACAGATCCAGCAACAGCAACTCAAGACAAAGGCCCCCTTCACCGTTCTGGCCTACAATCAGGACAACACGATCCGGCTCGGCGCGGGACAACTTGGGCTCGTCAACAACGAGATCCTGCAGACGACCGGCTCGATCCAGCTCAAGGCGAATTTCCCGAATGCCGAGCGGAGCCTCTGGCCCGGTGAGCTGATCAATGCGCGACTGCTGCTCGATACGCGCCACAACGGCCTGACCGTCCCCGCCTCCGTCGTCCAGCAAGGACCGAGCGGGGCCTACGCCTATGTCGTCAATTCCGACGACACGGTCTCCATCCGCCAAATCAAGGTCGCGCAGATCAGCGACGGTCAGGCGCTGGTCGATTCCGGCCTCGAAGCCAATGAGCAGGTCGTGGTCGACGGTCAGTACAAGCTGCAGCCGGGAACGCATGTGGTCCTGTTGCATGGCAAGGCGGCGCAGGAAGCCGCAGCACAGGACGCGATGCAGGCGCCGATCCCATGAATATCTCCGCCCCCTTCATCCGGCGTCCTATCGCAACCGCCCTGCTCATGGTCGGATTGTTGGCCGCAGGGCTTGTCGCCTACCCGCTGATGCCGGTGGCGGCGCTGCCGAACGTCAACTATCCGACGCTGACCGTCACCGCCCAGATGCCTGGTGCCGACCCGCAGACCATGGCGTCCTCGGTTGCCTCGCCACTCGAACTGCAATTCGGCGAGATACCCGGCCTCACGCAGATGACGTCGGCAAGCGCGCTCGGCTACACCCAGGTCACGCTTCAGTTCGACCTCAGCCGCCAGATCGACGGTGCAGTCAGCGATACGCTTTCGGCGATCAACGCGGCGAGCCCGTATCTGCCGACTGGCATGCCCTATCCGCCAACGATCCGGAAGGTCAATCCGGCCGACACGCCGATCCTGGTGTTGGGTCTCACCTCGGACAGCCTGCCGCTCACCACAGTCGATGCGTATGCCGAAAACATTCTGCTGCAGAAGATCTCGCAGGTCCCTGGCGTGGGCCTCGTCGGCATCGGCGGCCAGCAAAAGGCAGCCGTTCGCGTCCAGGTCGATCCGCAGGCGCTTGCCGCGCGCGGAATCAATCTCGAGGACGTCCGTACCGTCCTCGGCCAGGCGAACGTCGATCTCGCCAAGGGAACGCTCAACAGCCCGCGTCAGACCTACACTCTCAATACCAATGACCAGCTGTTCCAGCCCGGTCAGTATGCCGACCTCGTGATCGCCTATCGCAACGGATCGCCGGTGCGCATCCGCGACATCGGGCGCGCAGTCAGCGCCGGCGAAAACGATCTGATTGCGGGCTGGTACAACAACCACCGCGCCATCTTGCTTTCGGTTCAGCGCCAGCCGGGCGCCAACGTCATCGACACAGTCCAGCGGATCAAGTCGATGATGCCGGCGCTCCAGGCGTCGATCCCCGCCGCTATCAAGATCAACGTCGTCTCGGACCGCACCCAGACGATCCGCGCCTCGGTCACGGACGTACAGTTCACGCTGCTGCTGACGATCGCCCTCGTCGTGATGGTGATCTTCGTCTTCCTTCGCAGCTTCTGGGCAACCATCATTCCAGCCGTCACCGTTCCGCTCTCGCTAATCGGCACCTTCGCGATCCTCTACGAGATGGGATACAGCCTCGACAATCTGTCGCTGATGGCGCTGTCAATCGCCGTCGGATTCGTAGTCGACGACGCAGTGGTCGAGATCGAGAACATCACCCGGCACATCGAGGAGGGTATGTCTCCCTACGACGCCGCAATGAAAGGATCAGGCGAGATCGGCTTCACGGTCATGGCGATCACGTTCTCGCTGATCGCCGTCTTCATTCCGCTCTTTCTGATGAGCGGCTATGTCGGGCTCCTGTTCCGCGAATTCGCCGTTACGGTGAGCGTCGCGCTGCTGCTGTCCCTGGTGATCTCCCGGACGCTGACGCCGATGATGTGCGCCTATCTGCTCAAGCCGGAGAGCCACGAGCATGGGCGGCTGTATCGCTGGTCAGAGCGAGGTTTCGATCTGATTCTCAATGCCTACGACGCGGGCCTGAAGGTCGTGCTGCGGCATCGCTTAATCACCTTGATGCTGATGATCGCAACCATTGCGGTGACCGGTTATCTGTACGTCATCATCCCCAAGGGCTTCTTCCCTCAGCAGGATACTGGCCTGATCCTGGGTCAATCGGAAGCCGCGCAGGACATCTCGTTCCAGGCAATGGCTGAACGCCAGCAAGCCATGCTCGATGCGGTGGTGCGGGACCCCGCCGTGTCCACGGTTGGCTCGGCGGTCGGCGCCGGCGGAGGCACCACCACCGTCAACGACGGCCGCGTGTTCATCCAGCTCAAGCCAGCCGACCAGCGCGACCCGATCGACAAGGTCATCGCGCGGCTGCGCACCAACCTCGCCAGAATCCAGGGCATCACCCTTTATATGCAGCCTGCGCAGGACATCACCATTGGGGCACGGCTGAACAAGACGCAATTCCAGTACACCATGAATGACGCCGATCCGGGCGAACTCAACCACTGGGCAAACCTCTTCCTCGACAGGATCAAGACGTTGCCCACGGTCGCGGATGTCACGACCGACCAGCTCAATTCCGGACCGCTGCTCGACATCACGATCAAGCGCGACGTCGCCTCGTCCTATGGCATTCTGCCCTATACGATCGACAACACCCTCGATGACGCCTTCGGCCAGCGCATCGTCTCGACGATGTATACGACGCTGCAGCAATACCATGTCGTTCTCGAGGTCGACCCGAAGTTCCAGTATGGGCCCGAGGCGCTCAACGGCATCTATGTCAAATCATCCAGCGGCCAGCAGGTCCCGCTCTCGACGCTGGTCGATTCGGCCGTGAAGGTGGCGCCGCTCGTCGTGAACCATCAGGGGCAGTTCCCCTCTGTGACGATCTCGTTCAACCTTGCGCCCGGGGCGGCGATCGGACAAGCCGTGAGCGGCATCCAGTCCATCGAAAAGGAGTTGCATCCGCCGCTGTCGTTGCAGACAAGCTTCCAAGGCAACGCACAGGCCTTCGGCGCCTCCTTGAAGAGCACGCCTATCCTGATCGCCGCGTCGCTGTTCGTGATCTACCTGATCCTCGGCGTGCTCTATGAGAGCCTGATCCATCCGATCACCATCATCTCGACGCTGCCGTCCGCCGGTGTCGGTGCGCTGTTGCTGCTGATGGCGGTGCATTTCGATCTGAGCGTGATCGCGGTGGTCGGAATCATCCTGCTGATCGGCATCGTCAAGAAGAACGGCATCATGCTTGTCGACTTCGCCATCCAGGCCGAGCAGGCCGATGGCCTTGCGCCGGAGGAAGCAATCTATCAGGCCTGCATCAAGCGCTTCCGCCCGATTCTAATGACGACAATGGCAGCGCTTCTGGGCGCAGTGCCGATGATGGTGGGCACCGGCGTCGGGTCAGAGATCCGACAACCATTGGGTTACGCAATCGTTGGTGGACTGGCCTTGTCGCAGGTCCTCACGCTGTACACCACGCCGGTCGTCTATCTCTACCTCGATCGATTGCAGAACTGGCTGTTTGCCTCGCGACGGCACCAGTCGTTACCGCAAGACGGTTATCCAACGCCCGCAGAATAGGGAGCTGCTACTTCCGAAGCACGAAAGGTGAAAAGTAGAGAAGACAAGCAAGTCAGAAGCGGGCCTCGGCCTGTAGGGGATCGCGCTTCCGACAAAGCCACTCAGGCAATGAAGTTGAGTTTGAAAGTCTCGGCCGCCAGGCGGTCGAAGAACAATCTGTTAAGCTCTGCCGGCACGGCGAAGGCGACGGCGTTACCGATAAGGTGGAACCGATCCTCATCGAAGACTTGCGAGATCAACTTCGGCGCCTACCAATAACCCTGCGTAACTGTCGGCCGGCGAGTTAGAACCTGCGTTAAGGTTTGTTCAGGACCTGGCGCGCAGCGTTTCCCGAGTTCCAAGAACGGTCGACGTTTTCGACATGAATCGGTGGCTACCCAACGTGATTGCTGGATTCGTTGGTGGAGACCTCAAGACTTGCGGCAAAAAGGGGATGAAGCGCGGATCGCCTGTTACTGCGCAATCATATTGCCGAACCAGCCAGAGTCGGTCTGGAACGCCGCGCCTCACAAGATGATCAAGGTCTCCATTGACGGGAGCGGTGTGCCTGCAATTGTCGACTGTCAGCGCGAAGGCAATGAACTAGCGTCAGGCCTGCGACTGGCCCGAGCTAACGTTAGGCCCCCAGCGCGCGACACCTTCTTCGCTCCAAGCGGAGGACGGCGAACCGCAACCAAGCAGTCAATCTGATCCTCGGATACTCCGGTCGATGCTTCTGTATGTGTAGATGCACCGCGGAGCGCACAGCATCGCGCGCCGCCGCGGAATTTTCACACACATCCGGCCAGCAAGAGACCGAACACTGGAACAAAGCGCATCGGGCTCGCTCCGAATCATCGTCAGCACTGCGCGCAGCGCCATAGACGAATTCTACATCGAGGGTGGTTGGCCACCCAACTTGGAGGGATCGTCATAGCTGGGCGTATCATCGTAGCGGATCTGCGGCGGAGCGGACGCGTAAGCCTCGCGCGGGATGACGAAATCACCAAGCGACACCACCCGGCCATGGTGAGCCACGACCCGATGCCGTGCGTGCATAGCATGCATCGGAGCCGCGCCCGCACATGCGGTGAGCGAAATCAAGAAACCTAGTGTCATGAGAGAACGCATCGAGACTTCCTCCAATTGTTTACTTCTTGGAAGTGGTGTGCGTTGCTCGCTATCCCAATGTGCAGGCATCATGCGCGTGTATCACGTTGCCGACATCGGCTCTTCGCGCCGCCGACGATTATTTGCTCCCCCGTGAGCACGCGCGCTTAACATTCAACGGGACAACATAGCCAAACTGGCGAGAGCTCCAAACATTACAATCCATGTGACAAGAAAGTCGATCGGCATGTTAGTCGTTTTCGGTTCATCAGCTTGCACGAAGCGGATTCATGGTCCGCCACTCCATTTGTAATGGCGTCACATGGCCCTAAACTTAGGTAGGAAGTACAGGCTGCTTGATCATACACAATTGCGAGAGCGAATCGCATTCATTACCCACGACGGTACCGACGTCGCGAGGACGGTGTTGTAGTTCCGTCGGATCAGGCCATCCTGCTCCAACTGCAGAATGGTTTCGGTTCGATCTCGACGCGGTTGCCCGCGGCAAAAGCGTCGCCCGACCACCGACCACGCACGCAACGCAATGCCTTGCCAAGCACTTCGTCGAGAAGGTCCCACACGACGTTGATCACTTCGGGTTACTGAACGAAATCCGCGATGCAGGTCACCATCACCAACAGCTTGATGTAGCTCTTGCCCCGCTTCAGATCGCTTATGTTCGTCCCTGGACTGTTGATCATCGCAACCCGCGCTGCGAAGTAGCCAACCTCCACGGACACCTCGCAACCGAGCTTGCCCCTGTATTGCGGCACGGCGGCTGAATCCGGAAGGTGCCCCGGCAAGGTACAGGCGTAGCCCGACGAAGGTACGGGCGCAGTTGCCGGCAGATGGAACGGACACCGATAGCTCGATCTTGAGCTTGGCAAGCACAAGCTCTCGATCCGGCGTCCCGGTATTTTCTCGATTGGATGCCGGCTAAGCCAGTTATGACTATTGAAAGTAAACGAGGATTTCGGCCGAAAATCCCGTCCCGTGCAGAGGAATCGAACGTCACGCGTGACCGGGACCGAAAATCAAGAGACATGCGATCAACCAAAGCGATCAGAAGAGCGACGCGACCGCGATCCCACCGCCGTACGACCATTGCCCTCCGAAAGCGAAAGTCACACGTTCGAATCGTGTCGGGTGCGCCATAACGCGCTTCTCCTGCGGCGCCAGTCGTTGACCCCTCCGATGCAAGCGGGAGCCCGCGGCACCAACGCGCGCTCCCGAGCCCACGCCGTTACGCACCCGGATAGCGCTTGCCTGAGAAGCGCATGTCGATGACGGCCGCTTCTTCGGAAGCAATAGCGCTGGTCGGCACGTCACGCTCGGTCGGGTATTTTTCCCGGGCACGGTTCGATCTCGCTGCTAGTTCATTCTGCCGGCTGCGGCGCGTGAGAGGCATCGTGTGCAGTGGCGCTGACCGGGCGGCGGATTCGGCAGAACCAGGGATAAAGCGCTGGGAGCACCAGCAACGTGAGCACCGTCGCGCTGATCAGGCCACCGATGACGACGGTGGCCAGCGGACGCTGCACTTCGGCGCCGGAATTCGTCGACAGTGCCATTGGCAGGAAGCCGAGGCTGGCAACGGTCGCCGTCATCAACACCGGGCGGAGCCGCGTCATCGCAGCTTGCCAAGCCGCGACTGCGGCGGTGAGCCCTTCCTTGCGACGCTCCTCCATGTAGCTCATCATCACGACGCCATTCAGAATGGCGATGCCGAACAGGGCGATGAAGCCGACCGCGGCTGAAATGCTGAACGGCATGCCGCGCAGCGCGAGCGCGAAGATTCCGCCCACCGCCGCAAACGGCACGTTGAAAAAGATCAGCGTCGCAAGCCGAGCGCTGCCGAACATCAGATAGAGCAACAGGAAGATGACGGCGAGCGCCACGGGTACCACGACGGACAGCCGTGCCATGCCTTGCTGCAGGTCCTGGAAGCTGCCGCCCCAGGAGATCGTATAGCCCGGCGGCAGGCGGACTTGGGCCGCGACCGCCTGCTGTGCGTCGGCCACGAAGTTGGCGAGCGGCCGCGCGCGCACATTGGCCTGCACCTTGACAACGCGCCTGCCTTCCTCGCGCTCGATCTGGGCCGGGCCGGGCTCCCAGCGGATGTCGGCCAGATCGCCGAGGGCGACTGAGACGCCGGCGCCGTTGTTCACGCGCAGCGCCCGGATATGGTCGATGCTGTCGCGGTCCTGCGGAGCGAGCCGGACGCGGATATTGTACCGTTCGTCGCCATCCTTCATGGTGCCGACGGTGCGTCCGCCCAACGCTTCGACGAGGTCGAGCACCTGGGTCGCATTGAAGCCGCGGCGCGCGATCTCGCTCCGATCGACGATGACGCGGAGATACGGCTGACCAACCGTCTGCTTTGCCTGCACGTCGGCCGCTCCCGGAACGGCCGAGACCACGCGCGCAACCTGGTCGGCGAGATCGCGGAGGGTTGCCGTGTCGGTCCCGCGGATGACGATCGCGAGGTCGGCCATCACGCCCTGCAAGAGATCGTCCATGCGCATCTCGATCGGTTGCGCCCAGCTTTGCGTAATGCCGGGCACGCTCTGATCCAGCGCCTGCTTGTACGCTTCGATCAGTCCGGCCTCGGTCTGCGCGGTACGCCATTGCGATTTTGGCTTGAGAATGATGAAGGTGTCGCTTTGCTCGACTCCCATCGGGTCTGTCGGAATCTCGGAACTGCCACCGAGCGTGGTGACGGTTTCGACCTCAGGGTATTTCCTGAGCGTCTTCTCCACCATGGTCTGGGTGGCGATCGCGGATTCGAGCGAGATGCCGGGCAACTTGGTGGTGGTGACAGTGAGCGCGCCTTCCTCCAGGCGCGGCAGGAACTCAGCGCCGAGACGGGAGCCGATCGCCAGGGCGCTGCCCAGCATCACGATCGCCACAAGGATGGTGATTGCGGGATGGCGCATCGTCCTCGCCAGCACCGGCGCGTAACCGCTCCTGGCCACACCGATGATACGGCTGTCCCGCTCGGCGACCGGCCTGCGCAGGAAGAAGGAAGCGAGCACCGGCATCAGCGTGAGCGTCAGCGCCAGCGAGGCGGCCAGCGCGAACATCACGGTGAGCGCCATCGGGCGGAACATCTTGCCCTCGACACCCTGCAGGCTGAGGATCGGCAGATAGATCAAGGTGATGACCGCAACCGCAAAGGCGACGGGGCGCGCCACGTCGTGCGCGGCCTCGCGCACCACCTGCTCGGCCGGGAGAGATGGCGCCTCCGCGCGACGGCGCACGATGTTCTCGATCATCACCACCGCGCCGTCGACCAGCAGACCGAAATCGATGGCGCCAAGGCTCATCAGGTTGCCCGACAGGCCGGTCAAATACATGGCGGTGACGGCGGCCAGCATCGAGAACGGGATGGCCAGCGCCACGATGACGGCGGCGCGGAAATTGCCCAGCAATGCGAGCAGCACAATGATGACCAGGAAGGCGCCCTCAGTCAGGTTGCGCGCAACCGTCTGTAGCACGCGATCGATCAGGTCGGCGCGATCGTAATAGGGAACGATGCTCACACCAAGCGGCAACGTCTTGTTGATCTGTTGTACGGCTGTGGCTAACCGCTCGGCCACCACCCGCGTGTTCTCGCCCAGCGTCATCAATGCGACGCCAACCACCGCCTGGCCGTCGCCTTGGCTGGTCACCGCGCCGAGCCGTGGCATCGGCGCCTCGACGACTTCTGCGACGTCCTTGACGTAAAGCGGCGCTCCGCCGGCTGCGGTGCGCAGCACGATGTTGCCGATGTCGCCGATCGATTGCAGCAATCCTTCGCCGCGAACGACCGCCTGCTCACCGTTGCGGGCGAGCGTAGCGCCACCGATGGCGCGGTTGTTCTGCGCCACCGCATTGTAGATGTCCTCGATCGACAGACCAAAGTGCGTTAACGCGTTATCGGAAACCCGGACCTCGTAGGTCTTGAGTTCGCCGCCATTGACGTTGACCTCGGTGATGCCCGGGACCAGCTTGAGTTGCGGCGCGACCTGCCAATCCAGGATCGAGCGCAACTGCATGAGCGAGTAGCCCTTGCCTTCGACCCTGAACTGGTAAATCTCGGAGAGGCCGTCGGACAGCGGCCCGAGCCTCGGCGTTCCCGCCTCTGGGGGCAGCGTTGCCTGGCTCAGCCGCTGCGCAACCAGCGTGCGGTCGGTCAGGATGTCGCCGCCATCGGCGAATTTCACATAGATGACGGATAGCCCGTAGCGCGAGATCGAACGGTAGCTCGTCATCCCCGGCAGACCCTGCAAGGCGAGCTCGATCGGCAAGGTGATCGAACGCTCGACATCCGGAGGCGCCAACCCCGGAGCCTGCGTCGTCACCAGCACCTGCAGCGGTGAGATGTCCGGGTCGGCGTCGAACGGCAGGCGTTGCATGCTCAACAGGCCGGCGGCGACCAGAGCTGCGACCAGCACGAGGACGAGCATGCGGTTGCCGAGGGCGGCATCGACGATCTTGTTGATCACGGCAATCTCTCCCCTAGCCCTGGTCCGGAATGGTGGACTGCATCAGAGCCGCCTTCAGCCAATAGCTGCCCTCGCCGACGACTGCGGTGCCCGCCGCAAGCCCGCTCGTGATCTGGGTCTTTCCGCTAGCGACCGGGCCGGTATGAACCACGCGCCAGGCGAACTGGCGATCTCCCGTCGGAATGAACACGACGCTCTGCCCATTGACGTCCTGCAGGCTTTCGCTCGGCACCAGGACAGCGTCGCCGCCCTGCGGCGAAAGGATGGTGACGTTGGCGAACATGTTGACGCGCAAAGCGCCGTCCGGGTTCGGGATCGCGCAGCGCACCTTGGCCATCCCCGTCGTCGTCTCGATCTGGTCGGGGATGTAGGTGACACGGCCGGTGAAGGCGCGACCTGGAAAGGCGCTCACTCTCACCTCGACTGCATCGCCCACCTTGACTGCGCCGAGATCTTTCTCGGCGACATCGGCCTGGACCCAAACGGTCGAGAGGTCCGACACGGTCAGTATCGACGTCGCCGGATCGGTGATCTCGCCTTTCGCAACGGAGACCGAATCGACCACGCCGGCGAATGGCGCGACGATGGCGCCCCGCGAGCCGGCCGTCGGCTGATCGCCGGAGACGCTTGCGCCTATGGTGTCGGCCCGCATCGGCAAGAGCCGCGCCTCTTCCTCCCGGTACTGCTGCAACTCGGCTTGCCTGGTACGAAGATCGGCTTCCATGGTGGCGACGGTGGCGCGCCGCGCCTCGACCTCGGCCTGCGTCACGAGGTCGGTGCGAATAAGGTTTGTCGCGCGGTCGTAGGCGGCATTTGCCGCTCTGAGTTGCGCCTGTGCTTGGCTGAGCGCCGCCTCGGCACTCAGAGCTCTGCTATGCGCGGCACTGAGGTCGAAATTGTCGAGGACCGCCAACCGTTGATTTGCGACGACCCGATCGCCGGGGTTTACATCGAGCGATTCGATCCGGCCGCGTGCCACGGGCCTGATGCGCGCAACATGGAGCTGATCATAGCCGACGCTGCCCGTCGCCGACACGGCATGAACCAGCGGACCGGACTTCGCCTCCTCGATCCGCAATTGCAGGTTCGCAAGCTTCGGCTCGGAGAGAGTAATCGTGGCTGGCAGTTCCGGATCGGCGGCAGCTGGCGTCGGGATGCTCACGGGCGCCACGATCGAGGCGGACGGCAACGAGCGGCCCGCCGCAAATCCCGCGGCTAAAGCGATAGCGACCGTCGCGACACCGAGAAGCAGACGGAGCCTCACAAGCGGCAATGTCGGACGAAGAGGCGATGGGCCATGACGAGACTTCGCCCCATCAATCGCGATAACGTGGGCTGCTTGTAACAGGCGTGCATGCATCATTTTCCCGCTCCAACGAAAACGTTGGTCGCATCGCTAGCGGGCTTTTCTGACACGGGCCTGAAGCCCATTTGCAATGACGTTCAGGCTGGCTTCAGCTTTCTCCAAACGCGCCTCTGCGGAGACGCCGTGCTGCCCGAACTGCACTCCCAGCAACTGTTGGGATCGAACCAAGTCGGCCACAGCATTCACGACAGGCTCGCGTCGAGTTGAGCCGCCGCTATGCCGATGCTCATCGCAATGCTCCAGAACAGTCGCCATCTGCGGATTTGTGCTGGGCGCTAAATCTTGAATGGAGAATGAGATGTTGCGAAAGGCAATGATCGCGTTGGCTGTTGTAGCCGTTGGCCTGGCCGCGCCGACCATGGCGCTGGCACGTGGCGGAAGCGGCGGTGGCCATGGCGGCGGCGGTGGCGGTTTTGGCGGTGGTGGCTTCCACGGCGGCGGTGGCTTTGCTGGCGGAGGCTTCCACGGCGGCGGATTTAACGGCGGCTTCCATGGCTTTGGCCCTGGCCCCGCCGTCGTCCACAATGGCGGCGGCTTCCGCGGTTTTGGCCCCGGCCCTGCCGTTCGGGGAGGTCACGATCACGACTTCGGTCACCACCGCTATGGGCGGGGCTACGGGTTCTATCCCTACGGCTACTATGATGACTATGCCTACTACGACTATCCCTACAGCTACGACGATTCGTATTACGACAACGGCAGCTGCTACGTCGTAAACCGGCGCGTGCACACCACGCACGGCTGGCGCATACGACCGGGCCACGTGTGCAGCTGATCACTCGCTGGTGTTAACTTCTGCGCATCCGTTGAACATCCACGATCGTTGGCCTCAGCGCTTTCCCGCGCTGAGGCGCGTCATGCGCCTGAGATCGAGCCTCGTTCTGGAGCCGACCTCTTGCCCGAGCGCGGAAATGGTGTTTGGCAAAGTGGATGCGCAGTACGCTGCAGGGCTATGCGTACTGTCGGCACAGATCCTTTACGTCGACCCTGCCGCGTCTTGCCCGTTGACCGGCTCACCCACAGCAGCTGAAGGGAAGACCTGCGTCGGGATCGGTCGGCAGAGGCTACACAGAGGATCTTTCCAGAGGCGGGCTGATTGAGCATCCGGTTCGACTGACAGCAATCGGCGGCGGAAAGTCACCGCCGCCGATTATCCGTTGAACGGCGGAATAACAATCCCGTGAACAGCGCCGTATGCCCTTATATGGGCTTGAACGGCTACATTTGCTGGATCGGTCTTGGCAGCGTGCGCCATCGTCGCGAAGACCGTGACAACCACGGCCAACATTCCGAACCAGCTCAAAACAGTGCTCCTCATGGCAGTTGCTCCTTTTTCCTTGCCGAGAATGTTTCACGCCAGGGTTCGTTAACGAGCTTTTCTGACGCCGGCCTGAAGCCTACTCTCGGAGGCGTTCAGGTTGGCTTCAGCTTTTTCCTGCACCTACGCTTGATGACGACGGGTGGACCCATGCGAGTCTTGTTGGTGGAAGACGAACCGCACCTTGGTTCGGCCGTGCAGGAGCATGTTCGAGCGGCGGGACATGCCGTCGACTGGTTCGAACGGCTGGAGCCGGCGGAACACGCGGTGCGCACGGTCTCCTATGACGCGCTGCTGCTTGATCTGCACCTGCCCGACGGGCGCGGCCTGGATTTCCTGCGCAAGCTTCGCCGCCGTGGTGACGCGCTGCCGGTCGTCATCCTCACCGCGCGCGACCTTGTCAGTGACCGGATCGAGGGATTGAAAGCGGGCGCCGACGATTACATCGTCAAGCCGTTCGACCTCGACGAAGTGAATGCACGTTTGGACGCCGTCAGCCGCCGATATTTCGGAAAGGCGGCGTCGATCCTTCAGATCGGCCCGGTTGAACTGGAGTGGGAACTCAAAGTCGCGCGACTGGAGGGGCGGCCCGTCGAACTCAGTGCGCGGGAATGGGCCGTGGTCGAGGTGCTGGGACGGCGGCGACAGTCAATCGTATCGAAAGAGCAGATCGAGGATGCGCTCTACGCCTTTGGCGAGGAGATCGAGAGCAACACCATCGAGGTCTATGTCAGCCGCGTCCGCCGCAAGCTCGGGCGCGATTTCATCCGCACGGTGCGCGGTCTCGGCTACCGCCTGGGAGAGTGAAGCATGGCGCACGGAAGCCTTGTTTCGCGGCTGATCTGGCTGTTGGCATCCTCGATGGCGGCCCTGTGGATCCTCGGCAGCGTGGCCGCAGGCACGCTCACGGTGTTTGAGATCAACGAAAGACTCGACGATGCGATCGAGGAGGTCGCGCAGCGGCTCTTGCCGGCGACCTACGAGGCCGTGCGGCAGCCGGAGGCCATGCAGCGAATGGCGAAGCAGTTGGTCGCCACGATGGATCCACGGGCCCTGGCCTATCAGATCGTCGGACCGACAGGCGAAATCGCGATGCGCTCGGAGAATGCGCCCGAAACACCGTTTCCGGTGCCGCGCCAGGCCGGATTCCACGACACGCCGCAGTATCGCGTCTATGCGCAACCCGCCGCCGCCGATGGCTATTTCATCGAGGTTGCCGAGCCCAGGGCGCACCGTGCCGAATCGCTGTGGCGGGCAACTGCATTGACCGTCGGGCCGCTGCTGCTGTTCCTGCCGTTGTTGTGGTTCCTGATCCGCTGGGCGGTACTTCGCAGCATGCGATCGCTGGATCAGCTGCGGAGCGAGATCAGCCGCCGCGACGGCTCAAATCTGTCGCAAATCTCCGACATGGGGCTATCGACAGAGCTCGCGCCGATTCAAGCAGCAGTCAACCGGCTCCTTGAACGGCTAGAGCGCGCCTTGGCGACTGAACGCCAGTTCGCGGCGAACAGCGCCCACGAGTTGCGGACGCCGATTGCCGCCGTGCTGGCGCAGATGCAGTTGCTGTCGGCCCAGCTCGCCGGAACGCCGCACGCCGAACGCTCGGCCCGCATCGTCGTCCAGATCAAGGGGCTCAGCAGCCTTGCCGAGAAGTTGCTGCAACTGTCGCGCAGCGGCGCGGGCGTTGGGATGCTGCGGGAACGCGTCGACGTCATGACGGTCGTACAGATCCTCGTCGACGAGTTTCGCCGGCACGAAGACGTCGGGGACAGGCTGGTGGTCACCGCGGAAGGTCCGGAGGAGTTCATCGTGCAGGGTGAACTGGACATCATCGGCATCACGCTTCGCAATCTCATCGAGAATGCGGTTCGCTACGGCGCTCCCGATGAGCCGATCGAGCTCGTCGTTGGCCACGACCGGCAGATTCGCCTGCTGAACGGCGGCGCCATCATTCCATCGGAGATCCTCGATACTCTGAAGAATCCCTTCGTTCGTGGGTGCTCGGTCGGCGCCGGAGGTGGTCTTGGGCTCGCGATCGTCGATAGCGTCATGAAGCAGATCGGCGGCAGCCTGACGCTTATTTCCCCCGTCATGGGACGCGGCGGCGGCTTCGAGGCGCGGCTGGTCTTCCCCGAGCCGGTTTGAAGCACGGTTCGACCTGACGGTACGGTCCTCGGATACGAGCAACGGAGCCGCCGGAGCAATTGAGGCGCGCAGCCTTGCGTCGCAATACGGCACCTGGCCGGATTGACAGAGAGCCGCGGGCCGTTGGATCGGCCAAACCGGCACCGTCCGATGCTCTTGCGTCTAGCCGAATAACGTAACCGTGACGCTTGATGATTCCCGAAAGCTGAGCGCAGGCGATCCGTTCAGGTAGACGTCAGGTAGTCCTGCCATCTCTGCGACATCCGAACATGTCGTTAGAGGATTCTTATGTTCACACGCACAAGAGGGTACAGCGTCACGCCATCGAAGACGACCTCCTGGATGCCATCGAGCCATGCGTCAAGCCATCCGCATTGCCAGCCGCGGAAATGGCCCCGATCGAAGCATGTTGATTCAAGAGTTAGAGCGGCGATGTCATTGCTTGCTGCCGCCGTCGCGCTGGGATGGTCGTTCGGGGCAACTGCCGCACCAGTCGCTCCTCGCGATCCTCCCTGGAGCGCCGAGCGGATTGATCGTCTCCCGCCCGAGGTTCGCAGGGTCGTTGTCGCCAGCTGTGGAACAGATGCGGAGGCTCGTCACTACTTCGCGACGTACGAGCACGACTCGAATGTTGTCCATCTCGACTATTCCCTGCTCTATTGTCCCGCCGCGCCGAACCGTGGAATGATCCACGCTCTCCGCCAGACATTCGTCAAGCGTCAGGGGGGATACGTGTTGTCGGGAGCGAAACTCGATCGCGCCGTTGACAACGGTAACCCCTCATCGATTTCGCGCTGGAGCACGAGACGTTTCAGCGCGCGCGACAGCAGGTCAGCCTTTGCCGAGCGCTGACATAATCCGAGGAGCATACGCGTCGGCAGATGGATCTCAGGCCTCGAACGAGATGGCGATTTCAATGGTATGAGAATTCACAGCCCCGTTTCGAATCGTACGATTTGGTTGCGGGGACATGCAACCATCTCAAATTGCTGTTCCAGGCGGTTGCCTAGCGTTGCCCTCCGAAGGCAGGTGTCAAGTGTCTTGGTGCGAGGAGTGAGGAAGAAAGGGTATTGATGTGCAAAGGCTTGCGAAGGTAGCGCATTGGAGTTAACTCATGCGCGAACTCTGCGTAAGCACTGCGTAAGCAGTAAGCACCCCTAGCTCAGCTGGATAGAGCGTCGCCCTCCGAAGGCGAAGGCCACACGTTCGAATCGTGTCGGGTGCGCCAAACTTCAAAGTCATGATAGACTTGTGACCTTACCCGCATCATCAACGATTAATCTTTTGAGCTCGACATTGGCTCGGTGAACTAGCCGTTCGCTTCGATGGCCTCAGTTCATCGCGTCCGCCATCGGCCGCTTTGCGCTCACTGAACGCGTTGCTGCTATTCATCGCGGAATCCCTCCTCCGAACCCACGGTCAAAAGCTACGGCTATCGCAGTAACTAGGGGGAATGAAGCGGGACTAGCCGCAACGGCGTCTGTCGCGCTCGTCATCTTCGTCGTCGGTTCGAAAACACTGGGACACGAAGAGGAATAGTGCTGCGGCGGAGAGAGTGTCAGTCAACCTTCATTGAAAGATAAAGATTCTTTGGATTTCCAAGACCAAAACCTACCGTTTGAGCTACGGCCGAAAACAGGATTTCACTTTCAACGAGACCAATCCGTCACTGCTTGCCTCGCAACAAGTGCATCACTTCGCCGGCATAGCGATGACCGTGCTGAGCGCGTCGATATGGTCAGGCGAAATGCCCCTATCCGCGAGTGCCTGCCGGCTGTCCCGTCCTGGTGCGACATTGTGGCGACGCCCGGCGAAGGCGGACGCGTCTCGTCAGCCGTTAGGCGGGCAGACGCGGTCGATCCAGGCTTGCAGAACCGCCATTACTTCCGACCTGTTCGTCTCGTTGAGCACCTCGTGGCGGGCTCCGCCGTAGACATGCCATGAGACGTCGCGCAAGCCCACGTCGCGGTAACGATCGACCAATGGCCGAAACCAGTCGAGATTGGCGTTCACGGGGTCGCGGTCGCCGACGAACAGGAACAGCGGCAGATTCTTGCGGATGCCGCCGAGTTGCGACGGATCGGCAAGCCGCTGCGCGATCGAGAACAGCGAGCCGTAAGATTGCTCGTTCACATTAAACCCGCACAGCGGGTCGGAAATATAGGCATCGACTTCCGCTTGATCGCGGCTCAGCCAGTCGAAGGGCGTCCTGGCCGGCGCGAACCCCGCATTGAGATCTTCCAGTCGCCAGCGCCCCGTGGCGGCTGCCGCGCCAAGCAGGTCCAGCGCCGTCGAGCCGGAGAGGGCGACGCCATCGATGAGATCGGCGTGGTCGAGAACGTAGAGCTGCGCGGCAAAGGAGCCCATGCTGTGCCCGAGCAGCACGAGTGGCCTGGCGCCGTGCGCCGCGCGCGCGGTCTTCGTGACACGCACCATGTCATCGACCAGGCCCGGAAAGCCGCGCGCTCCGAAATCACCGAGTTCGCCCGCATCAGCGGCCGGCTGTCCGTGACCACGATGATCGTTGGCGTAGACGACATAACCCTGCCCGGCCAGAGCCCGCGCAACCGGACGATATCTGAGCGGGTGCTCGCCCATTCCATGCGCGATCTGCACGATGCCTCGAACGGCGCCGGAGCCCTGCCACCGGTACAGGTTGAACGGCCTTCCGTCGGTCGCTTCAACGACTTGTCTTGATTCAATTGCCGTCATCGCGTGGTCTCCTCCTATGCTCAGCCGCAGCTTCACCCCCGATGGTCCCGGACGGATCCGCGTGCGCGAAAGCCGACCTCATTTGGCGCTGAGCGCGTCCAGGTCGGCCATCGCGGTCGAGATTCGCTCGATCATGGCCAGCGTCGTCGCTTCCGACTGCATGGCCGGCAGCAGGGGCGAATGGCACAGCGTGATCGTCCACATCAGCAGCGCGTGCACCATCTGCTGCCGATAGTTGAGGAAACTCCGGTCGAAATCCGGCTTGGTCCCCGTCAACATGGCGAAGCTGTCGAGATATCTGCGCAGCAGGTCCTTTTCCCAGCTGCGGCGGTCATCCGGCGTCAGCGCCGCCGTCACGGCATAGGAAAAGTCCCGCGACCAATGCCCGCGGGCAAGGCATTGCCAATCGCAAAGGCCCATTTTTCCGGCGTCGGTGCGATACCAGTTGCCGATATGCACGTCGGAATGGATCAGTCCCTGCGGCTCGTTGTCATGAACGGCGAGCGCCTGCATGGCGGCCGACCAGACCGCCTCGCGTTGCGCCAGAACGCCGTTGGGAATGACGTGCGCAGCCGCGTCGAACGCTTTTCGCGTATAGTGTTCGAGGCTCATCTTTTCCGCGCCGATGGTGAACCAGCGCGGATAACCGGCAACCCAGGGATAGCGCGCCGCAAGCTCGCCGTTGCCGTAGAAGCGCGCGTGCAGTGCGGCGAGGACGTCGATCATGTCGTCGGCCATCTCGCGATCGACATAGGTGTTGGAGTTGCAAAAGGTCGCCGACTTAGTCGCGACCATATCCTCCAGCAGGAGGATCGACGCGTAAGTCCGACGATCGAACGCCGCGTGATAGCCGATCGGCGCCTCGATCTCGAGCTGTGGCCGCAGCTGCACGTAGAAGCGGCCCTCGACCCGCGCGGTGCCGTTGAAGCCGCCGATCATGCGCGTGACGACGCTGGGCAGCGATTTCGTGAACATCGATCGCGGCAGGCCCGCGCACTCGCCGGGGTCATTGTAGCTGACGATCAGTTGATGGCGCTCATGCGTCCCCGCACTCGCCGGCTTCACCACGACGTCGGTGACGACAGCACCGGGCGCTTCTTTACAGAGTACAGCCGTCAGCCACTCCGGCGTGATGGCCCCGGGCGAGCACGGAACGTCCTCCGCGCGGCGGGCCTTCGGCCGCGTCAGACGCTCGAATGCCACGCGTCCACCGATCTTCAGCGCGGCCAGTGCCGTTGCACCCGAGGCAGCCATGGTCCCTCCCTGTACCGTGCGCGACAAGCGACGACACTACACAATTAGTACGCTTATGTACTATCTTTAGCATAATCCGGACCGCGTTCAAGGCATGGCTGCGCCGCGTCGCGCGATCCATTGCTGCAAACTGGACTGTAGCGGCCACTCCGGCGGAAAGTTCGATCGTGACGCTTCGCTGCATATTTTAGTTTGATGATATATGGTATACCGATGTACCAATAGCAACCTGGGACAGGACCAAACACGACAGGGGAGAGAACATGAGGATTCCGGTACTGGTCGGCATTTCCGCGCTTATTCTCGGCAGCTCGGCTGTCGCCGCCGACAAGCAGTACGGTCCGGGCGTCTCCGACACCGAGATCAAGATCGGCCAGACCGTTCCCTACAGCGGGCCTGCATCGGCCTTTTCGAGCTATGGCCGCGTCATGACCGGCTATTTCCAGATGCTGAACGAGCGCGGTGGCATCAATGGCCGGAAGGTCAACCTGATCTCGCTGGACAATGCATTCAGCCCGCCGAAAGCCATCGAGCAGACGCGCAAGCTCGTCGACGACGACGGCGTGCTTGCAGAAGTCGGCACGGTCGGCACGGTTCCCAATGTCGCAGTTCAAAAGTACCTGAACCAGAACAAGGTCCCGCAGGTCTTCATCTCGGCCGGCGGCCGGCGCTTCAATGACCCCCAGAATTTCCCCTGGACGGTGCCGTTCTATCCGCCGTTCGAGATGGAGGGTGCTACCTTCGGCAAGTTCATCGCGAGAAAGCTGCCGAACGCGAAGATCGCGGTGCTGTATCAGAATGATGACTACGGCAAGGATTACCTCGCCGGCTTCAAAATGGGTCTCGGCTCCGACAGCACAGCGAAGATCGTGGTTGAAGCCTCTTATGAGCTGAGCTACCCGACCGTCGATTCCGAGGTCCTCAAGCTCAAGGCTGCCGGCGCGGACACGATCATCTACTTCGCCACGCCGAAATTTGCAGCGCAGGCAATCAAGAAGGCCAATGAGCTGAACTGGAAGCCGGCGCAGTTCCTGGCAAGTCCGGTCAACTCGATCCAGGGCGTGCTGATGCCGGCCGGCCTTGAAAGTGTCCAGGGCGCCTACACGACCCAGTTCACCAAACAGGCCGGCGATCCGGCCTGGGCCGACGACCAGGAGGTGAAGGACTACGTCGCCTTCATGAAGAAATGGGCGCCTAACGACAGCCCGAACGATTTCATCGCGCTGTCCGGCTATATCAATGCGCAGGCCATCGCGAGGGGCCTGCAGCGATGCGGCGACAACCTGACGCGCGAAAATCTGCTCGCCCAGGCGACGAGCTTCAACAAGGAGCGCGTCGGCATGCTGCTACCGGGAATCGAGCTCTCCAATTCGAAGGAGAATTACGCCCCCTACCGCACGCTGCGCATGGCGATCTTCGAGAAGACGTCCTGGAAGCTGCTGGAGGAGTAGCACCGCACCAAGCACCGAGTGCCTGCCGGACATGTCCCGGCGGGCTTCCATGCATCTGAAGCGCCGGCGGAGACCAAATTGACCATTAAGGGCAAGGCCTACATCGCAGGGATTTATGAGCACCCCACCCGGCACGCGCCGGACAAATCCATTGCGCAGCTGCACGCCGAGGTCGCCAAGGGCGCGATCGAGGACGCCGGGCTGTGCAAGGACGACATCGACGGCTACTTCCTGTCCGGCGATGCGCCGGGCGGAACCTGGCCTATGGTCGATTATCTCGGCTTGAAGGTCCGTCATATCGACAGCACCGATACCGGCGGCTCCTCCTATATCATCCAGCTCGGCCATGCGGCCGAAGCGATCGCCGCGGGAAAATGCTCGGTCGCGTTGATCACGCTGGCGGGCAAGCCGCGCACCAGCCACACGCCGCCTCGCGCACCCGGCGCCGAAGCGGATTTCGAGACGGCCTATGGCGCTACCACGCATAATGCGTACGGCATGTGCGCGATGCGTCACATGCACGATTATGGCACCACCCCCGAACAGCTGGCCTGGATCAAGGTCGCCGCCTCGCATCACGCGCAATACAATCCGCATGCGATGCTGAAGGAGGTCGTCACCGTCGAGGACGTCGTGAACTCGCCGATGATCTCCGATCCGCTGCATCGGCTCGATTGCTGCGTCGTCAGCGACGGCGGCGGCGCGCTGATCGTGACATCGCCGGAGATCGCCAAAAGCCTGAAGAAGCCACAGGTCCGGCTGATCGGCCACGGCGAAGCGATGAAGGGTCCGAATGGCGGAAAAGATCTTGACCTCACCTATTCCGCCGGCGTCTGGTCCGGCCCGCGCGCCTTCGGGGAAGCCGGCGTGACGCCAAAGGACATCAAATACGCCTCCATCTACGACAGCTTCACCATCACGGTCCTGATGCAACTCGAAGACCTCGGTTTCTGCAGGAAGGGTGAAGGCGGCAGATTCGTCGCCGACGGCAATCTCATTTCCGGCGTCGGCAAGCTGCCGTTCAACACCGACGGCGGCGGTCTCTGCAACAACCATCCGGTCAACCGTGGCGGCATGACCAAGATCATCGAGGCCGTGAGGCAGCTGCGTGGCGAGGCACATCCGAAGGTGCAGGTGAAGAACTGCGATCTTGCCATCGCCCATGGCACCGGCGGCCTGCTCGGCGTGCGTCACGCCGCTTCAACAGCCATCCTGGAGCGCGTATCATGAGCGAGAACACATATCCGGCTCCCGCGGTCAATCCCGAGACAGCACCATTCTGGGACGCCGCCAAAGCCGGCAGGCTCATGATCAAGCGCTGCACCGCCTGCGGCGACGCGCACTATTTTCCGCGTTCGATTTGCCCGTTCTGCTTCTCGGATCAGACCGTCTGGGAGGAAAGCTCGGGCGAAGCCACGGTCTACACTTACAGCCTGATGCGGAAATCACCGACCGGTCCATATGCGATCGCTTACGTGACGCTGAAGGAAGGTCCGTCGATGCAGACGAACATCGTCGATTGCGATCTCGAAAAATTGAAGATCGGCCGGAACGTGAAACTGGTGTGGAAGCAGACCAGCGGCGCGCCGTTGCCGTTCTTCACGTTAGCCTAGAAAAATCCCTTCTTGCGGGAGAAGGAGACGCGAAGCGCCGGATGAGTGGCATCTCTCAACGGTGGGATTCCCTTCGTGGATGCACCCCTCACCCAAGTGAGATCGTGGCTGCGCCATCGTCGCTGTCCCCCACAGGGTGAGAGGGCACAACAACCGGCGCCGCCGCCGTGCGACGATCTCGGCGCCTGCGAACAAGGTCGATCAACTGATAATCTCATCGCTGCGCAGTTCGGCGATGCTCTCCGCCGACAGGCCCATCTCCTTCAACACATCGTCGGTATGTTGCCCCAGCATCGGCGGCGGCAGGCCGGGATCACGTTCCTCGCCGACGAACGTCACGGGGTGACCCACACAGTTCAAGCGGCCCGCCGCGGGGTGATCGTACTGCATGATCAGCCTGTCCTCCCTGGTGTGCGGGTGCTCCAGCAGCTGGGCGAGCGTGTTGATCGGTGAACAGGGAATGCCGACCGCGTTCAGCGCGTCGTTCCAATCCGCAACGGTCCGTGTTGCAATGATTGCCTGCACATGCTGCAACGTTTCAGGGCGGTGCTTGACCCGCTCCGCATTGGTCCGGAACTCCGGATCGTCCATGATCGCGCTCAGCCCCGCGACACCGCAGAACTTGCGCCAGAGATTATCGTTGGCCACACCGATCATGATCGGGCCGTCCGCAGCTTCGAACGCCTGGTAGGGACAAAGCGATTCGTGGCTGGAACCGCACTTCGCAGGCTGCGTTCCGCGCTCCCAAAATGTCTGCAGATTGTAGCCGAGCAACCCGAGCGCAGTGTCGAACAGCGAGACCTGGATCGCGCCACCCTTGCCGGATTTCTCCCGCGCAAGCAGGCTCGCCAGAATGCCGCTGAAGGCGTGCACGCCGGTCAGCTGGTCGATCGGCGAGATCGGGCTGCGGATGTAGCCGCCGCCCTCGTCGCCGGTCATCGACATGATGCCGCCGAAGGCTTGCAGGATCACATCGTAGCCGGGCGAGTTCTTCAGCGGCCCGGTCCGGCCGAAACCGGAGATGCTGCAATGGACAAGGCGGTCGTTGAGCGCGCAAAGGGTCGCGGCATCGATGCCGAGGCGTTCCGCAACGCCCGTGCCAAAACTCTCGATGGCGACGTCGGCCGATTTCGCCAGCTCATGCACCAGCTTCCGTCCCTTGTCCGATTTCATGTTGATTGCAACGCTGCGCTTGTTGCGATTGGCGCTGAGAAACACCGTGCCAAGGCCTGGCGCGGGAAACGGCGGCCATCCCCGCGTCTCATCGCCCTGCCCAACCGCTTCGACCTTAATGACCTCGGCGCCGAGATCGCCGAGATACTGCGCGCAGAGCGGGCCGGCGAGAACCTTCGAGAGATCGAGAACCTTGATGCCATCGAGCGGTCTTGACACGTCTTGTCTCCTTGATGGGCTAGTTGAGGCCAGCGGCAAACAACCCGCCGAGGTAGGCCGGAAAGCCTCGCTGCGTCACCAAGGCATAGTCGGCGGCACGGCGTTCAGACTCATCGAGCTGGGAGCGCCAGCCCGCGGCGGCGGCCTCGGCCTCCGTCAACCGCGCGCGCAACAGCTCCTTGCCCAAACTGCTGGGGCCGTCGTCATGCCAATAGACCGCGCCCGCGATACGGCCGTCGAACCCGGGCTTGCGCGGCACATCGACAGCAAAGCCGGCACGGGCAAAAGCCTCGGCGAGTTCCTTGCCCGTCTCAGCTTGCGCACCAAGCACGGTCGCGACGGCGCCGACGGCGTCCATGATCCTCGCATCCAGGCCCTTCTTCTTCAGCCGCTCATAATCGAGCCGGCCGAGAAACAATGTCCGGATCATGTTGCGAGGCTCGCGCCGCTGGATCAGGCTTGCAAAGATCTGCATCTCGGTCCGGATCGCCATGTCGAAATCCTGCGGCAATCCCTGCTCGACGCAGTCAAGAATGGCCGACGGTGCCGGATAATGTCCGAGGGTCTCGGCCAGCATCTTGCTCCGGCTCGCAGCGATCTCGGCCGCGACGTGCTGGGCGTCGGCCGCGTGCCACTCGGGCCGATCCCAGGGTTGCGCGGCGGTGGGGTGCGACAGCACCCAGCGCTCGGCGGCTGCGACTTCCTTGCCCACCGGCACCAGTTCGTGCGCAAGCCCGACGGCAATGGCCGCCTGCCCGCCGATCCGCGCGCCGTCGAGCAGCACCGGAAGCGCGGCCTCGATTCCGATCAGCCGCGGCAGGCGCTGGGTTCCGCCACCGCCCGGCAACAACCCGACCAGCGACTCCGGCAAGCCGAACGTGGCCTGCGGTTGATCGGCCAGCACCCTGTAATGAGCCGCCAGCGCGAATTCGCAGCCGCCTCCCAAGGCAAGACCGCCGATCGCGACCGCAACGGGCTTACCTGCCGTCTCCAGCCTGCGAAGACCATGGCTGAGCCGGAAAAAATGGTCGAAGGCAACACGATCGCGTTCGACCGCAGGCGCCGCCATGATCATGTCATAGGCCGTCTCCAGCTCGGCGAGATCCGCACCAGCGCAGAATGCCGACGTCTTGCCCGAGCTGATGACGACGCCCGCGACGTCGCTTTGCCTGAGCCAGTCTGCAAACACGCCGAGCTCTTCGATCGCCGCGTTCGAAAACACGTTCATCGAACGTCCCGGCATATCGAAGATCAGGTGCAGGACGCCGCTGCCCGACAGCTCGGCGCGAAACTGCTTCAACCCCGGTCCGATCGGCATCCTTCGCTCCCTGATTACAGTTCATTGGTGTACGATCGCGCTT
This sequence comes from uncultured Bradyrhizobium sp., assembly GCF_947648125.1. GTDB lineage: Bacteria > Pseudomonadota > Alphaproteobacteria > Rhizobiales > Xanthobacteraceae > Bradyrhizobium. The sequence continues at coordinate 226,593 of NZ_CANSMR010000004.1, read as the reverse complement.
GCGCCGATCTCGTTTCACGTTGTATACCTATCCAGAATACTGTACACTAGCAAACTAAATCAGACAGGGCGCCTTTTGACAATGATCCAGCGCACGATCTTTCGCGAGGAACATGAAATTTTCCGGGAAACGGTCCGACGCTTCGTCGACCGTGAGATCGTGCCGTTCCATGCCAAGTGGGAAGAGGATGGCATCGTTCCACGGGATCTGTGGCTGAAGGCCGGCGCCGCCGGGCTGCTCTGCTGCACGGTTCCGGAAGAATATGGCGGCATGGGGCTCGATTATCTGTTCGATGTCGTCGTGTTCGAAGAACTCTGGCGGTCCGGCGCCAGCGGACCGGGCTTTCTGATCCATACCGACCTGGTCGCGACCTATATCCTCTCCTTCGGCACCGAGGCGCAGAAGCGGAAATGGCTGCCCAAAATGGTCTCGGGCGAAGCCATCGGCTCGCTCGGCATGACCGAGCCGCACGCCGGAAGCGACCTGAAGGCGATCCGGACGCGCGCAACTCGCGATGGTGACGATTTCGTCATCAACGGCCAGAAGGTGTTCATCTCCAACGGCCAACTCTGCGACTTCGTCGTGCTCGCGACCAAGACCGACAGCCATGCCGGCGCCAAGGGGGTCAGCCTGTTCATCGTCGAGAGCGACCGCTCCGGCTTCAAGCGCGGCCGGAACCTGGAAAAGCTCGGCATGAAGGCGCAGGACACCTCGGAGCTTTTCTTCGACAATGTCCGGATTCCCGCCGGCAATCTGCTCGGCAAGGAGGGCAAAGGCTTTGCCCAGATGATGACCAAGCTCTCGCAGGAGCGGCTGGCGCAAGCGATCCGCTCGGCGACCGTCACCGAGACGGTCATCGACTGGACGCTGCAATATACCTCCGAGCGCAGCGCGTTCGGCCAGAAGCTGGCCGACTTCCAGAACACCCAGTTCAAGCTGGCGGAGCTGAAGACCAAAGCAACCGTCGCTCGCGTCTTCACGGACAAGTGCATTTCGCTGTTCATGGAGGGCAAGCTCGATCCCGTTGATGCGGCGATGGCCAAGATGTTCACCTCCGAGCTGCACTGCGAAACAGTCGATGAGTGCCTGCAATTGTTCGGCGGCTGGGGCTACATGTGGGAATATCCGATCGCGCGGGCCTATGCGGATGCGCGGATCGTCAAGATCGCCGGCGGCTCGATCGAGATCATGAAGACGATCATCGCCCGGCAGATGTATTCGCAGCGCGGCTTCGATATCCAGAAGAACGGGTCGGCCTCATAGCCCTCCCTCCTTCGAGACATCGAAACTCGCAAGCAGGAACGACAGACTACAAGGGAGAACAGCGTGAAGGGCCTATCGGGAAAGGTTGCCGTCGTGACCGGCGGCGGACAGGGCATCGGACGAGGATTGACGCTGCGGCTCGCCGAAGAAGGCTGCAAGATCGCGATCTTCGACATCAATCCGCAAGGCGGTGAAGAGACGGCCAAACTCGCGCCGCAGGCCGTCATCAAGACCTATGCGGTCGACGTCGGCGACTCGGCTTCGGTCGAGGCCGCCGTCGCCAGGGTCGAGGCTGAGCTCGGCCCGATCTGGGTCCTGGTCAACAACGCCGGCTGGGATCGGCCGATGCCGTTCCTGAAGACCGACAAGGAGTTGTGGGACAAGATCATTCGCATCAACCTCTACGGTCCCCTCAACACCCACAAGGCGATCGCGCCGCTGATGGCCGAGCGCGGCGGCGGCCGCATCATCAATATCGCCTCCGATGCCGCCCGCGTCGGCACCAGCGATGAGGCTGTCTACTCCGCCTGCAAGGGCGGGCTGATCTCTTTCACCAAGTCGTTGGCTCGCGAGCTCGCGCGCAAGAACATCCTGTGCAACGCCGTCTGCCCCGGCCCGACCAACACGCCAATGATGGCCGCAGTGCTCGGCGAAGGCGAGCACGCGGTAAAATGGAAGGACGCCATGGTTCGGGGCATCCCGTTGAAGCGGATGGGCGAACCGGACGATTACGGCGGGATCGTCGCGATGCTTGCGTCCGACGACGGCAAATTCATCACCGGGCAAACCATTTCCGTCTCGGGCGGAATGAACATGATCTAAGCGATAGGGAAACGCCATGACCGACCCCAAGCAATTCACCGACGTCATCTATGAAGTCCGCGACCGTGCCGCCTGGATCATCATCAACCGGCCGAAGGTCTACAATGCCTTCCGCGGCCAGACACTCGAGGAACTGATCAAGGCATTCCACCTCGCCGCCAACGACCGGAACGTCGCGAGCATCGTCCTGACTGGCGCCGGCGAGAAGGCGTTCTGCACCGGCGGCGATCAATCCGCGCATGAAGGCCAGTACGACGGTCGAGGCGTGGTCGGTCTGCCCATCGACGAGATCCAGGGACTGATCCGCGATGTGCCGAAGCCGGTGATCGCGCGCGTCAACGGCTTCGCGATCGGCGGCGGCAATGTTCTGGCGACGCTCTGCGACCTGACGATCGCGGCCGACACGGCGCAGTTCGGTCAGGTCGGCCCCAAGGTCGGCTCGGTCGATGCCGGATGGGGCACCGCCTTCCTTGCGCGCCATGTCGGCGACAAGAAGGCGCGGGAGATCTGGTTCCTCAATGAGCGCTACACCGCCGAGCAGGCACGCGAGATGGGACTGGTGAACAAGGTCGTCCCCGCCGCTCAGCTCGACGCCGCCGTGAAGGACTGGACCGACAAGCTCGGCCAGCGTTCGCCGACCGCGATCGCGCTCGCCAAGCGCTCATTCAACGCCGATTCCGACAACATCCGCGGCATCAGCAATTTCGCGCTTCATGCCGTCAAGATGTTCTACGACACTGCGGAGTCGAAGGAAGGCGTCGCAGCGTTCAACGAGAAACGCGACCCCGACTTCCACAAGTTCACATGATGGCCACCGGGCCGATCGCGATCACAAGCTGAGGGATCACGCCATGGCGCCGCACAAGGTCATCATCTCCTGCGCGGTCACGGGGTCGATTCATACGCCCTCGATGTCGCCGCATCTGCCGGTGACGGCAGCCGAGATCGCCGATTCCGCGCTCGGCGCCGCCGCGGCCGGGGCCGCGATCGTGCACCTGCACGCGCGAAATCCCGTCGATGGTCGGCCGGATCAATCGCCGGAAGCCTTTGAACCTTTCCTGCGCGTGATCAAGCAGAGCTCCAACGTCGTGGTCAATCTGACGACCGGGGGCTCGCCCTACATGACGGTCGAGGAGCGTGTCCGTCCGGCGGCGACCTGGAAGCCGGAGATCGCAAGCCTCAACATGGGATCGATGAACTTCGGCCTGTTCCCGATGCTGAAGCGGTACAAGTCGTTCAAATACGACTGGGAGCCGCAGATGCTGGAAGGCTCTCATGATCTCGTCTTCCGGAACTCCTTCAAGGACATCCGCTACGCGCTGGAAACGCTCAACGGCACCGGCGCGCGCTACGAGTTCGAGTGCTACGACACCAGCCATCTCTATAATCTGCATTACTTCTGGACCGAGGGACTGGTGAAGGCGCCACTGTTCATCCAGACCTGCTTCGGCCTGCTCGGTGGCATTGGCTCGCATGCGGACGATGTCATGCACATGAAACGGACCGCCGATCGCCTGTTCGGCGACAATTATCGCTGGTCGGTGCTCGGCGCCGGCCGCGCCCAGATGCAGGTTGCAGCAATGGCGGCGGCGATGGGCGGCAACGTGCGCGTCGGCCTCGAGGACAGCCTGTGGATCGGCGCCGGCCGGCTCGCCGAGACCAATGCGACGCAGGTGACCCAGGTCCGCAAGATCATCGAAGGCCTCGGCCTCGAGATCGCGAGCCCCGACGAGGCGCGCGACATCCTTCGGCTCAAGGGCGGCGACAAGGTCGCCTTCTAATTCCAGCAGACGGTTCGACGCACATGCTGCCAAATCGCCCGGTCTACGACGAAGAACACGCCCTGCTGCGCGACAGCGTCCGCCGCTTCGCTGCGGCCAGAATCGAACCGCGCTTCCAGGAATGGGAAAAGGCCGGGATCGTCGACCGTGCGCTGTGGCCCGCAGCCGGCGAGGCCGGCCTGCTCTGCCCGCAGGTGCCCGAGCAATATGGCGGCATCGGTGGCGATTTCCGGCACAATGCCGTCGTCATCGAGGAGCTCGCCTATTCCGGTTTCGCCGGTCCCGCGACCGATTTCTCCGTCCATAACGACGTCTGCTGCGGCTATCTTCTGAGCTACGGCACCGAGGAGCAAAAGCAGAAGTGGTTGCCGCGTATGATTTCCGGCGAAGCCGTCTGCGCTATCGCGATGACCGAGCCCGGAACCGGCAGCGATCTGCAGGGCATCCGCACCCGCGCCCTTCGCGAAGGCGACGAGTATGTCATCTCCGGCCAGAAGACGTTCATCTCGAATGGCCAGATGTGCGACCTCGTCATCACCGTGACGCGCACCAATCCGGATGGCGGATCGCGCGGCATGAGCCTGATCCTGGTTGAGACCGATCGTCCCGGCTTTCGGCACGGCCGCAACCTCGACAAGCTCGGTCATCTCTCGTCCGATACGTCGGAGCTGTTCTTCGATCAGGTCCGCGTTCCCATCAGCAACTTGCTCGGCTCCGAAGGCGGAGCGATGGGAGCATTGATGAGCGAGCTACCGCAGGAACGGCTGACCATCGCACTTCACTCCATTGCATCGGCGCAAAAGGCCTTCGACATCACCAAGGCCTACGTGCTCGAACGCAAGGCATTCGGACAGACGGTCGGTGCGTTCCAGAACACCCGCTTCAAGCTTGCCGATCTGAAATCCGACCTCCAGGTCGGCTGGGCCTATGTCGACCAGTGCCTGGCACAGCATATCCGCGGCGAGCTCACCACCTATGCCGCGTCGACCGCAAAGCTGTGGACCACGGAGATGCACGGACGTCTCGTCGATCAGTGCCTCCAGTTCTTCGGTGGCTATGGCTTCATGCGCGAGTATGAGATCTGCCGGCTGTTTGCCGACGCGCGCGTGCTGCGCATCTATGGCGGCACGTCCGAGATCATGCGGGAGCTGATCTCGCGCAATCTTTGACGTCGACCGCTGCGCGCCCCTCGCCTTGCTGAACGTCAATAGCTCTTCGGCAGATCCAGCACCTTCTCAGCGATGAAGCTGAGGATCAGCTGTTCGGTGATCGGCGCCAGGCGCGTGATCGACACCTCGCGGAACAGTCGTTCGACGTGATACTCCTTGGCGTAGCCGAAGCCGCCATGGGTCATGATCGCCTGCCACGCCGCATCGTGGCCCGCGCGGGCGCCGAGCAGCTTGGCGCTATTGGCTTCGGCCCCGCACGGCTTGCCGGAGTCATAAAGCCAGGCCGCCCGCATCGCCATCAGCCAGGCTGATTCCAGATACATCCAGTTTTCCGCGAGCGGATGCTGGATTGCCTGATTCTGCCCGATCGGCCGGTCGAACACCACGCGCTCCCGCGCGTAACGCGTCGCGCGCCGTAGCGCATCCTGTCCGATCCCGATCGCTTCCACGGCGATCAGGATGCGCTCCGGATTGAGGCTGTGCAGGATATAGGAAAAGCCCTTGCCCTCCTCGCCGATCCGGTCGGCTTCGGGAATGAACAGGCCGTCGATGAAGATGGCGTTGGAATCCACCGCCTTGCGGCCCATCTTCGGAATCCGGCGCACTTCGATCTTCGAGCGATCGAGGTCCGTGTAGAAGATCGTGATGCCGTCGGTCGGCCGCTTGCAGTCCTCGAACCTGGTGGTCCGCGTCAGCAGCATGATCTTGTTGGCGACCTGCGCTGTCGACGTCCAAACCTTCTGACCATGGACGAGATAGCCGCCCGGCACCTTCTCCGCAAAAGTCTTGATGCGCGTGGTGTTGAGCCCTGCGTCTGGCTCGGTGAAGCCGAAGCAGCATTGATCCTCGCCGGACACCAGCCGCGGCACCCAGCGCCGCTTCTGGTCGTCAGTGCCCTTCACCACGATCGGATGGGGCCCGAACAGATTGATATGCACGGCCGACGCCGATGTCATGCCGCCACCATGGCTCGCGACCTCGTGCATCATGATGGCAGCTTCAGTCACGCCAAGGCCAGAACCGCCATATGCCTCCGGCATGGTGATGCCGAGCCAGCCGGCATCAGCCATGGCGCGGTGGAAGGCACGGGGAAACTCTCCATCCTCGTCGCGCGCCAACCAGTATTCGTCGTCGAAGCGCGAGACCACGGCGCGCACGCCTTCCCGGATGGCGGCATGATCCTCCGGCACATCGAGTTGGTTGGCAAAGGATCTATCCACGCGAGGTACCCTCCCCGACCGACGCCAAGGTTCGTTTGGCGGCGACCAGATGCGGGATGTCGTACATCTTGCCGTCGATTCCGACGGTGCCGACATCGGGCGCGGCCGCGAATGCAGCGACGACCCGCCGCGCATGTGCCAGGTCGGCCTCCGACGGCGTGAAGCAGCTGTTGATGGTTGCGACCTGATCCGGATGGATTGCGATGCGGCCCACAAAGCCGTCGCGGCGGGCGATTCTGCAGCTTTCGGCAAGCCCCTGCTGATCCCTGAAGTCGACATACAGGGTTTCGAGCGCGGCCGCATCGGCGGCACCCGCCGCAAACAGGCACTGGGCGCGCGCAACCTGGTAGGGGAACGTCCAGCTTCCATCGGCTTCCCGCGGAGTCAGCGCGCCGAGCGCCGCGCTCAGGTCTTCGCCGCCCCAGGTCAAGGCCACAAGACGCTTGTTCTTGCGCGCATAGCCGCTCATGCCGATCATAGCGGCCGGCGTTTCGGTAGCGACCGTCAGCAGCTTGACATGACCTGGCGAAACCCCGTTTGCAACCTCGAGCACATCGACATAGTGCGAGATCAGATCGACATCCTCGATGCCGTTGACCTTGGGGAGCAGGAGGCCATCGAGGCCGGGACGAACCACGGCTGCCAGATCCTCCAGCGTCAGCCCGGTGCCGAATGGATTGATCCGTACCAGGAACGACCAGTCCCTCGACCCTCCAGCCAGCAATTCCTTGACGGCACCGCGAGCAAAGGCCTTTCGGCCCGGCGCCACGGAATCCTCGAGATCGAGGATCAGTGCATCGGAACCGATGCCGTTGGCCTTGGCGAACTTGCGTTCGCTGTCCGCCGGCACAAAGAGGAGCGAGCGTAGTTTCATGCCGGCCTCCGCATCATCAGTCCGTTCCGGCGACAGTACATTACTTCCTCATCGCGCTGATTGAAGCCGCGATGCTCGAAGGTCACGATGCCCTGCGTCGGTCGCGATTTGCTCTCGCGGACGGCGACGACCTTGGTCTCGGCACGCAGCGTGTCGCCGGCAAACACCGGCTTCGGAAACCGCGTGTCTTCCATGCCGAGATTGCCGACGGTGGTCCCGAGCGTCGTGTCCTGCACCGACAGTCCGATGATGAGACCCAAGGTGAAGATCGAATTCATCAGGGGCTTACCGAACTCGGTGCCCTTCGCATACTCATGGTCGATGTGCACCGCCGCAGGGTTGTAGGTGAGCGACGAGAACAGGATGTTGTCCATGTCGGTCACCGTGCGCCTGATCTCATGCTTGAAGGTTTGTCCGACTGAAAACTGCTCGAAATAGAGCCCCGCCATGTCTTTGCCTCTTGCGATTCGTTGCAGGGGTTGTGGACGGAGATACCGTCCGGATTTCCTTGTCTCCCGCCGGTTTTCTACCGTATAGTCATATCGTACACAAGCGTACTAATTATGAGGATCGCCATGTCCGTTCGCGAAAATCGACAGGTCCGGCTGACCGCCCGGCCTCGCGGCATCCCGCAGCCGGAACATTTCTCGCTTCTGACGGAGCCGGTGGCTATTCCCGGAGATGGCGAGATTCTGATCCAGAACCGCTTTCTCTCCGTTGATCCGGCGCAGCGAGGATGGGCGAACGATGAGGGGAACTACAGCGCACCGGTGCCGCTCGACACGCCGATGCGCGCGCTCGCCGTCGGCGAGATCCTGGAAAGCAATGCTTCTGATTATCGTGCCGGCGAGCACGTCTACGGATGGTTCGGCTGGCAACGCTATTGCGTGACGACGCCGGAGGCAATCCTGCGCCGCGTCGCCCCATCCAGCCTGCCGCTCAGTGCCAATCTCAGCGTGCTCGGCATGAACGGCATCACCGCCTACCTCGCCTTCCACGGCCTCGGCGACCCCAAGCCCGGCGAGCATGTGCTGGTGTCGACGGCAGCGGGCAGCGTCGGGAGCTTTGTCGGCCAGCTTGCACGGATCGCAGGGTGCCGCGCGGTCGGATTGACCAGTTCAGCTGACAAGGCCGCGCACGCGAAGGCGCGCTATGGCTACGCAGACATGATCAACTATCGCGAGACGCCAGACCTCGGCGCAGCGATCCGCGCGGCCTGCCCTGACGGCAACGACATCTTCTTCGACAACACCGGCGGCCCCATTGCCGATGCCGCCATCCGCACCATGCGGCTGCGCGGACGGGTGATCCAGTGCGGTACGGCCGCGAATGCGTCCTGGACCCCCGTGCCCAGCGGCCCGCGCCCGGAGCGCGAAATTCTCACGCGTCGCCTGCGATGGTCCGGCTTCATCATCTTCGATCATCTCGCCGAGTTCGAAACGGCGGCGACGCGCCTCGCCGAACTCGCACTGGCCGGCAAGGTAGTTCATGACGAGGAGGTGCTGCCCGGACTGGAGCAGGCGCCGGGCGCGATCGCAAAGCTTTACCGCGGCGAGAATCACGGCAAGCTGATCATCGCAGTCGACTAGCCAGCTACGCGCTGGCATTGCGCTTCATCACTTCGGGCAGCTTCACGCGGTGGAACCCCTCGAATGGCACGCTGCGGCTGTGCGGCTCGAGCTTCCAGGTGGTACGCGCGTTGGGCGTGCCGCCGTCGACGCGGAGGCAGGAGCCTGTGACATAAGCCGCCGCTGGTGACAGCAGGTAGGCGATGGCAGCCGATATCTCCGCTTCCGTTCCGAAGCGTTGCAGCGGTACGCGTTCGGTGAAATCGTGGAGCTTCTTCTGCATCTCCGGCGTATAGCTATCGAAGCCGCTCGACACGATCCCGCCGGGCGCCACCGCATTCACCCGCACGCCGGAGGCCGACCATTCGCAGGCCGCCGTCTCGGTCAGCGTCAGCATGCCGCCGCGAGCCGCAGCGGAATGGCCGAATTCCGGCCAGCCGTGCCAGATATCCGCAATGATGTTGACGATCGCGCCGCCATTGGCCTCCATCCAGCGGTTATAGACCTCACGCATGAAGATGAAGCCGCCGGTCAGATTGTTGCGTACGACGGCCTCGAACCCCTTGGTCGAGATCGACTTCAGCGGTGCGCGAAACTGGCCGCCAGCATTGTTGACCAGCCCGTCGATCCGGCCATAGCGCGCGAGCACCGCATCGACCGCGCCGACCACCATGGTCTCGTCGCGGATGTCGCAAGCATGGCTCATCGCCTGCCCGCCGTCCTCCTCGATCTCGCGCTGCACGTCGACGAGCTTCTCCATCGTCCGTCCAAGGATCGCCACATTGGCCCCCAGCGCTGCAAGCTCGTGGGCGGTGCAGCGCCCGATTCCGCTGCCACCGCCGGTGACGATGATGGTTTGGCCCTTGAACAGGTCCGGCCTGAACACGGATTGATATGGCATGCTTCGGCTCCCTGAAGGTCTTGGCGCAAGCCGCGGCGGCCTCCTCCCGAAGGCCGCACCGAGCATTGCGCGCCATGATCGTACACTATATTACTATATGCCATCAAGGACGTTAAGAGATGGAGCGACAGACGTGACGCAGCCGACCACCATCACGATCGACACCAATGGCGCGATCGATATCCTGACCTTGAACCGCCCGGCCGAGCTGAACGCAGTCTCGCCCGACATGATCGCCGACCTGACCGCCTACTTTTCCGGGCTGCACAATCGGCCGGCAACGCGCGTCGTGATCCTGCGCGGCAGCGGACCGCAGTTCTCCGCCGGCGCCGAGCTCGGATCGGACGCATTCGCCGCACCCGGCAAGGGCCGGCCGCAGCGCCAGCTCAAGATGCAGCAGAACTATTCCGGCGTGATCCGCCTGATGCGGTCCTGCCCGCAGCCGATCATCGGGCTCGCGCACGGTGCGGCCTGTGGCGCCGGCTTTTCGTTCCTGCTCGCCTGCGACGTCCGTTTTGCCGCGCCGGATGCACGAATGAACGCCGCCTATATCAAGATCGGCGTCGGCGGTTGCGACATGGGCTCCGGCTATCTGCTGCCGCGCCTGGTCGGCCTGTCGGTTGCCTCGGAGTTCCTGCTCACCGGGCGGTTCATCAAGGCCGAGCGCGCGAAGTCGATCGGGCTGGTCAGCGACATCGTGCCGGTTGATCAATTGCTCGCCAGGGGGCTCGCATTCGCCGAGGACATGCTGCGGGTCTCTCCCATGGGACTTCGCATGACCAAGCAGGCGCTCAACGCGTTGATCGATGCACCGAGCCTCGATGCAGCTCTGATGATGGAGGACCGTCAGCAGGTCATCCTGCTGGAAACCCACGACCACGCGGAAGCCGTCGCCGCGTTTCGCGAGCGACGGGATCCGACCTACGGCGATCAGTGAGCTATTTCGCGTCGGCAAACGCGGCGGCGATCTCGCGCAGCTTGAATTTCTGGATCTTGCCGCTTGCCGTGCGCGGCAGCTCGGCAACGAGCTCGACGCGTTCCGGCCAGAACTGCTTCGCCATCTTCGCCTCGCCCAGATAAGCCTGCACCGCTGCCAGGTCGATCGTGCTGTCGCCGCGCGGCACGATGAATGCGCAGCCTCGTTCGCCAAGCCGCGCATCCGGAAACCCGACCACTGCGACGCCGGAGATGGCCGGGTGCTTGTAGAGCAGGTTCTCAATCTCGACGACCGGCACATTCTCGCCGCCCCGGATCAGGATGTCCTTCACCCGACCGGAGATGCGGATGTAACCGTCCACATCCATATAAGCGAGATCGCCGGAATCGAACCAGCCTTCGCCATCGAAGGTCTGTAGCTCCGGCCGCTTGTAGTAGCCCTTGAACATCTGCGCGCCGCGTACCAACAGCCGGCCCGACTCTCCCGCCGGCATCGCCCTGCCTTCGGCATCGACGACCCTAACCTCCATTCCCTCCTGCGCGCGGCCATCCGTGCTTGCTGACTTCTCGGCTGCACGTGATGGCTCGGTCAGCGTGCCCGAGAGTACCTCGGTCATGCCCCAGAGCGAGCAGACGGTCAGATCGAGTTCCTCGGCCGCACGCTCGATCAGGATCGACGGGATCGGAGCGCCGCCGCACAGGAAGGAGCGGAGGCTTCTGGGATGCGGCGCACCGTCCTTCACGGTATCGCAGATGTCGCTGAGGAACGGTGTCGAGGCCGCAGTGTACGTTACGCCTTCGCGTGCCATCAGGTTGACGCCACGCTTGGGTTCCCAAACATCCTGAAGAATCATCGTGCCGCCGAGATAGACCGACAGCAGGACGACCGCGGCATAGCCCGTCATGTGACCGACTGGAGAAGCGACCAGCAACACGTCGCTGGAGTCCAATCCGAACCGGCTCGAAAGCGCCTTGCAGCAGGCGATCAACGAGTTCGAGGTGTGCATGACGCCCTTCGGTTCGCCGGTCGTGCCCGACGTGAACATCAACACGGCCATGTCATCCGGATGTAGGCCGCGAGGGAGCTTACCGGCGTCCGTCGACAACAACATTTCTTTGAAGCCGCTCTCGCCGTCGTCGTCGGCGACGATCACGTGCTTGAGATGCGGCAGCTCAGCACGCATGCTCTGCGCCATCGCGGCGTAGTCGAACCCGCGATAGCTCTTCGGCACGATGAAGACCTTCGCCTCGCAGAAATTCAGGATGTACAAGAGCTCGCGCTCGCGCAGGATCGGCATCACCGGATTCATCACCGCGCCGATCTTGCTGCAAGCAAAGGCCGTGACCACGAACTCCCACCAATTCGGCAATTGCACCGTGACGACGTCGCCTCGCCCGACGCCAAGCCGCAGCAGCGAGCTCGCGGCGCGATCGGCAAGATCTTTCAATTCCCCGTAGGTGAAACGCGGCGCATGGTCGCGATCCGCGCGGTCGGCGATGACGGCAACCTTGTCAGGGGTGCCTGCGACTGCCTCCGTCAGCAGCTGGTCGACGGTCTTGTCGAGCCAGTAGCCGGCTTCGCGAAAATTCGCGTGGGACATCTCTCGTACAGCGGCAGCCACGGTCATTATTCCCTCCTGCGGTGTCGTGTGTCGTCCCGGCTTCGACGGCCGGATTATTTGGTTTATAGGTGTACTTTATTATAAAGTACGATCTATCGCCAATGGGCAAGATTGTCGCCTCAAGGGCGGGCTTATTTTCCCGAGAACACCGGCTTCCGCTTCTCGACAAAAGCCCTGACGCCTTCCTGCGCATCTGCCGTTCGCGAAATCGCGGCAAGCGTCTGCGCCTCCTCCTCGAGCTGACTCTCGAACGATCGGTCATTGGTTTGGGAAAACAGCCGCTTGATCGCGCCGAACGCCTCGGTCGGACCGGCCGCGAGTTGCGTCGCGATCCGGACGGCCTCGGACTGCACCGCACCATCGGGAACGACGAAGTCAACCAGACCGAGCGACAGCGCGGTTGCGGCGTCAAGCGTCTCACCGAGCAGGAAGAAGCGCCTCGCGCGCGCAACACCGATGCGTCGGGTGACCGTGGTCGTCGACCCGCTGTCCGGACTGAAGCCGATCTTGGAGAATGCCGCCGAGATCTTCGCCGATTCCGCCATCACGATGATGTCCGCGGCCGCCATGAGCGACACGCTGCCACCGGCGACATTGCCGTGAACCGCGGCAATGACCGGCGCGCGCATCCGGACCATCCGCGCGATCGCGATATGAATATCGGCGGTCCAGGCCTTGATCGTCCCCGGTAACGCGTCGCCCTGCTTGACCAGCGACATCAGGTCGCCGCCGACGCTGAACAGCCGCCCGCGCGCCGAGAGCAGCACCGCGCGGACGTCCGCGCGCTCGCTCAGCTCGGCGATGGCGAGAGCGAACTCGCGACAAAAATCACCGTCGATCGGATTACCGCGGGCGGGCTGATCCAGGACGATGTGTGCGAGACCGTCATTGACGGAGCATTCGAAACTTTTTGTCGATACCGCCAGTCCCATCCTCATCTCCCTCTCACGACGAGCCTCCCGTGGCGCTTTCGCTTGCCAAGGCTCAGATCGACCGCGCCTGCTTCTCTTTCTGCACCGACGCCTGAATCGCCTCGCGCGCACGCTTCCAGTCGGCCGGCGACAATTTTGAGAGCCCGGCAAACGTGCTCGGCGCCGCCAGATGATGGCCACCATCGATGCTGATCGTGTCGCCGGTGATGTAGCTGCAGCCGTCCGACATCAGAAAGATCAGGAGATTGCGCAGCTCATCCATCTTGCCGAAGCGCCGCAACGGCACCTCGTTGGCCTGCGTCGCGCCGACGCCGGTCTCCGCCAGCGGATTGAGCTTGTCCCAGGCGCCTTCGGTCGGGAACGGCCCGGGCGCGATGGCATTGACGCGGATGTTCTTCGGCCCCCACTCCACCGCGAGCGACATGGTCATGGCGTGCACGGCCGCCTTCGCCATCGCTGCCGGCACCACATAGGCCGATCCGGTCCATACCCAGGTCACGAGATTGCTGATGATGACCCCCGGCAGGTTGGCTGCGATCCATCGCTTGCCGCACGCGAGCGAGGCATAGAACGAGCCATCCATCACCGTGGAACGGACGGCCTCATACCCGCGCGGCGACAGGGTTTCGGTCGGGGCCAGGAAGTTCGCGCCGGCATTGTTGACGAGACCGGTGAGCGGTCCGTCGGCCCAGATGGTCTCCATCATCGCTTCGATGCTGTCGGCGTCACGCACATTGGCGAGCAATGCGGATGCTTGCCCGCCGGATCGCGCGCGGATGTCCTGCGCAGCCTGCTCGAGCACCTCCTTGCGCCGTCCGCAGACATAGACATGAGCGCCATGGGCGGCGAAACCGACCGCCATCTCCTTGCCGAGCCCGGTCCCTCCGCCGGTAATCAGGATACGCTTTCCCTTGAGTACCGCAGCATCGAACATGAGCGGCTCCTCCCCTGTGGCTGACGTCTTGCTGCACGGGCCAAGCAGAGCCGGCCGCGCTCGACATATTGATACACTAGCGTACTTATTTTGTAAATCGGTTCGGTGAAGCGGATTTCGGCCAATTTTCAGCCATCCCGCGCCTTCCCTTTAAAATACGCTGGTGTATGGTATTAATGAACCGGGGGCCCGATTCAGGGCCTCGAAGGGAAGCATCAATGGTTGAACAGCCCGATTGGGATCTCCGGCTCGGATATCTCATCCACGACGTGTCGCGGCTCAGGAGGATGATGTTCGATCGGGCGCTGGCGCCGCTCGGGATAACGCGCTCGCAATGGTGGGTGCTGGCGTTCATCTCGCGCAAGGACGGCCTGCCGCAGACGCAGCTCGCCAACGAGCTCGACGTCGGCAAGGTCGCGGTCGGCGCCCTGATCGACCGGCTCGAGACATCCGGTTTCGTGCTGCGTCAGGCCGATCCGGTCGATCGGCGGGTCAAGCGCGTCTTTGTCACCAAACAGGCGCGTGGCTTCCTGGAGAAACTGCGCAAGGAAACCGACAAGTTCAACGCCAGAATCGTCAACGGCATCGACCGCAAGCAGCTCGAGGCAGCATCCGAAGCGCTGCTCGCCATGAAGCACAATCTCCTCGCCATGTCCGACGGCGCGGTCCCCAGCGGCGCCGAGGACGAGGAGGACGAGGCCCAACCAGCCAAGACCCGGAAAAAGAAGCGGGCGGCGGCTTGACGCCAAACCGCTCGCCCCGATTGGCACTCCGCGAGAAGTTTCGCGGATAGTCACGAGACGATGTCGCGTCCCCAGATGTCGGCGTTGGGCCGCGCGTTGCGCACCATCTCGAGGACCTGAGGACCTAATTCGTTCGGATCCTCGATGGGATCGATGCCGGGACCGGCATGCCAGCCCTCGGCCACCTTCAAAATTCCATCACCCGCTTCGAACACGCGGCCCGTCACGTCGGCGGACTCTTCGCTCGCGAGCCAGACCACGATCGGGGCGACCCAGCGCGGATTTCTCCGTTTGATCTCGTCTTCGGTGCGCTCACGCAAGCCCTCGGTCATCCGGGTTTGCGCACGCGGCGCGATTGCGTTCACCGTGATCCCGTACTGCCGAAGCTCCTTGGCGCTGATGATCGTGAACGCGGCGATGCCCGCCTTGGCGGCTCCGTAGTTGCTCTGGCCGACATTGCCGAAGATTCCGGAGGCTGACGACGTGTTGATCAGGCGGGCACTCACGGGCTTGCCGCGCGTCTTGGATTCCTGGCGCCAATACTGCGCAGCGTGATGCGACGGCGCAAAGGTACCCTTGAGATGCACCTTGATCACGGCGTCCCACTCCGCCTCGGTCATGTTGACCATCATGCGGTCGCGCAGGATGCCGGCATTCTTGATGAGGACATCGAGACGACCGAAGCTGTTGATGGCGTCGTCGATCAGCGCCTTGGCGCCGGCCCAGTCGCTGACGTCGTTGCCGTTCACGATGGCCTCGCCCCCGGCGCGCCTGATGTCATCGACGACCCGCTGGGCGGGCGACAGATCGGCGCCCTCGCCTGCCGCCGTGCTGCCGAGATCGTTGACGACGACCTTGGCGCCCTGCTCTGCGAGCATCAGCGCGTATTCGCGCCCGAGCCCGCGGCCGCCTCCCGTCACGATAGCAACCCGTCCGGCACATAGTTGTCCCATTGTCGTCTCCCTCTCTAATTCTTCGCCTCACCGCTCATGAGATCGCCGAACAGGTGCCAGGTCGTGCCCTCGAAGCGCATCAACTGCCACTGCTTGACGGGTGCAAAGTCGCGCGGCGACGTATTCAATCGAATGCCGGGAAGCAGCATGTCGAGTTCGACGTCCTTCAGATGGGATGCCTGCCGCATCACGTTCTCACGCGTGAGATCATCGCCGCATTGCTTCAAGAGGTAGACCAGGGCCTGCGCCGTGTTGTAGCCGTTCACGATCAACGTATCGCCGCGATCGACACCAGGGAAATGGCCGTCAAGGAAGCCGTTGAGCGCCTTGAGGCCGGCATCGTCCTTCCAGGCCGGATCGTTCGGATCCTTGAAATAGGCCGCCGAGATCAGTCCTTGCGCGTTCTCGAACCCCACAGGCTTGATCACACTGCCAATCGAGGCCGAGACATAGCTGAGAAGATGCAACGGCTTCCAGCCGAGTTCCGAGACCTTCTTGATCGCCTGCGCCGCAAACTTCGGCGTCGCGATGTCGAACAGCACATCGGCGCCGGTCGCTTTCAGCTTGACGAGGTGGGAGTCGATCGTCGGCTCCGACACGTCAAAGCCTTCCTCAGCGACGATCATCGCCGCCTTGTCCCCGAGGCCGCGCCTGATCCCCTTGAGATAATCCTTACCGAAATCATCATTCTGGAACAGGATCGCGATCCTCGCCGCAGGCCGTTCCCGAAGCACGTATCGTGCGTAGATGAATCCCTCGGTCTCGTAGCTCGGGGTGAATCCCATCGTCCACGGAAAGTTCTGCGGGTCGTTCCACTTGCCGGCGCCGCTTGACACGAAGAGTTGCGGCACCTTCCTCGCGTTCAGATATTTTTGCACGGCCGAGTTGGCGGCGGTGCCGAGCGCGTTGAAGACCATCAGCACCTCGTCGCTCTCGACCAGACGCCGCGTCTGCTCGACCGTCTTCGGCGGTGAATAGGCGTCGTCATAGGAGAGGAAGACGATCCGCCGCCCGTTGATACCGCCTTCCGCATTGATCTTGCGGAAGTACGCCTCCTCGGTCCTGGCGACCATGCTGAAGGCCGACGCCGGGCCGCTATAGGGCGACGTGTTGCCGATCCTGATTTCGGTGTCGCTGACGCCGGGACCATATTTCTTCTCGGCGGCCATGGCCTGCGCAGCGAGGACAGCAAACAGGCAAAGCCACACGGCCTCCATACGCGATCGCCCGGCATCCCACCTCACGACGTCACTCCGTGTCCGCCGATTTTCGCCGGCGTGATAATTAGTACACCGATGTACTAATTATCCAGACTGATTGCAACCGTCGACGTTACGCGTCACTTCTTATCGATCTTCGCGATCGCGACAATTTCCGCCCAGCGTCGTGTGTCGGCCTCCTCAAAAGCCTTCAGAGCATCGGGACCGGCTGGAAACGGTTTTGCGCCCACGGATTCGAGATAGCTCGCAGTCTCCGGGCTGTTGACGAAAGCCAGCACGGTCCGGCTGAGCTTGGCGACGATGTCGGACGACGTTCCGGTTCGCACGAACACGCCAACCCAGGCCGCGAGCTCCGCGCCGGACAGCCCGGCCTGCGCGAGCGTCGGAATCTCGGGCAAGCCCGTCAGCCGGTCACTGCTCGTCACCGCGAGGACGCGCAGTTTTCCGTCCTGGATGAGCCCCTGGGCACTGGCTGGATCGGCGAATACACAATCGATCTCACCAGCCAACACGTCAGTGAGCGCCTGTGGCATGCCGCGATATGGCACATGCTGCATCTCGATCCCGGCCCTCGAGCGAAACAACTCGGCAGCGCCCCGGCTCGACGTGTTGCCGCTTCCGAACGACAGCGGCTTTTGCCGTGACTTTGCCAAAGCGATGAATTCAGCGACGGTCGCCGCCGGAAACTCCGGCTTGACGGTCAGCATCATCGGAATGGTCATGATCCCTGCCACAGGCGCGAAGTCCGCGGCAGGGTCGTAGGGCATCGTGTTGAACAGATTGATGTTAGCCGACTGCGTCGAGTTCGTGGTCACGAACACCGTATAGCCGTCGGCGTCCGCCTTCAGAACGGCAAGCGCCGCCAGATTACCGTCAGCGCCAGGCTTGTTCTCGACCAGCACCGCCGCTCCGGTCTCGACGCGGATGCTCTCCGCAAGACGCCGCGTCACGGCATCGGTCGCGCTGCCCGCCGGGAACGGCACGATGAGATTGATGCGTCGCGATGGATAGGATTCCGCTGCGGCGGATGTTCCGATCAATACGGAGACCAACCACACGACGGCCGCAGCCCGAAGCATCATGATTTCTCCTTGGTGCAGAAGCGCTTGATGTTTCCCCGTGCGGTCCGGTCCCGAACCGCAATCCCGATTTGTTCCAGTCGTACCCTGCTTTACGATCTGCGAGAACATTCGCTTGCAGGCCGATCATCCGGTTCCTTGCGGGACCGTCTCCGGCCGATCCTTCCGGACTTAGCCACACGCCTCCGATTCACCGCCTGTCCGGCCCAACTCGACACGATCAACCTTCGGAAAAAGACCATCGTCGAGTCGAATATCCGTCGCAAAGTGCATGGGATCGGCGTGGCCGCAGATCACGTCCGGAAAATGCCAGTTCGCATTCCCCAGGACGGTTTCCCCGGCCAACACCGCGATCTTCAACGGATGCATCGCTCCAACACCGCGCGCACTCTGAAAGCCGTCGGCAATGCAATAGAGTTCGAGCCGTATCGTATTCTCGGCCACGCGTTGGATCGAGAGTTCGATCTCGCAGAAGCCGAAGGCGGGATCGTCTTGCGAGCCCTCGGCGTAGAAATAGAACGCGCCGATCTTGCCGTGCGCGCACGGACCAAGCTTGACGTCCTTCGGAACCTGCGGGTCGGGTCGCGCCGGCGTGCGTGGCGGCAACCGACCGAGCGAGCAGAACTGGCGATAGGAATAGCAGCGCGCCAACGTCTCCTCCCTAACCGAGCCCGAGCAATCGCCTGGTATTGGCTGTCAGTGCTGCACGTCCGATCGACAGGGCCCGCTCGGCGAATTGCGCGGGCTTGTCCTGCTTGATCGTGAACGGATAATCAGATCCGACGACGAGGCGATCCGTCCCGACCTTGTCGGCCAGGTGTTGCAGCGCCGGTCCGTCATAGAGGATCGTATCGTAGTAGAAAGATTGCGCGATCTCCCCCGGGTCTTTCGCAAAAAGGCTCTGCAGCGGCTGCCCCAAGCCATAGGCGTGGCACAGCCGCGGCAGCAGCCAGATCAGCGCTCCGCCGCCATGGCTGAGCAGGAACTGCAATGCCGGAAAGCGCTCGCGCACACCGTGGGTCATCAACGACACGGCAGCAAAGGCCGTCTCAAGCGGGAACGCCGCAACGGCAGCGAGTTCGGGACGGCCGCCCATCCGGTCAAGTCCGAGCGGATGCAGCGGATGGACCATCACTAACAAGCCCGCCTGCTCCGCCGCGGCATAGACCTCGTCAAGGCGTGCATCGCCGAGCGGAATGCTGTTGATATACGTGCCGATCTCGATACCGCGCAGCCCGAGCGACTTGATCTCCTCCATGCGCCGCGCCGCCAGCGCGGCATCCTGCATCGGAACCATGCCGATCCCGATGAAATGCCGCGGATGGCCTGCGCAGAGCGCAGCAATGCCCTCGTTGACATGGCGACAGAGCAGGTCCGCATCGGCAGACGGAAACCAATGCGAGAGCAACTCCGGCATCGGCGAGACCACCTGCACGTCGATATCATCTTCCGCCATGTCGTGGATTCGACGGCGCGCATCCCAACTTCGGGAATCGATCATCCGAAACATCTTGCCGCCAACCATGACGGCAGCGGACGCATCGCGGAGCTCGATGGAGGGCCAGAGCGGATTGCGCCCTGGTTCCACCGGGATCTGCTCCGGAACGAAATGGGTATGAGTGTCGATCGCTTCGACCACGACGCTTCCTCGACGCATTTTTTGCGGTGCAACCGATGCCGCGAGGCCCGGAATGCATGACCTTTCACTTACAAGCAGGTTGGACTGTTTTTATTTTCTATGCAATCCATAATTCGTATGCTAGTGCACCATCTAATCAATATGCTTGGCAATGGCACCAGGGAGCGAGGCGCGCGTGACGCGGACGATCAACGACATCGTGATCGCAGGAGCCGGCCAGGCCGGTGCGCGCGCCGCGGAGGCGTTGCGGGCGCGCGGCTTCAAAGGCTCGATCACCATGATCGGCGACGAGCCTCACCCGCCCTACGAACGGCCGCAACTGTCCAAGGCCATGCTGCAGTCCGCCGGCACATCCGTCGCCTACATCAAGCGCGCTCAGGACTGGAATGAGACGCTGGATATCCGCATCGAGACCGGCGCCGCGGCGATCGATGGCGATGCCGATCGTCGTGTCGTGGCGACCGCGGACGGCCGCAGCTTTGCGTTCGACGCCCTGCTGCTCGCGACCGGCACGCGGCCGCGGCGGCTCCCTGCACTTGAAGATGCGCAGATCGAGGTGCAGTACCTCCGCAACATCGAGGATGCACTCCGCTTTCGTCGTCATATCCATTCGCGATCACGCATCGTAATCGTCGGCGGCGGCGTCATCGGCTTGGAGGCGGCTTGCGCTGCCGCCAAAGGCGGCTGCGACGTCACGGTGATCGAGACTGAAGCGCGCCTGCTGCCGCGCGCGTTTCCGATCGCGATCAGCGACCTCGTCGCCAAGAGACATCGCAGTCACGGCGTCGCGTTTGTCTTTGGCGCGACCGTGACAGGAAGTTCGTCGCGCGCGGTCACCCTGAGCAACGGCACCGAAATTGCGGCCGATCTGGTGCTGGTCGGCATCGGGGTCACCCCGTCGGCCGACCTCGCTGTCCGACTGGGCCTGCCCGTCGCCGATGGCATCGCGGTAGACGCCTGCGGCCGCACTGCGGCTCCCGGCATCTTCTGCGCCGGCGATGTCGCGCTGCAACGGAGCCGCTGCCACGGACGCGCCATCCGCGTCGAGACCTGGGCGAACGCCCAGAACCAGGCGATCTCGGTCGCCGGCAACATGATCGGCGAGTCCCGCGAATACGGCGACCCGCCGTGGTTCTGGACCGACCAATACGACCTGAACATCCAGGTCGTCGGCGACATGCGCGACGCCGATCGTATCACGCGGGGAGATCCCGACAGTGGACGGTTTTCGACCATCGCCATGCGCGGCACTGAGCTCGTCGGCGCGCTCTCGGTGAACTCAGCCAAGGACATGGCCATGCTGCGGCGGATCGTTGCCGCCGACGCAAGGCCACAGCGCGCCGATCTGGAGTCACCTGGTTACGACTTGCGGGCTGCGTTGAAAACATAAAGACCAATTCGAGGGAGGGACTGCAATGAATGCGTTCCAGCGAATGAGCACCGCGCTGATGGTCGACGAGAGCAAGCAGATTTTCAAGGTCTCGCGCCAGGCCTTTGTCGATCCCGATATTCTCGAGGCGGAGCGCGCCCGCATCTTCGACAAATGTTGGCTTTATCTCGGTCATGCTTCGGAGCTTGCCAAACCAGGCGACTTCGTCACCCGTCAGGTCGGTGGCCGCAGTATCCTGTTCGCCCGCGACGGCAAGGGGACGCTCCGCGCGATGTTCAACACTTGCCCACATCGCGGCGCCCAGGTTTGCCGCGAGAAGCACGGCAACGCAAAGTCTTTCCAGTGCTTCTATCACGGCTGGGTGTTCGGGCTCGACGGCGCGCTGCGCAGCCAGCCTGGCGAAACCTCCTACGCGCCCGACTTCAAGGAGCGCACCACCTCCAACATGCAACAGGTGTCCCGGTTCGAAACCTATCGTGATTTTGGCTTCGTCTGCTTCGACAGGAATGCCGATTCGCTCGACAGTTACCTCGGCCCGGTGAAGGAATATCTCGACGTCATCGCCGACCAGGCCGAGGCGGGCATGACCATCGTCGGCGGCACGCAGGAATATTCGATGCGTGCCAACTGGAAGCTGCTCACCGAGAACTCGATCGACGGCTATCACGCGCTCACCACGCACGCGACCTATTTCGATTATCTCAAGGCCACCAATGGTGGCCTCGCGCCAGTGCCGCTGGAGGGCGCCGCACGCGATCTAGGTAACGGACACGCGGTGCTGGAGTACAAGGCGCCATGGGGGCGGCCGGTCGCGCAGTGGGTTCCGATGTGGGGCGATGAAGGCAAGCGCGAGATCGACCGGCTCTATCAGGGCCTCGTCAATCGTTACGGCGAGGAGCGCGCCGAACGGATCGCGCTCTACAACCGCAACTTGTTCGTCTTCCCCAATCTGGTCGTCAACGACATCATGGCGGTCACCATCCGCACCTATTATCCGCAGGCGCCGGACTTCATGACGGTGAGCGCCTGGGCGCTCGCCCCAAGGGAAGAAACCGACTGGGCTCGCAAATATCGGCTGTTCAACTTCCTTGAATTTCTTGGCCCCGGCGGTTTCGCGACACCGGACGATGTCGAGGCGCTTGAGCAGTGCCAGCGCGGCTTCCGCAACGCGACGGAAGCGCAGTGGAACGACATCTCCAAGGGCATGGGCAAGGCAACGCCTGGCTATGATGACGAGTTGCAGATGCGCGCGTTCTGGTCGAACTGGAACAAGCACGTCTTCGCGGCAACGGTGTGAGAGGAGACGCCAAGATGCAGAATATCTCCCGCGCCGACGTCGAGGATTTCCTGTTCGCCGAGGCCGAGTTGCTCGACGACTGGCGACTGCCGGAATGGCTCGAACTGTTCACCGACGACGCGATCTACTACGTGCCGTCGACCGACATTCCCGCGGACTCGTCTCCCGACAAGAACCTGTTCTATGTCGCCGACGACCGATTCCGCCTTAGCGAGCGCGTCAAGCGTTTGATGAAGCGTACTGCGCATGCCGAGTTCCCGCATTCGCGCACCCGCCATCTCGTGAGCAATGTGCGGATCCGCGGCCGCAGCGACAGCGAAATGGAGGTCGCCACGGCCTTCATCACCTACCGTACCAAGGACGGTGTCACCGACACCTATTTCGGCAGCAACCGCTACCGGCTGGTGGCGGAAAACGGTCGATTGCGGATCAAGGAAAAGCGCTGCCTGCTGGACAGCGAAGGCCTGCGCACGCAAGGGCGCGTCAGCATCATCCTGTAAAGGCAAGCGATCGTGGACAGGAAACTCAAAGATAATGTCGCCGTGGTCACCGGTGCCGCCAAGGGCATTGGCCTGGCAATCGCCGAACGGCTGGCGAAGGACGGGGCGAGGCTGGTTTTGGCCGATCTCGACGAGCCCGGCTTGAAACAGGCTTCAGCGCGTCTCGTCGACCAATTCGACACCGAGGTCGCCATCGAGGCCGGCGACCTCTCGGACCAAGACGTCGCCGAAAAGACCGTCAAGCTTGCCGCGAACCGGTTCGGTCGCCTCGACATCCTCGTCAACAATGCCGGCGGCGGCATCATCAAGCCGTTTGCCGAGCACACGCCGCAGACGCTGAAGACCACGATCGATCGCAATCTGTGGACGGCGCTGTGGTGCTCCTGGTATGCGGTAGCGCAGATGCGGCAGCAAGTTTACGGGCGCATCATCAATCTCGGCGCCGATTCCGTGCGCAACGGCCTGTGGGATCACGCCGCCTATAACGCCGCCAAGGGCGGCGTGCATGGCCTCACCACCGGAATGGCGCGCGAGTTCGCCAAGGACGGCATCACCGTCAACACAGTGGCGCCCTGCGCGGTGAACACGCCGCAGATGGTCGCGATCACCAGAAGTGACCCGGCGCTTGCCGCCAAATTCGTCAGCGTCATCCCGATCGGCCGACCGGCCGAAATGGAAGAGGTCGCCTCGATGGTCTCCTATCTTGCTTCCGCCGAAGCGTCGTTCGTGACCGGTCAGGTCATCAGCGTCAACGGCGGCAGCACCATGCTCTAGGTGTTTGCCATGGCTGAAACGATCGTCCTTTGTCTCGCCGACGAGGTCGTCGAGGGTGAGATCAAGCAGGCGCCTCTGCCCGACGGCAGCAACGTCGCGCTGTATCGTGTGGCCGGCAAGATCTACGCCACTGCCGACATGTGCACCCACGGCGAGGCGTCGCTGGCGGAGGAGGGCGTCATCAGCGGCAAGATTGTGGAGTGCACCTTCCACTTTGGAACGTTCGACGTCACCACCGGTGAGCCAACGGGCATGCCCTGCGAGATTCCCTTAAAGACCTACCCCGTCGCGGTCGTCGACGGGAACGTCCAGATCGAGGTGTGACATGGCCTCCCGTCCCGACCGCGCTCCTGCTCCGCTCAAATCCGCCCGGCGCCCGCTGGCGCCGCCGCGCCGACGCACCCAAGCTGAACGCACCGCCGAAACGCGTCTGCGCATCCTCAAGGCCGCCGCCAATTTGATCCGCCGCCGCGGCTATGCGCGGTTTCGCACAGCTGAGGTCGCGGCCGCGGCCGGCGTCTCCCGCGGCGCCCAGCTTCATCATTTCCCGACCAAGGATTCGCTCGTCGTCGCCACGCTCGAATACGTCTTCGAGCAGGCACAGATCATCAGCCGCCGCCGCGCCGCTGCGGTCAATCGCCCGCGCGACCTGATCGAAGCCGTCATCGCGGACGCCAAGGAGTTTTTCTTCAGTGAGCATTTCATGGTAGCGATCGACATCGTGCTGTCGACGTCTACCGATCAGGCGGTGCGCAAACGGATCCTCGACATCTCGCGCAAGGCGCGTCGGCCGGTCGAGGCGGCCTGGGCCGAGGCGTTGGTGGCCGGTGGCGTTCCGCCAAATGTTGCGGCCGATGTGGTCGCACTCACCCTCGGCGTCGTCCGCGGCATGTCGCTGCGCACGCTCTGGGACAACGACCCGAAATGGTTCGATCATCTGTTCGGACTCTGGCGGCAGATGATCAGGGTCTTCCTCGAAGCCGAGCAGGAGCGAGGGCGGTTGCGATGAAGACTGCCTTGAACGGCTCAAAGCCGCTGGCCACCTCGGTCTGCTATGTCAGGCACGCCGTCAGCGAGCCACAGGCCTGCACGCGCTTCGCCTCGGATATCTTCGGCCTGCAGAAGGTGGCCGGCCAGAACGGCGAGCTCGCCTTCCGCTCGGACGATCGCTTCCGCACCTTGAGCCTGAGCGGCGATCGAAACGACGGCGACAGCATCGGCATCGAGGTCTGGGACGACGCCGTGCTCGAAATGATCGGCGAGCGCCTGCGCCCAAGCGGCTTTGCCGCGAGGCCGGCGAGCGCGGAGGAATGCCGGAGGCGCTACGTGCAATCGGCCCTGCTCGCCGAGGACGCATCCGGCAACCGGATCGATCTCGTGACCCGCCCGACGCGGAGCGGCCGGCGCTACTTTCCGCCGCGCGATGCCGGCATCGTGGAATTCCAGGGCATCGGCCTCTGCAGCATCGATCATATCCGCGATCTCGCTTTCTGGCGCCTGCTCGGCGCTGATGTGACCGACTGGGTCGGAGACATCGCGTACCTGCATCTCGACGAGCTGCATCATCGCATCGCGCTTTATCCGTCGCCGCGGAACGGCCTGCTCTACGCGGCTTTCGAGGTCGAGTCGCTCGACCAGATTATGCAGAACAGCTACTTCATGCAGGAGAACCAGGTGAAGATCGTGCAGGGCCCTGGCCGCCAGTCCGCCTCGCAACAGATGTTCCTGCACGTCGAAGGACCCGACGGGCTGATCCTGTCCTATGTCCATGGCATGGCCGAGGCCGGCGACATAAAGCGGCCGGCCCGGCAGTTCGCGCTGACCGCCAGCTCGCTCTGCAACTGGGGCAGTGAAGCCAAGAATGTTCCCGAACTCGGTGCACTGCCTTCGACCAGGAGAGAGACATGATCCAGCTGAAGGATGTCTGCTATGTCCGGCTCGGATCGCCGGATCTCGAATCGGCCGAGCATTTCGCCACCGCCTGTCTCGGCTTGCAGGTCGCCGAGCGCGGCCGCAGCGATCTCTATCTCAGATCTGACGAACGCGCGCACACGCTGTGCTATTGCAATGGCGACCCCAAGCGGCAGACCGTCGGCTTCGAGGTCGAGGATGAAGCGAGCCTGCAGGATGCGGCATCCGCTCTTGAAGCGCTCGGCCACGCGGTCCACGCCGGCACCGCAGAGGAAGCCGAGCGGCGGAAGGTACGCGCCTTCATCGGCTTCCATGACCCGACCGGCAACCATATCGAGCTCGTGGTGCGGCCGGAGCGTAACGGCCGCCGCTATGTCGCCAGCCGCGATGCCGGGATCACCGGCTTCAGCCATATCGGCTTGAACTCGACCGATCCGGCGCGCGACGAGCGGTTCTGGACCCAAGTGTGTAACGCCCGCGTCAGCGACCGCATCGGCGATATCCCGCTGATGCGCGTCAACGCCATCCACCACACCATCGCACTGGTGCGCGCGCCGCTGGCCGGCATCCAGCACATCAATCACCAGGTTGAAAGCAGCGACGATGTGCTGCGGTCCTATTATTTTCTGCACGAGAAGCGTGTGCCCATCGTGTTCGGCCCCGGCCGGCATCCGACCTCGGGCGCGCGCTTCCTCTACTTCAAGGGGCCGGATGGGATGATCTTCGAATATTCGGTGGGCGTCGACGAGATCGAGAACGAAGCGACGCATCGGCCACGGCAATTCGGTTTCGAGCCGACGAGTTTTTGCATGTGGGGTTCCAAGCCGGCCGGCATGACGTTACCCAACAAGTAACGGCCGATTCCAGGGCAGTTGCGGTTCGGGGCAGCCGCCAAGACCTACATCCGAAAGACCCCGTAGTGCGGGGATTCAATCTGAGTGTTCAGTGCCGCGCTTAGCGCGATTGCCAACGCGTTGCGGGTATCGATGGGATCAAGGATACCGTCGTCCCATATTTCAGACGTCGCGTAATAGGCGCTCGATTGCTCGCGATAACTCTCGAGGATCGGTTCACGGATCGCCGCCAGTTCGGCCTCGGACAGCTGCTCACCATTTCGTGCGAGTTGCTTGACCTTGATCTCGGTGAGGACGCCGGCAGCCTGTTCGGCACCCATCACGGATATCTGCGATTGCGGCCAGGTGAACATGAAACGCGGATCGAACGCTCGCCCTGACATGCCGTACGTACCTGCACCGTAGGATCCGTTGCAGTTCACTGTAAACTTCGGCACAGCCGCCCCGGAGACCGCCATGATGAGCTTAGCACCGTCCTTGGTGATACCCCGTCGTTCGTAATCGCGACCGACCATGAAACCGGTGATGTTCTGAAGGAATAGCAGCGGCGTGCGGTTCTTGTCACAGAGTTGAATGAAGTGCGCGCCCTTGAGCGCGCTATCACTGAACAGGACGCCGTTATTGGCGAGAATTCCGATTTGATAGCCGTGCAGTCGCGCAAAGCCGCAAATCAACGTCTGCCCGTACCGTGGCTGATATTCATGAAACCGGCTGCCGTCCACCATCCGTGCTATGACTTCGCGCATGTCGAATTGGACTCGCGGGTCGTTTGGAATGATGCCGTAGAGTTCGGACGGATCATAGGCGGGCGGTTCCGGCGCAACATGGTCGATCGCTGCCTTGGGGGCACGATTGAAGCGACCAACAATATCGCGCGCGATGGCTATCGCGTGCAGCTCGGAACCAGCAAGGTAGTCACCAGTGCCAGACACACTGGTGTGCATATCCGCTCCGCCCAGTTCTTCGACCGAAACCTCTTCCCCGGTCGCCGCCTTCACCAGCGGCGGTCCGCCGAGAAAGATCGCACCCGTTCCTTGCACGATAATGTTGTAGTCGCTGAGTGCCGGAACGTAGGCGCCGCCTGCCGTACAGTGGCCCATGACGACCGCGACCTGTGGGACTCCCATCTTCGAAAGCATCGACTGATTGCGGAAGATGCGGCCGGCATAGTAGCGGTCAGCGAAGAATTCGGCCTGGAGCGGAAGAAACCCACCCGCGCTGTCGCAGAGATGAACGACCGGCAAGCGATTCTCGATTGCGACGTCGAGAGCCCGCACGATCTTCTTGACCGAGAGCGGATACCAAGCCCCACCTTTCACGCTCGCATCATCAGCGTGGACAATGACTTCGCGGCCGGAGACGATGCCGATGCCAACCACCTGGGCAGCTCCGGGCACTTCATTCTCGTATGCCCTGTTGCCCGCTAGCGTCGACAGTTCCAGGAACGGTGTGCCTGGATCAAGCAGCGCCTCGATACGATCGCGCACGAACATCTTGTTCTGCCGGCGCAGACGTTCGAGGTCGCGCTTGGGCCTGGTGAACCTCGCCGCCTGCTGTCGCTCCTTGAGTTCGGCCGCCAGCCGACGATTATGGACATCGTTGGCCCGAAATTCATCCGTGCGAGTGTCGATTAACGAAACGATGCGCTGCATTTCGTCAAGTTCCCTGCAAGAGCGTAACCAGGATCGCATCGCGATCAAAACTGTCGCCGTCTTTGACATGGAGACGCTCGACGATCCCGTCCTGCGAAGCGCGGATCTGGGTCTCCAGCTTCATGCTCTCGATCACCATCAGCACGGTGCCGGTTGTCACGGCATCACCTGGAGCGACCTTAAGAGCGACCACAGTTCCCGGCATGGGAGCGCGTGCGACGTTGTGGCCGCCATCGGAATCGACCGACGCGAGAACGCGCAACGGGTCAAGATATCGGAGCGAACGCGTGCGGCCGCGCATGTGAATATGGATCAGGTCTCCGTCGACCACGAAAGCAACCGCCTCGCTGAATCCTGCTACGGTCAGCCTGCCCCGTCCCGTCCCCTCATCCGTGAGCGCAATCGGGCCGCTCCAGGCGTCGAGAACATTCAGACGATACCCGGTGGCTGTTGGAGTCAGCCACAACTCGCGCGTAATGCCGCCCAGATCGAACTTGTGAAACATGTCAGTTTCTCCAGCGTCCGATAGCGGCATGGAGAGCGGGAACTGCTTCGGCCGCATCACGTACCGGCCGCGTCACCAGCGCGGCAACGGCCAAGAACCTCGTCACATCGTCAGGAGCGTCGTTCGGACCCGATGCGATCTCCGGGTTTTCGTCCAGATAGCCGGTATGCACCGCTCCGTTTCGAAATCCGGGGTCGCCGAGCACACGCGCCAGAAAGTCGGCGTTGGTCTCGCATCCCAGCAGAACAAGATCCTGGACCGCCGCTATCGCCTTGGTGACAGCAGCATCGCGCGTCTGGGCATGAACGATCAGCTTGGCCAGCATGGGATCGAACGCGGTCGTGATCGACTGCCCCTCGGCGATGCCGCTGTCGACCCTAACCCCCTGCTCGCGGGGATAATCCAGCATCAGAACCTTGCCCGAGGTCGGTGAAAAGCCCCGTTCGGGAGATTCGGCGTAGAGCCTGGCCTCGATCGCATGCCCCCGCGCGGAAATATCCGACTGACGAAACGGCAGCGCTCGGTTCGCCGCGATTGCGATCTGTTCGGCAACCAGATCGACGCCCGTGATCATCTCCGTCACCGGATGCTCGACTTGAAGGCGCGTGTTCATCTCAAGGAAGTAGAACTCTTCGCCGCCGAAGATGAATTCTACGGTGCCTGCATTGCGATATCCGGCGGCCCGAGCGATGTTGGCCGCGGTCTCGCATATGCTCTGACGCATCTTTGCGGACAAAGCCGGCGACGGCGTCTCTTCGATGATCTTCTGAAATCGCCGCTGCACGGAACATTCCCGTTCAAAGAGATGCACCACGTTGCCGAACGCATCGCCAAGAACTTGAACCTCGATATGCCGCGGCTTCTCCACATACCGTTCGACATAGAGGCGGCCGTCACCGAAATATCGTTGCCCCTCACTACGCGCCTGCGCAACCGCATCGTCGAGCAGGTCGAGATCGCGGACAATGCGCATTCCCTTGCCACCGCCGCCGGCCGAGGGCTTGACCAGAAGCGGCGCCCCAATGGATCGTGCCCGCGCCAGAAACGTTGACGGATCGTCTTCCTCGATGGCGGAGGGCGCCACCGGAAAGCCGCCCCGCGCGACGAAATTGCGAGCGCGGATCTTGTCGCCCATCAGTTCAATGACCTCCGGCGTCGGACCTATGAATGCAATGCCCGCGGCGGCGACCGCGCGCGCGAAGCCGGCGTTCTCCGACAGGAAGCCGTAGCCAGGATGCAGAGCGCCCGCACCGGCGGCGCGAGCCGCAGCTATGATCTGCTCGCCATCGAGATAGGCAGATACCGGCGTCTTTCCCGAGATTTTGATGGCGACATCTGCCAGTGCCACCGCCGGCGCAGCGGCATCGATCTCGTGATGCACAATCGCCGCGCGAACACCAAGCTTGCGCAACGAAGCAATGATGCGGACTGCGATTTCTCCCCTGTTGGCGACCAGGACGGTATCGAATGGAAGGGATGCTGCGGCCATTGATACCTATCCCTCTACGCAGATGCCGACAGTGAGCATGGTCGTCAATTCACGCGCCGTCTGAGCGACCCTGAGTTGTCCCC
Source organism: uncultured Bradyrhizobium sp. (assembly GCF_947648125.1). Taxonomy (GTDB): domain Bacteria; phylum Pseudomonadota; class Alphaproteobacteria; order Rhizobiales; family Xanthobacteraceae; genus Bradyrhizobium. Next base: position 196,482 of record NZ_CANSMR010000004.1, on the reverse strand, counting down.
TGCCGTTGACATACCTCCATGCAAGATGCTCGATCGCACCGAACAGGACGTCACGTAGCAGCTTCGGATTTACGTCCGACCTCACTTCTCCGGTCTTTACCGCGTCCTTGACGATTCGAATCAATACCGACGTATAGCGCCGGTTCATCTCCTGGATCGAGGAGCCTTCGTAGTCGCTCGCGACCCGCACCTCGGCGATGAACAGCCGACAAAGGTCAGTATCGGAAACGAAGACTTCGATATGCCGCTTGATCAGCGCTTCAAGGCGATCGCGAAAGCGATCGTTCTTGAACACCTTGGTCTCGAGATCGATCAGTATCCGTTCATAGAATTTTTGCAGTACCGCAAACAACAGGTCCCGCTTGTTGCGGAAGTATCGATAAGCAAGCCCGTCGGAGATCCGCGCAATGCGCGCGATCTCGGCGATCGAGGCCCCCTCGTAGCCCTTTTCGGCAAACGCACGCTTGGCCGCGTCGAGGATTGCGTCGTAGCGATCCTGCATTCGTTCCGGGCTCATGGCCGGCATATCGCAACTCCGGAATCGTCGGGATCGGGAACAGCGGATCACACCGTAACCAGCCCTGACCCTAAACCACCAAGACTCTCGCAGGCGCGAGAACCTAAAATGAATACCATTCATTTTTATCATCGTCAATCAGCCTCAATGGTTGACTCCTCCTCAAAATGAATTACATTCATTATAAAGACCGCAATCGCCCGAGATCGCGACGTTCATAAAAACCGGGAAGGAAACTGGCCCCATGACCGCGTCCCGAGCCAGCATGAGCGATGGCGATCGCGCGCCGATGTTCGCGCTCGACGAGCAGCAACAGGCCATCCTCAATCAGGCCGATCGCTTTGCGCAAAGAGAGCTGTATCCGCTCTCCGAACGCATGGATCGCGAAGAATGGTGGCCGGACGAAGCGTTCCGGACGATTGGCGCTAACGGTTTCTTTGGCGCGACAATCCCCGAGGAGTATGGCGGCGCCGGGCTGGACCTTGTGGCTGCCGGATTGGTGCTGCAGGGCTTCGCGCGCTGGAACCACGCAATGGCGCTGTCCTGGGTCGCGCATGACAATCTGTGCGCAAACAACATCTTTCGAAACGGCAGCGAACAGCAGCGCCGCAAATATCTGCCGGACCTCTGTGCGGGCCGGAAAATCGGCGCGCTGGGCCTGACCGAACCGGGGGCCGGCTCCGATGCGCTAGGTTCGATGCGGACGACCGCGCGGCGCGACGGAGATCACTACGTCCTCAACGGAGGCAAGATCTACATCACCAACGGGCCCGTTGCTGACGTCGTCCTGGTCTATGCCAAGACCGATCGCGAAAAAGGCGCCCATGGCATCTCCGCCTTCATCGTCGAGAAGGGCTTTCCCGGCTTCAAGGTCGCACAGAAGCTGACCAAAATGGGTTATCGCGGCAGCCAGACCGCCGAGCTCGTGTTCGACGACTGCCGGGTGCCCGCGGAGAATATGGTCGGCGACGAAAATCGCGGTGTGTCGATCGTGATGAGCGGCCTGGATCTCGAGCGTGCGATGATCTCGCCTTTGTGTCTCGGCGTGTCAGAGCGAGCCCTGCAGCTCTCCATCGACTATGCGCGAACCCGCCAACAGTTCGGCAAGCCGATCGGATCCTTCCAGATGGTTCAGTCCATGCTGGCGGAGATGTACGTTCACGTTGAAACCATGCGGACCTTCACTTATCGCACGTTGGCGGAAGCGGCACCGCTCGAGATCGGTGGTGGCGGACGCGGCGATGTCCACATGCTGACGGCTTCTTCCGTGATGTACGCTGCGGAGGCGTGCCACGCGGTTCTCGACAAGGCAGTCCAGATTCATGGCGGCAGCGGTTACATCTGGGAGTCGGAGATCAATCGGCTGTTCCGCTCTATCAAGCTTCTCGAGATCGGGGCCGGGACGACTGAAGTCCGGAAGATGATCATCGCAGGCGAACTCCTCAAGGACACCGCTTCCCATGGCTGACGATCAGACGGCGGAACCCTTGGACCGGCTCGGACTGACCGACGATGAGCTGGCGGGGCACCGGACCGTGTTCGCTTCCGGCGCCCTCAGGGAGGCAGTCATTGTGCTATCCGGCGGCGCAGGCGGCATCGGACGTGCCATCGCGTGGCTGTTCGCACGGCTCGGCGCGCACCTTGTCATTGTCGGCCGCAATCAGGACAAGCTGGCCGCCTTGACATCAGGTCTGACCGCGAAAGGCCTCAAGGCCTCGGCTCGTGCCGTCGATGTCAGGGAGCCCGACGCCGTCAAGGCGCTGTTCGATGCTGTCTGGCAGGAGCATGGTCGCGTAGACGGTCTGATCAACAGCGCGGGCGGGCAATTCCCGCAGCCGGCCATCGATTTTTCCGTAAAGGGCTGGAATGCCGTCATCGATACAAATCTGAACGGCACCTGGTACATGATGCAGGCGGCCGCACAGCGCTGGCGCGACAACAACCATCCCGGCAACATCGTCAACATCGTCGTGGTCACGACGCACGGCCTTTACGGCATCGCTCATTCGGTCGCAGCCAGATCCGGCGTTATCGGCCTTTCGCGCAGCGTCGCAGTCGAATGGGCACCATTTGGCATCCGGGTGAATTGCGTCGCCCCCGGCGCGATCGAGACCGAAGGCTGGAACGTCTACACGCCTGAAGCTCGCGCGGCTTACCCACGGTCAAATCCGATGATGCGGGCGGGCTCGCCGTGGGATGTCGCCGAGGCCTGCGCTTATCTGGCAACCTCCTCCGGACGTTTCGTCACTGGCGAGACCTTGACCGTGGACGGCGGAGGCCAGCTTTGGGGGGAAACTTGGACGACGGGCAAGCCGGCCTATTTCACAGCCGGGGACTCGTAGATCCTTCATTTTCACTGCGGCACGAAATCCAGGGAGCTCAGGAATGGACGTTCACTATCCTCATCGAGATTTCCTCGCGCGCCATCATTCCAACAGCAGGGATCAAGAGTCGTGACAAATCAGCTGATCCACCGTGTCAATGTTGGCGACCTCGTCACCCGAAGCGCGGCGCGCTTTCCCGACCGGGAAATGATCTGCGATGGTGGCATGCGCTGGTCCTATCGCGACTTCGACAGCTGGATTAACCAGGTCGCCCACGGCCTTTCCGCACTTGGCCTCGAGAAAGGCGACGCCCTAGCCCTGATGTCGGGTAACCGCGCCGAATTCCTGGCCGTCTATTTCGCTTGCGCGCGACTTGGCCTGGTCTGCGTCCCCGTTAACCTGTTATGGCGACAAGGTGAACTCAGCCACGTCTTGAAGGACTCCCGCGCTCGTGCGGCTGTCGTTGAAGCAAGCTTGCTGAAGCAGTTCTGCGCCGGCGTCGAGGATCCGGGACAGCTTCTTGGCATCATCGTGATAGATGGGCAGGCATTGGGTGCGACGGCGCCCGACAGCGTCGGCGATATCCCGCTTCACGACTTTGACGTGCTCGCGGCTGGCCGGTCCTCCGACATTCCGGATGTCGCGACCGAGGATCGCGCTGCCCTCTCCTATCTTTATACCAGCGGCACGACCTCGGCGCCAAAGGGTGTGATTGGCACCCATCTTGCGATCTACTTGGAGTCACTTGGGACAGCGATCGACACCCGGATGACGGAGAATGATCGGCTAAGCGTGGTGCTTCCGCTGTTCCACACGGCCCAGCTGAACGCGCTCTGCACGCCGGCGATCGCAGTCGGCGCGTCGATGGTGATCCAGCGCGGCTTCGACGCCGCAGCTCTTCACGAAGCCATCGAGCGCGAGCACGTTAGCGTCCTCTTTGCGTTGCCGATGATGATCCAGCAGCTCGTCGAACTGCAGCTCGCTCGTCCACGCAACGTCTCGAGCCTGCGCCTGACGGTCTATGCCATGGCACCGATGCCAGAGGCGCTGCTCCGCCGGGCAATCGAAACGCTTGGCTGCGACTTCAGCCTCATGTTCGGGCAGACTGAGATGAGCCCGGTCTCGACATTCTTCAAGCCGGAGCATCAGCTCAGCCATCCCGGTGCGGTTGGTACGCCGGCCGTCAACGTGCAGGTTGCGGTTATGGCACCGGACGGCGACCTGCTTCCGGTCGGCGCAACCGGCGAGATCGTCTATCGCAGCCCCCAGACCATGGCAGGTTACCTGCACAACCCCGAAGCCACCACGGAGGCCTTCCGACATGGCTGGTTCCACTCGGGCGATGCCGGCCACTTCGACCGTGACGGGATTCTCTGGTTCGATGATCGCTTCAAGGATGTCATCAAGACCGGAGGGGAGAACGTCTCCTCCATCGAAGTCGAATTGGCGATTCGCGCCGCGCATCCCGATCTGCTCGAAGTTGTTGCGATAGGCCTGCCGCACGAACGTTGGGGCGAGGCGATCACCGCCGTCGTCGTCACTCGGGATGGCCGATCCGTTGATGAGGACACGCTGCTATCGGCGCTCCGCGAGCGGCTAAGCCCGTTCAAATGCCCGAAGGCCGTGATCCATGTTCAAGAGCTGCCTAAGACGGCAACCGGTAAGATCGAGAAAGCCAAGCTGAGGCGCACTTATGCAGCCTACTATCAGTGAGCCATCCTCCGGCGCGGCCGACTGGAAACGCGATGCTGCCATGGCCGCGGACATCACGCTGGACGCTCTGTTCCGACGCGCATTTCGCATCTTCGCCGGCAACACCGCTGTAACCTGGGAAGACGGGCGGCGCAGCTATCGCGAGCTCGGCCAACGAGCCTGGCAGCTCGCAAATGCCATGCGTGCCAGGGGATATGACCGGGGCGATACCATCGCCATGCTCTCGGAGACGCGGCCGGAATATGTCGAATGTTACGCGGCCATGGCCGCACTGGGCGTCACAGTCGCGACGCTGAACATCCGGCTTCGTCCCGATGAGATCGCGGCGTGCCTCCGCAAAGCCCGTCCTCGTGCCGTCCTGACCTCCGGTGCGCTCGCCGGACTTCTTGACGGCGCACGGTCCGAGTCCGGGTATCCGGCACTGGATCGCATTTGAGCCAGCACAGGGCTTCGACGATTACGAGACCACGCTTGCCGGCAGCAGCGAGAACGAACCTCCTCGAATTGCCGAGGGCGCGGACATTCACAATATCCTCTTCACGAGCGGAACGACCGGCCAGCCCAAAGGAGCCCTCGTGAGCCAGCGAGCGGCCGCCACCCGCGGCTTGCGCCTTGCCCAATGGTTTGGACTGACCGAGAAGGACGGATTCGTAGGCTGGCTGCCGCTGTTCCATTGCGGCGGAGACGAGTCGCTTTACGCGACCTTTGCCACCGGCGGCATCTACGCCACATTCAGGCGCGTCGATGTGCCGGCGATGTACGCGCGCATCGAGCGGGAGCGACTGAGCTGGACCTTGCTGTTGCCCGGCGTGATCACCGATTTCATGAACGACCCGCAGCGGCAGGCGCACGATCTATCCAGCCTGCGTTTCGCGATCGGCTACGCCAACATGATGCCGAACGTCGTAGCGAAGCTGACGGAGATCCTCCGTATCGACTTTTACGACGCTTTCGGGCAGAGCGAGTCGAGCTATCTGCTGGCGCATGGCCGTTCCGGCCCGGGCGAAATGCCGTCACTCAGGAAGCGCCCCTCCCCGTTGATGGAGATTCGCATCGTCGACGAAGACCTCAACGAAATGCCCGTCGGCGAAACCGGCGAATGCGTCGTCCGCGGCCCCAGCGTCATGTCCGGCTATCTCGATGACGATGCGGCCAACGCGGAAGTGTTCAGAGGCGGCTGGCTCCATACCGGCGATCTGTTGCGGCGGGAGACGGACGGTACGCTCACATTCGTCGACCGGAAGAAGTATCTCATCAAGACCGGCGGCGAGAACGTTTATCCGGCAGAAGTAGAAGCCGTTCTGAGCCAACATCCGGCCGTTCAGGAAGCGTGCGTCTTCGGTGTACCGGACGCGCATTGGGGCGAGACGATAAAGGCGGTGGTGGTTCTCCGCGAAGGCCAGTCTGCCGACGGCGCCGAAATTCTTCACTGGTGCCGCGAGCGGCTCGCCGGCTACAAGCGCCCACGCTACATGCAGTTCATGCGCTCTGAGGAATTGCCTCGCAGCACCACGGGTAAGCTTCAACGCCACGAGCTGGCTCGCTTGCCGATCACGATTGAGCAACGTCTCGCGTAAGTGAGCGAAGCCTACGGTCCGCTCGTCATTGCGACGGCGATGGATCCGGTCAGAGCCAAACGTACGCCGATCAAGTTCCTTGAAGTCGACGATGGGACGAGCGCGCCATTCTCCGATACCAGCAGGGCACAACACCATGTCTCCTACTTTGCAATGTCTTTCTGGCCGCAACGCGGTCGTAGTGGGCGCTTCGAGCGGGATTAACCTGGGTGTTGCCCGGAGGCTTGGATCATTGGGCGCGAAGGTCGCGATTGTCAGCCGCTCGTCAGAACGTATCGGAGCTGCAGCCGATGTTCTGCGCGCTGACGGTCTCGAGGTGACCCATCACGCCGGCGACGTGCGCGAGGCGGCCGCGATGCAAACCATCATGACTGAGGTCGCCAATGAGAAAGGTCCGATTGACATCGTTCTGTCCGGCGCCGCGGGAAATTTCTTTGTGCCGGCGGCCAAGATGTCGCCGAACGCCTTCAAGACTGTTATCGACATAGACCTCATTGGGACCTTCAACGTGCTCTCAGCCGCCTATCCGCATCTGAAGCGACCGGGAGCGGCGTTGGTAAACATAACCGCGCCCCAAGCCACGCGCGCCATGCCGATGCAGGCCCACGCCTGCGCGGCGAAAGCGGGCATCGAGATGCTCACCCGCTGCCTGGCGCTCGAATGGGGCGTGGAAGGCATCAGGGTCAATGCCGTCTCTCCCGGTCCCATCGCCGATACCGAAGGCCTGGCACGTCTCGCGACCGACGCCGACCTCGCAGATCGCATTCGTGGCGCCCTCGCCTTGCCGCATTTCGGGCAGTGCATCGATATCGGAAATGCAGTGGCGTGGTTATGCAGCGACGCGGCCAGCTTCGTGACGGGGACGACGATCGACTGCGATGGTGGCATGCGTCTCGGCAATCTCTACGCGCCCCAATGAGGAGCACCAACGATCACGGGATGAGCGAACGGGCCTCAAACATGAGGTGCCGACTTGGAGCCCAGCAAATTTGCGGCTCATCCCAAGAACGACGCCGATCATTCCAGCCACGACGAAGGTACCTCGAACCGGCAAGCTGCTATCGGGCAACGAGAAATGTTTCAGGTAAGCATTGCGAATTGCCGACCGAGACAAAGATGATTACGCAGCGGACGAATTATGAAAGATCAATTTCAGGTCGAACCGGATGTTTTCTGAACGCCGTGGCGGCTTCCTCGTCGGAGGCGTCGTACTTGCCGCCAGCGGTAGTGAAAAACCACACGAAATCGTAGTTTGGCGAACAAAATCGCACAACTGGCGGAGAGAGTGGGAGTCAAACCCACGATTTTCGATCATTCCGCGTCGAACAGCTGAGACCAACCTCGCGATCGATCCCTCCGGGAGTTCGGTCAGGGCCGGTTCGATTCCCGTCGGGGCAAATTGTGGAGTCCGGAACGGCATAGGCGTCCCCGCTGCCGGAAGCCCGCTGTTTATTTTTGTCGGCGAATAGCACGCGTCATCCTGCTGGTATTTGTGCTGGTATCGGCAGCAATCGACCAAACAAGTGCTTTCAAATTCAAATGGTTATGGCTTTAGGCAATTATCGGCCAGGGGCACCAACCAGGCTGTCCAAGCCTGGACTAAAGCGTCCGCGCAGTGTTCGGAACCTTTGAAAATAGGTACTTCCGCGTACATCGGTGTTCGTCACCGTTTGTGCTCGTCCAATCCCAGCCCGCATCGCTTCCACGCTGGAGGTGAGCTCCGACGTACTTCCCGATGCCCCGCGGATCGAATTCCCGATGCATGCGCTCGTCATAGCCGCGGTGATGCACCTCGGCGTTCCTGGCGCCGCATATCGAGAAGCCCTGCGCTACCGCGACGACAGACGTTGCCTTTCGTCATCAGTCAGCTGCTGCGCCTGCTCAACCGTCAGTTGACCGCTGCCGACCACGCGAAACATGCTGTTCGGATCATAGCTCTGCCGCTCGTTGCCGCCGCGGCGCTGGTCGTTGCCGCCGGGTTCCGGCGCGCCGTCGCCTCCGCCATAGCCGAGCACCTCGACAATAATGACCGACGGCTGTCCAGCATTGGCTGCCGGTGCAGCCGCGGCCGTCGGCTGCTGTGCAGCGCCCGCGGTGTTGTTCGCCGCGGTCAACGCCCCCACCGGCGGCCCCTGCACCACCGGCACGCCGACCGACGTGCCCTGCACCTGGATATTGGCGATGTTGAGCACCTGTAGCGCTTCGAGGGTCAGATTGCCCGACACGCGAATGCCGGCCTCGCCCGCATCGATCGTGCCGTGCGGCGCGAACAGGTCGACGTTCCCAGGGGGCACGCCGGGCACGCCAATCAGGGTTGCGATGCCGGCGCCGGTTTGCGGCGTGTTGGGCGTTTTGGCCGAGCGGCCATACTGATCGTAGATGACCAGGGGAGGCGATGTCACGATCGAGGTCTGCTTGCCCTTGCCGGCGTTGAGGTCGCCGTTGGTCGAGAACATCAGGATGTCGCCGCCGAGCTCGGTGAAGACGCGCGACTGCGCCACCACGACGCTGCGATCGGTGAAGATGTTGACGTCGCCGCCTTCGAGCGTCAACAGGCCGGGACGCGCGGTGTCGGTCTGCCCGGTCAGGTCGGGCGTCTGGTTCTCGATGCCGAGCGACACCCCGCCACCGGGCGCCAGGATGTTGATGCTGCCACCCTGCTCGGTGCGAATGCGTGCGATCTGGAATAGCGAAAGATTGCCGGCATAGGCTGTGGTGGTGCCACCGATCACGCTGCCCGGGAACAGGGTCTGGATCGCGCGGTAGGCCCGATCGTAACCCTTGCCACCTGCGCCATGGCCGTTGGCCGCCGCTTCGCCGCCCGCCCTGAGCTCGGCGAAATACACCTGTTCGATGAACGGCAATTGCGCGGCCGGGGCGAGGCTGCGGAAATCGGCGAGCGCCCGGTCGCTACTGAGGGCGATGCCTTCAATCCCACTCATGTAGCTGGTGAGCTGCGCGAGATAGCCTTGCGTCGTCGCATCGGTGTTCCGCGGATCGAAATAGAGGTTGATGAAGGCTGTGGTGTCGGGACCGCTCGCGCCGATACCGACCGCAGCGCTGATCGAAGCACCGGTCGACGGCAACAACGGATTGTCCGCGTTGCCGACCGACGTGATGCCGAGCCCCTGCGAGTGATATGCGCCGATCTGCGCAACAATGTTGCGACCGGCAAGGACGGAGAGCGAGCCGGGCCCCTCGACACGAATGTTGAAGAAGTCCGGGTAGGCCAGGCTACAGGGCTGGCAGCTGACGATATCGCGACCGGCCTGCACCAGCGAGACGTCGCCGAGCCCGGCGTTCTCGATATTGATAATCGGCTGGACGATATCGAGGCCGGCGCGCACCTGCGCGCGCTCCGACGTCGCCAGCGCAAGCTTTGTCAGGTTCCCCTGGACCGCATAGACATGGACGGTGTGCGGATCGTTGAACTGCACCAGGTTCGAGGGCAGCGACAGCGGGCCACCAAACGTGTCGTAGGAAGACGGATTTAAGAACGTGCTCGCATAGTCACTGCCTGCCGGCGCCGAGGCGCCGTTGACCTGGGACAGCATATCGGCCGCCGTCATGCTGACGCCAAAACCCACGATATCCTGCTGAGCTAACAGATCGAGCCGGGCCGTCGGCGCAGCCAGTGCCGCGAGATAATTGAAATTGGTGGAGCTTTGGGCAATGGCGCCGGCGCGGATGGAGCCGCCGGCCGCCGTCAGTTCGAAGATCGGTGGCGTGAAATCACCATGCACCGTGATGTCGCCGCCTTCAGCGAATTCGGTCAGGGCGCTCGCGGCCGTCATGCTGGTAAAGAAGCCATAGGGGGCCGCCGGGGTGTAGTAGAATGTGGGCGGCCCATTTCCTTCCAGGCCGGCCGGGATGCGATAGCCGCTCCTCGTGGGGTCGGGCTGCTGCGTCATCCGTGTCGGATCGCCGACGATCGCGTTGATTCCCCGGCGGGACACCACATTGAACTGGGCGTCGCCGATCAGCAGATCGGCGCGCGCGACTGTCAGAGAAGTGGCGTTCAGCGGCGACATTCCGATCTCGCCGGCCTGGATGTCGGCCGTTCCCCGCCCGACCAGCAGATTGGCGTAGTTGATACCGCCGCCCACGGTCAGCGAGAGATTGCCGCCGCCGTACACCGACAACGCGCCGGTGCCGTTCAACCCGCCTGTCGTCGGCAGACTGATGTCGACATTCCTGAGGTCGCCGTCGATAGCGACCCGGACGTTACCTCCTCCCAACGCGCCAAGTCCCCTGAACGCGGCCACCGACGGGAGCGAATCGTACCCGCTGTTGAGATACGGTTGATAGTAAGTGCCGAAATTCAGGAACCAGGTCGGACTGGCGGCGAACGGCTCGGTCCACAGCCAGTAGGTATCGAGCCCGGTGGCCGCATAGCTCTTCAGGCTACGGTTGCTGATGTCGGCGCCGATCAGGCTGCCATGCACCTCGACCGTGAGATCGCCACCGCCGGTCTGATAGCTCGGATGGAACGCCTGAACCGGATAGGACGCATCATACTTCACCCGATGCCGGGATGCGTCATAGCCGTAGCCGAGATAGGAATCGTATTGGTACGTGGCCGACGACCTGATCAGTGTGCGCGACGGCACCGCGAAATCCGGCGTCGCCTGCTCACCCGCGGTATAAATACCGAACGCCGTCTGGATGTCGATGTTGCCGGCCGCAGCGAGATCGAGGTCGCGGATGCCGGTGCGCACCACGCCGGGGATCTGCACTTTGGTGCCGTTGCCTCTGACACTGGGGTTGGAGTTGGAGTCGAGCAGGTAGGGAGCCGCGAAAATGATCGAGCCCGGCTCCGGGTTGGTCGGCGTGGGGGCAGGCCGCAGCACGGTCGGCACGATCGCCAGCGGATCGGCGGCGACAAGGTCGGCACCAGCCACCAATCGGAACGTGGCGGAGCCCGAGCCCGCCGGCAGCGGCGCCGCGATGGCGAAGATGCTGCCGTCCGGCGAACTGACCGGCGCGGCGAAGCCGTCGCTGAGGCTGCCGTTGATCAAGAGGTTTCCGGCCGCGCGCAGCGTCAGCACCATCGGCTCGCCGTTGTAGCGGTAGGTGTGCAGATCGATTCCGGAATTGGTGGGGGATGGATTTTGCAGCAGCGTGAGGGTACCGCTGCTGTCCAGCTCGATCCCCGGCATCAGGTGGAACGCGGTGACGGAGGTGCCCTTCAGCGTTCCGATGCCGCTCTTGATGGTTGCCGCAGCGATATAGGCCTGCGCATCGCTGTCTGCCGTCGCCAGCTTCGCGTCGACATAGGGCGTGCCGCTGACGTCATAGAACTTGACTGCCTCGACATCGATCTCACGCGCGCCGACGACCTGGACCCCGTTGTTGTTGATGCGCACGTCGTTTGCCGTCCGCGGTGCGCGCAGCCAGACCTGTCCGCCGTTGAGCGCGATATTCGGATCGGTGCCGGCGACGCTGATCACCGGCGTGCTGCTTCCATCCGTATCGAACGTCAGCATGCCCGAGCTGTTGTTGGCGAGACCGAGAAATACCGTGCCGCCCCTCGCCGCGGTGGTGCCGGCATTGAGCACCGCATGCGCGCCCAGCTCCAGATTGTTGCCGGCGATCAGGCGGATGGTCGCAGCGCTGCCGCCGCTCGCATCGATCAGGCCGGCGACGGTGATGCTGCCGCTGCTCGCGGTCAGCTCGACATCACGGGCGGTGATGTTGCCGACATTGATGTCGCCATTCGCCAGCGTCAGCGCCTGCTCGCCCGAGAAACCCGCGATGCTGCCGAGCAGCCTCGCTGCGTCACCGGACTTGAGCGCGAGGATCGCCTTGCCGCCGGCGTAGCGCGGATCGGCGCTCGCCAGCAATTGCCCGTCGAGATGAGCTGTCCCGCTCGGCGCGACGATGGTGAGCGTGCCGGCGTTGCCGCCCTGATCGGAATCCACGACATCGAGCGCCGGCAGCGTGACCGAGCCCAACCGGCCGCCGCGCAGATCGACCACCGCCCCGGAAGCAACGGCGACATCGCCGTTCACGGTCTGTAACGTCACGCTGCCGGCCGGTGCAATCCGCACCACATCGAAGAACGGCGTCACCGCGCCGGCGACATTGGTGACCGATCCGGCCTGGAGCGTGATGCCGTTCTGCGCCGAGAAGCTGATCGCGCCGGACGGCAGGTTGATCGTGGTGCCCTGGACGATGCTCTGTGCCGAGACCGAGAGCGTCGCGCCGCCGGAGCTGGCGACCGGCTGGACGGAACTGCCGGGCAGCGCGGCGAAGGTGACCGTGCCGGCATTGGCGACGAGCTGCGTCAGTGCTCCGGCCTGCGCCGTCACCAGGGGCGCGGCGATCGTCAGACCTCCGCTGACGCTGAAGGTGCCCGGCATCACCTCGCCGGGGGCATACGACACCGTGCCGATTTTTTGCATCGCGCCCGCAGAGATCGGGCCGGCATAGGCGACGCCGCCGATCACCTGCCCGGACGCCGCCAGCGTCACGGTGTTGAAGCCGCCGAAGGCAAGATTGCCGCCGCCGCCCAGCGTCAGCTGCGCCGCATCGATCTCGAACGCGCCCTGCCCGCTTCCGGTCGAAGCTGCGCCGGTCACGCCGCCGTTCAGCGTGATCGTATTGGCGCGGAGCCTGACGCTGTCGGTCGCGGCACCGAACCCGTTGATCACGGGCGCGCTCAACGTCAGCCCGGCGAGCAGGGGCTGGCCGGTCGCCGGATCCAGATCACCGAGATCGACCGAGCCATAGACGTTGATCGCCGCGGATGCCGACAGCATCAGATTGCCGGTCGGCGCGAGATGCCGCAGCGGATCGCCTTCGGACAATTGCGAGAGCAGGCTGGCACTCAGGTTGAAGCCCGAAGCGCCTCCGGTGCCGAAATTGATCACCGGCACGCTGACCGTGACGGTCGGCGCCGCAAGGCGGGCGGACGGATCCATGCTGATGGTGTTCGAGGCGCTCAGCGCCAGCGCGCTGCCGCCGAAGATCTGCGCGCCCGCGCCGATGCTCAGCTTGCTCGCACCGCCGCTCCCCGCCGGCAACGTGACCGGCAGCACCGGTGCGTTGGACGCCAGCACGAACGCGCCGGCTCCGCCTCCGTTGACGCGCGCCAGTGCGATCGATCCCAGGGTCTTGCCGGTCTTCGGATCGCTCGGGAACAGGGTGGGGATCGCGCCGAACGACGTCGTGTCGATCTGCGCACCAGCGCCGATCGTGATCGTGCTGCTCGCCGTCAGCATGATTTCGGGCGCGGTCAGCACCGCTCCACCGTCGATCTGGAGCTGCTGCGCCGCCGGCGTGATGGTCAGCACATTGCCGTTCAAGCTGCGCGTACCGCCGATCAGAATGCTCTGCGCACCGATGCCGTCGAGCGCATTGGCCTGTATCCCGGTCATGCCCGGCGCTGCGGTGCCGCCCGGCGCGAGGATCTCGAGATTGGAAGCGACGATATCGGCCTGCCCGCCCCGGCCGCCCGCCGGAGCCGTGAAGTCGCCGAACCCGCCTGTGACCGGCAACGAGAGACTGCTGGTCGCATTGATGACGAGCTGTCCCGCATCGAGCGGCAGATAGGGCGCCGCGATGCCGCTTGCGACCGCCTTGGACGCATAGAACTGGCTCGCCGTCGTTTCGGCATATTGCGACTGCTGCCGGACCACTGCTCCCGGCGTGACGATATAGGCCGAGGGAAGCGAATCGCGAAAGCCCGTGTTGGCGACCTCGCCGTAGCCGAGCACACGGTAAGAGCCGTCACGCTGCGCAAAATTCGAGAGCCCGGTGGCGGTGGTCTGATTCACCGCGACCGTGACCTTGTAAGCGCCGGGCAATAACGCGTAGTGCCCCGGCAGCAAGGTGTAGGTGCCAGCCGGCAATCCCGGAATTCCGCTCAGATAGATCTGCTGGCCAACTTGCAGAGCCAATGGTGCCGATGCCGCCTGCGTCGGATCGCTGAGCTGCATCTGCGGATCGCGCGGTGCATAGCGATTGCCGAGGCTCGGCAGGACCGCGAACGTCTGAGTGCCGCTGAGCGTATCGACCGACCCGCCAGCGCCGCTGACGAACTGCGCGCCATAGAGATCGCCGCCGCCGGATTCGTCGATGCGCGCCGAGGCCACTCCACCGGACGCTCCCGCGACCGCCAGCGCCTGGCCATAGAACGAGATCGTCTTGGCCGGCGGCGCGCTGATGGTGTTCGCCGTGCCGCTGTTGTCGTAGCCGTAGATCCAGTCGGAGTTGCCGAGCGGCGAACCATACGGAATCAGTGTGCCACCCGCCGACACCGATGTGATGCTGCCCGGGAGCAGGTTGATCGCGCGCGTGCCGGCCGGATTCTTCGGATCTCCGAAGGTGATCTGCCCGAGCGGCGCCAGCAGGACGCCGCCCTGATTGACGGTCGGAGCGACGATCTGCACGGATCCGCCGGCTGACAGCGGCATGTAGGGCGCCTGGCCGTTGCTGGCAAAGCTGACCACGCTACTCGGCCCTGTCGCCTGGATCAGGAACAGACCACTTGGGATGCTTGAGTACGCATTGCTGACCGGGCCGGTGCTGATCGGGTAGATTTCCGTCCCCGTGAACGTCACGTCACCGGCGGTCGTCATCGTCGTCGGCTTGGTGGCGTAGAAGGGTGCAGTTCTCGATACCGGCACCAGGCGGATGTCGCCCAGGCTGTTGAACGCCATGCTGGCAAAGCCAGGCAGCGACACCGTCTGCTGAACCGGAGTGCTGAAATTGATGAAGCTCGTGACATAGCTGTAACTCGCACCGCTGCGCAGGGTGCCCTCGATGTCGATCAGGTCGGCATTGACCTCGAGACGCGCCGTACCGGCCATGGGCACTGCGCTGTAGCTGCCGAGCGGGACGTAGCTGCTGCTGGTATATTCATTGATGTTGCGCTGACCGCCGCCGATGTCCACGTAAGGGGCGTTGAGCCGGACGCTCGCTCCCGGCGTCGCACTGATGTTGCTGGCGTTGATGGTCAGGCTGCGCGCCGCGGCAAGGTTGACGTTGCCGTTGAACACCAGGGCATCGACCGCGCCGAGAGACACCGACGCGAAACCGCCGCTGGAGATTTGGTCGGCGCCGATGAATAGCTCTCCGAGCAAGCTGCCTGGGACCGCCTGCCCCTGCGACAGACCAGTCGTCATCCGCGGCGCCGCCTGGCTTACGATCGTCTGGAATACCGGCTGCACGAACTGCGAAGCTCCGGAGCTGTCCGCGACATAGGTCCCGATCATCTGATCGATCGTCAGGCTGCCACCCGCAGCGCCCTGCGCCTTCATCGTGGCGTCGAACAGCAGGCCGAGCGATGCTCGGATCGCGATGCTGCCGCCCGGGGTCGCAACTTGTGTCTGGATCACACCGGATCGGCCCGCAACCTGCTGCATCGTTCCCGACGTTCCCGACACATCGATAATCGCCCCGGCTTGCGCCACCACGACACCGAGCGGTTGCTCTCCATAAGGCTGGGTGGCCGAATAGGGGTAGTAGAGCGAGGGCTGAGCGTCCTGATTGATGTTGACCTGTCCGCCGCCGAGCACCGTGTTCACCGGGTGCCCCAACCCATCCAGCGTCGATGTCACGAGGCCGGGCGCCAGCAGCCGGGCGTCCGCTCCGATCCAGAGCGTCTGCGTGGCAGCATAGGACGGACCATTGTTGGGCGGCACGCCAACCGGAGATCCGACCGCGACCCAGGTTCCCGTGGTGCCGGTCAAATCGAGATTGATGGTTCCGGCGGGCGCGTTGATCGTGCCGTCGACCGTCAGTTGATGGCGTGCGTGCAGCGATATCGTCGCCTGCGGATCGGCGTCGATCACGGCACCCCGCCGAAGATCGAGGTTGCCGTTGAAGGCGTCGATCGCGCTCAGGACGAGGTTGACCGGCGCCGGCCGCTGATACGAAGGCAGCACCCCCGCCGTCGCAATAGCAGCGACATCGCTGCCTGTCGGCGCCAGAATGGCCTGCGCATTCGGAACCAGATTGACCCCATGCAGCTCGAGATCGGTGCCGCTCGCGACCGTCAGGTTCTGGTAGCTGTAGAGGGCGTACTGGCTGAAGCCGCCGCTGGCAAAGAAGCCAGGCGACAGCTGCATCACGCTGGCGGGATCGACCGGCGTGAGGTTGCTGGTCCCATCGGCGTTGATGCGGCTGATTGTGCTGAGCGGAAGGATCGCGTCTCCGCCGATCTGGATCGCGGGCGTGGCGATGCTGAGCGTGCCGCCAAGGGTGAAGCCGTAGGACCGCAGCGTACCATCGAGATAGACCCGGCCCGGGTAGGTCTGCGCGAGCGTCGTCGAATTGTGCAGCGTCGCGCCGAAGCCGTCCGCGATCAGCGTGATATTGCCGCCCGTTCCGACCGGCAGGCCGTTGCTGGTCTTGATCCGGCCCGTGCTCTGCGTCCAGCCGCCACTCGACGCATCGATCACCGCCCCGTTGTCGATCCGAACGCTGCCGTAGGCGCTCAACTTGACATTGCCGCCATTGTAGAGCGCAGGCGGGACATCGTTGCCGCCGGTGCGATCGTTGACCCACAGGCCGCGCGTATCGATCACACTGCCCCGATGCAGTTCGATGTCGCCGGAGAAGATCGTCGTTCCCTGCTGCGCGGCGTTGACGGTGACCGAGCCGGCACGTGCCACCAATTGCCCGTCGATCGAAATTCCCCCGCCGGCAAAGACGACATTCGAATTCAGGGCGATCGAGCCGCCGGAGGCGACCTGAAGCTTGGCGCCGCCCACGATGCTGACGGCAGGAGATACTGCGCCGCTGATCGGATCGGCCACACCGCCCCGGGCGTTGATGGTGATGCTGCCATAGTTGGCCTGGTCGAGCAGGTCGGCCGACAAATAGACCGTTTGCTGCCAGGACGGCGGCAGCGGCGAGGTCGCACCCGAGAGAACCGGCGGCGCGACTGACGACGCGATGACCACGCTGGTGGGCACCAGGCTCGCATCGGACGCCCCGATGGTGAACGCGGCGCCGGCTGGAAGCGTGTTGGCGGTTCGCTGATAGGGCCCATTGATTGTCGCTGCAACAACCGACGCATCGACCTCTGCCGCGCTCGCAATCACGGTCAGAGCGCCGGCGGCGCGTCCTTCGAGATAGGCCGGCTGGTACCGCTGATTGGGGATCAGTGGATTGGCATAGAATTCGGTGACGCCCCAATGGGCGTGATTGACCGTGAAGCCGACCCCAATCGAGCTGTAGGTCAGGTCGGCAGGGGCCTGATTGACGCTGTAGATCCTGCCATCCGAGCCGACTAGCCAGGTGACCGGCACATAGCCGGCCTGATGCGCGAGCGAGCCGCCGGCAATATCGATCGACGCACCAGGCCGCAGGATGGCATCGCCCGTGGAATAGGCAATCACCGAACCGCCCGTGGTCAGGCGCTGGTCGATCGGACGCTCGACCTGCCCGAGCCATCCCGACACCTCTAGCAGGCCGCCTGGGGTGTAGACTCGATCCGACGCCACAGGGTTGAGATCGTGGACGTTCACCCACACGTTCTTGCTGGACAGGATGCCGCCACGTTGCATCGGCGAGTCGCGCAGCTCGTTGGCGCGCACGTTCACCTGCACCACATCGCTCGAAGCCGCGACCGGCACGTTCTGCAACCCCGACACGTCGATCAGCGAACCGGTGTCGACAAGAACACGCGCCCCGTCGCGGCTGGAGTATGCATTGATCTTGGCGGTGGGATTGTCCTGTAGATAGAGCTGGTCTCCGTGGCTCGACGCCTGAAGTGCGACGCGCCCGGACGGCGCGATGATCGCAGCCCCCGACTGCACGTTGACGAAGCCACCTTCGACCGTAATCCGCGACTGGGCCTGCGGCTGGGTGTCCCTCGCGGTCAGACCATCCTCCTCGGGAAGGACCGCGGTGATGCTGCCAGGCGCGAGTTGCACCTTGCCGGTCTGCGTCGACACCGCGTAATGCGTGGCGCTGTCATAGCCGAACATCCCCTGCAGTCCCTGCTGCGCGGACAGCAGGATCGAACCGGCCTGGTTGACCGAGGTGGTCGCAACCAGCAAGCCGGACTGCTGCAGATTCATGCCGACAAGCGTGACGCTTCCGGTCGGCGCCGCGATGAGGCCGGTGTTGCCGACCGTGCCGCCATTGAGCACATTCAACATCAGACCCTGCTGGCTGGTGTTGCCGCTGGTCGTAACGTAAACCGACGTGCCGGCCGCAAGCGCGGCCTGGCCGCCGGGCGTGACGATGCTGCCGTTGTTCTGCACATTGGCGCCGAGCAGGAATACGTTTCCGCCTCCCGTGGTGACGGACGCGGGCGGCGCCGTGAGGATCACGGCACCAGCCTCGACGATGACGTCGCCGGTTGGGCCGCTGCTGTTGGCGAAGATCGGGGCCTGTAGATTGCCGGAATTGTCAAACGGCGAGCGATTGAGCAGGGCGGTCTTGAACTGCTGATCGGTGATATTGAGTGTCGACGCCACCAGCGAGCCAACATTGATCTGGCTGGCACCGCCAAAAATGATGCCGCTCTGGTTGATCAGCAGCACTTGGCCGTCGGCGTTGATGTGGCCGAGGATCTGGCTCGGCCCGACATTGCCGATCACGCGATTGAGCGCGACCCAGTTGCTGTTGCCCTGCTGGTTGAAGACGACGTCGGTCTGGGCACCGACATTGAAGCTCTGCCAGTTGAGGATGGCCTGCGGCGCGGTCTGGGTGATGCCGACACTGGCACGGCCGTTGACGTTCGCCTGGGTCGGAAGGTTGGCGCCAGACCAGACGCTCGATCCGGGCACAGCGCCCGGCGCGACCTGGAGGCCGCCCGGCACCAGACCATCGGGCACCACCTGCGGCAAGGTCCGCGACGTGCCGGTGGCCCGGGCGGCGGCGCGCGCGGCCGTCTGTGCCGCCTGCATGGCCTGGATCGCTTGGGCCGCCCGCGCCAATGCACCAGAGCTTTGGGCGGCCGCCGCGGCCGCCTGCTGGGCCCCGGCGTTCGCCGCATCGGCCGCGTAAAGCGGCGCCCCGACCGTCCAGGCACCGTTCAACGGCCTCGCACTCGCAGGATGCGCCGCGAGCAACACTGTCGCCAGGCTCGTGCCGGCCATCAACCCGCGGCGGGACACAAGGCGCGACGACCGCAACAGCGTGCGGACGGCCAATTCACCGCGTGTACGGGGATGATGGGTGGCTTGAGCTCGAACCGGCATGACAGTCCTTCCAGCGAACATCGCAGAGGTCACACCAGCGTGACGGGAAGCCCAGCCGAAAGCCGCAAGGGATTTTTGTGAAAGTTTCGTGTCGCCGCAGAGCGGAAGGTCGCGGCAACCGTGCTCAGCTCAGCAGCACGATCCCGCCAGGCAGCAACCGCACACGCGCATCGAACGCCTGCTGGATCTGGGTCAGAACTTCGTCCATCCGATCGATGCGGAAGCGGCCACTGACGGGCAACCGTGCGATCGCCGCATTGACGATGAAGATGCGGCCAGGCCGGTAGCGGTTGATCTCCTCGACCGCGTCGGATAGCGGCGTGAAGCGAAACAGCAGGAAGCCGCGCTGCCAGGCGGAAGCAGCCTCGACATCGGCGGCGACAAGTGTCTCCCCTCGCGCGTCGTAGCGCAGCTGCTGGCCCTCCTTCAGGGCGATCGCCTGGGCGCCGCCCTGGACCTGTAGCTCGCCCTTGAGGCACGTCACACAGACCGGCCATTCGCCGCCAGCCGGCACATAGCGCACGTCGAACTGCGCCTTGTCCGCGACAATCCAGCGGTCGGCCGCGCGTACGCCAAAACTGCGCCCGGATGTGGCGAACGCCGCCTCGCCGGAAAGCAATTCGATCCGTGCCGCGTCGGGATCGGCAGGCCGAAGCACGATGCTGGTCTGCACGTTCATCTGGATTGACACATCGCCCGGCAGCGACACGTGGCGCTGCTCGCCGGTGCCGGTCCGGTAGTCGGCCGCGAACTCCGACCACGACGGCCACAGACCGAGCGGCGGACGCGCAAGCGCATAGACGCCTGCCGCCGAGGCAGCGGCCGCGAGCCCGCCACCAAGCAACGCACGGCGGTGGAGCGGACGCGAAGCACGCGGCAACTGTCCGGTCATCATTGCTGCCCGGACATTGCGGCCAGCCGGAGCAAGATCTCGCCACAGCCGGCTCGCAGCGGTGAAGGCGGCAACATGCTCCGCGCTCTGGGCGCACCAGCGCCGCAGCGCGTCGGCGTCCGCCGCGGTGGCCCGTCCGGAGGTGAGATGCCGGACCCACCCCACCGCTTCCCGCTTGAGCGGATCAAGTTCCATGTCGCCGTCGTCCTTCGCGCTCATGGCCGGCGTCCGCCCCGTGCCTGCCTACGCCAAGATGCGGCGGCTCGCGCCACCGCTCTCAGGAAGACGTTTCCAACCAGGCGAATCCGCATGCTCATCCGCCGTTCCGATCGCGCCGCGCCAGACAATATTCCTGCGCCCGTTGCAGCTCCAGCTCGACCAAGCGCAGGGAAATGCCGAAGCGGCGGGCTATCTCCTGCCGCGGCATCTGGTCGAGCCGTGCTGCGAGCAGAATCGCGCGGCGGCGCGGCGGCAGCTCGCGCAGGATGGCTTCCAGCCCACGCAGGTCCGAACGCGCGCGCGCCACCTGCTCCGGATCGGGCGCGCCATCGGCGACCTCGAGCAGTCCGTCGACCTCGGCGGCGCTCAGGGTCCGGCTATCGGCAGTACGCTGGCGATCACGCGCCGCGTTCATGGCGACACCGAAGACATAGTTGCCGGGATTGCGGACGACACCGACCGAATCCACCTGGGCGATGCGGAGCCAGGCGTCCTGCAACGCCTCGCCCGCGAGCTCGGACGATCCCAGCCGTCGCGTTAACCGTCGCTTGAGTTCATCGTAGCGCTCGACCAGCAGGCGTCTGATCAGCGTCAGGGAAGCCTCGGTCATGGCGCCGCGCTGGCGCGGCGCGCCGGAGAGCCATTGCAGGCCATCGTTGTGCCGGGTCCTTGCGGGACGATCACCAGGGTCACTGGCTGTGCAAGGCCCGCCGGCGGCGGCGCGTCGACCTGTATCCGGCGCAGCGCGTGATCGATGCCCGCATCGACCGCGGCGCTGCCCGCCGATCCCAGCCGCGCGAACCGCTCGACGTTGCCGGCCGGATCGATCCAGAACTGTAGCGCGATCCGATATCGGCCCGGCCGTGCATCGGCCTCCGCGCAGAGTGCGGCCCGAAGGCTGGTCTGTAGCCGCGCATAATAATGGCTCACCGGAACCGGCAGCGCCGCCTGCGCCGTGGCCGGTACTGGATAAAGCATGAAAGACGTCTCTCCGAGCACACGCGCCGACAGACCGCTGCCCGCGAGCAGACGCGCGAGCGCCATGTCCGCGGTCATGGGCCCGCGCACGGCGCTGGAACGCAGTCCGGCCGTCAGGTTGCTGTTGTAGAGGACGTTCCGCCCAGCCACAGCACCATACTGCTCGAGCGCGGCGGCCAGCGGCTGGGCTACGATATCAAAGTCGATCTGCGCCTCCTGTGCCGATGCTTTCGGCGGCGCCAGGACAAGACAGACGCCGAACATCAGAGCACGGCACAGCCGCCGAGTGCTCCAGACTCGCGCTGGCGCATCCGGGGTCAACTCGGCTCCTCGCGTTTACAGGCCTGTCATGGTCGGGCGGGGACCATAGGCAGGCTGTGTAACAATCTCATGTCAGGAAGACTGCGATACGGCTGTAGTGAGCATGCTGCGAGCTGCACGCCCTCCCAGACCGTGCCGCCCATCGGCGCTCGGCACGAATATGCAGACCCCATGAGAGCATGCTCACCATCGCTGCTCTTTGGCGTCTGTGGACCCGAACCGACCAAGGCTCTTCCTAAAGAATCCCTGCCGTCGCCCCCGCAAGGATAGCGAGGCCGAGGCCGAACCGGTAGATCACGAACGGCCAACTCGAAAATCGTTCCAGCACGCGCATCAAGCTCCAGATCCCAGCGAACGCTGAAACGGACGCGACTGCGAGGCCGACAATCAGGACCGACCACGCGTGATAGCCGAGATGAAGATGGTACAGCTCCCACAGCTCCTTAAGGCCGGCCAAGGTGATCGCGGGCAAGCCCAGAAGAAATGAATAACGCGCCGCTTCATCCCGTTTGAAGCCGAGCGCAAGCGCCGCCGTCAAGGTCGAACCCGAGCGCGATACACCGGGTATCAACGCCCCGACCTGAGCCAACCCGATGAGCATCGCGTCGGAAAAGCGCGATTGATCGATGGTCCGACGATGCTTGGCACACAGTTCGGCCGCGCCGAGAAGGAACGCCATCGCAACGCAGGCCCAGCCGATGACCGTAAGTCCACGAAGAGGCGAATTGCAGGTGTTCAGAAGCTTGGACGCCAGCAGCCCCGCGACAGCGATGGGGATGGTTGCCAAGACGATCCAGAGAGCCAGACGAAACCATCGGTCGTGGAACCGCCCGCGTCTCATTGCGGAAACCGAATTCACCGCGAGTGCGCGCACGTCTCGCCAAAAATAGCTTATGACGGCAACCACCGCGGCAAGTTGCATGGCGGCGGAGAACGCCGATCCTGGATCCTGCCAACCCAGAACGGCTGGCACCAGGCGCATGTGTGCAGTGGACGAAATCGGCAATAGCTCGGTTACTCCTTGAAGGACCCCTAGGGCGGCGACCTTCCCGTAGCCAAGCGCGACGAAACCCGTGTCAACGCCCTGTGTGCACGCACTTGCCATGGATACCCGCTCACGATGCCGATCGCTCGGCGTGTTGATCCTGCCCACGCTTCGAGGCATGCGAGGCTCGTGCCGAATATCGGCAGCCGCAAAGCACCGTCATTCGCATCCAAGGCGAACTCCCGGACGCCATTTGACAGCGACCACGTCGATCTGCGTTTGTCGATTGAACGTGATGGCATGGTCGCGCATGGTCAAAATGCTGCGCTCATCACTGCCGCGCGGACACTGAACGGTATCGACCGAAACACCAGCACGGGTGAGCGAGCCCCGGAGCATTCGCTCCAATTCCTGAGAGTCATCGATTGCGCATTGAAACGGATAGGACATGTAGACCCTGTGCTCGGCTTGAGATAGCGCAAGACAATAGCGCCACTCTGCCGCGTGGGCGGGTTCTGCGAGTATCAGCAAGACCAGAGCCGAGAGGCAGGCTACCAACGCTCCATTTCGCATTTCAGCTTCGCCGCGCGTGCTCCCGATGGATACCGTTGCGCGGCACAGGCCGAGCAACGGCCTATTCGCGCTCTGCACCGCGTCCTTGCAGTAGCGTCGTCGATTGTTGTCGCGATCGTCTCATACGGTCGGCAACTTACACCATCCTTACATTCGGCAGATATTTTCGCTGTCTGACCCGTAGCGCGCTATCGTGTGCTCATATGCCGCAATGTCGACAGGAGGCGAGCAAACTATCTACCGGCCATATTGCCTGTCGTGAATTTCGATCCGCGCATCGCGCACATGACCGCATATCTCCGACTGTGATCGCCCTCGGAATCTCGCGTGCAGTCTCATCGCGACCGGAGATAGTCATAGACCGTGCGAAGCGGGCGCTTTTGAAGGCGACCGTAGTCGATTTGGCTCCGGTCGCAGGTTGATGAGTGATCATGCTTCTCTTTTCTACAAGTCGTGACGTCTGGCGACGTCGCGCCGAAGCGTTCTCGGACAGCGGTTGGGGTCTCGCCCTGCTCGCGCTGATCGCGTTTGCCGATAGCTCGGTCTTGCCGGTTTTGCCCGACCTGCTGCTGGTGCCGATGCTGCTGATGCGGCCGGAGCGGAGTTTTCTCCTATGCGGCGTTTGCGTCATAGCGTCGTCTGTCGGTGCCCTGGCCGGCTACGGCATCGGCCATCTCGCCTGGGCTACGGTCGGAGAGACGCTAGTCAATATCTACGGGCAAGCCGACAACTTTCGACGGTACCAGAAGCTTGTTGAGGATTGGGGGCTCTGGATCATTATCGCCAAGAGCTTCACGCCGATCCCGTTCAAGTTCATTGCCATTGCCGCCGGCGTCGCATCGATGAATCTCCTGACCTTTACGGTCGCCGCCGTAATCGGCCGTCTCCTGCATTTCGTGATCGTGGCCGCCCTGGTCATGTTCTGGGGATCGCAACTTCTACAGTCGATCGACAGATATCACCGATGGCTTGTCGGCTTCGGGCTTCTCACCGCAATCGGCCTCGCCATTGTCTGGTCACTCCGCTGACTAATCAATAGACCGCGCGCGTACGAAACGACCGTGGCCCGCGATCACCACTTCAATGCGGCCGTGCGTACCGGGGCGTCCCACAACGCGGACGTCTCGGCATCGAGCAGGCTCACGGTGAGCGAGCAGCCGGCCATGTCCAGCGAGGTGACGTAGCTGCCGACCAGCGAGCGCGCGATGCGCAGCCCGCGCTGCTCGAGCATGCGGCGCGCGGCGTTGTACATCAGATAGAGCTCGATCGTCGGCGTGCCGCCGAAGCCGTTGACCAGCAGCAGCGCCTCGGAGCCTGCGGGCGCGGCAAGATCGTCGGCGATGGCGGCCGTCATTTCCGATGCGATCGCGTCGGCCTCCACGAGCTTGACGCGGCGGCGGCCCGGCTCGCCGTGGATGCCGACCCCCATCTCCATCTCGTCCGCGCCGAGCGCGAAGGTCGGCGTGCCCGCGGCCGGGACCGTGCAGCTGGTCAGCGCCACGCCCATCGAACGCGTCCGCGCGTTGACGCGCTCGCCGAGCGCCACGCAGGTCTTGAGATCGGCGCCCTTCTCGGCGGCGGCGCCGACGATCTTCTCGACGATCAAGGTGCCGGCAACGCCGCGGCGCCCGATGCTGTAGGTCGACTTCTCGACCGCGACATCGTCATCGGTCACGATGGTGGCGGTGCGGCCTTCGGCGATCTCGGCGGCCATCTCGAAGTTCATGCGGTCGCCCGCATAGTTCTTGACGATGAACAGCACGCCGGCATCGCCTGCGACCGCCTGCGCGGCCTCGACGATCTGGTCGGGCGTCGGCGAGGTGAACACCTGTCCCGGACAGGCGGCATCCAGCATGCCGTAGCCGACGAAGCCGGCGTGCAGCGGCTCATGCCCGCTGCCGCCGCCTGAGACCAGCGCGACCTTCCTGCCGTTCAGCTCGCGGCGGCGCACGAATTTGCGCTCGGCGCCGAGCACGACCAGATCGGCATGCGCGGCGGCGAAGCCGTCAAGGCTTTCGCCGAGCAAATTGTCGACCGCATTGATGAACTTCTTCATGGTGTCCTCCCCGCTTCGTTCGGCGTTTTTCGCCTATTTTTCCCGCATGATGCCGATCAGGCGCCGCGTGAATTCCTGCAGCAGCGCGTCGAGCTCGGCATTACGCTTGGCGCTGCCGAGATCCGGCAGATGCAATGTCAGCGTCCGTTCGTGCGATCCTTCGCTCAACCGGCCGACGCGGCGCGGGTGCGCGCGCGCATAGGCGCGCAGGAAGGCGGTCTTCGCCTGCGGCGGAAAGTGGCAGACATCGAAGATCGTGTTGAGGTGCTGCACCGGGATCGGCACCGGATAGGCCGGATTGCTGATCTGGCTGACGAAGCTGCGGTTCTTGCCCATGGCATGGGCGAGGCGCAGCCGCATGCCGGACGGGCGGCTCTCCAGCACTTCCTTGAAGATGCGCTTGTAGGCCGCAACTGCGCCGGCTTCGGGCGCTTCATCGGCCGCCGTGTCAGCCAACACTGCCTCCGCTGCTCAGCCGGTCGATGGTCTGCTTGATCTGCGCCAGCGCCGATGCGTTCACGGACAATTCGCGCAGGCCGCAGTTCAGAAGCGCGGGAACACAGCGCGGATCACCCGCCATGTCGCCGCACAGGCTGACGCCGATGCCGGCACGGCGGCCGTGCTCCGCGGTCCGCGCGATCAGTTCGAGCACTGCGGGATGCAAGGGGTCCATCAGGGGGGCGAGAGCTCCGTTGGAACGATCGCAGGCCAGCACATATTGCGCGAGATCGTTCGAGCCGATCGAGAAGAACGACGCCTTGAAGCTCGAGACCGCCAGGGCCGCCGCCGGAACCTCGACCATGATTCCGAGCTCCGGGAGCATCGCGGCAATGCCGTCCGCCTGCAAGCGCTGCACGATATCGGCGAACAGCTTCCGTCCCGCTTCGAGCTCGTCCGCCGACGTCACCATCGGGAACATGACCTTGAGATTGCCGCGCACCGCGGCGCGGGCCAGCGCGCGGAGCTGGACGGCAAAAATCTCTGGCCGGGCGAGGCAAAGCCGCAAGCCGCGCACGCCAAGGAACGGGTTGGCTTCGCCGTCGAATGTAAAGCCGGGCACCGGCTTGTCGCCGCCGGCATCGAAGGTGCGGATCGTGACCGGCCGCGCTCCGGCCCAGCGCAATACCGCATCATAGGCCTGGAATTGGGTCTCCTCATCCGGCAGGTCGCTCCGCCCGGCGAGCAGGAACTCGGTCCGCATCAGGCCGATGCCGTCGGCATATTGCGCGTCCGCATCATCGAGGTCGTCGACGCGCTGGATATTGATCAGGAGCTTGATGTGCTCGCCGCGCCACGAGGCCGTCGGCCGCCGGAGGATCGCGCGCGCGGATGCCCTGCTCTTGCGATGACTCTCGCGCCGCTTCTCGAAGATGCGCACCTGTTCGGCGCTGGGATCAAGCTCCAGCGTCGCGCCTTCGCCGTCGAGCAGCGCCGTGGCGCCGGCATGAGGAATAGCACCGAGTTGCACGACCATTGGGATGCCGCGCGCACGCGCCAGCATCGCGACGTGACTGGTCGGACTGCCGTGCAGCAGCGCCAGGCCGCCGCCGCCGGACCAGTCGATCTCCAGGAAGCGCGACGGCGGCAGGTCGTCGGCACAGACGACGCCTCCGCTCGGGATCTTCAGCGGCTCGCCCTCGTCGCCGCGCAGGATGTGGACCACGCGGTCGCGCAGGTCCGCAAGGTCCGACGAGCGGGCCTGCAGATACTCATCCGCCGCCGCATTGTACTCCGCGATCTGCTCGTCGAGCGTCGAGCGCCATGCGACATCGGCCGGACGCCCCTCGCCGATCGA
Organism: uncultured Bradyrhizobium sp.; assembly: GCF_947648125.1. Lineage (GTDB taxonomy): Bacteria > Pseudomonadota > Alphaproteobacteria > Rhizobiales > Xanthobacteraceae > Bradyrhizobium. The sequence continues at coordinate 169,372 of NZ_CANSMR010000004.1, read as the reverse complement.
CGCGAAGATCGCCTCGATCAGATCCTCATCCTCCAGCAATGCGACCTGGAATTCGAGGATCTGCGCGGCTTCGCCGCCGGCGCTGGCGGCAAGATCGGCGATCTGCCCGCTGGCGAGGTCGATCGCCTTGCGCAAGGCCAGCGCCTCCTCGACCAGCGTGCCGGCCACCCGCTCGCCGCCGGCGCCCGCATCGACGCGGACCAGCGGACCATGGGCAAAGCCGATCGAGGCGGTCCTGCCGCGGTAGGCCGATCCTGCAGCGCCGCCCTGCATGCTAGCCTGCTCCATCCGGAAAATCGCTGGCAACCAGATCGACCAGGGCGGCGACGGCGGCCTCGGCGTCGCTGCCGGAGGCCTTGATCTCGATCGTGCTGCCGTGCGCGGCGCGCATCGCCATGATCTTGGCCACGCTCTTGGCATTGATCCACTCGGGCGCACCGGCGACCCGGACCGAAATCTGAGCCTGGAACTTCTTGGCGAGCTTGGTCAGCTTGACCGCCGGGCGTGCGTGCATGCCCACCGCATGCACCAGCCGCACATTGCCGGTGAAGATCTGTCCGTCCGCTTTATCAAGCATACTCATCATCCATCATCGCATCGCCGACATCTCAGTCGGCAGAGAGTTCCTCGGCCACGGCCTTGACCTGGGCCAGCGAGCTGCCGCCCGCCGCCTCGGTCGCCGCCATCACGGCGCCCTCGACGATCGGCGCGTTACAGACGGCAACGAGATCGCGCCGCGCCGGCTCCAGCATCTCCACCGCCATTTCGCTGTTGGTCTCGGCGCCGCCGAGATCGACCAGCACCGCGACACCCTTCGGCGACCAGGCGTCATTGATGGCGTCGATGATCAGCGGCACGCTGGTGCCCAACCCGCCGTCGGGATTGCCGCCGCAGAAGGCCACCTTGACCTCGCTGCCGACCATCTGCCGCACCATGTCGGCAGTTCCCTTCGCGATGTCGCTGGAATGCGAGACGATCACGATCCCCACGGTGTCGGTCATGGGCGTGCCTCCAGGCCGGCGCACACCGCCTGCACCAGCACGCAGCTCGACCGTGCGCCGGGATCGACATGCCCGACGCTGCGCGCGCCGAGGAACGACGCGCGCCCCTTGGTGGCCTGCATCGGCGCCGTCCGTTCGACCGCCTCGGTCGCGGTGGTGCGCACCCGGGCGATCAGATCCGGCTGGCCGGCCGCCGTCTTCAACGTCTCCAGCACGGGAACCAGCACGTCCAGCATCGTCTTCTCGCCGACCTGCGAGCGGCCGCGCGCGCTCACCGCGTTCACGGCGCTGCCGAACACATCGGCGAGATCCTCGGGCAGATGCTTGTCGTGCGACAGCGCCTCGCCCGCGGCAAGGAAGAAGCTGCCATAGAGCGGCCCCGAGGCGCCGCCGACCGTCATCACCAGGGTCTTGCCGATCATCTTCAGCGCTTCGTCGAGCGGCTGCGCCGAGATCGCATCAAGCTTGCCGAGCACGGCTTCGCAACCGCGCTTCATGTTGGTCCCGTGGTCGCCGTCGCCGATCGCCTGATCGAGGCTGGTCAGCTCCGGCGCACTGGCGATGACCTGCTCTGCGGCCGCCTTGACCAACGACTTCAATGTCTCTGATGGCACCGACATCTCCTCGATCCTCTCGCCCCTCTAATGAACCGCCGCGGCAATACGCTGCCCCGTGCGGTCGAAACACAGCGGATGCACCAGATGCAGATCGACCTCCTGGCCGGCCTGCAGCGGCTGATGCGGATCCGCCAGCGTCACCAGCGTCTCGCCCTTATAGTCCAGATGAATATGATTCTGCTCGCCGAGGTGCTCCACCCGATGCACGCGGCCGACCATCTGCCCGCCGTTGCGCGCGGCGAGCTGAAGATGCTCGGTGCGAATGCCGACTGTCTCGGTGCCAGCCGGCATCGCGACATCGGCGAGCAGGCGAGCCGGCAGGAAGTTGATCTGCGGCGTCCCCAGCCGCGAGGCGACATAGCTGCTGGACGGGCTTTCGTAGATCTCCCGGGGCGTGCCGAGCTGCAGCAGCTGGCCGTCCCTGATCACGCCTATGCGCGAGGCCATCGTCATCGCCTCGACCTGATCGTGGGTGACGTAAAGGATGGTCGCGCCCAGTTCGATCTGGATCCGCTTGAGTTCGAGCCGGAGTTCGGCGCGGAGCTTTGCATCCAGCGAGGACAGCGGCTCGTCCATCAGATAGATCGAGGGATCGCGGACCAGCGCCCGGCCGATCGCCACGCGCTGCATCTCGCCGCCGGACAGCCGGGTGGCGCGGTTGTTCAGCTTGCTCGCGATATGCAACAGCTCCGCGGTCTGTTCGACGCGCTTGCGGATGATCGGCTCCGCCACCCGCCGTGCGGGAGAGCGCAGCGGAAACGCCAGATTGTCGTAGACCGTGAGATGCGGGTACAGCGAGTATTGCTGGAACACGAAGGCGATATCCCGCGAGCCCGGTGGATCATGCGTCACATCGCGGCCGTCGATCATGACGGAGCCCGCATCGGGGCTCTCCAGTCCGGTGATCAGCCGCAGCGTCGTGGTCTTGCCGGCGCCGCTCGGTCCGAGCAGGACCAGGAACTCGCCGTCGCTCACCGTCAGCGACAAGTCGCGGACGGCTTCCACCGCGCCGAAGCGCTTGTTGACGTTGCGCAGGGTGACGTCAGCCATGGCGCACGCCCTCCGCGCTCGCGGTCCGGATCGCACGGCCGCTGCCGATGTCGAACAGCGCCAGCCGCTCGGCATTGAATTCGAGACCGATGGTCTCGCCGATCTGCACCGACGCGCTGGAGGGCAGCCGCGCCGCGACCCGTCCATAGGCCGTGTCGACGGTGACGATCTGGGTGGTGCCGAGATATTCCGCACCGAACACCTCGCCGCGAACGGCGCCCGCGTCGGCGAAGCGGATATGCTCCGGACGGACGCCGAGCGCCAGCGGCGCGTTGGCGCGGTCCTCGCGGATCTCCGGCACCGCAAGCCTGGTGTCGTGGAAGCTGACCGCGCGGTCGCCGGACCGCAGGCCGCCCTCGAAGCGCAGGAAGTTCATCGGCGGCGAGCCGATGAAGTCGGCAACGAACATGCTCGCGGGCCGGTCATAGACCTCCTGCGGCGTCCCGATCTGCTCGACACGTCCCTTGTTCATGACGGCGATCTGGTCGGCCATCGACATCGCCTCCAGCTGGTCGTGCGTGACATAGACCGTCGTTGCCTTGATACGATCGTGCAGGTCGCGCAGCTCGCCGCACATCAGATGGCGAAACTCGGCGTCGAGCGCGCCCAGCGGCTCGTCCATCAGGAACGCCTTTGGACGCCGCACCATGGCGCGCCCGAGCGCGACGCGCTGCCGGTCGCCGCCCGAGAGCTTCGAGGTCTTGCTCGACAGCAGATGCTCGATCCGCAACATCCGCGCGGTCTCCTGCACCCGCTCGCGGATCTCGCGGCGACCCATGCCCTGGCACTTCAGGGGGAAGCCGATGTTCTCCCCGACATTCATGTGCGGATAGAGCGCAAACAGCTGGAACACGAAGGCGATATCGCGCGCGGCGGCACGGTGGAACGTGACGTCCTCGCCATCGAGCAGGATCTTGCCTTCGGTCGGCAGCTCGAGGCCGGCAATCATGCGCAGGGTGGTGGTCTTGCCGCAGCCGGAGGGCCCGAGCATCGCGAAGAACGTGCCGTCGTCGATCGTGAAGGTCGAGCCTTCCACCGCGGTGAACTGATCGAACGACTTGCGCAGGTTTTCGATACGGATCTGTGCCATGGCCCTATTCCGGAAAATGGCTGACGATGACGAAGCCGACCGTGCCGGCCAGGATCGTCACGAAGGAGTAGCTGTAGAGATCGATCGACCAGGGCTGCACCAGCATGATGATGCCGCCTCCGATCAGGGTCATCGCGATGGCTTCCCACGGCCCGCGACGAAACCAGCGCGCTACGCCAGCTTTGGCAATCACTGAGCCGCTCATTTGCGCACCGCTCCGAAGGTGATGCCGCGCAGCAGATGCTTGCGCAACAGCACGGTGAACATGACGATCGGGACGACGAACAGCGTGGTCGCGGCGGCAACGGCCGGCCAGTCCTGTCCACCCTCGCCGATGATGAAGGGGATGAAGGGCGGCATGGTCTGCGCCTCGCCGCTGGTCAGCAGCACCGCGAAGGCGTACTCGTTCCAGGAGAAGATCAGGCAGAAGATCGCGGTCGCAGCTATTCCGGTGACGGCCTGCGGCAGCACCACCTTGCGCAGCGCCTGCAGCCGCGTATAGCCGTCGACCAGCGCCGCCTCCTCGTACTCGCGCGGGATCTCGTCGATGAAGCCCTTGAGCAGCCAGACCGCGAGCGAGACGTTCACGGCGGTGTAGAGCAGGATCATGCCGAGCCGCGTGTCGGTCAGGTTGAGCTGCCGGTACATCAGGTAGATCGGGATCGCCACCGCGACCGGCGGCATCATGCGCGTCGAGAGGATGAAGAACAGCAGGTCGTCCGCCAGCGGAATACGGAAGCGCGAGAACGCATAGGCCGCGAGTGTGCCGAGGAAGACCGCAAGAAACGTCGAGCCGAAGCCGATGATCAGCGAATTGACGAAGCGCGGCACGACCTTGGACGGTCCGGCGATCACCATGTCCCGCTTGCGCACCAGCTTGTCGTACCAGGCTTCGGGCGGCGGCAGCTTGGCGATGAAGTCCGGCGTCTGGCGCGTCCGCACGGTGAACAGGTTCACATAGCCTTCGAGGGTCGGCTCGAAGATCACCTTGGGCGGATAGGCGATGGCATCACTCTGCGACTTGAACGCGGTGGCGACGATCCACAGCAGCGGCAGAATCGTGATCAGGGCATACAGGATGACGAGGCCGCTGGCGAACGCCTTGGTGCGCGGTGAGGCCTCGACGATCGAATGCGCGGTGGATTTGGTGGCGGCAGCGGTCATCGTTGCTTCACCTTGTTGAGCGTCTTGACGTAGATGTTGGCGGCGCCGAACACGGTCACGAACAGGATGATGGCGAGCGCCGAGGAATAACCGGTGCGCCACTTCTCGAACGCCGCGCGCTTCAGCGAGATCGACACCAACTCGGTGGTCGAGCCCGGCCCGCCCGAGGTCAGGAGATTGACCATGTCGAACATCTTGAAGTTCTCGATCGCGCGGAACAGCACCGCGAGCATCAGGAACGGCACCGTCATCGGCAACGTGATTGACCAGAATTGCCGCCATGCCGAGGCGCGATCGACTTCCGCGGCCTCATAGATGTAGTCGGGGATCGAGCGCAGCCCGGCGAGGCAGATCAGCATCACGTAGGGCGCCCACATCCAGGTATCGACCAGCACGATGGTCCATGGCGCGAGCGACACCTGCCCGGTCATGCTGAACGAGCTCGGCGGCACGCCGGTGAACAGGCTGATCAGATAGTTGAACGGCCCGATCTGCGGCTGCAGCAGCAGCGTCCAGAAATTGCCGACCACCGCCGGCGACAGCATCATCGGCAGCAGGATGATCGTGGTCCAGAAGCTGTGGCCGCGAAACTGCCGGTTGATCAAGAGCGCCAGGCCGAAGCCGACGACCACCTGCAACGCCACCGACGAGATCACGAACTGCGCCGTGGTCTGCAGCCGGAACCAGACGTCCTCGTCGGTGAGGATGTCCCTGAAATTGTCGAGGCCGACGAACCGCAGCGGCAGATAGGACATGCTGAGGTTGAGGTTGGTGAAGGACAGCCGGATCATCCAGATCAGCGGAAAAATGTTGATCGCGAGCAGCAGCGCGATCGTCGGCGCGACGAACAGCCAGGCGATGGCCCGGTCCGACAGGCCGTGGACGCGCCGGGCGGCGCGGGATTTAACAGGCTTGCTCACGCCGGGGATCGTAGCATGATCGGGTTGCAGGATCGTCGTCATCGTGTCCATCAGCGGGGCTGGGCTGGTTCGGATTCCCCGAGGCAGCCCTCGGGGAATCCAGTTCAGGTGAAGTGTGGACGGGCGCTATTGCGAGGCGACTTCCTTGCCCTGCTCCTTGAACACCTTGGTCCAGTCCTTGACCAGGAGATCGAGCGCCTGCTGTGACGTGCCTTTGTCGGCGACGACGTAGTCATGCACCCGCTTCTGCATGTCGAGCAGCAGCTGCGCGTAGGACGGCTCGGCCCAGAAGTCCTTCACGATACCCATCGACTCCAGGAATTGCGGCGCAAACGCCGCGCTCTTGGGGAAGTCGGGTGCGTCGACCACCGCCTTGAGGGCCGAGTAGCCGCCGATCTGCCACCATTTCTGCTGCACGGCAGGCTGCGCGAACCATTTGATGTAGGCGAGCGCGTCGTCCTTGTGGTCGGAGGTTGCCACCACCGAGATGCCCTGTCCGCCGAGCTGCGTGAAATGTCCCTTGGGACCAGCCGGATTGACGAAGAAGCCGATCTTGTCGCCGCCGACATTCGGATCCTTGTAGAGGCCCGGGAAGAAGGCGAACCAGTTCATCTGCATCGCGACCTGGCCGGACTTGAAGGCATCAAGCCCTTCCTGCATGTAGGCGTTGGTCATGCCCGGCGCCGTGCAACACTTGTAGAGCTCCTTGTAGAACTCGAGACCCTTGGCCGCGTCGGCGGAATTGACGATGCCCTGCATCTGGTACGCCTTCTTCGGATTGTCGTAGGCGAAGCCGTAATTGTAGAGCACGTTGGTCACGCCCATCGTGATGCCTTCCGAGCCGCGCTCGGTGAAGATGTAGGCGCCATAGACCTTCTTGCCGTCGATCTCGCGGCCCTGGAAGAACTCGGCGATCTGCTTCAGCTCGTCATAGGTCTTCGGCGGCGCCAGATCGCGGCCGTACTTGGCCTTGAACGCGGATTGAATCTCGGGCCGCGCGAACCAGTCCTTGCGGTAGGTCCAGCCCACCGCATCGGCCATGGCCGGCAGCGCCCAGTAGTTCGGCGTGTTCTTCGGCCACTGCGAATAGCCGACGACGGTCGCCGGGACGAAATCGTCCATCGAGATCTTCTCTTTGTCGAAGAAGTCGTTGAGCTTGACGTACCACTTGTTCTCGGCGGCGCCGCCGATCCATTGGCTGTCGCCGATGATCAGGTCGCAGAGCTTGCCGTGCGAGTTGAGTTCGTTGAGGAAGCGATCGGCGTAGCTCGTCCAGGGGACGAACTCGTACTTCATCTCGATGCCGGATTGCTTGGTGAAGTCCTTGCCCAATTCAACCAGCGCGTTGGCCGGATCCCATGCCGCCCAGCACAGCGTGAGCTGTTTGCCTTGTGCTGCGGCTTCCCCGCCGCCGAGAACCCCAAGTGCTGCGGCCGCAACGACCGCGGACGCCACCGTACTGCGTAACCATCCCAATCTTCGCATATCCATTTCCTCCCTATCGTTGAAGCACCTAACTCGCCCGGCGTATCCGTGCCGGATCGACGCCGAGACTTTCGAAACCGAGTTGATGAGCGATGATGGAGAGCGAGACTGAACGCTTCCGGACGTCGGGGTCCGGATAGCGCGGCTCCTCCCACACATCAGCTCGATGCGCGATGTTTATCGTTTTTGTAATACTAAACGTATTACTAAATTCAGGAACCCGTCAAGCGGGTTTCTTGCGAGCCTTGAGGAAGAGCTCGCTGCACTATCTTGCGCGGAAAAAATCGTTGCAGTGCACCAACACCGATAGCGAGACCACCCAGCGCCTGGCTCGACTTGGTGTTTAGTGGATCATTTTACTGAACGTTCAGCGCAATGACGGCACCATCTGAAACGAGCGATGGCCAACGCCCCTGCCCGTTTCGCATCACCTCTTCGAAGCAAGGCGAGCGCAATCGAACACAGCCATTCGCGGAGGCTGATTGAGAAGTGTGCATTGCTTCGCGTGGCGCCGCCACGCATGGGCTCCGCGAAATTGGCATGGCAAGAGGAAGGCGTCGCTGGCGCCTAGCGCGCCAGCGCTGCGATCAACTCGACTTCGATCGATGCATTGCGCGGAAGCTGCGCGACGCCAACGCTCGTCCTGGTGTGCAGTCCCCGCTCCGGACCGAACAGCTCCATGATGAGCTCCGATGCGCCGTCAGCGACCGCCGTCTGACCGCTGAAATCCGCCGCGCTGTGCACGAACACAGTGAGCTTCAGGATCTGCGTGACACTGTCGAGCGACCCGAGATGCGCCTTGATCGCGGCCAATCCGCGGATCAGCGCCAACCGGGCCCCGCGCTTGGCGTCTTCCAGTGTGACATCACGGCCAACCTGGCCGACGACATGGACCTTGTCGCCGTCGCGCGGAAGCTGACCGCTGACATAGATCGTGTCGCCATGGACCACGACCGGCGCATAGGCGCCGCCGGCCGCCGCCGACATCGGCAGCTCGATCTTGAGTTCGTTCAGCCGCTGCTCAAGATTCACGATTGCACGCCAGCGAACTGGCCCTCCTGTCGGGACCGCGGCGGCTTCTGAGCGAAGCGGAGCTCGGTCTGCTGCCGGGCGCTCCTGTTAACCCGCTTCTGCGTGAAGCGGCACCCAGGAACATGCTTTCGGAGCAATTCTGCCTGTATCAGCGCTTCGTGAGGCTCTTCCGATACGCGCCGAACATGTCGGCCATGTCTTGCCGCCAGACGGGATTTTGCGGCCATATTTTGGCCATAGCCCGTTTCTTAAAGGCCCGTGCGGGCCATGTCCCCGCCTCTGTTTTGCGTCGCCTGACCGGTGCGGTCGCTTCGCAACCAAATCGCAGATCATCGCTGCGCCCCTCCCAGAATCAGGATGGTCTGCCAACAACAAGAGGACTTTGTAATGCGTAAAACTCTCGCGGCTGTCGCCGTGCTCTTGGCCTTCGCGTCATCTGCTGCCGAAGCTCGCGGCCGTCATCACCATCATCGACATCATGCCCATTCCGGTCGCCCCGCTGCGTGGTGCGGGTGGTTCATGCGCACGCAGGTCGGCAGCGATCCGGGCCCGCAATACAATCTGGCGCGCTCCTGGGCGCGATACGGCAGCAATGCGGGCGGCCCTTCGGTCGGCGCGATCGTGGTCTGGCGTCACCATGTCGGCAAGATCGTGGGCCACGAGAATGGCCAGTGGATCGTCCAGAGCGGCAACGACGGGCATGCCGTGCGCACGCGACCGCGCTCGCTGGCCGGCGCCATCGCGTTCCGAAACGCCTACGCTTCGTTCTAAGGGAACTCTCGAACGCCTCTGCCAGCATGCAAGCCGGCGACGTTCAGCGGTATACGAACCGTTCATCATCGCGGCTTACGTTCAGGCGGGGTTTCGCCCTGAAGCCCTCAGACGGGCGCCGTCACCTGCGTTGACCTGGTGGCGGCGCCTTTTTCAGGAATGCATCGGCTTGGCTCGGAAACCGAAGAAAGTTGCGACAGCCTCACGGACTGCTCCATATTGGTCCGCCGCTTACATGAGTTTCTGCAATGGCGCGGCCGTTTTCGCTGTGACCGGCGGCGTGCTCGGGTTTCTGCTCGTCGCCAAGCACTACACGTGAACGACGGCCGGATCGACGGTGCGCGCTTCAGCGCTTTCCGAGGCTCCTGAGATACGCGCAGAACATGTCGGCCATCGCGTCGGCGTAGCTCTCGATCTCGGCCGGACTTCGCGGGCTTTCTGAAAAATCCTTGCCCACCGTGCTCATCGTGGTCGTGATCAGATCGCCGGCCGTCGCGCGGACCGCGTCGGATGCCTTCGGCAACGCCTCGCGCACCGCGGCCTCCTCGCATTCGGAGCGGATGAAGGCGTGCACCAGCACACGCAACCGCTCCAGTGGCGGCCGCGTGCGGTCGGCGAGAATGTCGCGCAGCAGGCTGGAGTTCGCCCGCCACTCATCGCTCCGCAGCCGGAACAGGATCGACGCCTTGTTCGCACCCGGGACAATCTCGCAGCCGGCGACCTCGACGACCTGGTCGAGATCCGCGAGGGCGACGCGCTCAAGACGCTGCGCGCCGATCTGCCCGATACGATCGATCTCGTGCTGCTCGACGGCGCCAAGGCGCTCTACCCCGACATCCTCGATCTCGTGGAGAACCGCCTGAAGCCGGGCGCCTTCGTCGTCGCCGACAATGCCGATTACAGCCCCGACTATCTGGCGCGGGTGCGCTCGCCGGCGAACGGCTACTTGTCGGTGCCGTTCGGCGAAGACGTCGAGCTGTCGATGCGGCTCGGCTGAGGTTGATGCTGGCGAAGCGCGCGATCAGGCCGTCTTGATCTTGTCGACGATGGCGGACAAGCGCGCGCGCTTGGCGGGGTCGACGACCTGTGCAACGGTGGTTTCGAGGTCGTCGAGCACGCTATCGACTTCCCATTTGGCCTTGCCTTCCGCAATCACATCCTCGGCAAGGTCGTCAGCCTTGTCGGCCTCGCCCAGGTCAAATGCTGCAACAAGCAGCGTCGGGCGATACCATCTGTCGGCAATCTGCAGCCGTCTGGCGCGCTCGCAGGCGGCGATAACTGCACGAAGGGTCGTCTGCGCGCGCTCCTCATCACCTGCCTTTCCCCGCGTTCGATAGAGTCGCGGCAGATTGCTGGAGCAATAATAGGCGTTGAGATCAAGGTCCATTCCCTGCTCATAGCAGTCGATCGCCTTGGAAAGGGCTCCCTTGCGCTCAGATTGACTGGTTGTCGGAGCCTTGAAGAGACGCTTGTAGCGACCACCCATCAGACCAAAGCGTTCCGGTGTCGGTCCCGAAAGATCAATCAGTGTCTGGATTTCGGCGATGGCCCGAACGTCGTCCCCTATCTGGGCCACAGCGAATGCGCGATTTTCCTGCACTTCCGGCTGGTTCGCGAAGCGCTTGGGAAGCCCGCGGGTGTAGTCGAGCAGGGCGTTCCAATCCGCTTTGGTATCGACGCAATCGCGCAACAACAGCAACAAAGCGAGGGCCTTCGCGTAGCTTAGGGGTGGATTTCCCTCCGCGGCGACCAACGCCTGCGCGCGCTTCATGCGCTCGGCCTTCGGTGCTGCGCGCACTGCCCGGATTTTGGTCTGGAATTCGGCTTGCTCGGCGAGTTGATCTCGCATGGTTATCGCCTTCTCCGGATCGACCTTGCAGGGATAGCCGGGGATCGACTGGTGCATCGGCGAAACTCCGTCACGACGCGCCTCGATTTGATCCTTGATCGCGCTCTGCACAGCGGTGGCAGTTGCCTCGGTGATCTCTCCCTCGGGAAGCGGATATCGAACGGTTCGCATCTGCGCGACATCGAACAGCGGCTTGGACCAGTCGGCCGCGAGCAGGACACACCCTGTCTCCTGCGATGCATGACGAATACCGACCTCGTAATACACATTGCCGTTCGGGATCGTCATGTCGGCCAGCACGAGATCGGCGAAGTAGAGCCGTTCCAGCATCTCGCTGATAATCAATGCGCTGGTGTCCTGATCAGCGCGCACCGGCTCATACTTGAGCGCCTTGATGACTGGAACATAACAACGATCCCACAGCGCGTTGAAATCGATCTCGGCCGGCCCGCGCCCGGCCTCAGCCTGGGTCGGCTTGCGACCGTAAGGCATGATCATGAAACACGATGGCATCTTGCAAATCCTTCAGTCCCATAATTTTCGTGTGTCCAGCCAGAAAAGCCGCGTCGTCCTGCGCCCCGCTTCCTCCATCAGGTGCTTGGCGCCGCCAGGGCCATCGCCGCCCTCGCCGTTCCACAGGCAGATGAAGGCGATCTTGTCGGCGCCAAATCGCGCGGCCCGCTCCAGCATCCATTGATTGTCGCGCTCGTAGGCGTTTTGGCCGTCCGGCAGTGGACCCAGTTCGTCCGGCATGACATGGAGCGCCGCGTTCGACTTCGCCGCGAAATAGCGCGCGCGCCAGTTGCCGCCGGCGAAATCGACCGAGTTGGCAAGGAACGTTGGTTCCTCGAATGGAATATAGATTTCAAGCTGCATGCCCCGCGCGAGCGCGGCTTCCGCAAACAGCAGATCGCCGCCGCAGGCGCCGCCGCAAATGGCGAGATCACCTTTGGTGACGCCGATCTTCGCAAGTGCGTCGGCGATCGCAGCGGCCGCAACAACTTCCTTGTCCGGCGGAAAGCGTGGCGTTTTTCGATCTGGCGCATCGATCATGTGACCGCTGAAGAGAACCACCGTGTTCGGTGATTTGGCGTCTTGTTCCGTGGCCATCGCGACACCTCGACTCATGATTGGATCATTGTGTCCAGGTGACGAACTTAACTGAAGGCGAATTCCTTGTCGAAACGGGATCGGAGTGTCGGGACGCCGCGCTCCGCGGCATCACGTGAGATCGAAGACGGGCGGGAAATGTTCCGGCCTGACCTGCTCCTTCGCGGCGAGTTGTCCGATCGCGGCGAGTTCGTCCATGTTCTTCGGGTCGTCCATCGCTGCGACCTTCGCAAGCGCGTCCGGCGTCCGCTCGATGCGGAGCTTCTCCTTCAGCCAAGCCGTTTCCAGCAGCACGTTGTAGCGCGCATAGGTCGCGAGTTGCGGCCCGTTCTGGCTGTCCGCTATCATGTTCGTCACCGCGCGATCGATCGGCCATGGCGTCAGGCAATTGGTCAGCCATTGCAGCATGCCGTGATTGTGCCGAGTGCAATCGTCCATGAGCGATTGCAGCGAGCGCACACCTTGCTCCGCCGCCGGCATGTGGACGATCTGGTCGGTCGAATATGTCGCCTTGAATACGCCGGTACCCGCCGAGATCAGCAGCAGCTTGTCCTTGCCGGTAGGCCAGCGAAAGCCATGGCCATGGAGTGCGGCGAGCATCAGGAGTTGCAGGGCCGGATCGTTGAACGGGCTGACGCCGCCGTCGACGAAGGCGCCGTTGATCGTGTCGCCATTGCGCGCCGAGATCGTGATCTCCTGGGGTTTGAAATAGGTTGGCGCCGCGGTGCTGGCGCGCACCACCTCGGTCAGCCGCAACGCGCCGTCCTGCTTGGCAAAGACCGCGTCCGGATTGTTATGCAGCGGCCAGGGACTGCCGGTATCAAGGCGCTTGGTCATGATCATCAGGCCGGTGCGGATGCGGTCGCCGCCGATCACGGTATCGGCGCCAAGCTGCGCATCGAGCGCGCGCTGCAAGGCGTCGGACTTGAATTTCGGCGCCAGCAGCCCCCGCCGCCAGAACGATTCCTGGAAGATGTCGGTGCCGATCCCGCGATAGAGCTTCTTCAGGGCGTCCACGGTCATGCCGCACGCAAGCCCGGCTGCGATGATCGATCCGGTCGAGGTGCCGCCGATCAGGTCGAAATAATCGCACAGCAACAGGTCGTTGTTCTTGTACCGCTCGCGCAACTGCGTCTCAATTGCTGCCAGATATTCGAGCGTCAGAATGCCGCGAATGCCGCCACCGTCGAGCGCCAATATCCGCTTCGGTCCTGCGTTACGATCAAGATGCTGCTGCTTGGTCTTCGGCATGACTGCCCCCGACTATGACTTTTGCTGATCTCGATACGGCCGACCGATCACGGCCGAAGGCTCAATTGGTCGTGCGTCGCGGCGCGAGCGGCGCCAGGCCGTGAAATGAAGCGATGCATTCAAATCGACACATCGGCAGGGTTTCGAAAAATTTTAGCCAGTCCGACCCGGTGCACGACAACGATCGCGCGCCGGTTCCCTGGGTATCTTGCACATGGCACACCCTAAGGTATAGTGAGATAAATCACTGGCAGGCGGTTTTTCTTTTTTCCGCCCGGCGATCGCAGATTTCAGAGACGAGCTATCATTCGGTCCGCGGCAGGACGTGCAGCCGCGGCATTCGGCCGACGAGACACGGCCAGCCGTCGCATAAAATTCATGCAGATCGGATTTTGCCATGCCCAATGATTTCTCGGTCTTTATCAGCCATCGCGCCGAAGACAGATTTCTCGCGCGTCTCTTGAAGGCGCGGCTCGAATATCTCAGCAGCCTGGACGGTCAGCGTTCGGTGGAATGCTTTGTCTGCGAGGAAATTCCCGGCGGCGCGGAATGGCGGCAATGGATGATCGACAACACGGCGAAAGCCGACTGCCTGATCTTCATCCACACCAATGCCGAACATAACTGGACGTGGTGCGCGTCCGAGATTTCCCAGTTCGACGGCTACAAGCGCGCGTTGAAGCTCATGTCAAAGGTGCTGTGGTTCTCGGTCGATACCTCGCCCTCGTTTCCGATGCTGGCGGAGAACGAGTTTTACGGGATCGGCGAAGACGACGTCCGGCGGTTTCTCGAAGATCTGTTCGTGAAGCCGACCTTCGGCAGCGCCCCACTCAGGCCGCGACTGAATGCCAACCACGCCCGCGACTTCAACGAGGCGGCAAAGGACCTGCACGCGCAGTTCATGCAGATCACTCGCCCCGAAGAGCTGTTTCGCCTGCGGCTTCGCATCGTGTTCAGCGACGAGTTGTCGTTCCGGCAGAAGGCCGATGCGCTGAAGGCATTGCCGCCCTCGGACCGTGCGCGCGGATTCCTGACCGATGCCAAGCTGGAGGCGGATCCCGCCACCACCACGCTGCTGTCCGGCCCTGATGCAGCTGATCTCGACTGGGAGGACCTGCTCAGCGCACAGAATCGGTATGACAGCGGCGCCTGGCTCGACGAGTTGACGAGCTACATCGCGAACTCGTTTGCCGACGTCGATATCGCCTGCCGGCGAAGCCGCGAGCAGGTCCTCAGTCCGATATTCCGCGATTTGAAGCTGTATCAACCGGTCATCGCCCGGCTCGAATATCTCGACAGCACGCCGTTCTCGGTCGTCATCATCTTCGTGCCGATGCCGCCATTCAGCGAGGATCCAAGGCTGATGGTGGCGCAGAACATGCCGAAGGACATCGTCTTCCTGTCGATCCTGCTGCGCCTCGCGCGACGCTTCCGATGGTCGTTTCTCGAACCGCTCTACAACGCAGTCGAGGACCTCGACGATGACTTCAGCGCCAAGCGATGGGACGATCTGCTGCAGCGCTACCACGAATGCCTGGAAAACCTCGATTCAATCCTGCGACAGGGCAACATGCGCGAGCTCGAGACCGTCGGCGACATCAAGTCGACGACCAACATCTCCGACGATGCTCTCTTGAAGGAGATGTACAAGGATTGGGGGACGTTTCAGACCCGGCTGGCGCAAGCCATCGAGAAGAAGTCGCCGGGCGACGTACGGCAGACGCTGGAGCCCTGGCTCAAGCGCAACAAGGACTTCATGAAGCAACTGCTCGTCGAAACCCAGGGCAAGGTGGACAAGCTGCGTCCGCTGGAGGCGCACTAGAGCATCTGGTTCTGATTGAATCAGACCGAAGCTCTAGAATTTTGCTTTGACACGTTTTCTTCACGCGAACCGGCGTCACTTCGATCGAAAACGCTTTTGGATTCGTCGACCGCAGGTTCGGCCTGGCCGACCCCTGCGCTCAGATCATCGAGGCGACGCGTTCGAGGCCGATCAGGCGCGCCAGCGAACGGACCTCGTTCTTCTGATCCTCGCGGAGCTGGAACAGCAGCGGCATCGCCGCCGACTTCAGCTGCTGGACTTCCTCGGAGTCGGGATCGATCGGCATGCTTCCTGAAGCGGGATCGCCCTGGCGCTTGGCGTGGATCTTACGCGCGACAGCGCGCAGCGCAGTCTCGACCGCCGGCCAGTAATACTCCTGCGATGACGACAGCTTCAGCCGGTCCTTGATGCCGGCGATCTGCGCGTCGCTGAGCAGCGCATAGGTCTTCTGCGGCGCCGGCTTGGCGGCAGCCTTGGGCTTCGGCGGCACGGCGGGGACCGCCGGCGCAGGTGCGGCGGGCTCGGCGGTCTGCAGCTGGGCCGCATCGACGGGGTCATTGAGCTTCGGCAGGCCGAGATCGGCAGGCTCGGCGGAGGCATAAGCCTGGCGCACGGTATCGGTCGCGCCCGGGATCGCGGCTTGCGCCCGCAGCAGGAGCGGCGATGGACTGGCGGCAGGCTCGGCAGGCTGCGGCACCTCGAAGGCGGCCGTCGCGAGCGTCGTGACCGCGAGCTTGTCCTGCTTGCTGGCGCGATTGGCGACGGGGCCAATGTCGGCCTGCGCCGCCGGCAGGCTGTCACGGCCCAAAATGGCTGTTATCGCAGCGCCGGCGAGGAGGAGGCAGGTCAGCGCGGCGAGGGTGATGGCTCTGGTCAAAAACTACTCCATTCCCGGCCGGTGTTGCCGCAAACTGCGCGAGAAATGCGGCGTTACCGTGCCGTGACAGCGCCAAATAGGTGAAATCGTCCCGAAACGGCCCGAAAATCAGGCCGCGGCGTCGAGCTCATAGGCTTCCTGGATGTCGGCCACGATCTCATGCGCCGTCCAGAGGGCACCGGGCTGGACCGAGTGCAGGCTGACTGTCCAGTTGGTGCGGCGGGTGCGCGGCGTGCTGACGATGTCGAATTCGACCTGACGGCACAGCGGGTGCCGCTGCAGGGCGTAGAACACGCGGGTCCGGAGATCGTCGAGCGATGCCGGGGTCTTGGCGAGCGCCTCAAAAGCCATGTCGCATTCCCACTACTGCCGGGCGGCCAGCCGCGGCTGGCGGACCATCCCATGGCGCATAGTTGGGACTGGCATGGTTAATGCTGGGTTAAGCGAACAGGCGGGACTTGATGGGTCAGGCGAGCCGCACCCGCGCACTCGCCGCCTCGTACTCCGCCATGGTCTGCGCCACGAGGTCGTCGACGCCAAGCACCTCGGTCACCCCCGAGGTGGAGTGACCGCCGCTCCAGACGTCGCGCCAGCGCTGCGGCCGGCTTTCGCGGGCGCCGATGTCGATGTCCTTGCCGATGTCGATCGCGCCGCGCGCCGGCAGGTTGTCGGGGTCGAGACCGGCGGCCTCGATCGAGGGCCGCAGCATATTGGTCTGCAAGCCGGTGAACGCCGTCGTGAGCACGATGTCGTCGGCGGTGGAGCCGACCAGCATCTGCTTGTACCGCGCGTCCGCCATGCTCTCGCGCGTCGCGATGAACTTGGTGCCCATATAGGCGAGATCGCAGCCGAGCGCCTCTGCGGCGCGCAGCGCGTGACCGTCGCTGATGCCGCCGGCCAGCACGATCGGGCCGTCGAAGAATGCGCGCACCGCGCGGACGAACACGAACGGATTGAGCCAGCCGGTCTGCCCGCCGGCGCCCGCGGTGAGCAGCACGAGCCCGTCGGCGCCGGCCGCGACCGCGCGCTCGGCATGACGGATCGAGGCGACGTCGGCGAAAACAAGCGCGCCGGCATCGTGCAGAGGTGCGAGCACCGGCGCCGGCGAGCCGACCGAGGTGATCACAAGCTCGGGCTTATGCCGCAACAGCACGACGAGGTCCTGCGCCAGCCGCGTGTTGGAGCGGTGCACGATCAGGTTCGGACAGATCGGCGCCGCCGCCCTTCCGCTTGCGTCGGTATGCGCTTGCAGGCGGCGCGCGATGTCGCCGAGCCATGCATCAAGCTGTTCCGTCTCGCGGCAATTCACCGTCGGAAACGAGCCGATCACGCCATTGCGGCAGGCAGCTACCACCAGTTCGACGCCCGACACCAGAAACATCGGCGCGGCAATCAGCGGCAACCGGAGGCGATCGCGAAAACGCGCAAGAAGATCAGCGGACAAGTTGTTTCATCCCTGCATCATTGTGTTAGCGTTATCGCCAACATTGGCACGAGAGAAGCCAAAGACAAAGGCGGGAGGGACAACGACATGAGCAATCCGCTCTATGCATTTCCGGCGGTGTGCGAGCAGACCTTGCGGGCACTGGCGCGCTATCCGTCGCGCACGGCCTTCGCATGGCCGGGCGGCTCGCTCAGCTATCAGGGCGCAACCGATTTGATCGGACGGATGCAGAGCGTGTTCATGCGGCTCGGCTTTGCGCCGGGCACCCGCGTCGCGCTGCTCACCGCCAACCGCGCCGACAGCTGGTGCGCCGGCGTCGCCGCACAATTGTCGCGGCTTGCGATCACCTGGCTGCATCCGCTCGGCTCGCTCGACGACCAGCTGTTCCAGATCGAGGACTCCGAGGCCGAGATGCTGATCGTCGACGGCATCACGTTTCGCGATCGCGGCGGCGAGCTCACGGCGAAAGCCGCCGGCCTGAAGACCGTGTTCACGCTCGGCCCGGCGGATTACGGCGCCGACTTGTTGCAGGTGGTCGAGGATGCCGGCAGCGCGAGCGCGAAGAACTTCGCCCGCGAGGACGACATCTCGACTTTGAACTACACCGGCGGCACGACCGGCAAATCCAAGGGCGCGCTGCGCTATCACCGCGAATATGGCGGCTTCGCCGCCGCCATCCTCGCCGACTTCGAGATTCCGGAGACCCCGCGCTATCTCACGGTGGCGCCCATCAGCCATGTCGCCGGCACAAAAGTGCTACCGACGCTGATGCGCGGCGGCACCGTGCACATGTTGAAGGGGTTCGACCCGGAGGCCGTGTTCACGACCATCGCGCGCGAGAAGATCAACTTCACGCTGTTCGTGCCGACCATGATCTACGTGATGCTGGATCATCCGGCGCTTCCCAGGACCGATCTCTCGTCGCTCGAGCTGTTGCTCTACGGCGCATCCGCGATGTCGCCGAGCCGGCTGGTCGAAGGCATCGAGCGGATCGGCCCGGTATTCTCGCAGCTCTACGGCCAGACCGAATGCTATCCGGTCTCGGTGCTGCGCAAGGCGGACCATGACCCGAAAACGCCGGAGCTGTTCCTGTCCTGCGGCTTCCCGATCACCGCTTGCCAGGTGAAGATCCTCGATCAGGACGACCAGGAGGTCGCGACCGGCGAGGCCGGCGAGATCTGCGTGCGCGCCACGCATGTGATGGCCGAATACTGGAAGCGTCCCGACATCACGGCGGAGACGCTAAAGAACGGCTGGCTGCACACCGGCGACATCGCGCGCAAGGACGAGCGCGGCTACATGTTCATCCTCGACCGCAAGAAGGACATGATCGTCTCCGGCGGCTTCAACATTTTTCCGCGCGAGGTCGAGGATGTCCTGTCGCAGCACGCCGACGTCGCGATGGTCGCGGTGGTCGGCGTGCCCGACGACAAATGGGGCGAGGCCGTCACCGCCGTCGTGGTGGCGCGCGAGGGCGCCGTGCCCGACGCCGACGAGTTGATCAGCCTGGTCAAGGCGAAGAAGGGCTCGGCGCACGCGCCGAAGCAAATCCAGTTCGTCAAGGAGCTGCCGATGACCGGCGTCGGCAAGGTCGACAAGAAGGTGCTGAAAGCCCGCTTCTGGTCCGGCCGCGACCGCATGGTGGGGTGAGCGATCACGCCGCATTCGTCATTGCGAGGAGCTCGCGACAAAATTGCAAAGCAATTTTGCGCTGAAGCGACGAAGCAATCCATCGAGCCGAGACATGGATTGCTTCGCTTCGCTCGCAATGACGTGGACAACGAGCTGCGAACACCAATCCTTCCCCGTCATCGTGAGGTGCGCGCTGTTGCGCGCCTCGAAGGATGCACGGCCCCGATATTTCAGCGTGCGTCTCGTCCATCGCGGCGACAGCCGGGCCGTCGCCCTTCGAGACGCCGCTACGCGGCTCCTCAGAGTGGCGGTGAGAGACCGCTGGGATTTGCGACAGGAGGGAGCTGCCCGGCTCCCTGCCCCAGCAGCTGATCGAGCCGCTCGCGCAGTTGATCCTGGTGGTAGGGCTTGGCCAGCCGCGGCAGGTCGACCTGAGTGCCGTCGGGCAGTTCGGCATAACCGGTGGCGAGCAGCACGACGAGGTGTGGCCGCACTTCGCGCGAGGCCGCGGCGAGTTCGAGGCCGGTCATGCCGGGCATCACGTGATCGGTCATCATCAGGTCGATCTCCTGGTCGCTCCTGAGGATATCGAGCGCGTGCGGTCCGGAATTGGCGCCGATCACGCGATGGCCGAGGTCCTCCAGCATCTCCATGGTCGACATCGCGATCAGCGGATCGTCGTCGACCAGCAGGATCACCGCCGAGCGCTTGACCTTCTGTGCCGCAGGCGCCGGGCTTTCGACCGCCGGCACGGCAGTCGCGACCGGCAGCACCAGCACGGCCGTGGTGCCCTTGCCGACCGCGCTCGACAGCTGCAGCGCGCCGCCGAGCTGAACCGCAAGCCCATGCACCATCGACAGGCCGAGCCCGGTCCCCTTGCCCACCGGCTTTGACGAGAAGAACGGCTCAATCGCCCGCTTCAGCACGTCCGGCGACATGCCGGTGCCGCTATCGACCACCGATAGTTTGAGGTAGTTGCCCGGCTGCAGCGCGGGATCGCCCTTGACCTGATCGCTCCTGGCCTGATCGCTCCTGGCCTGATCGTTTTTAGCCTGCCAGGCCGCGAGGCGGATCTCGATCACGCCGCCATCCGGCATCGCATCGCGCGCATTGATCGCAAGGTTGAGCACGGCAAGCTCGAGCTGGTTGGTGTCGACGCAGGCCGCCGGCAGGCCGTTCGGGATGTCGAGCCGCAGCGTGATGCGCGGCCCGAGCGAGCGCTCGAGCAATTCGCTCATGTCGCGCACCAGCGCGCCGAGATCGACGGGCACCGCGCGCAGATCCTGCTGCCGCGCGAAGGCCAATAGCCGCTGCGTCAGCGAGGCACCGCGCTCGGCGCCCTGCAATGCGCCATCGACCAGCCGGTGCAGGCGCGGGTCCTCCGGCATCCGCTTGCGCAGCAGATCGAGATTGCCCATCACGGCCATCAGCAGATTGTTGAAATCGTGCGCGACGCCGCCGGTGAGCTGGCCGATCGCCTCCATCTTCTGCGCATGGCGGAGCTGTTCTTGCGCCCGCTCGCGCGCGGCGACCTCCTTCATCAGGTCGGCGGTGCGCTGCTCGACCCGCTGCTCCAGCGTCGCGGTGAGCTCGGCAAGCGCGGTGCGCTCCGAGGCGAGCTGCGCCAGCAGCGCCTCGCGCTCGATCTCCGCGGTCTTGCGCGCGGTGATGTCGGAGCAAACCCCAACCAGCGATCGGATGCTGCCGTCGGGCCGGCGCACCGCGCGGGCGCGCACATCGAGCCAGTGCTGGGTGCCGTCGGGCCAGATGTTGCGATACTCGATCCGGTAATCCGCGCCGGTGCGCAGCGTTTGCTCGACGATTTCGCTCCGGCGAGCACGGTCATCGGGATGCACCGCGTCGAGCAGATCCTGATAGGTGAAGGGATCGCGAGGCTTGCGCCCGAAGAATGTCTTGCAGGTCGGCGACGCCTCGAGCTCGAAATCCGGCAGATGAAGTTCAAGCGCGCCGAGATGCCCGGCATCGAGCGCGGTCTGCAACAGGTCTTCGCTCTCGGTCAGATCTTCCAGTATCTGGCGGGTCTGGTACTGACGGCGGCGGCCGCGCACCGCCGCGGCGACCAGGCTCACCAGCGTTGTCGGATGAAACGGCCGCTCGATGAAGGTGACATTGCCGAGCGCGCGGCCGAGCCGCGCCGCCTCGGGATTGCGCTCGGGCCCGCCCTTCTCGCTCATCAGCACGATGGGAAAATCCGACCATGACGGCTGCTCGTTCAGCCAGCGCGTCAGGCCGGCGAGGTCGGCGGTCCTGATCGCCTCATCGGCAATGATGGCAAGGCCCGCCCCGCTCGTGACCTGGTGCTCGAACTCGGCCAGGTCGCCGCAGATGTTGGCGTAGTAACCGGCTTCCTTGATCAAGTGGGCAGTCTTGACGGCGTGCCGCTCGCTCGCGGCGAGGATGACCGCGCGTTCCGAGGACGGGCCGGGCTTCACCGCGAGGCTCCGAGCCGCCGCGCAGCACCGATACCGACTGCCCGCAACGCACACGGCCGCCGGACGGCCTTGGCCAGGAAACCGGCGGCGAGATCGATCCGCGTCATGACACCCCCTAACGGGACCAAAACTCGTTGGTGCCGCCAACCGTTCCGGACCCGCGGGGGTATTTTTGTACACGGGCAGCCGCTGCGGGCCGCCCCTTCTCTCCATCGTGGCGGCTGAAACCAGCCGGCGCTAGCGCCGCTCGATCACCAGGCTCTGGACAGTACGGCCAAAATAGCCGCGCTGGTCGGCGAGCCGCGACATCGCAAGCCCAGCACCATCAGGTCCGATCCAGCTTTCGCTGTCGAGCAGGATCCAATCGCCGACCGGCTCGCGCGCCAGGCTCACGGAGAGATCGGCGTTGATGAAGGTCCACTGGCTGAAATCGAGCGCCGGCGAAACGCCGTTGGAGAAATCCGAGGCGACCACCGCGCGCATCGCCTGCGAAACGGCGACGCCTGCGATCAGCGGCTGGTTGACGCGGAACCAGATCGCGCCCGGGCCCAGCACGCCGAAGCGGCCGCGCGCGGCGCGCATCGAGATGTTCTTCACGAACGGACTGTTCGCGAGGTTCCCCGGCTCGACCATACTCTCGTCGGGGCCCAGCAGATCGACCGCAAGGGCTGCGACATCGGCCGGCAGCTCGGCCGCCTGCTGCTTGATCTTCAGCACGGTGGCCGAGACGACGAGAACGCCGTCGGCGAGCAGCCTGACGCCGCAGAGCTGGATCTTGCGGCCGTCGCGCAGGATCTCGCTCGAGACCGTCAACGGCGCCACCGGCACCGGACGCATCAGGTCGATCGTGACGCGCGCGATCCGCATCGGCACCGGCGTAGGGATAGCTTCGGCGGCCCACACCACCAGCGCGGCCGGCGCGGAGCCGTGCTGCATCCGCGGGTCCCATGGACCCGCAGCATCGGGACTGGTGACGACGCGGTCGCCGTCAACGCGAAAGATCGGCTCCATCAGAGCATGATCCGGAAAAGTGTTGAGCGGTTTTCCCCGCGACAATCGCCAAGCATTTGCGCGCAGATCATGCTCAAACAGAAAGCTAAAGCGCGGTGATCCATCTTGATCACCGTGCTTTAGGCAAGCGCCGGATCAACCGCCTCGTCATACTCTTTCTTGAAGCGCGCAATCAGCTCGGCCGCAGGCACCACCTTGGAGATGCTGCCGACGCCCTGGCCGGAGCCCCAGATCTCCTTCCAGGCCTTCGGCTTGGCGCGCTCGCCCGAGGAATCGGTGCCGAAGCTCATCTTCGAGGGATCGGAGGTCGGCAGGTTTTCCGGATCCATGCCGGCGGCGACGATCGACGGCTTCAAATAGTTGCCGTGCACGCCGGTGAACAGATTGGAATAGACGATGTCCTCGGCGGACGAATTGGTGATCATGCTCTTGTAGCCCTCGACCGCGTTTGCCTCTTTGGTCGCGATGAAGGCGGAGCCGATATAGGCGAAGTCGGCGCCGATGATGCGCGCGGCGCGAATGGCGCGGCCGTTGGCGATGGTGCCTGACAGCGCGATCGGCCCGTCGAACCACTGCCGCGTCTCCGACACGAACGGGAACGGCGACAGCGTGCCGGCATGACCGCCGGCGCCGGCCGCGACCAGGATCAGGCCGTCGGCGCCCTTCTCAATCGCCTTGTGCGCGAACTTCTGGTTGATCACGTCGTGGAACACGATGCCGCCCCAGCCGTGGACGGCCTGGTTCAGCTCCTCGCGCGCGCCGAGCGAGGAGATGATCATCGGCACCTTGTGCTTCTCGCAAAGCGCCATGTCGTGCTCGAGCCGGTTGTTCGACTTGTGCACGATCTGGTTCACCGCGAACGGCGCCGACGGCCGCTCCGGATGCGCCTTGTCGTAAGCGGCGAGTTCCTCCTTGATCCGGTACAGCCATTCGTCGAGCAGTTCCGGCGGCCGGGCATTCAACGACGGAAACGAGCCGACCACGCCGGCCTTGCACTGGGCGATGACGAGATCGGGCACCGAGATGATGAACAGCGGTGCCCCGATCACGGGAAGAGACAGGCGGCCCTTGAACAGAGCAGGCATGGACATTGGCGGCGGATCCTCAAGTTGGTTGGTCTCGAATGCTGACCGTCATACCAACAAGGCAATCTTTCCACTGTCAAGGATTGCGTTTTGGCGCTGCAAAAGGATGACAAAACCTCATCCACACTCGGCATTTTTCGCAGGCGTATGGCATCCCAGACGCAGTTTTGCCCGCCTTATTGGCAGACTGCCCGCGTCACGAAATTTTCCGTCTTGCAGTCGTTCGGTCCGCGCTTGTGGCCGGGCAAATAGACCAGCGGCGAGCATTTCTCCGAGGCGTCGGTGTCGAGGCCCTTGCCCTCCTTGAACCCCTTGCTCTGACACAATCGATCGGCGCCGATCTTGCAGTCCGGCGCGCCGTTCGAGGCCACCACGCAGGCTGCGCGCCCGGTCACCATCGTCGAGGGGCGCGCGATGTTCGACAGGTCGTTGATGGTCTCGCCGGGGCTCTTCAGCTGTGGCAGCGCCGACTTCGATTTCTCGAACAGCTTTCCGATTTCGTTGATCAGTCCCGGATTCTCGCGCTCGACCGGCGCGGGCGGCAGCTCGATCTGCTGCGGCTGGACTTCAACAGGCTGCGACTGCTGCGCCGGCGACTGCACGCCGAGCGCGGGCGGCGCAGTCTGCGCCCGTGCGCTGTCGGTCGCAGGCAGCGCAATCGACAGCGCAAGGCCCGCCATCGCAACGCACGCCTTGGCGGGATTGAGTCTCGCGAGATTCACCGGTCGTCGATTCCATTAGCCAACACAGCGACCGTAGTCCGAAGCCGTCCGCGAGCATAGACGCGAACAGCTAGAACTTTGGTTAGATCAGCTTGAATGCGACAACAAAGCCCAGCACCAGCACGATCGCGCCGATCGCGACCCACAGGCCGAGCCGCTTCTCGAGTTCGGCGCGGATGACATCGCCATAGCGGTTGAGCAGCACCGCGACGAAGAAGAAGCGGCCGCCGCGGGCGACGATCGAGCAGAGCATGAACAGCCAGATGTTGTAGCCGGCAAAGCCCGAGGTGATCGTCACGAGCTTGTAGGGGATCGGCGTCAGCCCCTTCACGAGGATGATCACGGCACCCCACTCGGCATAGGAAGCGCGGAACGCGTCGACCTTGTCGGAGAGGCCGTAGAGATGAATCAGCCACTGGCCGAGCGAGTCGTAGAGCAGCGCGCCGATCGCGTAGCCGAGCACGCCGCCGGCGACGGACGCGACGGTGCAGACGGCCGCGAACCACCACGCCCGCTTCGGCCGCGCCAACGACATCGGCAACAGCATGATGTCAGGAGGGATCGGGAAGAAGGAGCTCTCGGCGAAGGCGACGGCGGCGAGAATCCAGAGTGCGTAGGGCTTGTCAGCCGCTTCGACGCACCAGTCGTAAATCCGTTTCAACATGGGCGCGATGAACCATCATGGAGCGGATTTGTCCATGCCGGGAATGGGCTGATTTGAGGCGTTTTACGGCTGCCGTTTACGCAGCCGGCTCTCCAGCGCGACAATTCGACGCCGAACCACGGGAACGGGCGCGGTCTTAGGGAGCTTAACCGGCGACTTCGGCAGCTTCTCGGCGATCCCGAGCAGCCGCTCGCGCCGCTCCATCTCGCGCCACACATCCCCCGGCTTTACGCCGGCCGATGCCCACAGAACGGTGAGATTGTAGAGCAGGTCGGCGCTCTCGCGGACGACGGCGTCCGGCTTGCCGCTGATGGCGTCGATCACGACTTCGACCGCTTCCTCGGCGAGCTTCTTGGCCATCTTGGCCGGCCCGCGCTGGAACAGCCGTGCCGTGCGCGACGTAGCCGGATCAAGATCCTTGGCCGCGATCACCGCATGGTAAAGCCGCTCGATCGAATCACTCATCCTTCGAGACTAATCGAAACGCGTCGCCAGCGTGTTAACGGGCGGGCCGACAACGAAAAATCCACCGGCCTCGCAGCCGGTGGATTCGATCCTTTGTGACAGTTCTGAGAACCGATGACGGTGTCAGTACGGCGTATAGGGCAGTGTCGAGCGGCGCCCGTAATAACCGTGATAACCATAATACGGTCCGCCGCCGTAATAGGCCGGGCCACCACCATAATAGGCGGGACCGCCGTAGTAGCCCGGGCCGCCATCGTAGTAGCCATAGGAGTCGTAATAGTCGCGACGGTTCTGGGCTGCGGCGATTGCCAGACCCGTGCCGACGATCCCGGCGAACACAGCCGCAGCGGCCGCACCACCGCCTCCGCCACGATAGTAGCGACGGCGCGCGCTGATGTCGGTTGCGCCGCTCGTGCCGTGCGATGTGGTCACAGCGGCCGCCTTGCCCGCCGGAGCAGAACCTGCGAACGCCATCGTCGGCTCAACGGCCGTCAACGCCACCGCGGCAACCGTTGCCAATGTGGCTGCGCGGCCAATGGACGAAAAAACACCTTTTCGCGCAAACATTGCAGTCATCCTTTGTGGAAGCCGGCCCGACGGGCCCTGGTTAGCTAACCACTGCCTCTAGATTAGGTTCCCCAAACCGAATGCAAGCTGAACAACCTGAGGTGAAATCGAGGCAGTCATCGGCTGTTCACCTTGCCTGGGGCAGAATGCCGTCAATACGGCTTGAAATTGATGCTTGAATTGCACCCTGCCCTGGCGCATTTCGATGTCATGAAGCAGGCGCAGCCGGCGCGGCACTTTGTCTCGCCTCCCGGATGTCATGATGCAGGTAAGTCGGACCACCGTTCTCCGCTGGATACTGGCCGGCATGATCGGCCTTTCGGGCGGCGTGTGGCCGGCCGTTACACAGCTGCGCGCCGGCGATGCGCCGCAGCCGCTCACCATCCAGTTCACCCTCGACCGTCCGCTTGATGCCGCCGCGGCCCCATTCGTGATGGCGTCGGCCGGCGGCCTGTTCAGCGCCGAGGGCCTTGCGGTCGGCACCAACGTCGCCACCAGTTCGGCGGACGCCATCGCGCGCGTCGCCGACGGCTCGAGCGACTTCGCCCTCGTCGACATCAACTCGCTGATCCGCTTTCGCGACAAGCCTGGTGCTGCCCCGGTCAAGGCGGTGTTCGTGCTGTTCAACCAGGCGCCTTATGCAATCATTGCCCGCAAGAGCCGTGGCATCAAGGCGCTGACCGACATGCAGGGCAAGAATCTCGGCGTCGCCGAGGGCGACCTCTCGATCCGGCTGTGGCCCGCGGTCGCGAAGCAGAATGGCATCAAGCTTGCGAGCGTGAAGCAGAACACGATCAGCGCCGCGGTGCGTGAGCCGATGCTTTCCGCCGGCCAGATCGATGCCGTCACCGGCTTCTCCTATCTCTCGGCGATCAATCTGCGCGATCGCGGCGTGCCTGCCGACGATCTCGCGGTGCTGCGCTTCGCCGACTATGGCTGCGAAGCCTATGGCTTTACGGTGATCGTCAGCCCGCGCCTTGCCGCGGCGAAGCCGGACGCGGTGAAAGGCTTCGTGCGCGCGGTGATCGGCGGCACCAACCTCGCGGTCAAGGACCCGGCCCGCGCCGCCGGCGAGGTGGTGAGCCGGATGGATGGCGGCTCGCGCGATCTGGAGCTCGAGCGGCTGGGCGCCATCATCCGCGACAACATCCTGACCGGCGAGGTGAAGCGCAACGGCCTCGGCGGCATCGAGGTGGAGCGCTTCGAGCGATCGGTCGACCAGCTCGCGGAGGACTTCAAATTCCAGAAGCGACCGCACGCCGCCGACATCTTCGACGACCAATTCCTGCCGCCGATCGATGGCCGGCTGGTGAATTGAGGGCCTGCGAATGCACGACTGACGAGCGGCACCAAATGTCCAACGTCGTCCTGGCGAAAGCCAGGACCCATTACCCCAGCCGTTTGTTGTTGCGCGACGCTGGGGCCGCTATCCCGCTCTCAATCAAATTCGGTGGCTATGGGTCCTGGCTTCCGCCAGGACGACGACGTAGGGAGCTGCTCGCCACAATCACCGTCACCCTGAGCATGACGCGCTGTCACCGCTGGCCCTCGCTGGCGAACCCTGATTAAATTGCATCCCGCCTGACCGGGCGCCCACCGCTGACGAGTCCCGCCGGCATGTCCATGCTTCGCCTCTACACCCGCGTCCTAGAACTGCTTGGCAAGGAGGCGCGGCTCGGCTGGATCCTCGCCGCCGCCAACATGCTGCTCGCCGGCGCGCAATTCGCTGAGCCCGTGCTGTTCGGCAAGATCGTCGACGTGCTGTCGGGGCGGCCGGTCACCGGGTTGTTCGCGACCTCCTCGGCATGGCCGCTGCTCGCGGCCTGGGCGGCGTTCGGCCTGTTCACGATCGGCTGCAGTGCGATCGTCGCGCTGCAGGCCGACCGGCTGGCGCATCGCCAGCGCCAGGCCGTGCTGACCGATTATTTCGAGCACATCCTGCAGCTGCCGCTGACCTTCCACTCCGGCACCCATTCCGGGCGGCTGATGAAGGTGATGCTGAACGGCACCGATGCGCTGTGGCGGCTCTGGCTCGGCTTCTTCCGCGAACACTTCGCCGCGATCATGTCGCTGATCGTGCTGTTGCCGCTTGCGCTCTACATCAACTGGCGGCTGGCGATCCTGCTGTTCGCGCTCTGCGTCGTGTTCACCGTGCTGACCACGCTGGTGGTGCGCAAGACCTACGGCATGCAGAGCGAGGTCGAGGCCTATTACAGCGACCTGTCGGCGCGCGCCTCCGACGCGCTCGGCAATGTCGCGCTGGTGCAGAGCTTCGTGCGGATCGATTCCGAGGTGCAGGGCCTGCGCTACGTCGCCGACAAGCTGCTCGCGGTGCAGATGCCGGTGCTGTCATGGTGGGCGCTGGTCACCGTGATCACGCGCGCCTCGACCACGATCACGGTGCTCGCGATCTTCACGGTCGGCATCGCGCTCCACAATGAGGGCCTCACCACGGTCGGCGAGATCGTGATGTTCGTCTCGTTCGCCACCATGCTGATCCAGAAGCTCGAGCAGGTGGTGAGCTTCATCAACAACGTGTTCATGGAAGCGCCGCGCCTGCAGGAATTCTTCGACGTGCTCGATGCGGTGCCGGCGGTGCGCGACCGGCCCGGCGCGGTCGATCCCGGCCGGCTGTCGGGGCTGGTCGAGTTCAACGACGTCTCGTTCTCCTATGACGGCAAACGGCCGGCGATCGAGGACCTCACCTTCACCGCGTTGCCCGGCCAGACCATCGCGCTGGTCGGCTCGACCGGCGCCGGCAAGTCCACTGCAATCGCGCTGCTGCATCGGGCATTCGATCCGCAATCCGGCATCATCAAGATCGACGGTATGGACATACGTGCGCTGAAGCTGACGGCGCTGCGGCGGAACATCGGCGTGGTGTTCCAGGAGGCGCTGCTGTTCAACCGCTCGCTCGCCGACAATCTGCGCGTCGGCAAGCCCGATGCGACCGACGAGGAGCTGCGTACCGCCGCGGCGCGCGCGCAGGCGCTGGATTTCATCGAGCGCAGCGAAAAGAAATTCGACACTCATGCCGGCGAGCGCGGCCGCATGCTGTCCGGCGGCGAGCGGCAGCGGCTGTCGATTGCGCGTGCGCTGCTCAAGGATCCGCCGATCCTGATCCTCGACGAGGCGACCAGCGCGCTCGACGCCGTCACCGAGGCCAAGGTCAATGCTGCTCTCGACGAAGTGATGAAGGGCCGCACCACCTTCGTGATCGCGCACCGTCTCTCGACCATCCGCTACGCCACCCGCATCCTGCTGTTCGACCAGGGGCGGGTGATCGAAAGCGGAACTTTCGATGAACTGGTCGCGAAAGGCGGGCGTTTTGCCGAGCTCGCGCGGGCCCAGTTCATGGTCCAGGACCAGGCGCGCGCCGGCATCGAGGCACCATAATTCTCCCCTTTCCAATTGAGGCGGCTGCCGAAATTCAGCCGATTTCGTCCACGATATAATTGCCCGGCCTCTGTTCTCAGCTGGCAAGCCGGTATAGGTTTGCATCGCCGCAATGCGGCGCCGGACACGCTTGAAACCCGTACGTCACATCGCAAGACCTCCTTCTCGAAGGCGGGTCTCAAAGGACCGGAACCGTCGTGTATTTTCCTCGCCCGCTGCGCCCGTCGTTGAAATGGATTCTGGCCGTCGCGATGCTCGCCATCGCAACGCCGCAGGTCGCGCAAGCCGAGGCGCTGCTCGTCGTCGAGGCTGATACCGGGAAGGTGCTGCAGGCCGACAACGCGACGATGCCGTGGTATCCGGCCTCGCTCAGCAAGCTGATGACCGCCTATGTGACGCTGAAGGCGGTCAAGGATGGCCGGGTGTCGCTCGACACGCTGCTCACGGTGTCGCCCACCGCCTCATCGCAGTCGCCCTCGAAGATGGGGCTTCGGCCCGGCACCCAGGTCACCGTCGACAACGCGCTGAAGATGATGCTGGTGAAGTCGGCCAACGACATGGCCGTGGTGCTGGCCGAGGGCATCGGCGGCTCGATCGACGGCTTTGCCGGCGAAATGAACCAGACCGCGCAAAAGCTCGGCATGACGCAAACGAGCTACGTCAACCCGAACGGCCTGCCCGCCGACGGCCAGATCACCTCGGCGCGCGACCTGGCGATCCTCGCCCGCGCCATCATCCGTGACCTGCCGGAATACGAGTATTTCGTCCACATTCCGTCGATTCGCTTCGGCCGCCGCATCACCCAGAACTTCAACAAGCTGATCGGCCGCTATCCCGGCGCCGACGGCTTCAAGACCGGCTTCATCTGCGCCTCCGGCTACAATCTCGTGGCGTCGGCGACGCGCGACGGCAAGCGGCTGATCGCCGTGGTGCTCGGCGCCTCCTCGGGCCGCATGCGCGCGATCCGCGCCGCGCAGCTCTTGGATCGCGGCTTTGCCAATAACGGGCTGGCGTGGCTGCGGCCCTCGCTCGGCACCGTCGACAATCTGGTGCCGATCGATACCACCCCGCCGAACCTGCGCGAGGAGATGTGCGGCGCCAAGCACAAGCGGCCCGCCAGCGACGAGGACGGAGAAGACACCGTCGCCAGCGCCGGCGCGGGCACCAACGGCGACAGCGGCGTGAGCTTCTTCGCCTCAGGCCTGCAGGCCGCGATGCCGACAAAACCGGCCGACCTGCTGGCGCAGCCGGCGGCGGCGTCCGAACCGGTTGTGGTTTATACGGGGCCGACCAAGACCGGCGCTGCGTTGATCGCCGCGGTCGAGGCGGATACCGAGAAGCTGCAGCCGGCCAAGCGCGCCAAGGGAAAGCACACCCGTGTCGCCGGCAAGAAGTCCGATGCGGCAGACGACGCGAAGGGGGACGCCAAGAGCGCTTCCAAGTCGGACAACAAGCCGGTCGCCAAGCCGGTGCGTCACGCCAACGCCAAGCCGGATGCCGCAACTGCGAAGCCCGCCGCGGACAAGCCGGCCGCTGCAAAGCCTGCCGGCAAGCCGGCGGCGACGGCAAAGCCTGCTGCAAAGCCCAAGGCTGAGAAACCCAAAGCTGAGAAGCCGAAGGCCGACGCCAAGCCGGCCGGCTAGCCGAGCGGCCGCTCGTTCTATTCTCCAATGCGTCGATAGCGCGCAGCGGCTTGCCATTGGCCGCGGCATCGCTCAATACTGCCCGAAATAAGGCGGCCAAAATAACCCGGCCACGACACGGTCAGGGGCCGGAAAACCCGGAAACAATCCGGGACATCTGCCAGATTTTGAGAGAGGGAATGACCATTATGGAGCGCATCTGGCTCAAGCATTATCCAGCCGGCGTGCCCGCCGATATCGACGTCACGCAATATTCGTCGCTGGTCGAATTGCTGGAAGAGAGCTTCAAGAAGTTCGCCGATCGCAAGGCGTTCATCTGCATGGACAAGGCGATCACCTATCGCGAGCTCGACGAGATGTCGACCGCGCTCGGCGCCTACCTGCAGAGCAAGGGCCTGCAGAAGGGTGCACGGGTCGCGCTGATGATGCCGAACGTGCTGCAATATCCGGTCGCGACTGCCGCCGTGCTACGTGCCGGCTATGCCGTGGTCAACGTCAACCCGCTCTACACCCCGCGCGAGCTCGAGCATCAGCTCAAGGATTCCGGCGCGGAAGCGATCATCGTGCTGGAGAACTTCGCCACCACCGTGCAGAAGGTGCTGGCGAACACCGCGGTGAAGAACGTGATCGTCGGCAGCATGGGCGACCTGCTCGGCTTCAAGGGCGTGATCGTCAACCTGGTGGTGCGCCGGGTGAAGAAGATGGTCCCGGCCTGGTCGATCCCCGGCGCGGTCTCGTTCAACGAGGCGCTGTCGGCCGGCCGCGGCATGAAGATGAACAAGCCCGCGCTGACGCTCGATGACGTCGCCTTCCTGCAATATACCGGCGGCACCACAGGCGTCTCCAAGGGCGCCACCCTGCTCCATCGCAACATCCTGGCCAACGTGCTGCAGAACGACGCCTGGCTGCAGCCGGCGCTGGCGAAACCGCCGATCGTCGAGCAGATGGTCATTGTTTGTGCGCTGCCGCTCTATCACGTCTTTGCGCTGACCGCGTGCTATCTGCTGGGCATGCGGGCCGGCGGCACCAATCTGCTGATTCCGAATCCGCGCGATATGGCAGGCTTCGTCAAGGAACTGTCGAAGTACCAGGTCAGCTTCTTCCCGGCGGTCAACACCCTCTACAATGGCCTGCTGAACACGCCCGGCTTCGACAAGCTCGACTTCTCCAAACTGAAGATCGCCAATGGCGGCGGCATGGCGACGCAGAAGCCGGTCGCTGAAAAATGGCTGAAAGTCACGGGAATCTCGTTGTCGGAAGGCTACGGTCTGTCGGAGACCTCGCCGACCCTGACGTGCAATCCCGCGACGATCACGGAGTTCTCCGGGACGATCGGCCTTCCGGTCCCCTCGACCTGGCTCTCGATCCGTGACGACGACGGCAATGAACTGCCGCTCGGCGAAGCCGGCGAAATCTGCGCCAAGGGCCCGCAGGTGATGTCGGGGTACTGGAACAGGCCTGACGAGACCGCCAAGGTGATGACGGCGGACGGCTATTTCCGCACCGGCGACATCGGCGTGATGGACGAGAAGGGCTATACCAAGATCGTCGACCGCAAGAAGGACATGATCCTGGTCTCGGGCTTCAACGTCTATCCGAACGAGATCGAGGAAGTGATCGCGAGCCATCCGGGCGTGCTCGAATGCGCCGTGATCGGCGTGCCCGATGCGAAGTCCGGCGAGGCGGTGAAGGCCTTCGTGGTCAAGAAGGACCCGAACATCACGGCCGAGGACATCATCAAGTTCAGCGCCACCCAGCTCACCGCCTACAAGGTGCCGAAGCAGATCGAGTTCAGGACCGATTTGCCGAAGACCAATGTCGGCAAGATCCTGCGCCGCGAGTTGCGCGACGAGAAGAAGGCCGCGGCCTAGAGCGTGAGTGAGGCTGACGTTGGATACGACTGACGTGCGCCTCGCGACGCCTGCCGATGTCATCGCGTTCTGGCGAGAAGCCGGCCGCGACCGCTGGTACACGCACGACGGCGCCTTCGATGCCGAAATCCGCAGCCGCTTCCTTGCCACCTGGCAGAAGGCGGCTGCCGGCGAATTGTCGTCATGGGAGGCGAGCGACGAGGGCGCGCTGGCGCTGACCATCGTGCTCGACCAGTTTCCGCGAAACCTGTTTCGAGGCGACGCCAGGACGTTTTCAAGTGATGCGCTGGCGCGTGACGTGGCAAGGCACGCCATCGACCACGGCGTCGATGCGCGGACCGACCCGGTGCTGCGCGAATTCCTCTATCTGCCTTTCGAGCATTCGGAGAACCTCGACGACCAGCAGCGCTGCGTGACGCTGTTCCAGCAATACGACTGCCATCCCGACAACCTGAAATATGCCGAGGACCACGCCGACATCATCCGCCGGTTCGGCCGCTTCCCGCACCGTAACCGGGTGCTCGGCCGGGAAACGACCGCCGACGAACAGGCCTTTCTCGACGCCGGCGGGTTTTCCGGCTGATGACGGAACGGTGAGTGGAGCCTTTGCCGTTCCGATTGCATCGGAACGGGGCTCCGGATTCTTGTTTTGACGCATTTTCTTCACGCGAACCGGTACCCACTTCGCTCGAAAACGCTCTCACCTTCGGCATTGCCGTTCCTGCAGCAGGTCGTATTGTGCCGTCCGACCGCCGGGTTTAAGACAATTCCGCTTCACTGAGGGAGAACAACGATGACGATCAATGTTGGCGACAAGCTGCCGGAAGCCAAGTTTCGCGTGATGACCGCCGAGGGTCCGCAGGTCAAAACCACCGACGATATTTTCAAGGGCAAGAAGGTCGCCCTGTTCGCGGTGCCCGGCGCCTATACTGGCACCTGCCACAAGATGCATCTGCCGAGCATCTTCCTCAACGCCTATGCCATGAAGAACAAGGGCGTCGACACCATCGCGATCGTCTCGGTCAACGACGCCTTCGTGATGAACGCGTGGAAGCGCGATACCGACCAGCGCGACGAAGCCGTCTTCCTGGCCGACGGCAATGCCGACTTCGCCAAGGCGATCGGCATGGAGCTCGACGCCTCCGGCAACGGCCTCGGCATCCGCTCCCACCGCTACTCGATGCTGGTCGAGGACGGCGTGGTGAAGAAGCTCAACAAGGAGCCGGCTCCGGGCAAGGTCGAGGTCTCCGGCGGCGACACGCTGCTCGGGCAACTCTGAGCTGACGGCCCACGCACACTGTCATTGCCCGGCTCGCCGCCTTCGCTAAAGCTTCGGCGCGCCAAGGATGCATGGCCTCGTCGGAGCCTTGGCGAAGACGGGACCGGGCGATCCAGTACGCCGGGGCCTCTCGGTTCAATCACCACTGTCTCTGGAATACTGGATCGCCCGCCTTCGCGGGCGATGACAGTTGTGGGCATGCGATAGTAGGGGATCGCGGATACGTAGGATGGGTAGAGCGCAGCGAAACCCATCACCTTCGTGCCGTGCTTCGAGATGATGGGTTTCGCTTCGCTCTACCCATCCTACGCAGCCGATATGCGGCGCGCAGCGCGCCCTACCCCTTCAACCTCGCCATCGCCACGCCCTCGCGCGCCAGCTCGTCGGCGCGTTCGTTCTCGGCGTGGCCGGCATGGCCCTTGATCCAGTGCCAGCGCACCTCGTGCGGCTTCAGCGCAGCGTCGAGGCGCTGCCACAGCTCGACATTCTTGACCGGCTTCTTGTCGGCGGTGCGCCAGCCGTTGCGCTTCCAGCCGTGGATCCATCCGGTAATGCCCTGGCGGACGTACTGGCTGTCGGTGGTGAGGTCGACGACGCAGGGCTTCTTCAGGGCTTCCAGCGCCGAGATCGCCGCCATCAGCTCCATGCGGTTGTTGGTGGTGTGCGCCTCGCCGCCCTTCAATTCCTTCTCGACGTCGCCGAACCTGAGGATCGCGCCCCAGCCGCCCGGTCCGGGGTTTCCGGAGCAGGCACCATCGGTAAAGACAATCACATGCGGCTTGTCGCTCACGCCACGCATCCTGCCGGCGTGATGCCGTAGTCGTTCAGGCTCGCGACGTTCTGGTGGAAGCGCAGCTTGCGGACGTATTCCAGCGGATCCTTCGGCTGCACCAGCGCCCCCTCGGGCACGTTGAGGAAATCGACCAGGCGCGTCAGCAGGAAACGGAGCGCGGCGCCGCGCGCGAGCAGCGGCAGCGCGGCCTGTTCCGCCGCCGACAATTGCCGCTCGCGGCCATAGGCATTGAGCAGCGCGCGCGCCTTGGTGACGTTGAAGGAATGATCCGGCTCGAAGCACCAGGCGTTGAGGCAGATCGCGACGTCGTAGGCCAGGATGTCGTTGCAGGCGAACGGAAAGTCGATCAGGCCCGAGACCTTGTCGCCGAGGAAGAAGACGTTGTCGGGAAACAGGTCGGCATGGATCACGCCGACCGGAAGATCGGCCGGCCACGCGGCTTCGAGATGATCGAGCTCGCGCGCGATGAAGTCGTGCAAGCCCGGCTGCACGCTGTCGGCCCGCGCGGCGGCGAGATCGAACAGCGGCCGCCAGCCGGAGACCGACAGCGAATTGTTACGGACCAGCGGAAAGTCGCGGCCGGCCAGATGCATCTTGGCCAACGCCTCGCCGACGCCGGAGCAATGCGCCACGTTCGGCCGCCGCGGCCACATGCCTTCGAGGAAGTTGATGATCGCCGCGGGCCGGCCGGCAAGCCGGCTGTAGACCTCACCCTTGCGGTTGCGCGCCGGTTGCGGACACGACACCCCGCGCTCGGCGAGATGCGCCATCAGCGACAGGAAATACGGCAGATCGTCCTCCGCCACGCGCTTCTCGTAGAGCGTGAGGATGTACGCGCCCTGGCTGGTGTGCAGCAGGAAGTTCGAATTCTCGACGCCCTCGGCGATGCCCTTGTAGGAGAGCAATTCGCCGATGTCGTAGCTCTTGAGGAATTCCGCGAGGTCTTCGGCGGCAACGTCGGTGTAAACCGCCATATGGTCTATTCCGCCGCGGCAGCGTCGGGCCGCAGCGAACGCGGCAGCGGGAAGAACTCGTTCTCTTCCGCAGCCGAGACCGTCTCTACGTGAAGCTCGAAGCGCTCGGCGAAGGCGCCCATGATCTCCTCGACGATCACTTCCGGCGCCGAGGCGCCCGCGGTGATGCCGAGGCTCTTGATGCCTTCAAACCTGCTCCAGTCGATGTCGCTGGCACGTTGGGCAAGAATCGCAATGGGGCAGCCCTCGCGCTCGGCGACCTCGCGCAGGCGCTGCGAGTTCGACGAGTTCGGCGCACCGACCACGATCAGGGCATCGACCACCGGCGCCACCTTCTTGACCGCGAGCTGGCGATTGGTGGTGGCGTAGCAGATGTCTTCCTTGTGCGGACCGTTGACGTTCGGGAAGCGCTGCTTGAGCAGCGCCACGATCTCCGCGGTGTCGTCGATCGACAGCGTGGTCTGGGTCACGAAGGCGAGATTGTCGGGATCCTTCGGCACGAAGGTTTTGGCATCCTCTGCGGTCTCGATTAGGGTCACGGCGCCCTCTGGCAGCTGGCCCAGGGTGCCGACCACCTCGGGGTGATGGGAGTGCCCGATCAGCAGGATCTCGCGGCCGCGCTTGAAATGGATCGCCGCCTCGCGATGGACCTTGGTCACCAGCGGGCAGGTCGCGTCCAGCGAGAAGAAATTGCGGGATTTGGCCTCGGCCGGAACCGACTTGGGAACGCCATGGGCCGAAAATACCACCGGCGCATTGGTATCGTCGGGGATTTCGGCCAATTCCTCGACGAAAATGGCGCCTTTGGTCTTCAGGCTGTCGACCACATACTTGTTATGGACGATTTCGTGCCGGACATAGACCGGGGCACCATAAATGGTGAGCGCGCGCTCGACCGTATCGATGGCGCGGACCACCCCGGCGCAAAAGCCGCGGGGGGAACAAAGCACGATTCTAAGATCGGGTTTTTTCGCTGACATCAGGCTGTCTCGGGGCAATCTCGGGACCGAATCACCCCTCGCCGGCGGGCAGGGAACGGCCAGTTAGGATAAGGACTTGGGACTGCTTTCGGGCGCTGTCAAGGCGATTTTGCTGGCCCATTGCGCCATTCCCCCCGGAGGGCTTATATAGGCCCTATAATTCCCGTCATCGCCGATGACTACCAGCTTCGCCTCTACAGAGGTGGGCGAAGCACAAAGGAGATTTGCCATGAGCAACGCACCGCTGATGCCGAAGGCGACTGCCGTGTGGTTGGTCGATAATACCGCCTTGACGTTCGATCAGGTGGCCGATTTCACCAAAATGCACCCCCTGGAGGTGCGCGCCATCGCTGACGGCGACGCCGCCCAGGGCATCAAGGGCATGGACCCGATTTCGAACGGCCAGCTGACCCGCGAGGAGATCGAGCGCGGCGAGCGGGACCAGAACTACCGCCTCAGGCTCCAGGAGAGCAAGGTGGTGCTGCCGACCGCCGCCAAGAAGAAAGGCCCGCGCTATACCCCGGTGTCGCGCCGCCACGAGCGGCCGAGCGCGATCCTCTGGCTGGTGCGCAACCACCCCGAGCTGAAGGACGCCCAGATCATGCGTCTGGTCGGCACCACCAAGACCACGATCGCGAGCGTGCGCGACCGCACCCACTGGAACGCCTCGACCCTGACCCCGATGGACCCGGTGACGCTCGGCCTGTGCTCGCAGATCGAGCTCGATTTCGAGGTGCAGCGCGCCGCCAAGGAGAAGCCGACCACGACCGTCTATGGCGGCGCCACGCTGCTGCCGGCCTCCGAGACCACGCGCAAGGACGAGCTGGACGATCAGCCGATCGAGCGGCACGACGATCTCAATGTCGATGCCGTGTTCGCCAAGCTGAAGACGATCGGCGGCAAGAAGGCCGACGACGAAGAATAAAGCGCCGGCTAGTTTTCGCGAAGACCGGAATACGAAACGCGGCAGGGCAACCCGCCGCGTTTTTTGTTTGGGGCACGCGGAGCTTAATCCCGCGAGCGGCGCGCCGGTGGCCGGCTTTCGCCTACCCGAACGAGAAGCGCCGGTGGGCGAAGTCGAGCAGCGGACGTTCGAAATATCGATAGCTCAGGGCACACAGGGCGAACGTCAGCGCGAACGCGCCGAAGGTCAGCGAGATGCCGGCAAGGCTCCCGACCGTCCTCGGTTGATGCAGCACGGCGAACAGCAGGTATAGGATGACGTGGTGGGTGAGATACGCCGCGTAGGACGTCCTGGCGAAGAAGTTCGCGACCGAACTGCGCAGCAGCGCGAGTTTTGGCGAGCCGCGGTTTTCCAGAACGACGAACAGCAGAGAACCGAAGAAGATCTCGACCTGCGTGTGCGAGAACGCCACCGACCAGCGCTTCCATCCGAGCAGCCACAGCAGGGGAAGCGAAATGCTCGACCATTTGAGGATGGTGGCGACGCGTCCGGAGACCTCGGCGTCCGGCTTGCGATAGAGGCGCCACCAGGCGATCAGCGCCCCGATCGCAAGCGAATCGATCCTGAATTGCGGCAGCACGTACCAGCCGTAGGCGTCCGGCAGCGCGCTATCGATCAGGCGCCCGACCGGGCAGATCAGGATCGGCACGAGCAGGATCGCAAACAGCCGCTCGGACGGGATGTTCCGGACCAGCAACGGAAACAGCAGATAAAACTGCTCCTCGATCGCGAGCGACCAGGTCACGGCCAGAAAGTAAGCGCCATCGGTCTGCGCCTTGGCCATGCCGAAATTCTGCAAGCCGAACAGATACAGCCAGCCGGGCACACCCCTGGTGTCGAACAGATCAGGGCTTAACGAAAAATACCAGCCGATCGCCGCGCAAGCGCACATCAGGTAGTAGAGCGGCCAGATGCGAAACGCACGCCTGCCGTAGAAGGCCGAGTAATATCGTTCGGCCGCACGGTGGCGCAGAAGAATATCCGTGATGAGATAACCGGACAGAATGAAGAACAGGTCGACGCCGAAGCGGCCGACATGCAGCAGTTTCCACGGCCAGCACTGCGGACCGTCCGGCGCGCCGAAATAGTGCCAGATGACGACGATCAGCAGCGCGATCGCGCGCAGCCCGTCGAGCTCACCGATCCTGTCACGTTGCAACGCGAGCTCGCCTTCCACAAGCACAGGACCTGGTCTCATCCAAAAGGGCCGCTCATTGTCGTATGCGGCGCGCCGATGCCTTGCCGGAATTGGGCCCGGCGGCAATCCACGCATACCTCACCGGGCGGGCCGTCACCATGGCGCCTCGAGCGTTTTCGAGCGAAGTGGATACCGGTTCGCGTGAAGAAAACGCGTCAAAGCAAGAATCCAGGGCCCCGTTCCGATTCATCGGACCGGGGCCCTAGTGGCGGTCCGGATTGTTCATCATGTATTCGCCGAGATCGCGCTGCCGCCGATCGGTGCGGGCTTCGGCGTTCTGGCGCTGGACGTCGCGATCCTTGCGGCAGGCGACATATTCCGGCGAGCCGACCGCGACCTTGCCATTGCCCTGGCAGTATTGATCGTCGTCGCCCATGCTCTCCGCGATCGGCGATCGGCCGCGCTCGAGGCAGCCTGCCAGCAGCGGCAGTGCGAGCAGCAATGCAAGGGGCGCGCGTGCGGAAATGGATCGCATCCGGTGGTCCGTATCTCGTGGCATGTGACAGGGAAGGCCGGGATGACCCGGCAATCCATCAAAATCAAGGCCATTTTGCTTCCAATGGGTTTCGAGGGTGCGCAGGGCCCGATTGCACGATGGCGCGCTCATTGATGGATCTCGCCCGGGGCCACCCCTCTCCCTAACCTCGAGAGCGAGCTTCGCTCGCCTCGAACTCCCACAAGGGGACAGGGAACCCTTCCATCAGGTGGCTAGCTCACGTCAGGTGAGCACGCTGGTAAGGCTCCCTCTCCCCTTGTGGGAGAGGGTGCCGAGCAACACGCTCTCTCGGCAGCGCGCCGACAGCGCAACGAGCAAACTACGCCTTGCCCTTCAGTGCCTCGCCGATTTCGTCGAGCACCTTGGGGTCCTCGATCGTCGCCGGCATGGTCCAGGGCTCGCCGTCGGCGATCTTCTTGATGGTGCCGCGCAGGATCTTGCCGGAACGGGTCTTCGGCAACCGCGCCACCGTGATCGCGAGCTTGAACGCGGCGACCGGCCCGAGCTTCTCGCGCACCAGCGCCACGACTTCCTTCTCGACCTGATCCGGCGCCTTGGTGACGCCGGCCTTGAGCACCAGGAAGCCGCAGGGCACCTCGCCCTTGATCGCATCCTTGACGCCGAGCACGGCGCATTCGGCGACATCGGGATGCGAGGCGAGGATCTCCTCCATGCCGCCGGTGGAGAGCCGGTGACCGGCGACATTGATGATGTCGTCGGTGCGGCCCATCACCCAGACATAGCCGTCCTCATCCTTGTAGCCGGCGTCCGAGGTCTTGTAGTAGCCGGGGAATTCCGTGAGGTAGGCGTCCTTGAAGCGATCGTCCTGCTGCCACAGCGTCGGCAGGCAGGCCGGCGGCATCGGCAGCTTGATCACGATCGAGCCCATGGTGCCCGCAGGGACTGGCTTCGCGGCCTCGTCGACGATGTCGACCTGATAGCCCGGCATCGGCACCGTCGGCGAGCCGTGCTTGACCGGCAACTGGCCGAGCCCCACCGGATTGCCGGCGATGCACCAGCCGGTCTCGGTCTGCCACCAGTGATCGATGACCGGCACCTTGAGCTGCTGCTCCGCCCATTCCACCGTCGGCGGATCGGCGCGCTCACCGGCGAGAAACAGCGTGCGGAAGCGCGAGAGATCGTAGCTCCTCAGCAGCTTGCCTTCGGGGTCTTCCTTCTTGATCGCACGGAATGCGGTCGGCGCGGTGAAGAAGGCGACCGCCTTGTGCTCTGAGATCACGCGCCAGAACGCGCCGGCATCCGGCGTGCCGACCGGCTTGCCCTCATACATGATGGTGGTCGCGCCGTGGATCAGCGGGCCATAGACGATGTAGGAGTGGCCGACCACCCAGCCGATGTCGGAGCCGCACCACCAGATCTCGCCGGGCTTCACGCCGTAGAGATTGTGCATCGACCATTTCAACGCCACCAGATGCCCGCCATTGTCGCGCACCACGCCCTTCGGGATTCCGGTCGTGCCCGACGTGTAGAGGATGTACAGCGGATCGGTCGCGGCGACCGGTACGCAGGGCGCGGCCTTGCCGGCATCGAATGCGGCGCGGCGCAGCGTCGCCCAGTCATGATCGCGGCCCGCGGTGAGCTCGCAGGCCTGCTGCGGCCGTTGCAGGATGATGCAGGTCTCCGGCTTGGCGCCGGCGAGGCGGATCGCTTCGTCGAGCAGCGGCTTGTATTGCACGATGCGCCCGGGCTCGATGCCGCAGCTCGCCGAGAAAATCAGCTTCGGCTTGGCGTCGTCGATGCGGGTCGCGAGCTCCTTGGCCGCGAAGCCGCCGAACACCACGCTGTGCACCGCGCCGATCCGCGCGCAGGCGAGCATCGCGACGACGGCCTCCGGCACCATCGGCATATAGAGGATGACGCGGTCGCCCTTGGCCACGCCGAAATCCTGCATCACCGCGGCCAGCGTCTGCACCTCTTTCAGAAGCTCTGAATAGGTGAATTTGGTGATCGTGTTGGTAAGCGGCGAATCGTGGATCAGCGCGACCTGGCGGGCGCGGCCGCCGGCGACATGGCGATCCAGCGC
This sequence comes from uncultured Bradyrhizobium sp., assembly GCF_947648125.1. Lineage (GTDB taxonomy): Bacteria > Pseudomonadota > Alphaproteobacteria > Rhizobiales > Xanthobacteraceae > Bradyrhizobium. The sequence continues at coordinate 127,652 of NZ_CANSMR010000004.1, read as the reverse complement.
GTTGTAGCAGGTGTTGACCGCGGCACCTGCGAACCAGCGTCCGTAGGTGCCCATGGAGGGATCGTAGATCTTCTTGGCCGGCTCGATCCAGTCGATCTCGCGCGCCGCTTCCGCCCAAAAACCCTCGGGGTCTCGAAGCGAGCGGGCATACACCTCATGATACCGGCTCTGCTGGATGTTCATCGCGTTTCTCCCTCGCGCGGTCGCGCGTCATTTGCCGACCATTGTCACGGGAAGCGGCGCCGTTTCAAGCCGAAATGACCGCGACCTTCGGCCGGGTGAAACGAAAACGTTTTCGGGACGGGGCTCTAGTACCCGTCAACCCCGTTGATCCGCTGCAGCCGCTCGCGCATCGCCTTTTGCAGGTCATAGCCCGGCTTGCCGAATTCGGCATTGCGGCGGACGATGAACTGGTCCTGATCGCGCTGCAGCTCGCGCGCCTGGTGCGGATCTTTTGCCTCGCGCACAACGCGAAAGGTCGATGCGCCGAGCTCGCGATCGAGATCGGCGAGCGCGGGATTGGCGCAGATCGCCTTCTCCACCGGCCGGCGCGCCTTGCGGCAATCGAAGCTCGGCTTGCCGGCGACCGCCATCATGGCGCCGATCCGCTCCAGCTCCAGCGACAACGATTTGTAGTTGGCCTTGGCGGCGGCGTGATCGGGGTTGAGCTTGACGGCGGCGCCGAAATCCATGATCGCCTTCGGCCGGTCGCCCTTGCGGCGCCACAACTCGCCGCGCGCATTGTGGGCGTCGGCAAGCGACGGATCGAGCCTAAGCACGGTGTCGTAATCTGCGATCGCGCGGTCGATCATCTGCTTGCGGTCAAAGGCGGCCGCGCGTGCCAGGAGCGCCTTGATTCGATCCGGCCTGGTCGCCTTCTCATTGTCGATGAGCGCGCCGCAGGCCTCGATGGTCTTGTCGTCGTCCGCCGCCGCGGCAGCGGCCATGCAGGGCCCGGCATCGGCCTGCACATCCTTGCCGGGCTCGCTGCTCGTCGCGCGCGCAACGCCTGATGTCAGCGTGCCTGACAGGCAAACGCACAGCAGCGTCAGGGCCAGATTCAGGGCCCGATTTGCAGAGCCGCGTCGCATCCCGATTGCCGACAAGACATCCCTCTCCCGCGCCCGAACCACCGGCCTCTGATGTCCGGCAGCGCGCCATTTGCCGCAAAACCACACGCTGGATTATACGTCAATTGCGACGATCGGCTGCACCTGGAGCCGTACTTGGAGCCGTATCTGGGGGTCCGCCTTGCTGACATTCGAATGGATCATCGGCCTGTTGCTCGCAGCGGTGGCGCTGTCGGCGCTGGCGCGGCGGATCAAGGTGCCCTACCCAACCTTTCTTGCGCTCGGCGGCGTGCTGCTGACCCTGCTGCCATGGGCGCCGACCTGGGCCCTGGAACCGAAACTGGCGCTGGCGTTGTTCGTCGCACCAGTGCTGCTCGATGCCGCCTACGACACCTCGCTGCGCGATCTCCGCAACAACTGGCTGCCGGTCTCGACGCTGGTCGTGGTCGCGGTTGGCGTCACGACCGCGGCGGTCGCCGTGGTCGCGCACTGGCTGCGCCCGGACATGCCCTGGCCGGTCGCAATCGCGCTCGGCGCCATCGTGGCGCCGCCGGACGCGGCCGCGGCCACCGCGATCCTGCGCCAGGTCAACCTGCCCTACCGGATCCAGAAAATCCTCGAAGGCGAAAGCCTGCTCAACGATGCCACTTCGCTGTTGATCTATCGCGTCGCGGTCGGCCTCGTCGCCGCCGAGCACATGAAGATCCGCGAATTCGTGCCGTCGATCACGGTCGCGCTGGTCGGCAGCCTCGCCGCCGGCTACCTGTTCGCGCGGGTCTGGATGATGATCACGCGCCGCATCACCGAGGCGCCGAGCGCGATCATCACGCAATTCGGCGGCACCTTCATGGTGTGGATCGTCGCCGAGCATCTCGGCCTGTCCGGCATCCTCACCATCATCGCCTATGCCATCACCATCGCCCGCACCGCGCCGGCCCGCACCTCGGCACGGCTGCGCGTGTCGTCCTATGCGGTGTGGGAGACCGTCGTGTTCGTGCTCAACGTGCTCGCCTTCATGCTGATCGGCCTGCAATTGCGCCCGATCTGGTCGGAGCTCGACGACGAGGTGCGGTGGAAATATTGCAGCTTTGCCGCCGCGATCCTCGCCGTCGTGATCCTCGCCCGCATCCTCTGGGTGATGCCCTACGGCGCCCTGCTGCGCCTGCTGAAGGCGCGCCATTGGCTGCCCGCCCATGTGGTGGAGGCCGTGCCGACCTTGAAGCGCGGCTTCATCGTGTCGTGGTGCGGCATGCGCGGTATCGTGACGCTCGCCGCCGCGTTTGCACTGCCTGAATGGTTTCCGTACCGAGACCTGATCCTGCTGACGGCGTTTTGCCGTGGTGCTGGGCTCGCTCGTGATCCAGGGCCTGACCTTGCGGCCGCTGATCCTGGCGCTCAATTTCGATGACGACGATCCGGTCGGACGCGAGGCGGCCCATGCCCGCGGCGTGGTCTTTCGCGCCGCGCTCGAGGAGATCGACGCGGACCCGTCGGAAGAGGCCGAGATCCTCCGGCTCGAATACCGCGCCGTGCTGCTGCGCGCCGAGAACGACCCGGACGGCGGCCTGACCTCACGCGAGCTGCCGTCGGATCCGATCCGCCGCCGCGCCATCGCGGCTGCGCGTCAGGCGCTGCTCAATCTGCGTCGCACCGAGACCATCGGCGACGACGCATTCCATCTGGTCGAGGAAGAGCTCGACCGCGCCGAGCTCAGCGTCGAGGCGTGATACCCTAGCTCCTCAGGCACCCGACTTCGAGGTGATGCCGCCGTCGACCACCAGCTCGATGCCGGTGACATATTTCGATTCGTCCGATGCCAGGAACAGCGCGGCATTGGCAACGTCCCAGGCGTCGCCCATGTGCCCCATCGGCACCTGCGCGTCGCGGGCGCGCCACATCGCCTCCACATCGCCCTTGGCGTAGCTCTGCGCCAGACCCGCGGAATGTTCGACCATCGGCGTCTTCATCAATCCCGGCAGGATCGCGTTGACGCGCACATGCTTGGAGGCGAACTCGACCGCGGACGAGCGCGTCATCTGGTTCATCGCGGCCTTGCTCGCATTGTAGCTGACATAGGAAATGCCGACATGGCGGATCGAGGCGATCGAGGAGATGTTGATGATCGAGCCGCCGCCCTGCTTGATCATGACCGGAATGACGTGCTTCATCGACAGATAGGCGCTCTTGAGGTTGACCGCGAAGACGCGGTCCCACTCGGCTTCCGCGACTTCCACCACGCTGCCGACCTCGGCGATGCCGACATTGTTGTCGAGCACGTCGATACGGCCATAGGTCTTCAGGCAGGCCGCAACCATCGCCTCGACCTCGCTGGCGCGCGAGACATCAGCGGTGAATGCGGCGGCCTTGCCGCCCTCGCCGGTGATGATCTTGACCGTCTCCTCGGCCGCCGCGCCGTTGCGATCGACGCAGAACACGCTGGCGCCCTCGCGCGCGAAGGTCACGGCGGTCGCCTTGCCATTGCCCGAGCCGGGCCCGATCGAGCCCGCGCCGACCACCATCGCAACCTTGCCCTTGAGCCGATCCATCACCTGTTCTCCCTTGTTGTTCTTGCAGTCTGACGTAACCCGTAGCCCGGATGAAGCGAAGCGCAATCCGGGAACACTGGCCCCGGATTACGCTGGCGCTCCATCCGGGCTACGGACTTTTACACACACTCATCGTCGTGACATTAGCACCGATCGGATGCCCGAAAATCTCCGATAGCGTCTGGCAGCGTCCCGCATGGCACAGGTGCCATTCGCCCGCCGCGCCGGAATTGCCGAGCACGACCTCGGGCCTTGGCGTGGGCGGCGGCGACCATTGAAACCAGCCGCCAATGAGGTGCGCCTCCGGCGGCGGCTCCATGCCGGCGCCGGTGCCCTTGATGCGCGCCTGCTGCAGCGTCAGCCCGGCCGGCGTGACCAGCCAGTCTTCCTGCCAGGCGATCTTCTCGATCGAATGCGTCCAGGCGAGTGTGAAGGCCGCGATCGACAGCGCCTTCACGACACCGGCGGATGCGAGGCATAGGCTCAAGCCGCCGCCACCGCGTTGCGCGGACGCTGCCGCCACTGCCACAGCACGACCGCGGCAGCGAGCGTGAAGCCCGCCGTATCCGAGAACTGGAAGTCACCGAGCAGGCAGAGCGCGGCGCCGAAGGCGACCGCGATTTCGATCAGGGTCAGTCGCGTGAACAGGAAGCCGATCGCGACGATGCCGAACAGGGCGATCGCCACCAGCGCCTTGAAGGTCGCCAGCGACACCGCGCCGTAGAAGCCGAGTTGGGCGACCATCGGATCATTGCCTTGCAGCATCAACGCCGGCGAATAGACGAAGATGAAGGGAATGACGTAGCCGGCAAGCGCGATCCGCATCGCTTCCCAGCCGATCTTGTCCGGATTCTCCTTGGCGATCGGCGCCGCCGCCAATGCCGCGAGCGCGACCGGCGGCGAGAGATCGGCCATGATGCCGTAGTAGAACGCAAACATGTGGCTTGCGATCAGCGGCACGCCGAGCTTGGCGAGCGCAGGCGCGGCGAGCGCCGCGGTGATGATGTAGGTCGGGATCGTCGGGATGCCGGTGCCGAGCAGGATCGACAGCAGCATGGTCATGATCAGCGCGAGGAACAGGCTCTTGGCGCCGAGCCCGATGATCCAGCTGCCGAAGATGGTGCCGACGCCGGTCTGCGTCATCATGCCGATGATGGTGCCGACGATGGCGCAGGCCATGCCGACGGTCAGCGCCGACTTGGCGCTATCGGCGAGCGAGTCACGGCAGGCTCGGAGCGTGGCGCGGCCACCGCGTGTGATCGCAGCGATGACCATCAGACCAACGACGACGCCGGCGACCGGAACGATCTCGAGCCCGTGGCGCGACACCGCGGCGACCACAAGCGCAAGGCCGATCCAGAAGATGTAGCGCACGACGGTGTTGGAGAAGCCGAGCGTGATGCTGGCGCCGAGGATCAGCGCAACCGTCAGCGCGAGCCCCATGCTGCCGGCGTAGAGCGGCGTGAAGCCTTCGAACAGCATGTAGACCAGCGCCGCGAGCGGCAAGACGAGATACCAGCGGGTGACCAGCGCCTTCCAGGCGCTCGGGATCTCCGAGCGCTTCATGCCGACGAGGCCATGCTTGCCGGCTTCCAGATGCACCATCCAGAACGCCGAGGCGAAATACAGGATCGCCGGAATTACGGCGGCCTTGACGATCTCCGAATAGGGAACGCCAAGCGTCTCGGCCATGATGAAGGCGACCGCGCCCATCACCGGCGGCATGATCTGGCCGCCCATCGAGGCGGTGGCCTCGACACCGGCGGCGAACGCGCGGCGATAGCCGAACCTGATCATGAGCGGGATCGTGAACTGGCCGACGGTGACGACGTTGGCGACGCCGGAGCCGGAGATCGTGCCCATCATGCCCGAGGCGAACACCGCGACCTTGGCCGGGCCGCCGCGGGTGCGGCCGAACAGGCCGAGCGAGACGTCGGTGAACAGCTGGATCATCCCGGCGCGTTCCAGGAACGAGCCGAACAGGATGAACAGGAAGATGTAGGTCGCCGAGACGTAGATCGGCACGCCGTAGAAGCCTTCGGTGCCGAACGAGAGATGGGTGACGATCTGGTCGAAATCATAGCCGCGATGGTTGAACGGCGACGGCAGATATTGTCCGAAGAACCAGTAGAGCAGACAGGCGCCGCACATCAGCGGCAGCGCCGCGCCCATCAGCCGCCGCGTGCCCTCGAAGATCAGGATCGCGAGCAGCGTACCGACCGCAAGGTCCATGTTGGTCGGATCGCCGTCGCGGGCGATCAGGTCGGCATAGAAGATCCACTGATAGAGCCCGCAGAGGAAGCCGGCGGCGCCGACGATCCAGCTCACCGCACGGCCGAAATCGGTCTTGGCGGTGAAATTGCCGATCAGGCCGAAGGTCAGCAGGATCAGGAAGCCGACATGGACGCCGCGCACCACCTGGCTCGGCAGATAATTGAAGGCCGCGACATAGAGCTGGAACACCGCGAAGGCGAGACCGATGGCATAGGCCAGATGCCCCCAGGCGCCCGGGCCAAAACCTTCGGGAAAGCCATGCTCGAAATTGTCGAATTCAACCTTGATGGGCTCTTCGCCCGCCACCTGCTGCTGCATTTGATTAGTCCCCCCGCCGTGCCCGCGACGCTTATATCCACTGAGTCCGCCCGCCGAAAGCCGCGTCAGGAACAACGCTTCCCGTCATTGCGAGCGAAGCGAAGCAATCCATCACGCCGCAAGCGGAGGAATGGATTGCTTCGTCGCCTCGCTCCTCGCAATGACCGCAAGGAGCGGACGTTCCGGCCCTACTTGATGAGGCCCTTTTCTTTGTAATAGCGGATCGCGCCGGGATGCAGCGGCACCGGGCTGCCGGTCGCGGCGGTCGCAAGCTTGATCTCCTTGCCCGCGGCGTGGGCATTGGCGAGTTCCGGCAGCGATTCGTAGACCAGCTTGGTCATCTGATAGGCGAGATCGTCCGACACCGCGCTCGAGGTGACGAGGTAGTTCACGACCGCAGCGGTCGGCACATCCTTGTCCTGACCGGTATAGGTATTGGCCGGAATGATCACGGAGACGAACGGCGGGCCGATCTTGTCGACGGTCTCCTTCGGCACGGCGACCACCGTGATCTCGCTGGAGGTCGAGAGGTCCTTCAGCGAGGCGACGCCGAGGCCGGCGGACTGCAGCGTGGCGTTGAGCTGGCGGTTCTTCATCAGGTCGACCGATTCGGCGAACGGCAGATACTCGACCTTGCCGAGATCCTTGTAGCTCATGCCGGCGGCCGCAAGGATCGCGCGCGAGTTGAGCTCGGTGCCGGACTTCGGCGCACCGACCGACAGGCTCTTGCCCTTGAGATCGGCGAGCGTCTTGATGCCGCTTTCGGCGGTGGCGACGATCTGGATGTAGTTCGGATAGATCGCGCCGATGGTGCGCAGCTTGTCGAGCTTGTTCTTGAAGCCGGCCTCGGCGTCACCTTCCCAGGCGGCCTTCAGCGAATCGCCGAGCGTGAAGGCGATCTCGCCGCGGCCCTGCTGCAGCAGCACCAGGTTCTCGACCGAGGCCTTGGTCGCCTGCACCTGGGTCTTCACATCAGGGATCTTGTCGCCGTAGATCTTCCCGATCGCGACGCCGAGCGGATAGTAGACGCCCGAGGTGCCGCCGGTGAGCACGTTAATGAACTGCTGGGCCTGTGCGACAGGCGCGGACAAAACACTGGCGGCCACGATCGCGGCAGCCATCAACCTTGAATTCATGAGTATTATTCTCCCCTAAGCCGGGCCGGAAATTGGCCGCACAGCCCCTGCCGGGTCAACCCATCCAAATGACGCATGCAGGGCCGAAACCCCCGATGGCAGCACCACTTTACCTGCGCAGGAACCCTGTGCCGGCGAGCGGGTTGAGGTGCGCAATCTCGCCGCGAGGTATCACTTGCAGCCGTCCGGGAAGCCCGTTGAGCGCGCGCTTGATGCGTTGAACTTCTTCCTCGCCGACGTGCGGGACGGGCTCGGCCCTTATCTTGCGATCTACCTCCTGACCGAACGGAGGTGGGACGAGGCCTCGATCGGGTCGGTGATGTCGATCGCCGCCATCGCCGGGAGCATGGCACGTTACATGACCGGCCATCCGGCTTTCGCGAGCTGCTGACCTGTAAGCCGCTGCAGGTCTTCGCGGTCGCGACCGTGATCTGTCATTTTGCGATGTGGCGATGCTGCCACCGGTCGGGCAGAAGCTCGCGTTCGTCAATCGCAACCTCGGGACGTCGCTGATGTCGGTCTGCATCATCGCGGCGCAACTGGTGATGGTGCCGGTCGCGATGCTGGTCGGACGCAAGGCCGACGTCTGGGACCGCAAGCCGATCTTTGTTGTGGCGGCTTCATCATCGTCCACGCCGGTTACAGCGCCGCATTTCTGTTCCTCGCGGCCGTCGCTTGTGCCGGGCTGATCGGCTACTGCGCGTTGATGCCGGAGACACTGCGAACGGCAACGACGACAGCACACACGACCGCATTGGCGCCGCAGAACGGATGATCTGATTCGCCGCTGGTGCTCGGCGGCAACCCGATCCGATGTCCGACAATGGTGCAGTTCCGCTTCTGCATCGACCCGACACCACAGTCATTAACATCGTCTCGCGATGACACACGCGCGCAACGTTTCCGGCGCCCTGCAAACTCCGACACGATTGCCCTCATGAACGTCAGATGACGCATTTGTTGCGCGTGTAACGGCGGTGAGACGCAGCGATTCCAGCGTAATTTGATTCGAATTGAGTCCTTTAAGGTTATCGAGCCAATCAATGTATGAACCAGAAATTTCCATGATTGCCGCCGCTCTTGGATGTACGAGTCAAGCCGGGGTAATTACGGGTAAGGCGGGGCATGAACCACATCAGTCACATCGGACAAACGCGAGCCGGCTGGTTCGGACATCGCAAGCTGACCCCACGCGCATGCATTGCGGACAGCAAAAAGCACCTTCGGACCTTCCTCGCAGAGGCGCTGGAAGATCTCGGCTTCATCACCAGTGAATGCAGCCAGGCTTTGGAACTCGACACCGTCCTCGACGCGGAACGGCCCGATCTTCTGGTGCTCGGCGTGTCCGTGGACGGCATCGAAGTCAGTAAAATTCTCGAGACTTTGGTGAGAAAGGACTACGGCGGCAAGGTCCTCGTCATCGGCCAGCCGGACTCGATCATCGTCAAGGCGGTCCGGCAGATCGGCGATGAGTACGGCATCGCCATGCTGCCGGCCCTCACCACCCCGTTCAGCGCCGGAACGCTTCGTGACAGTCTTGCGTCACTGATGCCGCTCGAGCCCGCACCGAGCCCGGCAGTGGATGTGCCCGAAGCGCTGAAGGCCGGCTGGCTTGAGCTGTGGTATCAGCAGAAAATTCATCTCCGGACATTGGTTCCGAGCGGTGCCGAGGCGCTGATCCGGATGCGCCATCCCGCATGGGGCGTCGTGCCGCCAGCCTACTTCATCCCCGACGAAAGCGATCCGCATTTTCATGCGCTGTCCGAGTTCGTGATCGAGCGCGCGATCGAAGACTGGCGCTATCTCCTCGAACAGATCGGACCGGTCGATCTCTCGATCAACCTGCCGATCTCGTTTCTCGCCGACGATCACGCAGTGCGCGAGCTTTGCTACCGGATTCCGGATCATGCCGCCTTCGCCGGCCTGCTGATCGAGATCGACAGCGCCGAGCTGGTCGACAATCTCGATTTGGCTATCGATGTCGCCCGGCGCGTTCGCCTGCATAATATCGGCATCTCGATCGACAATGTCGGCGCGAACTGGCCATCCCTGCTGGGATTGCCGAACTTTCCGTTCGTCCAGCTGAAGGTCGACCATCAATACGTCACCGGTTGTGCGGATCAGCGCCTGAAGCAGACGGTGTGCCGGCGTATCGTCGAGCTCGCGCACGACGCCGGCGCGCAGGTTATTGCGCAGGGAGTCGAGACGCGCGCGGACTTTCTCGCCGCGCACGAGATGGATTTCGATCAGGTCCAGGGCTACCTGTTCGGCAAGCCGATGGGCGTCAAGAAGTTCGCCCGCTCGCGCATGCACTTCTCGGAGAAACAGCCGGCGTCCTAAGGCATGGCCTTCGGTCAGGCTCGAGCGTTGTGATCGATCGCGCGTAGCGCTTCGCCGCGCGCGATCAGGCGCTTTGCGTTGGAATAGGTCGGGACTTCCAGCAGCGCGCCGTCAAGTTCGACGCGCCCAAGGCCCTGTGCCCGCGCCGCTTCGAAGGCAGCTACGATCCTGCCCGCCTGACACAACTCGTCCTCGCTCGGCGTGAGCACGCCGTTGACGATGGCGGCATGCGCGGGATCGACCAGGCTCTTTGCGGTGTAACCCAGCCGTCGCGCCCAGATCGTATCGCGTTCGACGCCTGCAGCGTCGCTCCAGGTGTAGGGACAGTCGACCGCGACGACATTGGCGGCGCGACATTCGACGATGAAGCGCTGCCGCGCGTAAGCGAGCTCCAGGCCATCGCTGCCGCGCTCGGCGCCAAGATCGGCGGCGAGATCTTCGGAAGCCATCAGGCAGCCGACGGTGCGCCGGCTCGCCACAGCGATCGCGCCGGTCTGCACCAGGCCGCGCGCGAACTCGATGTTCGGCAACAGCGACGTCGATCCCTCGGCGATGCCGTAGTCGCGCTCGAACCGTGTCACCGCCTCGTCGAGCTTGACGACATGGTGCGGCTCGGCGACCTTCGGCAGCGCGACGATATCAGGATGGCCGCGCATCACCGCGGCAAGATCGTCCATGCCGTCCTGCTCCAGCGGATTGACGCGGACCGCGACCACCCCGCCCTGGTCGCGCCAGGCCGCGTAGAGCTCGACCGCCAGCGCCCGCGCCTTCGGGCGCAGCGGCGGCGGGGTGAAGTCCTCGAGCTCGTGGATCAGCACGTCGGCGCCGCTGGCGGCTGCGCTCTGCAGGACCGCCTCGTTGGCGCCTTCGAGAAACAGCCAGGAGCGGCACAGCGGGGCCGGGCGCAGCTTGCGCATCACGCCGCCCGCACAGCCGTCACTGAAACGTCATGTCGAGGCATTTCGAGATGTCGGAGCCGAGACCGGACGAGATGGTGATGCAGCCGCGGATCTTCTGGGTGTTGGTATCACTGGCCCAGATCGCATAGCCGCCCGTTCCAAAGAACGAATTGGTGTTCGGCGGCTCGGTCTCGGTGGCGTCGAAGGTGTAATTGCCGTCGGTCTCGAAGATGCGCGGCTTCTTGGTGCAGCCACCGTCGGCCTGGACGTTGATGACCTCCTTGTTGTCCCGCGTCAGCGCCAGCGAGACCTGACAGCGGAAGTATTCAGAGGTCTTGGCGTTGAACAGATAGGCGTAGGACTTGCATGTCGCCGTGTTGAGCTTGCCGGCCGACAGGCCTCGGCTGCAGGAGATCCGCTGGTTGTTGGAGAGCTTGAACTCGTCAGCCTGCGCGACTGACGCCAGCGCCATGAACGACAGAGCGACACCGATACCGATCTTCATGACGTGGCTCATCCCGATCATCCCCAGGTAGTGTTTCCGGCAATCGAAGCGTTTGTAAACGGTAACGCGAAAATAGTCGCCAAGCTTGATGCAGGAAATCACAAAGTCGCTGGCGCGTGTGGGCGGTCGCGCCGATTGTCGTATTGACGCGCGAATGCCGTTCGTGATTTGTTCAAAAAACGTGGGGACGACGCCGTTTTTTTTCGGCCGGAGGTGGATCATGACGCATTTTTTGACCAAGACTTTTATCGCGACCGCGACCCTTGCTGCACTGACCACTTGTGCATTCGCGCAAGAGGCTGCGCCCTGGGAGCTGAAGACCGACATGGGCTACGCCTATGACAAGGACGGCAAGACCTGGGCCTACAAGATGGGGACCAACAATGCCAACACGCTGCTGAAGGGCGCCAAGAAGGTGCCGAAGGGGACGCTGTTCTTCATCGGCCACAACGGCCAGCTCTACATGCGCTCCGGGCCCTATCTCGAGGGCGACGGCAAGTTCATGTTCGGCTCGAATTAGAGCGTTTTCGAGCGACGTGGACGCCGGTTCGCGTGAAGAAACCGCGTCAAGAGAAGGGTCGAGAGCTTCGGCAGACCTCAGAACGCCGCGGCCAATTCCCTCGCGCCGGGCTTGTTGCTGTTGGAATCCATCCGCTCGTTGGTGACAGCGAGCAGCTTGGCCACGGTGTTGTGACGGATCGCGACCGGATTGCGCTCATAGCCCGAGCGCTGGAAGAAGTTCGAGGTCGGCACCTGCTCGCGCATCGCCTGCGGCATGGTCACCATGTCGAGCCCGGTGCCGTCGCCGGTCAGGTTCATCATCTCGAGTTCGGCCGCGGTCAGCGGTCTCGTGTAGCCCTTGTTGCGGGCGAAGATCACCGAGGTCAGCAGCTTGTGGGTCTGCAGCATCGGGCCAATATCGACATCGAGCACCATGGCGTGACACGCCCAGCCCTGCGGCGTGTCGGCCAGGCGCTGATGCGCCGACCAGTCGTCGGGCACGGTCAGCGTGAACGCGACCATCTTCTTCAGCACCGCGAGCTTGTGCTCCATGGCCTTGCGCGCCGGACCCTGCGTCGCGGCCACCCGCGCGGTCAGATCCCGCACGAATTCATGGCCCTGCTCGGCCAGGAGCTCGACGGTGTTGGTGGTGAGCAGCTGGTTGTAGCCCATCGCGGTGGAGATGGCGCGCTTGCCGCCATGCTCGATGCCCGCCTGCACGTCGTAATTGCCGGTGCCGCCGGTCTCGAACGAATAGACCCGCACCGCCTGCTCCGGCGTCAGCCCTGCGGCGCGCGCGTAGCGGGCATAGGCGCGCTTGAACTCCACCTCGCTCGCCGGGCGCTGCGGCGTGAACTGGAATTGTTCGGCCGCCGCCCTGACGAGATCCGAGACCACGGGGATCGTTTTGGGCGGACGCGGCGGCTTGCCGCCCTCTTCTTCCGGCGCCGGGTTGACCGGCCGCTTCGGGCCCTCATAGACCGGCGGCTGCTGCAGCACGTAATCGTCCAGCGATATCTGCACGCGGTCGCGGCGCTTGGCGTTGCGGCCACGCCGCTTGTCGGCGATCGCGCTCCAATAGGCGCTGGCGTCCTGCTCGAAGGCGTCGCGCGCCTCCTGATATTCCTGCAGCTTGCGGCGATATTCCATGATCGCCTGCGGCGAGGCCTGCGCCATCGCATTGGCGACGGACGGCGGCAACGCATCGGCCTCGCCGGCCAATACCGATGGCGCGCTGGCGGCGAGCGCGAGCGCGACAAATCCAGGAACGAGGCGAATCAATTGCGGGCGCATGGCCTCGTTGTAGCAAGCGCTGCCGCGAAGTCAGCCCGGAAATGTCCGGAGCGCAAGCGGCCGGATGCCGCGATCAGCTCCAGAATTTTCGCCACAATGCGGTGTTCTCCGATGAAAACCTTTCGCGAGGAAGGCCTTGGAGATCGCGATGAGGATGGCACTCTGGCTCGCCGCCGCCGGCGCGTTAACGCTCGCCGCACCTGCGCGCGCCGGGCGTCCGGATTGCGGATCGTTTCCGGACACGCGTTCACGGTTCTCTTGTCACGAGAATGTGTCGCGGGCGCCGCCGGAACCCGAGAGCATAACGCATCCGCCCGCTGCGCAAGGCAAGGTCATGAAGATGAACGCCCGCAAACGCCGACACAAATAGCCGCATCGTTGCGGCCTACTTCCATGCGAACACCGGCTGCTCGAGATCGGCGACGCGGGTGTTGCGACCGGCGAGCACCTCACGGAACTGATAGATCAGCGCGGCCGTCGGCGCATGGATTTGCTGGCCGCCGAGCCGGAAGCGGATCACGCGCCGCGAGCTCTCCGGGATCGTGACGAAGGTGAATGCATTGTCGGGCTCGACCGCATCGAGACCGATGCGATGGACGGAAGCAACCTCGTCCGGATTCGGCGCGAGCGCCGCATGCGCACCGGCCCAGACCACGACCGGCGTGATCAGATAGCCGGACCGCGTCGGATAATCGTCGAGCATGCCGAGCACGTCGCGTTCGGATAGCGCGAGCCCCAGCTCCTCGTGCAGTTCGCGCAGCGCGGCTTGCGGCTGGGTCTCGCCGGCATCGCAGCGCCCGCCCGGCAGCGCCCATTGCGCGCTGTGGGCGCGCAGGCGCGCGCTGCGGCGGGTCAGCAGGAAGGCCGTGCTGCTGTTGTCTTCGCCTTCGGTCAGCGCGATCGCGACCGCCGCGCGCTTCAGCGTCGGCGCCGCGTCCACTGGCGCCAGGCGCGCGAACGCGGCACAGAGCTCTGCGATATTCCGCCGGGTGGCATCGTCAAATGTGCGGGCCATTGAGCTTGACTACAACACAACAGCGATTGATGAAATGAGCGGAACGACATGCCTCCTGCGATCAATCATCTGCAAGCAAGGGATCCCTCCTCATGACGGCCAAGGCCGCGGACAAACTCAAATCCGACGGCTGGAAGATCGCCGACACCACGGGTTTCCTGACGCTGATCGGCCCGTTGTGGGAGCGGTTGAAGGACGGCGCGCTCGAGCTCGCGCTGATCACCGAGGACAAGCACCACAATCGCCGCGGCCTCGTGCAGGGCGGCGTGATCATGACCTTCGCCGACCGCGCCTGCGGCATGGCCGCGCGCTTCGTCTCGGGCAGGCCGACGCTTGCGACGGTGCAGCTCGACACCCATTTCGTCGAGGCCGGCAAGATCGGCGAGATCCTGACCACGCGGCCGCGGGTGGTGCGCTCGACCCGCAGCCTGATCTTCATCACGGCCGAGGTGACCGTCGACAAGCGCTGTGTCGCGATGGCCAACGGCGTGTTCAAGATCTTGAAGAACGAGAGCTGATCCCCGTCATTCCGGAGGAACGATCGATGCAATACCGCCAGCTCGGCCGCAGCGGCCTGAAGGTCTCGCCGATCTGCCTCGGCACCATGATGTTCGGCGGGCCGACCGATGAGGCGACCTCGTCGCGGATCGTGGCGAAGGCGCGCGAGGCCGGCATCAATTTCATTGACAGTGCCGACGCCTATAATGGCGGCAAGTCCGAGGAGGTCGTCGGACGCGCGATCTCCAACAGCCGGTCGAACTGGGTGCTCGCGACCAAGCTCGCCAACCCGATCGGCGACGATCCGAACCATGGCGGGCTGTCGCGGCGATGGGTGTTCCAGGCCGCCGACGAAAGTTTGAGGCGGCTCGGCACCGACTACATCGACGTTTACTATCTGCACAAGGAAGACCACACAACGCCGCTCGACGAGACCGTGCGCGCGATGGGCGACCTGATCCGCGCCGGCAAGGTGCGCTATTTCGGCGTCTCCAACTACCGCGCCTGGCGCGTCGCCGAGATCTGCAACATCTGCGACCGGCTCGGCATCGACCGTCCGGTCGCGAGTCAGCCCTATTACAATGCGATGAACCGGATGCCGGAGGTCGAGCATTTCCCGGCCTGCGCCTATTACGGCCTCGGCATCGTGCCCTATAGCCCGTTGGCGCGCGGCGTGCTGACCGGCAAATACGCGCCCGATGCCGCGCCGCCCGCCGACACTCGCGCCGGCCGCAACGACAAGCGCATGATGCAGACCGAGTGGCGGCCGGAATCGCTGCGGCTCGCGCAGCAGATCAAGCACCATGCCGAGAGCCGCGGCATCACCGCCGGGCAGTTCGCTGTGTCCTGGGTGTTGAACTCCTCGTTCGTCAGCGCGGTCATTGCTGGCCCGCGCACCGAAGCGCAGTGGGACGATTACATCCGCGCGCTCGATTACCGCTTCACCGCCGAGGACGAAGCCCTGATCGACCGCCTCGTCGTCGCCGGCCATCCCTCGACGCCGGGCTTCAACGATCCGGCCTATCCGATCGAGGGGCGCCGCGCGCGGACCGGATAGCGTCCAGCCTTCGGCACTCCGCTCGGCTACGCCGAAGTCACGTTTCGTAGCTTCCGAATTGCGCAAGCGTCGCGTCGGCTGCACCATCGGCGCATGGAAATGCTGATGCTGGTGCTGCAATGACGGCATCCAATGTACTGGACTGGATCGTGGCTCTGTTGGTGTGCGGGGCGAGCCTGACCGCGATCTTCGGGCCTTCGCGCGGGGCCTCACAGTGCGATGCGCCCATCGTGACGAGCAGCGCGGCGCCATCGCCAGAGGCGATTCCGACGCAGGCGGAGTTCGAGGAGATGATCCGGGACATGAAGCTGCACGACTAAGCAAGACGCGGAAAGCCTTATCTCTTCCAATGGCATCCCCCAAATGAAACAGGGCGGCGCCGAAGCGCCGCCCTGCCCTGATTGCCGTGACGTACCGGCCGCTTACTTCACGAGATCGAAGCGATCGGCGTTCATCACCTTGGCCCAGGCCGCGACGAAGTCGTTCACAAACTGCTCCTTGGCATCCGACGAGCCGTAGACCTCGGCGAACGCGCGCAGCTGCGAGTGCGAGCCGAAGATCAGGTCGACGCGGGTGCCGGTCCACTTCACCGCCTTGGTCTTGCGGTCGCGGCCCTCATAGACGCCCTGGCCGGCATCGCTCCACACCGTGCCCATATCGAGCAGGTTGAGGAAGAAGTCGTTGGTCAGCGTCCCCGGCTTGCCGGTGAAGACGCCGTGCTTCGACTTCTTGGCATTGGCGCCGAGCACGCGCAGGCCGCCGACGAGGACCGTCAATTCCGGTCCGGTCAGCCGCAGGAGCTGCGCACGGTCGACCAATGCCTCCTCGGGCTGCAGGAACTGGTGCTTGCCGCCGACATAGTTTCGGAAGCCGTCAGCCCGCGGCTCGAGCGGAGCGAACGATTCGACGTCGGTCTGGTCCTGCGTCGCATCGGTGCGGCCCGGCGTGAAGGGAACCTTCACGTTGGTGCCGCCGTCCTTTGCCGCCTTCTCGATCGCAGCCGCGCCGCCGAGCACGATGAGATCGGCCAGCGAGACCTTCTTGCCGAACTCCTTCTGGATGGCTTCGAGTTTGGCCAGCACACCCTTGAGCTGGGCCGGCTCGTTGACATCCCAGTCCTTCTGCGGAGCAAGGCGGATGCGCGCGCCGTTGGCGCCACCGCGCTTGTCGGAGCCGCGGAACGTGGAGGCCGAGGCCCACGCGGTCGATACCAGTTCGGACACCGAGAGACCCGAGGCGAGGATTTTCGCCTTGAGCGCCTCGATATCCTTGTCGTCGATCACGGCGTGATCGAGCGCCGGCACCGGATCCTGCCAGATCAGCGTCTCCTTCGGCACCAGCGGGCCGAGATAGCGCTGGATCGGGCCCATGTCGCGGTGCGTGAGCTTGAACCAGGCGCGGGCGAAGGCGTCCGCGAACTGATCCGGATGCTCATAGAACCGGCGCGAGATCTTCTCATAGGCCGGGTCATAGCGCAGCGACAGGTCGGTCGTCAGCATTGTCGGGACATGCTTCTTCGACGAATCGAACGCGTCCGGAATGACGGCGTCCGCGCCCTTTGCCTTCCACTGCTTCGCACCCGCTGGGCTCTTCGTCAGCTCCCATTCGTACTTGAACAGGTTCTCGAAGAAGTGGTTGCTCCACTTGGTCGGGGTCTGGGTCCAGGTGACCTCGGGACCGCCGGTGATCGCGTCAGCGCCGACGCCGGTGCCGAACTTGCTCTTCCAGCCGAGACCCTGTTCCTCGATCGCGCCACCTTCCGGCTCCGGACCGATCAACGACGGATCGCCCGCACCGTGGGTCTTGCCGAAGGTGTGGCCACCGGCGATCAGCGCAACCGTCTCCTCGTCGTTCATCGCCATGCGGAAGAACGTCTCGCGGATGTCCTTCGCGGCGGCGACCGGGTCCGGATTGCCGTTCGGGCCTTCCGGGTTGACGTAGATCAGGCCCATCTGCACCGCGCCGAGCGGCTCGGAGAGCTGGCGCTCGCCGCTGTAGCGCTCGTCGCCGAGCCAGGTGCCTTCCGGACCCCAGTACAGCTCTTCCGGCTCCCACACGTCGGCGCGGCCACCCGCAAAACCGAAGGTCTTGAAGCCCATCGATTCCAGCGCGACGTTGCCGGCGAGGACCATCAGGTCGGCCCAGGAGATCTTGCGGCCGTATTTCTGCTTGATCGGCCACAGCAGCCGGCGCGCCTTGTCGAGGTTGGCGTTGTCAGGCCAGCTGTTGAGCGGGGCGAAACGCTGCTGACCAGCACCGGCGCCGCCGCGGCCGTCGGTGATGCGATAGGTGCCCGCCGAGTGCCAGGCCATGCGGATCATCAGGCCGCCGTAGTGGCCGAAGTCGGCCGGCCACCATTCTTGCGATGTCGTCATCAGGGCCGTGAGGTCCTTGATCACGGCGTTGAGATCGAGCGACTTGAATTCCTTGGCGTAGTCGAAGCCCTTGCCCATTGGATCGGACAGGCTGGAATTGTGATGCAGCACCTGAACGTCGAGCGTCTCCGGCCACCAGTCGCGATTCGCGTGCCCGCGGGGCCCGCCCGTGAATGGGCATTTGCCCGCGCCGTCGTCGGTTTTTGCGTCCATGTTTCTTCTCCGAGGTGATGGATTCTGGAATGCGCTGGAGCTCTTCCAAGAACGATTCTACGCGTCCCAATCCATCAGGTGAAATTGACTTTAGTGATCGCGCCGATAAGATAATCTGATGATAAATGTCACACTCCGGCAACTGAGGTATTTCGATGCGCTGGCCCAGCACGGGCATTTCGGGCGCGCCGCGGATGCCTGCGCGGTGTCGCAGCCGGCGCTGTCGATGCAGATCCGCGAGTTGGAACGAGCGGTCGGCGGCGTGCTGATCGAACGCAATGCCCGGCAGGTCACCCTGACGACCTTCGGCGAGGACCTGCTGCATCGCGTGCGCGACATCCTGCGCTCGGTCGACGAGCTCGGCGACTTCGCGCGCGCCTCGCGCGACAAGCTCGCCGGCCGGCTACGCGTCGGAATGATCCCGACCATTGCGCCATATCTGCTGCCGCGGGTGATCGAGACCCTGGCGCGGCTGCATCCCGAGCTCGACATCCATGTCCGCGAGACGCTGACGCCGAAGCTGATCAAGGCAGTCGCCGAGGGCCGGCTCGACACCGCGATCGTGGCGCTGCCGGTGCATGAACCGTCGCTGACCGAGGTCGTGCTGTTCTCCGAGAATTTCCTACTGGTGCGGCCCGGCGAGGACGCCAAGACACCGGTACCGAGCGCCGAGATGCTGCGCGAGATGCGGCTGTTGCTGCTCGAGGAAGGCCATTGCTTCCGCGACCAGGCGCTTTCGTTCTGCAACATGCAATCGTCGTCGCCGCCGCGCGAGGTGCTGGATGCGAGCTCGCTGTCGACATTGGTGCAGATGGTCGGCGCCGGCATCGGCGTCACCCTGATCCCCGAGATGGCTGTGACGGTCGAGACGCGCTCTGCACCCGTCACGGTCTCGCGCTTCAAGAACCCGCAGCCGTCGCGCACCATCGGCATGGTCTGGCGCAAAACCAGCCCGCTCGCCGCGCAGCTGCAGCAGATCGCCGAAGTGGTGAGCCTCGCCGCCCGGGAATTGCGTGCGCCGAAGCAGGATGGTGCCAAGGACACGAAGCGTGCGGGACGGCGCAAGGTGGCGTGATCTCGACTGTGCAGTGGAGACAATGCCGTCCGTGTTTGATGCACCAGGAGCGCCACGCTTACAGCTGTCGTCCCCGCGAAAGCAGGGACCCATACTCCGCGGCGGGTGTCGTGAATGGGACTCGTCGTTCCAGCGTCGCGCAACAATGAACTTCGGTGGTTATGGGTCCCGGCCTTCGCCGGGACGACATCGTGGATGGTTCTGGCGCAATGTCATCGCCCGGCTCGACCGGGCGATCCAGTATTCCAGAGACGCCGGCGCTTGAATCGAGAAGCCGCGGCGTACTGGATCGCCCGCTTTCGCGGGCGATGACAGACGTGCGTGGGGACGTAGCTTCGCATTCCCGCGACATGAACCGTCCGAGTCTTGCTTCTCGCCGCGCGTAGCGCGAACTGGAGCCCCCTATTTCTCCAGATACTTCTTCATCTCGGCGATCAGGCCGTCGCGCAGTTCGGGGCGCTTGAGGCCGAAGGCGATGTTGGCGCGGAGGAAGCCGGGTTTGGAGCCGCAATCGTGGCGCTCGCCCTCGAACTCGACGCCGTAGAACTTCTGCGTCTTGGCAAGCCCGATCATGGCGTCGGTCAGCTGAATCTCGCCGCCGGCGCCGCGCTCCTGCGTGGCCAGGATGTTGAAGATCTCCGGCTGCAGGATATAGCGGCCGGTGATCGACAGGTTCGACGGAGCGGTGCCCTTCGGCGGCTTCTCGACCATGCCGTCGACCTCGAAGATGTTGCCGGTGCGTTTTCCAACGCCGCAAATGCCGTATTGATGGGTGAGTTCGTCCGGCACGGCTTCGACCGCGATCACGTTCGACTTCTCACCAAGCTTGTTGGCGGCGTCGATCATCTGCTTCAGGCAGCCCGGCGTATTCAGCACCAGCTCGTCCGGCAGCACCACCGCGAACGGCTCGTTGCCGACGATGTCGCGCGCGCACCACACCGCGTGGCCGAGCCCGAGCGGCGATTGCTGCCGGGTGAAGCTCATCGCGCCGGCTTCCGGCTGGTTCTGCGCCAGGATCTCCTGCTCGGTCTTCTTGCCACGTTGCGCGAGCGTGGTGTCGAGCTCGAACATGCGGTCGAAATGATCCTCGATGACGCCCTTGTTGCGGCCGGTGACGAACACGAAGTGCTCGATGCCGGCTTCACGGGCCTCATCGACCACGTACTGGATCAGGGGCTTGTCGACGATCGTCAGCATCTCCTTCGGCATCGCCTTGGTGGCGGGCAGCACGCGGGTGCCGAGACCGGCGACGGGAAATACGGCTTTGCGGATCTTCATGGGATTATCGGGAGCCTTGAAACGGGTGGGACGGCGCGAAATGCAATCGCTCCTTGGTACCCGTTTTGCAGCCGAGAACAAAGGCGGATGTGTGATGCGCACGGATCCGTCCTTTTCCGCCCATGCGTATGGTTTACCGAGGCATCCCGACGGCCCGCACATTGGCGCGCGACCGCGCTGACGTGCCGTGAGACGCGGCCGTCGCGTTGGCAGATGACGCGATCCAGCGGCGATATTTGCGAGTGAGCGACGCCGTGCGCAATTGCGCGAGAACCAATGCCTTCAGCGGCGAAACGTTCGGATTGGCCGCGCGGCCTCGGCTCAACCGCCGCAGCTGGAATTTCACGACGGCCATGGCGGCAAGCGAGGCCATCGGCTTGCTCTTCCAGCTGATGGGCGCGACTTCTGGCCGCAGATCCTCGCCGCCGCGCCACGCATTTGGCAAATCCGGCCTGACGGCAAGCGCGGTGGCGATACCTGCAATGGCGACGCCGCTGTCGAGCACCTGTTGCACGATGCCGATGCGGCGAATGCCGCCGGTGACCATGACCGGCATCCTTGCGACCCCGGCGATGTCGCGCGCGAAATCGAGGAAATAGGCCTCGCGCGCCAGCGTGCGGCCATCGCGCGCATCGCCTTGCATCGCCGGCGCCTCGTAGCTGCCACCCGACAGTTCCACCAGATCCACCGGCAATTCATTCAGCATCTCGACGACCGTCTTCGCGTCGGTTGCATCGAAGCCGCCGCGCTGGAAATCAGCCGAGTTCAGTTTGACCGCAACGGAGAAGCCCGGCGACACCGCGGCGCGGACGGCCTTGACGGTTTCGATCAAAAGACGCGCCCGATTTTGCAGCGAGCCGCCCCAGCGGTCGGTGCGCCGGTTGCTCAAGGGCGACAGGAACTGGCTGATCAGGTAACCGTGCGCGGCATGGATCTGCACGCCGGAGAAGCCGGCCTGCTCTGCGAGCTTCGTGGCCGTGACGAAGCGCGCGATCACCTCGTCGATGTCGTGCTTGGTCATTGCCTTGGGCATCGCGAACAGGTTCGAATGCTTGCCGAGATCGAGCGCCACCGCCGATGGCGCCAGGGTTGGCTGGCCCATGTTTTTCATCATCTGCCGCCCCGGATGACTGAGCTGCAGCCAGATTTGCGCGCCCTTGGCCCGGCCAATCCGCGCCCAGTTGCGGAAGGATTCAAGCGGCGTGCCGTCCTCCAGCACGACGCCGCCCGGACTGGTCATCGCGCGGCGATCGATCATGACATTGCCGGTGATGATGAGGCCGGCGCCGCCGTCGGCCCAGGCCTGATAAAGGCGCAGCAGCTCGGCCGACGGGAGGTGCCCGGCGTCGGCCATGTTCTCCTCCATCGCCGCCTTGGCGACGCGGTTGGGAACGCTGCTTCCGTTGGGCAGGTTGAGGGATTCGAACGGCGACATGAGCCAAGCTTCCTTATCGAGTTCCGTGTTGATCTGCGGGCACCCTAACCTTAAAGTAAACTTTAAGGTCAAGCAGCCCGAAGGAGCGCCGCAATGAAGATCGGGGAACTGGCTCGGGAGTCTGGCCTGGCGCCATCGCGCATCCGCTTCTATGAGCGCGAGGGCCTGATCGGGTCGATCGATCGCGGCTTGAATGGCTACCGGCAGTATTCGCGCGGAACCAGGCAGGTCCTCGAGATCATCGTGATGGCCCAGCAGGCCGGATTTTCGCTCGACGAGATCCGGAACCTGCTGCCGCCACACGGCAAGGGAGACTGGAGCCGCGACACGCTGGTGGCCGCGCTCAAGGCCAAGGTGGTCGAGGTCGCAGCCCTGCGGCATCGACTGGCTGAAACCCAGGCCGGGCTGGAAGCCGTGATCGCCCGGATCGAAGCCACGCCGC
The DNA here is from genome assembly GCF_947648125.1 of uncultured Bradyrhizobium sp. Lineage (GTDB taxonomy): Bacteria > Pseudomonadota > Alphaproteobacteria > Rhizobiales > Xanthobacteraceae > Bradyrhizobium. Next base: position 105,382 of record NZ_CANSMR010000004.1, on the reverse strand, counting down.
CGGGCGGCGACTGTTTTGAGAACGCCGAAGCTGTCTTGGCCGGTCTCAGGGAACAGTCCAAGGCGGATTGACGACGGCGGACAATTTGTGCCGGTCAAACCATCGCGCGCGATTTCGTCACGCCCCAAATGCTGCGCTTTGTTAAGCTATTGGAAACCGTGACGGGGCCTTCTGAGGCGGCACGATTTTGACAGGCACACGACGAATGCGCGCGACCGGAACACCAAGGACCAGGCTTTTCAGCGCGAGCCTGATCGCGCTGGCCCTGCTGCTGCCAGGCGCCACGCCGGCTCAATCGGCCGGCAACGGCCTGACCAACCTGATCGACAGCATCTTCTCCCCGAACGCCGCGACGCCGCCGCAGGCCGCGACCGGACAGGACGGCGCAGCGCCGCCCTGGAGCGGGGAAGACGGCGCCTCCGGCCATCCGCTGATGACGGCAGCCGCAATCCGCCAGGCCGCATCCGACTTCCCCAATTGCGTCGCGGCGATGTGGCCGGATGCCGCGCGGCGCAACATCACCCAGCAGAATTTCGAGCGCTTCACCGCGGGCCTGCAGCCCGACCTGCGCATCATGGATCTGCTGGATTCGCAGCCGGAATTCACCAAGGCGATCTGGGACTATCTCGACATCCTCGTCAGCGACGCCAGGCTCGCCAAGGGCCGCGAGATCCTTGCGAAATACAAGCCGCAGTTCGACGCGACCGAGAAGGCGTATGGCGTCGATCGCTACATCATCGCGGCGATCTGGGGCATCGAGTCGAACTATTCGACCCAAATGGGCGATCGCAGCGTGGTGCAGTCGACCGCGACGCTCGCCTGCATCGGTCGCCGCCAAGCCTATTTCAAGGACGAATTCCTGTCGGCGCTGGAGATTCTCAACCGCGGCGATCTCAGGCCCGAGCAGATGCGCGGCTCCTGGGCCGGCGCGTTCGGCCCGACCCAGTTCATGCCGACCGCGTTCAAGCGCTACGCGGTCGACGGCGATGGCGACGGCCGCCGCGACGTCGTCGACGATCCAAGCGACCTGATCGCGTCCACCGCCAACAATCTGAAGAAGGACGGCTGGCAGACCGGCGCGAGCTGGGGTTACGAGGTCGTGCTGCCGCAGGGCCTGAACTACATGCTGGCCGACCGCGCCAAGGCGATGCCGCTGTCACAGTGGGAGCAACTCGGCGTCAAGCGGCCGAACGGCCAGGCGTTCCCGCGGCCATCCGACAAGGCCTATCTGCTGGCGCCCGCCGGTGCCGAAGGTCCGGGCTTCCTGATGCTGCAGAATTTCCGGGTGATCATGAAGTACAACCCGGCCGAGGCCTATGCGCTCGCCATCGGCCATTTCGCCGATCGCCTGCGCGGCGGCCAGCCCTTCGTGCAGCCCTGGCCGCGCCAGGAACGGGTGCTGTCACGCGCCGAGCGGCTGGAACTGCAGCAGCTGCTCGCCCAGCGCGGTTTTTACAAGGGCACGCCCGACGGCCAGTTCGGCGGCCAGACCCGCGAGGCGCTGCGCGGCTTCCAGGTCTCGATTGGCGCACCCGCCGACGGTTTTGCCACCGCCGAGGTGCTGGAGCGGCTGCGGGGACGGTAGGGCTGAGGCCACGACCTCGTCCACCTCTCCCGCTTGCGGGGGAGGTCGGATTGCATCGGAGATGCAATCCGGGTGGGGGCTCTCTCCGCACAATGACCAGCCCCATCGCGGCAACACCCCCACCCCAACCCTCCCCCGCAAGCGGGAGAGGGAGCGCAGTTCCCGCGTGGCGACCTGAGAGGTCCTCCCCCGAAAGTAACCGTGAAATCCGATATTTGCCCGGTGCCTTGACGGCGGCCGGAGGCACCCGATTTATGGTGGAAAAGCTGCCCGCTTGCGGCCCGATTCCGCTAATATGCTCACGTACTTCCTGATCATTGCGACGAACTCGATGGCGAAGCCGAAATCCTTCCTGCGCCTATTCACCGAAGCCGGCCCGCTGGTCGCGCTGACGGTGGCGCTTGCGCTGTTGATCGGCATCGCGCAGCCCGCCTCGGCGCAGTTCTTCGGCTTCCCCGGCTTCGGTGGCGGACCGCCGCAACCGCAGCGCCGCGCTCCGCCGCAGCACGGCGGCGGTGGCGGCTGGTTCGGGGGCGATTTCTTCGCGCCGTTCCAGCAGCAGCAGCCGCAATCACAGCCGCAGCGGCCGCGCGAGGATTTCTCGCGGGCGCCGCCGCCGGCCAAGCGCGAAGCCGCGGCCGAGCGCAACGTGCTGGTGATCGGCGACGCGATGGCCGACTGGCTCGCCTACGGCCTGGAAGATGCCTATTCCGACCAGCCCGACATGGGCGTGATCCGCAAGCACAAGACGGTCTCCGGCCTGATCCGCTATCAGCCCAAGGGCGACCCGGCGGACTGGGCTGCGGCCGCCAAGGGCATTCTCGCCACCGAAAACCCCGACGCGATCGTCGTGATGCTCGGCCTCAACGACCGCACCGCGATCCGCGAGCCGGTCGCGGAGAAGAAGGTCGACAAGAAGGACGAGAAAAAGGACGCGCGCGCCAAGCCGGACGCCAAGCCCGGCGACAAACCCGATGCCGCTGCCAAGACTGACGGCAAGACCGATGCCAAGGCTGATACCAAGGCCGACAACAAGCCGGCCGACGCCGAGCTGCCGGCCGACGACGCCGACACCGACTCGCAGGCCGCGCCGGAAAAGACCGCGCGCTCGCCCAACGGCCTCTATGATTTCCGCGACGACCGCTGGGTCGAGCTCTACGGCAAGAAGATCGAGGAGCTGATCAACGTGCTGAAGAGCAAGGGCGTGCCGGTGCTGTGGGTCGGCCTGCCCGCGATCCGCGGCCAGAAGGGCACGTCGGACATGCTGTTCCTCGACGCGCTCTATCGCGACGGCGCCGGCAAGGCCGGCATCACCTATGTCGACGTCTGGGACGGCTTTGTCGACGAGGCCGGCCGCTTCATGCAGAAGGGCCCGGACTTCGAAGGCCAGCCGCGCAAGCTGCGCTCCGATGACGGCGTGTTCTTCACCAAGGCCGGCGCGCGCAAGCTCGCGCACTATGTCGAGCGCGAGGTGACCCGCCTGCTCGCGGTGCGCACCGGTCCGATCGCGCTGCCGAGCGAACCGGCGACGCCCGAGACCAGCACCGAGCCCGGCAAGCCCGCGCCGCGGCCGCTGGCAGGCCCCGTGCTGCCGTTGGTCGCCTCCACGGTCGGCACCGATCAGTTGCTCGGCGGCCCCGGCTCGCGGCCCGCCGCGGTCGATGCACTCGCCGCGCGCACGCTGGTGAAGGGCGAGGCGCTGGCGCCGCCGGCCGGCCGCGCCGATGATTTCGCCTGGCCGCGCCGCGAAATGGGGCGCGAGCAGGCCAAGGGTGACGTGCCGGTTGCCGCGACCATGCCGGCCGCCCCGACGGGGGGCCCTGCGAATCCGCCGCCCTCGACCACAGCGATCGCGCCCGACGGCTCGATCATCACCGCGCCGAAGCCGGCAAAGCGCGTGTTCCGTCCGGCCCAAACCCAGCAGCAGCCACAACAGCAGACTCAGCCCTGGCTGCGTGACTTCTTCGGTTTCGGCGCGCCGCAGCAGCGCCCGCTGGTCGCCCCGCCGCCGCGGCCGCCGCGCAATGTCGGACAGCGGGCCGCTGGGCCGGGGAATCCCTGGCAGTAGGCGGCGCGCCTTCTCGTCGAATTGAAGCTACATCCACGTCAGTGCGAGCCATCCGGTCGGCGCGAAGCGCCGCCGGACGACAGGCTCCGCGAAGCAATCCATCGATCCGCAGACGCGGACGGATGGATGGATTGCTTCGTCGCTTCGCTCCTCGCAATGACGGTGAGTGAGGCTCAACCGTAGTACCGCCAGCGTGACGGCGGACGGCGCGGCTGGCGCGTCATCAGGAGCGCGAGCGCAAAGCCGATACCGCCGGCGATCAGAAGGGCGCCGAGCGGATTGTCCTGCACTGATCTCGCCATCGCCTTCTGCCCGTCGCGGATCGTCTCGCCGCGATTCTCATAGGCATCCTTGAACGTATCCTTGGCGTAGTTGACCGCAGTGTCGGCGGCGTCGCGCGCGGCATCCTTGGCCTGGCCGTAGAGATCCTGCACTGCGCCTGCGGCTTCGCGCGCGCGGCCCGAGGCCTGGGTCTGCGCGTCGCCGGTCGCATCGCCCAGGGCGCCTTCGGCCTTGCCCGCGAATTCCTTCGCCGTTCCGAAAATCCGATCCTTGTCCATCATGACTGCTCCCTGAAACTGTCAGGGAGCCAACCGCGGAACCTCGCCCAAGTTCCTAAGCTAGAGAATGAGCCCGCCATCGACAATGATGGTCTGGCCGACGACGTAGGAAGCGAGCGGCGAGGCCAGGAACAGCGCGGCGCCGGCCATGTCGGCGGGCGTGCCGAGACGCTTCAGCGGAATGCGCTCGAGCGCGCCTTCGAGCCGCTTTGGATTCGCGGTCGTCGCCTTGGTCATCTTGGTGTCGACGAGGCCCGGCGCGATGCCGTTGACGCGGATGCCGTTCTCCGCCCAGGCCTCGCCGAGCGTGCGGGTCAGACCGACCGCTCCGGTCTTCGAGGCGTTGTAGGCCGGATTGCCCATGGTGGAATGATAGGCCGCGGTCGAGCTCACGATGATCAGCGAGCCTTTGCTCGCGCTCAGCATCGCGTGGAATTTGGTGGCGCAGGCCATCAAGCTCATCAGATTGACTTCCATCACCTTGCGGAAACCTTCCATCTGGAATTCCCCGCGGCGGTAAATCACCGCGCCCTGCGCCAGCACCAGCACGTCGAGCCGATCGAATGCCGGTGTGAGGTCCTCGATCGCTTGCGGATTGCTGACGTCGAGCTGCGCATAGGCGAGGCCGTCGAGATGCGAGCCTTCCTCAGCCGAATAGTCGCTCGCCTGCGCGCGGGTGCCGTACACGGCAACGCGCGCGCCCTTGGCGCGGAAGGCCTGCGCGATGCCGTTGCCGATGCCGCTGGAGCCGCCGACCACCAGTACCTGCTTGCCGCCGAAATCGAGCTCGTTCATCGCGTTCCTCTCCCGTGTTGTTTTCTTGATTGAGCATGATCCTTTTCGAAAAGCCAACGCAAAAGCCGACGCAGAACTTGCGTTAACGCGCTGCGCGCGTGGCGATAGCGGATCAGTGGTTTGACGTCTCTGCGGATCGGTGCCAGCCTCGTCACTCTCACAACGCGCCAAATTTCATCCCGCGAGAATCCGTCATGTCCGAATTCAAACAGCTCAGCCGCTCGGTGAAGGGCCTTACCGTTCTCGTCACCGGTGCCGCCAGCGGCATGGGCCGCGCCACTGCACGCGTGTTCGCCGATGAAGGCGCCAATGTCGCGGTCACTGACCTGACCGAAGAGGGCACGCAAGCGGTGGCGAAGGAGATCGCAGCAAGCGGCGGCTCGGCAAAGGCGTGGACGCTCGACGTCAGCGATCGCGATGCGATTACAAGGGTCGTCAACGATGTCGCCGCGCATTTCGGCGGGCTCGACATCATCGTCAATAATGCCGGCATCTCGGTGCGCGTGGCGATCGACGATCCCGGGTATGAGGACGCCTGGGCCAAGGGCATCGCGGTGATGCTGACAGCGCATCCGCGCATCATCCGCGCCGCACTGCCATACCTGCGCAAGTCGCGATCGCCGCGCATCGTCAACATCGCCTCGACCGAAGCACTCGGCGCGACCGGGATGCACAGCCCCTACTCCGCGGCGAAGGGCGGCGTCACCAGCCTGACCCGCTCGCTCGCGGTGGAACTGGGACGCGAAGGCATCACCGTGAACTGCATCTGCCCGGGCCCGATCCGCACAGGAATCACCGACCGCATCTCCGAAGAGCACAAGACGATCTACGCCAAGCGCCGCACCGCGCTCGCGCGTTACGGCGATCCGGAGGAGGTCGCGCACATGACGCTGAGCCTGTGCCTGCCCGCAGCATCGTTCCTGACCGGCGCGGTGATTCCCGTCGACGGCGGGTTGATGGCGCGGAATGCCTGACCCGCGCATCGCCGTATCCTGCCGCGAAGCGTTGACAGCGCGTGCGTCGGGAGTAGCCTTCTCGTCAAACGAAGCGGGACAACCGCCCGCGAGATCCGGGGAGATAAGCCAATGACGGTCCTGATCCGGCAGCTTCACAAGCATTTCGTCGGCGAGGTCTCCGGCGTCGATCTGCGCAAGCCGCTGACGAAGCAGGAAGCGATCGACATCGAGGCCGGCATGGACAAATACGCCGTGCTTGTCTTCCACGGCCAGGACATATCAGACGAGCAGCAGATGGCGTTCGCGCTGAACTTCGGCGAGCGCGAGAACGCGCGCGGCGGCACGGTGACCAAGAAGGAGGACTACCGCCTCTCCTCCGGGCTCAACGATGTCTCCAATCTCGGCAAGGACGGCAAGCCGCTGCCGAAGGATCACCGCACCCATCTGTTCAATCTCGGCAACTGCCTGTGGCACTCCGACAGCTCGTTCCGGCCGATCCCGGCGAAGTTCTCGCTGCTGTCGGCGCGCGTGGTCAATCCGAAGGGCGGCAACACCGAGTTCGCCGACATGCGTGCGGCCTATGACGCGCTCGACGACGAGACCAAGGCCGAGATCGACGACATGATCTGCGAGCACTCGCTGATGTATTCGCGCGGCTCGCTCGGCTTCCTCGACTACACCGACGAGGAGAAAGAGATGTTCAGGCCGGTGCTGCAGCGCCTGGTGCGCACCCATCCGGTGCACGGCCGCAAGTCGCTGTATCTGTCCTCGCATGCCGGCGCCATCAGGGGCATGAGCATGCCGGAGGCGCGCCTGTTGTTGCGCGATCTCACCGAGCACGCCACGCAGCCGGAATTCGTCTATGTGCACAAATGGACGGTGCATGACCTCGTGATGTGGGACAACCGCCAGACCGTGCACCGCGTCCGCCGCTACGATCAGTCGCAGCCCCGCGACATGCGCCGCGCCACGGTGGCCGGCACCCAGCCGACGGTGGCGCAGGAGGCGGCGGAGTAGGTACTCCGCTGTCGCAGCCAAAATCACTGCCGTCGTCCTGGGGCAAGCGAAGCGCGACCCGGGACCCATAACCACAGGGCGCCGTTGTGGCGCGACGCTGTGGCCGCAGCGCGGCGTCACACCATATCCTGTGGTTATGGGTCCCTGCTTTCGCAGGGACGACACCGGGCCGAGGCGCGAGCGCCTGCTACGTCAACACAGCCTACGCGTGGCCCGCGTCGTTCGACAGCATGCCGGCCTCGATGCCGATCTTGCGCAGGGCGCGCGCGTATTTCTCGTCGACGTCGGTGCCGAAAATCAGTTCCGGATCGGCGTCGCAATGCAGCCAGCCATTGTGCTGGATCTCGTTCTCGAGCTGGCCCGGCGCCCAGCCGGCATAGCCGAGCGCGAGGATCGCGTGCTTGGGGCCGGAGCCCTTGGCGATCGCCTTGAGGATGTCCACCGTCGCGGTGAGCGAGATGCCGTCGTCGATGTTGAGCGTCGCGTCCTGGATGTAGAAATCGCTGGAATGCAGCACGAAGCCGCGGCCGGTGTCGACCGGGCCGCCCTTCATCACCTTCATCATCTCGGCATTTTCCGGCAGCTTGATCTGGTCCGACTTCTCGATGATGTCGAGCTGCACCAGCAGGCCGGGGAAATCGATGCTGCCGGCCGGGCGATTGACGATGATGCCCATCGCCCCCTCGGAGGAATGCGCGCACATGTAGATCACGGAGCGTTCGAAGCGCGGGTCGTTCATGACAGGCATCGCGATCAGCATCTGGCCATCGAGATAGCCATCTTCGGTGGCATGGGGACCGACGGCCGGGTTTCCGCCGGCGGCGGTCTTGCGAGTCTTGCCTGTTTTGCCTTCAGGGCGCATCCACAAAGGCCTTTCCTGCTGATTTGGCATCCTGATATTGGGTCGCCGTTCTGTCAATCAACCTTCGGCCGCAGTGCGGCGATGCATCACAAGCAATTCAATGGTTTGCGACGAAAGTTGCGGGTAAAGACGTCTCATGATCGTCACAGTTCCCATGCGTGCCGCATTTGCCGTCGCCGCCATAATTTCCGTCGCATCCGTGGCAACGGAGGTTCGCGCCGACGACGCCTCGCCGTGGCAGCAGGACACGCATTCGGCGGTCAGGCTGCTGGCCGGATCGCGCAGCGGCGCAGTGCTGCTCGGCGGCATCGCGTTCCAGTTGCAGGACGGCTGGAAAACCTACTGGCGCACGCCGGGCGATTCCGGTGTGCCGCCGCGGTTCGATTTCTCCAAGTCGGACAATGTCGATGCGGTCACGGTGATGTGGCCGGCGCCGCGCCAGTTCGACGACGGCGCCGGAGGTACCTCGCTCGGCTACAAGCACCAGGTGGTGCTGCCGCTGCGCATCGTCGCGAAGAATCCCGACAAGCCGCTGGTGCTGCGCGCCGACATCAACTACGCGGTGTGCGAGAAGCTGTGCGTGCCGGTAGAGGCGAAGGCCGAGCTCGCATTCGCCAGCGTCGCCTCGACCGAGGACGCCGCGCTGTCTGAAGCGCTCAACGCGGTGCCGAAGCCTGCCAATATCGGTGATCCCACCCCGTTCACGATCCGCGACGTCAAGCGCGACGGCAACAACGTGCTGGTCGATGTCGCCGCGCCGGAGTCAAAGGACCTCAGCCTGTTCGTCGAGGGACCGACGCCCGACTGGGCGCTGCCTGTGCCGAAGCTCGTCGAGCATGCGCCGCCGGGCGTGAAGCGCTTCTCGTTCGAGCTCGACGGCTTGCCGCCGGGCGCGAAAGCGGACGGTGCCGCGCTGAAGCTGACGCTGGTCGGCGGCGACAAAAGCTACGAATTCAATATCAATTTGAACTGACGGCGCAGCGTCGTTCCAATAGGTCGTTCCGGCGAAAGCCGGGACCCATACTCCGCGGCTGCAGTCTGAGGCACGCTGGGGTTCAAGGTGTGCGCACCAACTGTTCCCTGTGGTTTTGGATCCCGGCTCCCGTGCGCAATCGCGCACTAGGCCGGGATGATGCAAGATGGGAACATCCGTCACCCAACCCAATCTTAACGTTTCGTTGATAGATCGGGGGCCATTGCCGCCTTGCGGCGCTTTAGGAATTTTTCCGCCTTGGCTGTGATGGAGACACAATCCGCAACCTCTGCGCCATCGGGCCCGGCGGCACGCCTGCGCGGCCTCGCTGCGCGCCTGCTCGGCGGCACCAAGGAGGCGTCGGTCACCAAGCGCCTCGCCGGCATGATCTTCGTCATCCGCGTCATCAGCGCCGCGATCGCCTATCTCGCCCAGATCCTGCTGGCGCGCTGGATGAGCGGCTCGGACTACGGCATCTATGTCTATGTCTGGACCTGGGTGCTGCTGCTCGGCAGCACGATGGATTTCGGCATCGCGCCGTCCTCGCAGAAGATCATCCCCGAATATCGCGCGCGCGGCGACCTCGCCGCGCTGCGCGGCTTCCTCTCCGGCGGCCGCTGGGTGGTGCTTGCCGCGTCAAGCACGGTGGCGCTGCTGCTCGCCGGCGTGATCCACCTCGCCTCGCCCTGGATCGACCCCAATGCGGTGGTGCCGCTTTACATCGGCTGCCTGACATTGCCGCCCTTCGTGGTCGCCAACACCCAGGACGGCATCTCGCGCGCGCATGACTGGATGCAGCTCGGCCTGATGCCGCAGTTCATCGTGCGCCAAGGACTGATCATCGCGCTGACCGCCGGCGCGCTGGCGCTCGGCCTCAATCTCGGTGCGACGGCTGCGATGATCGCGAGTGCCGCGGCCGTGTACATCGCGGCGATCGGCCAGATGATCGTGCTGAACCGCCGCCTCAAAGCCCATCTCGGGCCGGGCGAGCAGACCTACGACGTCAGAGGCTGGTTCGCGATCTCGCTGCCGATCATGCTGGTCGAGAGCTTCTATCTGCTGCTCGGCTACACCGACGTGCTGATGCTGCAACAATTCCGCTCCTCGGAGGAGGTCGGCATCTATTTCGCCGTGGTGAAGACGCTGGCGCTGGTGTCGTTCGTGCACTACGCGATGTCGGCAACGACGGCGCATCGCTTCGCCGAGTACAATGCACTCGGCGACAAGGAGCGGCTGTCGGCTTATGTCGCACACGCGATCAGCTGGACGTTCTGGCCTTCGCTGCTCGCGACCATCGCGCTGCTCGCGTTCGGCAAGCCGCTGCTATGGCTGTTCGGACCGAAATTCGTCGACGGCTACGGCATCATGTTCGTCGCCGCGATCGGGCTTGTGGTGCGCTCGGCGATCGGGCCGGTGGAGCGGCTGTTGAACATGCTGGGCCACCAGAAGATCTGCGCCACCGCCTACGCTGTGTCGTTCTTCATGAATGTCGGGCTCTGCATCGCACTCGTCCCGCGCTACGGCGGCATGGGCGCGGCCGCCTCGACCTCGCTGTCGCTGACCTTCGAGACGATCCTGCTGTTCGTCGTGGTGCGCTCGCGGCTCGGCCTGCACGTGCTGGCGTTCGGGAAGCGGCAGTCGGCGCCGCAGCATTGAGGCGGGCCGGATGCCTGACCGCCGGCGGCGATCATCAGATCGAAAGAAAAAGCCGGCCCTGATCGGATCAGGGCCGGCTCATTCTTCGGCGAAAATCCTGCCGGAAGGTTACTCCGCGGTCCAGCCGCCGTCGATCGAGAGATTGGCGCCGGTGATCTGCGCGGCATCGTCGCCGCACAGGAACAGCGCCAGGGCTGCGACCTGCTCGGAGGTGACGAACTCCTTGGTCGGCTGCGCGGCGAGCAGCACGTCCTTGATGACCTGCTCCTTGGTCATGTTGCGCGCCTTCATGGTCTCCGGAATCTGGTGCTCGACCAGCGGCGTCCAGACATAGCCCGGGCTGATGCAGTTGCAGGTGATCTTGAACTGCGCGAGCTCCAGCGCCGCGGTCTTGGTGAGGCCGGCGATGCCGTGCTTGGCCGAGACGTAGGCCGACTTGAACGGCGAGGCGACCAGCGAGTGCGCGGAAGCCGTGTTGATGATGCGGCCCCAGCCGCGCTTCTTCATGCCGGGCACCGCGGCGCGGATGCCGTAGAACGCCGACGACAAATTGATCGCGATGATCGCTTCCCACTTCTCCGGCGGGAATTCCTCGATCGGCGACACGAACTGGATGCCGGCATTGTTGACGAGGATATCGACCGAGCCGAAGGTCTTTTCGCCGAGCGCGATCATGTCGGCGATCTCGGCCGGCTTGGTCATGTCGGCCGGCGAATAGGCCGCCTTGACCTTGAAGTCGGTCTCGATGCCGGAACGCTCCTTCTCGATGTCCGCCGGCACACCCATGCCGTTGAGCACGATATTGGCGCCAGCGCCGGCGAAGGCGCGCGCATAAGCCAATCCGATACCGCTGGTCGAGCCGGTCACAACGGCGGTCTTGCCTGTCAACGTACCCATTGTTCTTCGCTCCTATTTGCTTGCAGGGGATGTGGGTTCATCCCCCGTGAGGTCGTAAGTCACCATGGTTTCCCCGGACTGCGGCCGTTCTAGCCATTCTTTGTGACGCATCGACAAATGCACGTCGCGGACGCCCGCGCCCCAGTGCTCGACCATCGCAACATGGGAGAAGTCGTAGTCCTTCGACGAGGTTTCGTAATTCTTGCTCTTGTAAATCAAGTGAACCACCGTGACGGTGTTCTCCTTCGACGCCTTGCGCAACAGTTCGACCGACGGATCGTTCTTCAGGTAATCCGGCAGCTTGCCGATCAGGTCGCGCACCGCCATGCGGGCGTTGTGGATCTGCCTGTTCTTATCGGTGTTCATCCGCGTCCGGCTGGAATAGCGGATGTCCTTTTCGCGCTCGGCGGCCTCCAGCAGCGTCTCCGGCAACGGCCCGCGCGCGCTGAACAGGTCGACCTGGAAGATCAGGAGATCGCGGCTGGTCTCCTCATCGAGTACGAAGTCGAGCGGCGTGTTGGAGGCGATGCCGCCGTCCCAGTAATGCTCGCCCTCGATCACGACGGCGGGAAAGCCCGGCGGCAACGCGCCCGAGGCCATGATGTGCTCGGGACCGATCTTCTTGCCGAGCTTCTTGAACTCGTAATTGTCGAAATAGCGGAAGTTGCCCGAGGTGACGCCGACCGCGCCGACCGACAGCCGCGTCTTCAGATCGTTGATGCGATCGAAGTCAACCAGCCGCTCCAGCGTCTTCTTCAGCGGCGCGGTGTCGTAGTAGCTCAGCGATTGCGAGCTGCCGGGAGGCCACAACGGCGCCGGCGGAATCCGCGGCGTGAAGAAGCCGGGCACGCCGAAGGTCGCGATGATGGCGGCGCTGGTCTCGTTGAACAGCGAGCGGGCGCGCTCATGTTTCGAGACCGGATTCCACGGCACCGGCGCCGACACCATCTCCCAGAATTCCTTCAGCCGCGGCACCCGCTTGTCCGGCTCGTTGCCGGCGATGATCGCGGCATTGATGGCGCCAATCGAGATACCGGCGATCCATTCCGGCTCGAAGCCCGCGTGGCAGAGCGCCTGAAAGGCACCGGCCTGATAGGAGCCGAGCGCGCCGCCGCCCTGGAGAACCAGCACCCGCTGCGCTTGCGCCGGCGTCGAGGCCGGCGCGGAATCCGAAGTATCCATTCGTAACCGTTCGGTTCAAATGACTCGAAGGCGCACCGTGGCGGCTGTTCGCAGCCGCGTCAATCAGCGAGATACGGAGGGGAGTTCACGCGGAATTTATCGAGATCAGGTTGCCGCCAAAATGAGCGTCCAAAACACCTTGTATTTTGTATTCGGAGCATAGACAGCCGCGATGCCCATTTTTGTGACGCCGCTTTTGAGCATGTTGGCCTTGTGCGGCGGTGAATCGCGCCAGCCCGAAAACGCCTCCGCGAGCGTGTGATAGCCGGCCGAGATGTTTTCGACCGCCACGGTTGCCGGGTAGCCGCCGGCCTCCAGCCGCTTGCCGAGCGGGGCCTTCACGTCATGGTCCATCTTGTTGCGGGCGGCCATCGCCTGCGACTGCTGCTCGGCGAGCCTGGTCAGGTCCGGATCGACCACGACGGTACCGAGACCATTGTTCTGGCGGTACTGCGAGAACATGATCGCGGCGGCCTGGCTGTCCAGCACGGCGCCGGGCTGCGCCATGTTGAGATACATGGCCGGTTCTTCCGGGATTTTGGTCTCTGTGCCGCAGCCGGCAAGCACCAGAAGCCCGAACAGGGCGACCGTCGTCCGTTTCACTAGTGAAAACCCCCAAGGTTGGCCCGCCGTTGTTGCATACCAACCGTGGCTGAATGGTGAACAGGGGCTAACTTTTGGCCATCAATAGCCACCGATCTCCGGGGGCCGTAGCCCGGATGGAGCGAAGCGCAATCCGGGACAGCCTGACCGCGGAGCAAGGTCCCGGATTTCGCTGCGCTCCATCCGGGCTACGAGACTTTTCAAGGGAGGTTTTCAGCGGGCGGTTGGAGCCCTACCCTTGCGTGGCAAAGATCCGGTAGCGGCGGGGCTGCAGCGAGACGATTTCGCCGGCTTGCAGCTCGCGGTCGCGGGGGGCGTCGATCTCGATCACGGTCTTGCCCTCGCTCCCCGACAGGGCCACCTCGGCGCGCTGGATCGGACCGAACGAACGGACATGCCGGATCGCGCCTTCCAAGGCGCCGGTTCCCGCCGGGCCGACCGCCATGTCGTGACGGCGGACGAACAGCTTTGCCGCGCCGGACGCCGCACCCAGGGCTGGAATGTTCAGGGGACGGCCGTCGAGCCGGACGGCATCGCCGGCGACATCGACCGGCAGCACGATGGATTCACCGATGAAACCGTGCACGAAGGCGGTCGCCGGATTGTCATAGACCTCGCCGGGCGAGCCGATCTGCTCGATCTTGCCTTTGTCCATCACAACCACACGGTTGGCGACCTCGAGCGCCTCCTCCTGGTCGTGGGTGACGAAGATCGAGGTGACGTGGATCTCGTTGTGCAGCGAGCGCAGCCACTGCCGGAGCTCCTTGCGGACCTTGGCATCGAGCGCGCCGAACGGCTCGTCAAGCAGCAGGATCCGCGGTTCGATCGCAAGCGCGCGCGCCAGCGCGATGCGCTGACGCTGGCCGCCGGACAACTGGCTCGGATAGCGATTGGCGAGCCAGTCGAGCTGCACCAGATCGAGCAGGTTCTTGACGCGGGCGCGGATCGTCGCCTCGTCCTTGCGGATCGCGCGCGGCTGCACGCGCAGGCCGAAGGCGACGTTCTCGAACACCGTCATGTGGCGGAACAGCGCGTAGTGCTGGAACACGAAGCCGACCTGACGCTCGCTGGCGCCGCGCGAGAGCGCGTTCTCGCCGTCGATCGCGACCTCGCCCGAGTCAGGCCAGTCCAGCCCTGCGATGATCCGCAGCAGCGTCGTCTTACCGGAGCCGGACGGGCCGAGCAACGCCAGCAGTTCGCCGTCGGCGACCTTGAGATCGACGTTGTCGAGCGCGGCAAAGCTGCCGAACTTCTTTACGATATTCGTGACTTCAATCGCCATCGGGCACCTCTGCCTCGTCGAGCCGCCGCTCGAGAACGGTTTTCGCCACCAGCGTGATCAGCGCCAGCATCGCCAGCAGCGATGCGATCGCGAACGAGGCGACGAACTGATATTCGTTGTAGAGAATCTCGACCAGCAGCGGCATCGTGTTGGTCTCGCCGCGGATATGGCCGGAGACGACGGACACTGCGCCGAACTCGCCCATCGCGCGCGCGTTGCAGAGCAGGACGCCGTAGAGCAGGCCCCATTTGATGTTGGGCAGCGTGACGCGGAAGAAGGTCTGCAGGCCGGAGGCGCCGAGCGAGATCGCCGCTTCCTCTTCCTGGGTGCCCTGCTCCTGCATCAGCGGGATCAGCGCGCGCGCCACGAAGGGGAAGGTGACGAAGATCGTCGCCAGCGCGATGCCGGGCACCGCGAACAGGATGTGGACGTTGTGGGCCTGCAGCCATGTTCCGAAATAGCCCTGCGCGCCGAACAGCAGCACGAAGACCAGGCCCGAGATCACGGGCGAGACCGAGAACGGCAGGTCGATCAGCGTGATCAGGAAGGTCTTGCCGGTGAATTCGAATTTCGAGATCGCCCAGGCCGCGACCACGCCGAACACGAGGTTGAGCGTGACCGAGATCGCGGCAATCAGCAGCGTCAGCTTGATCGCAGCGAGCGCCTCAGGCTCGGCCAGCGCCGTGAAATAGGCGACGATGCCTTTCGAGAAGGCCGAGGCGAACACGACGACAAGCGGCAGCACGACAAAGATGCTGAGGAAGGCGATCGCGAGCGCGATGATGATGAGGCGGACCGGGCCCGGCTCAGTGCGCGGGTTGCGCCGCGCCGCGACCGGCTCCGTGCGCGCGATCTCGAGCCGCGGCGCCGGCGCCGCTACACTGACATCGGTCGCGGGCGCATAGGTCCGCAGTTGCGTGGTCGAGGTCGCCAGTCCCGTCTGCATCGACATCTCGAACCTCAATGCACGGGAATGCGGGCTTGCGCCCAGCGCTGCAGCCGGTTGATCAGGAAGATGATCAAGAACGAAGCCACCAGCATCACCACCGCGATCGCGGTGGCATCGGCGTAGCGGAACTCGGACAGCCGGATCACGATCAACAGCGGCGCGATCTCGGAGACGTTGGGCAGGTTGCCGGCGATGAAGATCACCGAGCCGTATTCACCGATGGCGCGGGCAAAGGCGAGCGCAAAGCCAGTGAGCAGCGCTGGGATCAAACTCGGCAGGATGACGCGAAACACGGTGTGCCAGCGATTGGCCCCTAAACTCGCAGCGGCTTCCTCGATCTCGGGATCGAGATCGATCAGCACGGGCTGCACCGTGCGCACCACGAAGGGAATGCCGATGAAGATCATCGCGATGAAGATGCCGATCGGCGTGAACGCGACCTTGATGCCGAGTTCGGCGAGCGGCGCGCCGAGCCAGCCCTTCTGGGCGAACAGCTGCGTCAGCGCGACGCCTGCGACCGCGGTCGGCAGGGCAAACGGAATATCGACGATGGCGTCGAACAGCCGCCGGCCCGGAAAACGGTAGCGCACCAGCGCCCAGACGATGATGGTGCCCATCACCAGATTGACGCAGGCGGCCGCAAACGAAAGCCCGAACGAAATCTTCAGCGCATTCAGGGTGCGGCGGCTGGTGACGATGCTCCAGAACTGATCGAGGCTGAGCTCGAACGTCTTGAGGAACAGCGCGGCCAGCGGAATCAGGATGATAACGGAGAGCCATGTCAGGGTCAGTCCCATGGTGAGACCGAACCCCGGCAGGGTACTGCGCCTTGCAACCGCTGTGCTCACATGTCCCCCTAATGCTTCGATCAGTTCTTGTAGATCTGATCGAAGATGCCGCCCTCGGCGAAGTGCTCCTTCTGCGCCTTGGTCCAACCACCGAAAACGTCGTCGATGGTGAAAAGTTCAACCTTGGCGAAGGATTTTTCGTACTCCTTGGCGATCTCGGGATCGCGCGGCCGGTAGGAGTTGCGCGCGGCGATCTCCTGGCCTTCCTTGGTGTACCAGTACTTCAGATAGGCTTCCGCGACCGCACGGGTGCCCTTCTTGTCGGCAACCGTATCGACGACGGCGACCGGCGGCTCAGCGAGGATCGACTGCGCCGGCGCCACGATCTCGAACTTGTCCGGACCGAATTCGCGCAGCGCCAGGAAGGCTTCGTTCTCCCACGCGAGCAGCACGTCGCCGACACCGCGCTCGACGAAGGTCACGGTCGAGCCGCGCGCGCCGGTGTCGAGCACCGGCACGTTCTGATAGAGGTCGGCGACGAACTTCTTCGCCTTGTCGACTGATCCGAACTTCTTCTGCGCATAACCCCAGGCGGCGAGATAGTTCCAGCGCGCACCGCCCGAGGTCTTCGGGTTTGGCGTGATCACGGCAACGCCGGGCTTGATCAAATCGTCCCAATCCTTGATGCCCTTGGGATTGCCCTTGCGGACCAGGAACACGATGGTCGAGGTATAGGGCGACGCATTGAGCGGCAGCCGCTTCTGCCAGTCCGCTGCGATGAGGCCCTTGCCGGCGATCGCATCGATGTCATAGGCCAGCGCCAGCGTGACGATGTCGGCCTGCAATCCGTCGATCACCGAGCGCGCCTGCGAGCCCGAGCCGCCATGCGACTGCTTGATCTCGACGCTCTTGCCAGTTTCCTTCTGATAGGCTGCAGCAAACGCCTTGTTGAAATCGACATAGAGCTCGCGTGTCGGATCGTAGGACACGTTGAGCAACGAATAGTCGGCCGCGAAGGCCGAGCTCGCCCACAACAATCCCGCGACCAGCGGCAGCATACGACGGATCATTTCTGTCTCCATTCAACCTGAGAATGTCAGGGAACACGCAAGACATAACTCACGGTGAAGTGGCCTGAAGTCAACGAAACCGGTTTTCTTTGTTTTCAGCGGCGCAGCGCGCTTGTGCTACGAAGCCGCCGCACTGCGAAGGCTTTGTCACGTCGCCAAATCGCGATGAAGTGTCATCGCGATCTGGCGCAGCGCTCTACGACAATTTCGCCCTACGACATCTTCGTTGTGTGGATGCCGCATTCCGTCTTCGCCCGGCCGCGCCAGCGGCCGTCGCGCGCATCCTCGCCGGCTGCAGCCCGACTGCTGCAAGGCATACACCCGACCGACTGATATCCCGATGCGACAAGTGGATGCGGCGGCAGTCTGCCGAGCGTGTAGATCGCTTCGATCTCCTCGCGCGAGACGTTGGCGAACGGATTGAATTTCAACCTGACGCCGTCGTCCTCGACAACAGGGATATCGGTGCGGGCACCGCCCTGGAAACGCTTGCGGCCGTTGATCCAGCCGGCGAACGGCTTCAGCGCGCGCGCCAACGGCTCCACCTTGCGGATGCGGCAGCAGGCGTCGGGATCACTGAACCACAATTCGCGGTCCGGGTCCTGGCGCGACAGCGCCTGCTCGTCGGGCTTGATCGAGCGCACATCGGTGAGGCCGAGGGTTTTGATCAGCGTGTCGCGATAAGCCAGCGTCTCCTCGAACAGCCAGCCGGTGTCGAGGAAGACCACCGGAATTGCCGGATCGACGTCCGCCATCACCTTGAGCAGCGCGGCGGACTCGGTGCCGAACGACGACACCAGCGCCAGTCTCTCGCGGCCGACCGTCTGCAATGCGGCAGCGATCACCTCGGCGGGCGACGCTTTGCGCAGCGCGCGATCGAGCGCGTCGGCCTGAGGCAACGCGGCTGATGCCACTGCGAGCTCTGGTGCAAGCATGCTCACTGGCCGGCGCTCTCCGAGTGACGCAGCTGCATGCGGCGGTTGAGCGCGGTGACGCGGCCGTCGCCGGTCGGCTGATAGAACACCGAATAGCGCTTCATGGTCTGGGCGAACGCGTCGGCGTCGGCGTCCTTCTTCACCTCGAAGGCGTCGAAGCCGGCGCGGGTCATGAACACGAACTGGTCGCGCAGGATCTGCCCGGTGGCGCGCAGCTCGCCGCCATAGCCGTAGCGCTCGCGCAGCAGGCGGGCCTGGCTGTAGGCACGGCCGTCGCGGAAGGTCGGGAACACCAGCGCGACCGAGGCCAGCCGATCGAGATGCGGCACCAGTTCGTCGAGGTTGCGGTTGTTCGGCCAGATCACCCCGAGCTTGCCGGGGCGGCGCAGCAGCGCCTGCGGATCGGCAAGAAAGCGCTCGGCCGTCACCAGCACTGCGCCGTCGCCCGGCAGCTCGGCGCCGTCGGCGACATGAACGAACAGATCGGTCGTGATTCTTCCTTGCTTAACGAGTGGCATAGACGCGCTCCCTGATAGGCTCGACGCCCAGACGCTTCACCGTATCGACGAACAATTCCTCGGGACGGTCGCGCAGCGCGAGGTAGGCTTCGACAATGTCTTCGATCACGTCGGCGACTTCCGCATAGGGAACGGCCGGGCCGATCAAGGTGCCCAACTGCGCGTTCTCGTCGGCGCGGCCGCCGATCGTGATCTGATAAAACTCCTCACCGTTCTTCTCGACGCCGAGAATGCCGATGTGGCCGACATGGTGATGGCCGCAGGCATTGATGCAGCCGGAGATGTTGATGTGCAACCGGCCGATCAAGTCGGCGGTGTCATGGTTGGCGAAACGGCGCGTCAGCTCCTGCGCGATCGGGATCGAGCGCGCATTGGCCAGCGAGCAATAGTCCAGCCCCGGGCAGGCGATGATGTCGGTCACCAAATTGACGTTCGGCGTCGCGAGGCCGAGGCGGTCGAGCGCCTTGAACAGCTGCGGCAGATCGCGCTTGGCGACGTGCGGCAGCGCCAGGTTCTGCTCGTGGCCGACGCGGATCTCGCCGAACGAATATTTGTCGGCGAGGTCGGCGACCGCGTCCATCTGCTCAGCGGTCGCGTCGCCGGGCGGGCCACCGATCGGCTTCAGCGACAGCGTCACGATCGAATAGCCCTGCACCTTGTGCGCCGACACCGAGTTCTTGCGCCAGCGCTCGAACAGCTTGTCATGCGCGGCCTGCTTCAGCTCGTCCGGCATGTGCGGCAGCTTTTCGTAGGCCGGGTAGGAGAAGCGCGAGCGGACCTCCTCGATGGCGGTGTGATCGAGCGTCAGCCCGACATCGCCCATCGCCTTCCACTCCTCGTCGACTTCCTTGGCGAACTTCTCGATGCCGAGCTCGTGCACCAGGATCTTGATGCGCGCCTTGTAGATGTTGTCGCGGCGGCCGTACTGGTTGTAGACGCGCAGGACTGCCTCGATGTAGCTCAGGATATCGCGGCCGGGAACGAACGGCTTGATGGTCTTGGCGATGAACGGCGTGCGGCCGAGGCCGCCGCCGACCAGCACCTCGAATCCGGTCTCGCCGTCGGCGTTCTTGTGCAGACGCAACCCGATGTCGTGGATCTTGATCGCGGCGCGGTCGTGCTCGGCGGCGGTGATCGCTATCTTGAACTTGCGCGGCAGGAACGAGAATTCCGGATGCAGCGTGGTGTGCTGGCGGATCAGCTCCGACCAGATGCGCGGATCCTCGATCTCGCCCGGCGCGACGCCGGCCCACTGGTCCGAGGTGACGTTGCGCATGTTGTTGCCGGAGGTCTGCATCGCATGGATGCCGACCTCGGCGAGATCGGATAGCGCGTCGGGCAGCTCGGCGAGCTTGATCCAGTTGAACTGGATGTTCTGCCGCGTAGTGAAGTGGCCGTAGCCGCGGTCGTAGCGGCGCGCGACATGGGCGAGCCGGCGCAGCTGCTTCGACGACAGCGTGCCGTAGGGGATCGCGACGCGGAACATGTAGGCGTGCAGCTGCAGGTACACGCCGTTCTGCAGGCGCAGGATCTTGAATTCGTCCTCGGTGAGCTCGCCGGAGAGGCGGCGCTTCACCTGGTCGCGGAATTCCGAAACACGCTCGTTGATCAGCGTGCGGTCGAGTTCGTCATAAGCATACATGTTCGATAAGCCTTACGCCGGAGCGCCTTACGCGGGGACCTGGAGATCGATGGTGACGCCCTTGGCGCGGATATGTTCGCGGAGATTGCCCGGCTTGACCTTGCCGCCATCCTTGAGTTCGACCGGCGCGATATAGGGGCCGACCGCGCCGACATCGTCGGCGGTGGCTTCAGCCAGCAGCGCGCGGGCGTCGTCGGAGGTGCTGACGACGGCGGAATCGGAAAGTTCGGTGGACCAGCCCTGTTTGGCAGTCCGGTACACGACGGCGCCATCCCAGGTGCGGTTGGCTGTCACCACCGAGGGGCCGGTGATCCTGATTTTCTTCTGTTCGAGCGGAGAGGTCATTCGGCAGCTTTCAGCAGTTCGGAGAACATCTGGTTGGAGAACAGTTGGGTGACGTTGGATCGGCTCCACGGCGCGGAATGCGCGACCACGTCGCCGATGATGAGGACAGCAGGACCGCCATCGACTTGTTTGACCAGCTCGGGCAGCCGCGCCAGCGTGCCGACCGCAGCCTTGGCGTCGGGCCGCGTCACGCGCGCGAACACGCCGACCGGCGTCTCCGGCGAGCGGCCCGCGGCGAGCAGGCCTTCGCGGATCGCGGGCGCCGCGGTCATGCCCATGTAGACGACGACGGTCATCTTGGTGTCGGTGAGCACCGACCAGTCGACGACCTCGGCATCGCGCGCCTTGTGCGCGGTGAGGAAGGTGATGCGCAGCGCCTCGTGCCGGAAGGTCAGCGGCACCTCGAATTGCGCCGCCGCGCCGAGACCGGCGGAGATGCCGGGGATGATGGAGTAGGCGACGCCGGCGTCGCGCAGCGTCTCGATTTCCTCGCCGCCGCGGCCGAACACAAAGGGATCGCCGCCCTTCAGCCGCACCGCGCGCTGGCCCGACTGCGCCGCCTCGATCATCAGGCGGTTGATGGCGTCTTGGCCGATACCGGGCTTGCCGATGCGACGGCCGACCGGAATCCGCGCGGCATCGCGCCGGATACGGTCGAGAATTTCTGGTGACACCAATTCGTCATAGAACACGACGTCGGCATCCTGCAGTGCGCGCAGCGCCTTCACGGTGAGCAGATCCGGATCGCCGGGACCGGCGCCGACCAGCGTCACATGACCGACAGCCTTGCCTTCGGTATCAGCGCCGGCGAATGCGGCGGGATCGCCGATCGCGTTCAGCGCCTGCTCGGCCTCGTCCTTGCGGCCGGCCAGCACAAGCGCGCCGATCGGACCGTCGACGATGCGCTCCCAGAAGCGGCGGCGCAGCGGAAATTCTTCGATCCGCGCATGCATCGGTTTGCGGAAGCGGCCAATGAAGCCGGCGAGATCGCCGATCCGCGCCGGCAGCACCGCCTCGATCTTCTCGCGGATGCGACGCGCCACGACCGGCGACGTGCCGCCGGTTCCAACTGCGACCACGACATCGCCGCGATCGACGATCGCAGGCATGATGAAGGTGGAATGCACGAGGTCGTCCATCACGTTGACCGGCAGGCCAATCGCCTTGGCGCGCACCGACATCGCGACACCAATGTCACCTGCACCGGCGCAGAACACGGCGATGACATCGGAGAGATCGGCTGCGAGCGGATCGCCCTCGGCGCGCTCGATGCGCGCAGCGTCCTCCGCCGCGAGGCCGGCAAGCTCATGATTGCCGTCGGTCGCGTACCAGCGAACCGCGGCGCCGGCAGCTGCGAGCAGCCGCAACTTGGCGCGCACGAGATCGCCCGCTCCAACGAGCAGCACCTTGCCGCTTTGCAGATCCAGAAACACCGGCAGATATCGCATCAGACACTCGCTTCCCCAATTTGGGGGTTGACTGAAATTATTTTCTATTTATCTCTCGATCAAGCCCAGCAAAGAGAAAATTATTTCTTCTCTATTGCAGCGCAACTTTAGAATTTTCAACTCCACAGGCCAAGGCCAAGAGATGCATCTTCTCGACAACGAATCCGCCGCTGCCGGAACACGGTCCGCAGCCCTTCGCAATGCATCTTCCGTGCCGGGGATTCCTGCCAATCAGGCTCCCCCGTCCATGGATCATCTCGATGAGCTGGAGGCCCAGAGCATCTACATTTTGCGCGAGGCGTTCGCCCGGCTGAAGAAGCTCGCGCTGCTGTGGTCGCTCGGCAAAGACTCCAACGTGATGATCTGGCTGGCGCGCAAGGCGTTCTTCGGCCGCGTCCCGTTCCCGGCGCTGCATGTCGACACCGGCAAGAAGTTTCCGGAGATGTATGCGTTCCGCGATCGCTTCGGGAAGGAATGGGATCTCGACCTGCGCGTCGACCCCTGCCCGCCGATCGACAGCGTCGACCCGACACTGCCGCCGGCCGCGCGTTCCGCCGCGCGCAAGACCGAGGGGTTGAAGCTCGCGCTCAACAAATACGGCTTTGACGGACTGATCGCCGGCATCCGCCGCGACGAGGAAGCAACGCGCGCCAAGGAGCGCGTGTTCTCGCCGCGCGGCCTCGAAGGCGAATGGGACGTCCGCGACCAGCCGCCGGAATTCTGGGATCACTTCAACGCCTCGCCGCCGCAAGGCGCGCACCTGCGCATCCATCCGATCCTGCATTGGACCGAAGCCGACATCTGGGCCTACACCAAGCGCGAAGGAATTCCGATCATCCCGCTCTATCTCGCCAAGGACGGCAAGCGCTATCGCTCGCTGGGGGATCAGGACATCACCAACCCGGTGGCTTCGACCGCATCCAGCATCGATGAAATCCTGGATGAGCTCGAGAACACCAAGATCCCGGAGCGCGCCGGCCGCGCACTCGATCACGAAACCGAGGATGCGTTCGAGCGACTGCGTGTCGCCGGCTATCTCTGATCCCAGTTTGGCGTGAGTGCTCTGATGAACATGATCCTTCCCACCGCCTCGATCTCGGCGACCCCCAACGGCACCACGCGTCCCCAGGTGCGCATCGTCATCGTCGGCCATGTCGACCACGGCAAGTCCACCCTGGTGGGCCGCCTGCTGCATGAGACCGGCAGCCTGCCGGACGGCAAGCTGGAGATGCTGAAGGCGGTCAGCGCGCGGCGCGGCATGCCGTTCGAATGGTCGTTCCTGCTCGACGCGCTGCAGACCGAGCGCGACCAGGGCATCACCATCGACACCACCCAGATCCGCTTCCGCACCCGCTCGCGCGACGTCGTGCTGATCGACGCGCCCGGCCACGCAGAGTTTTTGCGCAATATGATCACCGGCGCCTCGCAGGCCGACGGCGCGGTGTTGATCATCGACGCGCTCGAAGGCGTCCGCTCGCAGACGCGGCGGCACGGCTATCTCCTGCATCTGCTCGGCGTGAAGCAGGTCGCGGTCGTCGTCAACAAGATGGACCGGGTCGATTTCAGTGCCGATCGCTTCAAGGAGATCAGCGACGAAATTTCGGCGCATCTGATCGGTCTCGGCGTGACGCCGACCGCCGTGGTCCCGATCTCCGCGCGCGACGGCGACGGCGTTGCCGAACACACGCCGCGGATCGGATGGTACGAGGGACCGACCGTGGTCGAGGCGCTCGATGCGCTCGAGCCGGCACCACAGCTGGCGGAGCTGCCGCTGCGGCTGCCGGTGCAGGCGATCTACAAGTTCGACGACCGCCGCATCGTTGCGGGCCGTATCGAGTCCGGCAGCCTGAAGGCTGGCGACGAGATCGTCATCATGCCCGCGGGCAAGATCGCGAAGATCAAGACGGTCGAGAGCTGGCCGGTGACACCGGTGCACGGCCCGCAGGGCGCCGGGCGCTCGGTCGGCATCACCCTCGACCGCGAGCTGTTCCTCGAGCGCGGCGACATCATCGGACATAGCGGGCAGAGCCCGCGCGATACCCGCCGCATCCGCGCCCGGATCTTCTGGCTGCACGACAAGCCGCTGACCAAGGGCGAGCAGATCCTGATCCGGCTCGGCACCAGGGAAAGCCGCGCCACCGTGGTCGCGATCGAAAAGGCGATCGATCCCGGCGCGCTGTCCAACGAAGAGAACACCGCGATCGCGCGCAACCATGTCGGCGAGATCGACATCTCGCTGGCGCAGCCGGTTGCGACCGATCCCTACACCGAGAATCCGCGCACCGGCCGCCTCGTGATCGAGGTCAACGGGCGCATCGCCGGCGGCGGCCTCGTGCTGTCGGTCGATGCCGGCCGGCCTGCGGTGCCGATCGACATCGTGCCGGTGGAATCCGCGCTGCGGCCGGACGAGCGCTCGGCGCGCTATCATCACAATGGCGCGGTGATCTGGCTGACCGGCCTGCCCGGTTCGGGCAAGTCGACCTTGGCGCGGGCGCTGGAGCGGCGCCTGTTCGGCAATGGCGGCTCGCCGATCCTGCTCGATGGCGACACCTTCCGCGCCGGGCTGAACAGCGACCTCGGCTTCTCGCCGCAGGATCGATCCGAGAACATCCGCCGCCTTGCCGAGGTCGCGACCCATCTGGCGCGCAACGGCCATATCGCCATCGTCGCCGCGGTCTCGCCGTCGACCGCCGACCGCGCGGCCGCCCGCCGCATCGCCGACAGCGCGTTCCGCGAAATCTATGTCGCGACGCCTGCCGAGGTCTGCGAGACCCGCGACCCCAAGGGCCACTACGCCAAGGCGCGCTCCGGCGGATTACCCTCCTTTACCGGCATCACCAATGACTACCAGCCGCCGACCGGCAACGAACTGACCATCGACACCTCGAACCGCTCGGTCAGCGATGCCACCGACGAGATCGAGCGGATGCTGGCCAGCACCGGCATCCTGTTCGACGAGCTGACCGACCTCGCGGCGAATATCTAGCCTGCATTGTCATCCGTCGCCGTCTAACTCCGCTGTCATCGCCCGGCTCGACCGGGCGATCCAGTATTCCAGAGACGCCGGCGCTTGAATCGAGAAGCCGCGGCGTACTGGATGCCCCGCTCAAGGCGGGGCATGACGGCGGTGTGAGACAGCGCGGGTCCGGTCTCACGATTGACGCCGACTTCTAGAGCCCTTCGCCCGACACCTACTCCGCCGCGCGGCGGCTTCCGCCCCCGTGCCGCACCATCCCCGGCGATTGCCCGGTGACACGCTTGAACGCGCGGCTGAAGGCCGCCTGTGACGCATAGCCCAGCCGTTGCGCGATCACATCGATCGGCTGGCGTTCATGTTCGATCCACTGTGTCGCGAGGCGCATGCGCAGCTCGGCAAGATAACGCAGCGGCGATTGCCCGGTCATCGACTGGAAGCGCTCGGCGAACAGCGAGCGCGAGCAACCCGCCTCCGCCGCCAGTTCAGCAACAGTCCAGTTGCGGCCGGGAGCGCGATGCAGCGCTCCGATCGCGCGGCCGAGACGCGGATCACGCAACGCCTCGAACCAGCCCATGGCGTTGTCGCCGCCGCATTCGACCCAGCCGCGCACGATCGACGCGGCGAGAACATCGGCGAGCCGCGCCATCACGCCGACGGAACCGGCCCGCGGCGTGCAGGTCTCTCGCTCCATCGCCTTCAGCATGGGTTCGATCTCCGGCTGGCGCACAAGCAACGTGTCGGCCCGCATCACCTCGGGCATCAGGGCGATGAGCGGGCGCATGCCGCCAAGATCGAAATTCATGCAAGCGCTGAAGACCAGGACCGACTCGTCCTGCGGGCATCCCTCAGGGCAGGCCGACGTCACATCGACATTGCCGCACAGCGTCTCGGTCTCGAAACGCTCGACGTCACAGCTCGGCTCGTCCGCGGCCGAGACGAGATCATGCGCGCCGCCGCGCGGCAGGAAGATTGCGTCACCGCACCCGAGGGGAAGCAGCGCCGCATCGGCGTAGCGCAGCAGCGCCGTGCCATGCGCGACGAAGTGGAATTGCGCGCGTCCGTACGGCGTCTCGAAGCGAAAACCGAACGGAGCCCGCGTCTGGACCCGACGGTAGTGAACGCCCTCGAGCCGCATCCCGAGCAACAATTCGCTCACCAGATCGACGGCGGCGTCGGTCGTATAGGCGGCGGGCGATTTGGACGAACGATCAAACATTGGAGTGTTTATGGCATAGATTGTCCAAAACCTCCAGCCTATGTCTGCGGCGCTGCAACATAAGATGGAAGTTTCGGGCAATGGATCAAGAAGTGGACCCCGCTCTGGCGCACGCCGATGTCGTTGCGCTGATGCCCGGCGAAGTCGCACTCAAGGCTGGTGACAAGCCGGTCTCATCGGAAGAGCCCGCCTGGGGCGCCGTCGTCGCAATGATGCTGGGCGTGACCGCACTTCTGACCGCGGAATTCCTGCCGTCGGGCCTGTTGACGCCGATGGCGAAGGACCTCGGTGTAAGTCCGGGCCTCGCCGGTCAGGCGGTGACGGCGACCTCGCTGGCCGGCCTGGTCGGCGCATTGTTCACGCCGAGACTGACCCGCAGCTTCAATCGAAAGCCGGTGCTGCTCAGTTTCTCGATTCTCCTGGTCATCTCCAATCTGCTGGTGGCGCTGGCGCCGGACATCACGTTCCTCCTCGCCGCGCGGATCGTGCTCGGCCTCGCCATTGGCGGCTTTTGGGCGATGGCGGCAGCCACGACGATCAGGCTGGTGCCGCCGTCACTGGTTGCACGTGCCTTGTCGATCGTGATGAGCGGCATTCCCGCCGCGATGATCATTGCCGTTCCGCTCGGCAGCTATCTGGGTGAGGTCGCGAGCTGGCGCTCCGTGTTCCTGCTCGCGACGGCACTGGGCGCGGCGGTGTTCGTCGTCCAGGCACTCGCTCTGCCGCGTTTGGTCCCGAAGGGAGAAGCCGGGCTCGGCACCCTGATCGACATCCTGACACGGCCGGGGATCGGTGCCGGCATCTTCGCGGCAACCTTGGTATTCACCGGACATTTCGGCTATTTCGGCTACATCCGTCCCTTCCTTGAAAGCGTGACCGGGCTTGGCGCTGCCGGCGTCGCGGCAACGCTGCTTGCTTTCGGCGTTGCCAACTATATCGGCTCCTTCGCGAGCGGGCTGATGGCCGAGCGCAATCTCAAGCTCACGCTGATCGCGACGCCGCTCGCGATCAGCGTGCTCGGTCTGTTGCTCTCGGTCTATGGCAAGGACGTCATTCCGGCGCTGGCGCTGGTCGCACTCTGGGGCTTTGCCTTCAGCGACGTACCGGTTGCGACGACGACCTGGATCACCCGCATGGTGCCCGATGAGACCGAAAGCGGCACTGGCCTCACGGTGGCCTCGATCTTCCTCGGCATCACCATGGGCGCGGCCGGCGGCGGGCTGGTGCTTGATTTGATGGGCGCGGCGGCCGTGTTCGTGGCAGGCGCAATTCCCTTGTTGCTCGCCGCATTGCTGATCGCCACCAAGGTGCGAACCAGGGCGCCCTGACCGCGCGCTCTGCCGGTGCAGCGCCGGGGGAAAGGGGGCCTTCTCAGAACCGTGGCTTTAAGGCTAAAAGAGCCGTGAACGCCGCCCTTTGGCGCGTTTTTTGCTGATTTCTTTCGAAAGCAGCCCCTAAACGCCCCATTTCTTTGAGAAAGCCCATCATGACTCGTGTCGATGCCCATGGATTGAAGATCGCCCCTGTCCTGTTCGATTTCATCGCCAACGAGGCGACGCCGAAAACCGGGATCGCGCCTGACGCGTTCTGGGCAGGACTCGCCGCCATCATCCAGAAGCTCGGCCCGAAGAATCGCGAGCTGCTCGCGGTCCGCGACACCTTGCAGGCCAAGATCGACGACTGGCATCGCGCCAACAAGGGCAAGGCGTTCGACATCAACGCCTACACCGTGTTCCTCAGGGACATCGGCTATCTGCTGCCCGAGCCCGCGACCCACAAGGTCGAGACATCAAATGTCGACGAGGAAATCGGCAAGATCTGTGGCCCGCAGCTCGTGGTGCCGCTGACCAACGCCCGCTACGCGCTGAACGCCGCCAACGCGCGCTGGGGTTCGCTGTACGACGCCTTCTACGGCACCGATGCGATCCCGCATGATCCGAGCGAGAGTGGCAAGGGTTACAACAAGGCCCGCGGCGACAAGGTGATCGCGAAGGCAAAGGCGTTCCTCGACGCCGCCGTGCCGCTCGCGACCGGAAGCCACACCGACGTGACCTCCTACAGCGTGATCGCGGGCCAGCTCTCGGTCAAGCTGAAGAGCGGCAATTCGACCGCGCTGAAGAACGGCGCCCAGTTCGCCGGCTATCTCGGCGACGCCGCCCAGCCCACCGCGATCCTGCTCGTCAACAACGGCATGCATGTCGAGGTCAAGATCGATCGCAGCAACGTCATCGGCAAGGACGATCCGGCCGGCGTCGCCGACATGATCCTGGAATCGGCGGTCTCGACCATTCTCGACATGGAAGACTCGGTCGCCGCCGTCGACGCCGAGGACAAGGTGCTGGTCTATCGCAACACGCTCGGCCTGATGAACGGCACGCTGTCGGCCGATTTCGACAAGGGCGGCAAGACGTTGACGCGTTCGCTCAATGCCGACCGCCTCTACAAGAAGCCCGACGGCAGCGAGCTGAAGCTGCACGGCCGCAGCCTGCTGCTGATGCGCAATGTCGGCCACCACATGTTCACCGACGCGGTGCTCGACGCCAAGGGCGAAGAGATCCCCGAGGGCCTGCTGGACGCCGCGGTCGCTGGCCTGCTCGCGATCCACGACCTCAAGGGCAATTCCAAGGTCAGGAACAGCCGCACCGGCTCGGCCTATATCGTCAAGCCGAAGATGCACGGCCCCGACGAGGTGACGCTGACCTGCGACCTGTTCGCCGAGGTCGAGAAGATGCTCTCGCTGCCGGAGAACACGCTGAAGGTCGGCATCATGGACGAGGAGCGCCGCACCACGGTCAATCTCAAGGCCTGCATCCAGCGCGCCTCCAAGCGCATCATGTTCATCAACACCGGCTTCCTCGACCGCACCGGCGACGAGATCCACACCTCGATGGAAGCAGGTCCGATGATCCGCAAGAACGACATGAAGGCACAGCCGTGGATCAAGGCCTATGAAGACTGGAACGTCGACAACGGCCTGATCGACGGCCTGCCCGGCCATGCCCAAATCGGCAAGGGCATGTGGGCAGCGCCGGACAAGATGGCCGACATGCTGGCGCAGAAGATCGGCCACCCGCAGGCCGGCGCCACCACCGCCTGGGTGCCGTCGCCGACCGCGGCCACGCTGCACGCCCTGCACTATCACCAGGTCAACGTGATCGCCCGCCAGCAGGCGCTCGCCAAGGGCGGGCCGCGCGCAAAACTCTCCGACATCCTCACCATTCCGGTGTCGCAGTCGAACTGGGCGCCGGATGATGTGAAGCAGGAGATCGACAACAACTGCCAGGGCATCCTCGGCTATGTCGTGCGCTGGATCGACCAGGGCGTCGGCTGCTCCAAGGTGCCCGACATCCACGATGTCGGCCTGATGGAAGACCGCGCCACATTGCGCATCTCGAGCCAGCATCTGGCGAACTGGCTGCATCAGGGCGTCATCACCAGGGATCAGGTGATGGAGTCGCTGAAGCGGATGGCCGTCGTCGTCGACAAGCAGAACGCCGGCGATGCCCTCTACAAGCCGATGGCGCCGGCATTCGACGGCGTCGCCTTCAAGGCAGCCTGCGACCTCGTATTTGAAGGACGCACCCAGCCGAATGGCTACACCGAGTACATCCTGACCGCGCGCCGCCGCGAGGCCAAGGCCGCGGGTTGATCCCGCGGGTCGCGACGACAAGCAAAAGCCCCGGCGATGAGCCGGGGCTTTTTTGTTGGCGCCGCGAGTGACGCTAGAATAGCCGGATGCGATAGCCTGCCGTCGCAGGGGCGCACTGCCAAAATATCGAAAACAACCCCATGCAAAGTAGCCGGCGGACACGACAACTTGACTCGTCGGGCAAATCAGCGGCATTATTCTATTATCCAGAAATCGCGATGTGAGTCTGCGGCTCCTCCAACACGTCGTCCCTGCCTAGTGCGCAATTGCGCACGGGAGCAGGGACCCATACGCCGCGGCGGACCTTGTTGAAGGCACTCGTCGTTCCAGCATCGCCCAGCAATTGGCAGTTGTGGTTATGGGTCCCTGCTTTCGCAGGGACGACGATGAGGATGGTTCCCGATTCAAGGTGTCACACCACGCAGTGTCATCACCCGCGCATGCGGGTGATCCAGTATTCCAGAGACCGCAGTGCTTGAGCGGAAGAGCCGCGGCGTACTGGATCGCCCGGTCGAGCCGGGCGATGACATCGGTGGACGAGGGTATACCTCTTGTTTCGCGGCTAAACTGTAGATCCTCATGGTGCTGCATCGACGTCGTTGCGAGGAGTGAAGCGACGAAGCAATCCATTGCTCCACTCGCGCGGTGAGATGGATTGCTTCGCGGAGCCTGTCACCGGGCGCGCGTTCGCGCGACCCGGTGGCTCGCAATGACGAATCTAGAACACCGCCAAATATTTCAGCAGCGAGACGATGCCGATGATGATGACGACGACGCGCGCGATCTGCTTGGCGCGGCCGTCGAGCGGCAGCATGTTGATGAGATAAAGTACGAGAATAATGACAAGGAAGGTGACGAGTACGCCGACGAGCATGCGGGGCCCCCTGATGGCATCGGTGAATGTGCTGTTCGCCCGTTGCTAACGTGCAGGAGCAAGACCGGTTCCGGACCAAGGAACCGAAGCGGCCGATCTCGCGTGAGCGACGCTATTCGCGCGCCAGCACCGGCGCGCGCTGATACTTGGCGCGGATGCGATCCGGCGCCGGCGTGAAGTTGAGAGATGCGCCGCGCCGGTCTGCGCGGCCGACCGACATCAACCCATCCTTGCCGGCGACGATGTCGCCCTTGCGCAAGGTCGGATCGTCCTCGATCTTCACCGCGGCGAGCCCGACAGGGTCCTTGCCGTTGCAAGTGCAGCCCGAAACGATCTCGTCGCGATAACGGAATGCATTCGGCAGCTCGGAATAGGGCTTGCCGTCCTCCGTCGCGGCGTTGTCGATGTTGCCGCCATAAACCACTTCGGTCGCACTCGCCGGGCAGAAGCTGTTGCAGCTCTCCGCCTTGCTCTGGTTGCCGGTCGCAGCCAGCGGGAAATAACGGCCGTCGCAGGTGCGCACGCAATAGGCCTGGCCGACATCATAGCGCGCGCGCCGCTCGGCCCGCGGCACTGGCGCCGGGCCATCATCGAACGGCATCCGGATCACCGGCGGACGGCCCTGCATGAAGCCGCCGAACAGCTGCGAGAAGAAATCCTGAGCTTGCGCAGCGGGCGCAAGGGACAGGCCAAGCAATGCCGCCGTCCCGAACGCCAACCGCCTGGAATATCGCTTCACCATCACCGACCCCTCGCTACAACACTCCTCAGTACAACGGGGAAGTCGCCGGGATGTTCATCGCCTGACGGCCGGACGGCAGCGTCATCACCGCGGGGCGCGGCTGCATCGGCGCCGGCCGGACCGAGATCTGCGTCGTGCTCGGGCCGAGTTCGCGTGCGGCAAGATGCGGCGCGTTCTTCGGCAGCACCACCACCCTGGTCCCGACATCGACCCGGCTGAACAGGTCGGAGACGTCTTCATTGGTCAGGCGGATGCAGCCCGACGACACGAACTTGCCGATCGTCGACGGATCGTTGGTGCCATGGATGCGGTACTCGCTGGAGCCGAGATACATCGCGCGGGCACCAAGCGGGTTGCCCGGGCCACCGGCCATGAAGCGCGGCAGATAGGGCTGGCGCTTGATCATCTCGGCCGGCGGATGCCAGTCCGGCCACTCGGCCTTGCGGCTGATGGTCTGGGTGCCCGCCCAGGTGAATCCTTCGCGGCCGACGCCGACGCCGTAGCGGATCGCCCGGCCGCCGCCGAGCACGTAATAGAGCGTGGTGTTGCCGGTATCGATGATGACGGTGCCGGGCGCCTCTGTTGTGTTGAGCGCGACGGTGGTGCGGCGCAGCCGCTCCGGCAGCGCGCCGTCCTCGCTGGCCCCGGCCGAAGGATCGTTCATCACCTCGTCGGAGGGGAAAGCACCCGGCTGGGTGGACGCATAGCCGAGCGCAGACGAGCGGACTTGAGCGCTGACTTGGGCGCTGGCCGAATTGGCGATAATGAATGGCGTCGCGAGCAGGACGCTGGCGAAGGCAAAGGTGCGCACGGCGCGCGACGCAAGCCGGCGGCTGGAGAGAGACTGCTGTGTCATGTGCTGCCCCTGGACGGGATGCGCATCATGGTGATGCGATGCCCAACCAACGCGCGTGACCATCAGACAGTTCCGTTGCGAATCGTCGTGAAGCCGCGATTGTCAACCCGGCGCGTCTCACGAGAGCGCGATGGAACCTTTGCCGGGCAATGCCGTTGTCACGCGCAATTTGATGCGAAATTCATTTGTCCCCATTCGGGAGGAGTCTGGTGCGCGCCTTTCCGGGTGAACGTATGCTTGGCAACGCGCCCGAAGGCACGCCCCTCCCCGACAGCAAAGCTGAAACGCCGCCGGTGATCAGCCGCGCCGAGGTCGTCGCCTTCGCGCTGGTCGCGCTGCTGGTGATTGTCATCGTCGGAGTGCTCTATCTCGCGCGCGCCGTCTTCCTTCCAATCACCATGGCCTTCATCGTCGGCACCATGCTGTCGCCGGCGGCGAGCCTGCTCGAGCGCTACCGGATCCCGCGCGCGGTCGGCGCGGTGCTGATCGTGATCGCGGTCGGCGCCGCGGTCAGCTTCATGGTCGGACTGATCGCCTCGCCTGTCATGGACTGGAGCTCACGGCTGCCCGAGCTCGGCGCCATCCTGAGGCAGAAGCTGCATGTGTTCGACCGGCCGCTCGCACTGTGGCAGGAGCTGCAGAGCATGGTCGGCGGCCCCGATACGCTGGCGACATTCCAGATGCCGAAATTCGAATGGGTGCAGCCGACGCTGGAATTCCT
This sequence comes from uncultured Bradyrhizobium sp., assembly GCF_947648125.1. GTDB lineage: Bacteria > Pseudomonadota > Alphaproteobacteria > Rhizobiales > Xanthobacteraceae > Bradyrhizobium. The sequence goes on along the minus strand of NZ_CANSMR010000004.1, from coordinate 72,216 downwards.
GTCGCCGACCTTCGCCGAATTCCTGCTGTTCATTGCCACCCTGATCCTGTTCATCGCGAGCTGGAAGGATCTGCGCCGCGCCCTGGTGATGACCTTCAGCGAACGCGCGGCGCGGCTGCGCACGCTGCGAATCCTCAACGAGCTCGAAACCCACCTCGGCAACTATCTGCTGACGGTCACCATGATCAATGCCGGCGTCGGCATCGTCACCGGTGCGATCTGCGCGGCGACGGGCATGCCCAACGCGGCCGGACTCGGCGCGCTCGCCGCGACGCTGAACTTCATTCCGATCATCGGCCCGGTCGCGATGTTCGTGGTGCTGGTTGCGGTCGGCATCATCTCCTCGCCGACCATCGGCGCGGGGCTGATCGCGCCGGCGTGCTTTGCGGTCGTGACCTTCATGGAGGGACATTTCGTGACGCCGACGATCGTCGGCCGCAGGCTGTCACTGAATGCGCTCGCGGTCTTTCTCGCGCTCGCGTTCTGGACCTGGCTGTGGGGCCCGATGGGCGCCTTCCTGTCGTCGCCGCTGCTGATCGTGGCGTTGATCGTGAAGGAGCATTTGATGCCGGTCAATTCGCCGCAGCTGCCTGACGGCTAACCTCGGTTTCGCATCTGGAACCTTGCGCGATGCGAAGCGTTTTTCTCCAGACACACACGTTCTCCGGGAGCTTTCGATGTCGAGCACGGACAGCGCATTTGGGATCAAGAACATGACCGACAAAGCGACCTACGAACGCCTCGAAAAGGATGTCACTGCCGTGAAGAACGATATCGCAGCCCTCACCGAGCAGATCACAGACGCGCTCAACTCGTTTGCCAACAACGCAGGCAAGCAGGCCCGCCGCCGCTACAAGGATGCGCGCGCCAACGCGGAATCGACCCTCGACGACATGTCGGAGCGCGGCAGCGCGATGATGGGCGCGGCGCAGGATGCGGCATCCTCGATCGAGGAATCGCTGGAAGAGGTGATCACGCAGCGGCCGCTGGCGACCGTCGGCCTTGCGCTCGGCCTCGGCTTTTTGATCGGCCTCACCTGGCGGCGCTAGGTCATGCGCAAACCACCGCTCTGGACGCGATGGCAGCGCTGGCGCGCCGCCACCTCGTTTGTCGATGCGCTCTTCAAGGCAAGATTCAAAGCAGAGCTTTTCAGGACAAGGTTGGTCAATGCTTCAGCGGCTGATCGATGACGTCAAGCAATCCACCGGCAGCGCGCTGCGGCTGACATCGCTTGCGGCTGCCGCCGCGATGGCGCTGTTCGTCACCATCGCCTTCCTGTGCGCGGCGGCCTTCGTCTATGTGCTGCAGCACTACGGTCCGGTGGAGGCGTGCTTGTCCGGCGCCGCGGTGTTCCTGGTCGTCACGCTGATCGCCATTGCCGTTTACATGGTGCGCAAGCGCGAGATGCAGAGGCGTGCCGAGAAAGCGGCAAAGGCCGCGAAATCCGCCGCGGCAACAATGCTCACCGACCCTGCATTGATCGCGACCGGCCTGCAGATCGTGCGCGCCATCGGCGTGAAGCGGCTGATCCCGATTCTGGCGGTCGGCGGCCTCGCACTCGGCCTGATGGCAAGCCGCAGCGCCGCCGGCAGCAGCAAGCCGGACGAAGAGGAATAGCCCACCAACAAGCACTGCTGTCATCGCCCGGCTTGACCGGGCGATCCAGTATTCCAGAGACAGTCATTGTTGAGCCGATGGGCCGCGGCGTACTGGATCGCCCGGTCAAGCCGGGCGATGACACCGTTCAAGGGGTGCTCAGGTCACGCAGCGGCCGGGCTGCAGCAGCTTGGCCACTTCGGTCAGGACGCTGACCACGGGCTCGCAAGCCACTTTGCGGGTGTCGCCGGGCCGCGCCCGGGCGGGCGCCGCAGGGTGATTGCGAGCTTCTTCCCGCGCCACGGGAACGCGGACCAGGACCGACGTATCGGGAAGCCGATCAAGCTTCAGCGCGACGGTCCGGCTCGGCAGGGCGGCAATCGGAACCGCGGCACGATCGGTCTTGGCGGCCCGATTGACCGCGCTCTCCGGCGCCAAAGCGGTGGTGACCTGCTGCCCGCCAATGAGATCGTGGCCGGACGCCAGCTGGACCGCGCCCAGCGTCAGCCCAGCCGCCAACGCAGCGAAAATTCCCTTTTGAATATTTGACATGGTGATGTCCCTCGCCCCATGGAAATTCCCTTTGGCGATCACGGACACAACGCGAACGAAACCTGTGGGGTTCTCGCGTCCAGCCATCACTTAACCGTGTACGAAAAAATTTTGATTCGCGCGGAACGAGTCCGGGGGTCTGCGAGTCATTGGAAGAGCCGGTTATTCCCCCTGCCCCATTGACCGGCGACGTAGGGCGCGACCGTGGTGATGCCGGTCGCGCCCTGCTCTTTTTTCGGCCCTGCCGTGAACGATGCGTCAGCCGGCCTGTCACTCATCTCGCGCATTGGAAGTCACACACAAAGGACTGGTCCTTCCGCCAAACGAGAGGATCGCCCGCTTCAGGCATTGTCGTTTGATGGCATGTCCTGGGATCGAACGACCGTCACTTCACGGCATGACGGGCAACGACCGATATGAAACGTGATTTCGGTCGTCTGGTCGTCGACGAGCATCAGTTCGCTCAGGGGTTCGCCGCATTTGCAAGTGACCGGTTTCGTATCGGCAAAATACATCTGACGTCCTCCATAAGCCTGGAGATTTCGTCGCGTCATTCGGGCGAACTCACTTGCGCCGTGCTCGCCCCCCTCGCTTCCGCTCCTTCTCGGTCTGTCAGATCCGGGCAATCCGGACGATGGGAGTGGCTCCCGGCGCCTATTTCGCAGCGGATTTCTTCCGTGATTCCGCGGCTTCACGCGCCTGCCGCTCGGCTTTGAGGCGGTGGAAGTTGTCGTAGAACGCCTTCTCGTGGGCGAGGTGCTCCTTCATCGCCTGCGACGCGTCTTGCTGACGCTGCTCGTTACGGACCTTGCGCTGCTCGGGAGTAAGATTCATACGACCTCCAACTAAGCTCTTGAATCAACGTTGGATTCAACGCACGAGGCCGGAAAAGGTTCCACCCCGGAAGGAGCTGGATCTATTTGCGCAGGCTCGCCCAGACGCCGCCGAGGATCAGCAAGCCGCCAACCAGGTGGATCACCGTCGGCGGCTCGCCAAGGATGATCCAGGACAGCAGCGCGCTCGCGATTGGCGCGACATAGAGCACGAGCGACGTCCGCACCGAGCCGAACCTTGCGCCGAGCCAGGCGAAGCCGGCATAGGCGATCAGGCCCGGGACGAGACCGGCGAAGACATAGGCCTCGAACGCCCGGGCGTTGAACACCGCAGCCGGCGTCGCCCACATCTCCTGGAGCGCCGGCGGCAGCGAGCAAAGCGCGCCGGCCGCCGAGAACAGGCTGACCCGCGCCAGCAGCGAAGCACGCGGCGCGACGCGCGATTGCACCAGCGTGTAGCCGGACCAGCCGAGCATCGCGCACACCACCAGCAGATCGCCCCAGGCCGCGCTCGATTGCGTCAGCGTTTCCAGATGGCCGCCCGAGACGATCAAGAGTGCACCGGCGAGCGCCAGCGCCGTGCCGAGCCATTGCAGTGGACCGATATGCTCGATGCCGAGCCCGGCCGAGATCAGCAGCACCATGATCGGCGACAGCGCGAAGATCAGCGCGATATGGATCGCGGTGGTGGTGATACCCGCGATGTAGACCGGGCCGCCGCACAGGAACATGCCGAGAAAGCCCGCGGCGAGGATCGGCCAGAAATTCTGCGCCAGCGGGATCTTGCCGTCCCGGATCGCCGCGATCGCGAACGGCGCGAGGCCGATGGCGATGATGCTCCAGCGGAAGAAAGCCAGCGAGAACGGCGGCACCGAACCGGCAAGGCCGCGCGCCAGCACCTGGTTGGAGGCCTGGCCGACCGCGACCAGGATGAAGCCGGTCAGCGCGACCGCGTCCTCCCAGCCCGGGGCCGGGCGGCTCACCTGAGCTTTCGGCAGCTCCGCATCCATGACACCGCCCCTCAGCCGGCGCACCTACAGCCAGGATGGCTTCCGTGAGCGCACCGCGTTCGCAGCGCGCCCGCGCTATTGCTCCGCCGCCTCGCGCTCCATGTCGCGGCCGGACATGTCCTCGCCCTGCATGTTGGTGTATTCGCGCGCCATCTCGCGCATCAGGAATTTGGCGGGGACGTCGTGATAGGTGCCGTGGTCGTTGACATACTGCATGTAGGCGCGCCCCGCGCCGTCGAACGGGTGCAGCAGCGCATCCGAATGGCCGTCGAAATCGAGTGGCTTGACGCCGAGCTTGGCGCACAGCGTGTCGTTGAAGGTCGGGGTCGCCTTGCGCCAGGCGCCGTCGACGAACACTTCGGTGAAGCCGTGCCAGGTGAACAGGTCCGACCCCATGCTCTGGCGCAGCTTCTCGGTGGTGAGATGATTGCGGACATCGGCGAAGCCGACCCGGGCCGGGATGCCGTGGACCCGGCAGGCCGCGGCGTAGAGCGCCGCCTTGCCGACGCAGTAGCCATTGCCGGCGGCGAGCACGCTGGAGGCCCGGTAGCTCTCGGGCGAACGCATGCTGACATAGGGGTTGTAGCGGATGCCGTCGCGTACCGCGGTGTAGAGCCGGCTCGCTTTGTCGCGTGCGCTGGCGTCGGGTGGGACAGCAGCGCGGGCGAAGGCCTCGACGGCGGGATGGTCGCTGTCGACATATTCGCCGGGGTCGGTGTAGAGGCGGCTGATCGTATCGGGGAGATGCTCGGTCATGGCACGAGCTTAACAAGCCATCGACGCAGTTCAATGCAGCAAGTGCAACCCGTCTTGCAGACCTGCTGCGCTTAGTTCTCGAAGTGTTCGTCCAACCGCGGCGGCGGGTAGCTGCGCCGCTTCGCCTTGAAATATTCGCGTGCGAAATGGATGCCGATCCCGATCAGGAACGGCGGGGCGAGCGCGGCGGCGATCATCAGCGCGGTGATCGACTTCGGCGTCAGGATGTCCAGCACCATCGACGCCAGCAGCCACAACGTGGCAGCAATCACCGCGACGTCGACATGCTTCATTCCCCAGTCTCTCCCTTGGTCCCTGACCTCGATCCGGGTTCCATCCTACCGGCTGGTCCCGGGCGCGCCAAGGATTCCGGCGGCAGGCGATACCTCCAGCCCTTCACTTTTTTGGAACGGCGCCCGCGCGGACCGGACGCGAACCCGCACACCGGCCGCGATTCCACCGGCTAGGCCGCGAACGCCCGCACCAGCAGCAGGCCGCCGAACAGCGCGAGGATCGACAGCGCAACGGAGGCTGCGATGTAGGCGCCGGCCGACCATAGCTCGCCCCGCTGCATCAGCACGATCGCATCAAGCGAAAAGGTCGAGAAGGTGGTGAAGCCGCCGCAGATGCCCACGGTGAGAAACACCCGCACCGCCTGGCTGACATTCCAGCTCAGCGCGAAGGACTCCGCGAAGACGCCGATCAGGAACGAGCCCACGATATTGATCACTAGCGTGCCCCAGGGAAATTCGGTGCCGACCAGGCGCCCTGCGCCGATCGCCACCAGATAGCGCGCGACCGATCCCAGCGAACCGCCGATTGCGACCGCCGCCAACAATTGAACGTTCAATGCTCCACCTTTCCGGCTCGCCACTCGGCAAAACCCGCCAGCAACCCAACAACGAAGGTCGCGGCGACCAGCTCGCCCGGGGCGCCGACCAGCAAGGCGACGACACCGACGAGCCAGATCGACCCGACCAGCGACAATGCGATTGAGAGTGACCCAGGAAGACCCGTCATGCTCTGCCCCTTCTCATTCGCGGGGCACGCTGCGGATCGGCGGTGGCGCATGCTCCTACCGACGCTGTCGCGCCCGGTAGGAGTCATCAGCCTTGCGGCGGTTATCGGGGGACTCCATCCCCATCAACGCAGGGATGGTAGGCGCGCCCAGCGGCGGGAGCAAGTGGGCATCCCGCGCCGGTGTTGGCTCATTCGCTCATCGACAGCATCGCGTTCAGCTCGACGGCGGTCCGCAGCTGTTCGATCCGCGCGGCAATCTGTTGGCGCTTGACGCCGCGCGGCAATTCCGCGAGCTGGCGCTCGAGCCGCGCCCGGTGTTCGTCGAGCCGCTGCTCGAACGTGTGGGGCTCAGATCGCTTCCGCTTCTGAATCGTCTTCTGCATCACTCACCCTTGGCGGTTGAAGACCGGGACTGTTGGCCCAGCGGTCCAGTTGATCGATCACCCGTGCGTGGCTCGGGCGCCGCGGTTCCGGCGCTTCCGGCTCCTCGGATAGCTTGCGGGGCAGCTTGACGTGGTTGGTCATGGCGTCACTCCCGCAACATAACGCGAAAGGCAGCCGGACCGTTCCTCTAATTTTTCTAGTAAGTCATTGATATAATTTGATAAACTTGCTCAATCGGTGTTTTTGTCTCAATCTGTGGAACCCGCCGCGACTTGGCTCGTTTAGCAAAATACTCAACTAACTAATTCTGGGCGATTTGCGATGAATGAGCTTCGCGCTGAACGTCTTCAAGTCATGCTCTCTCCTGAAGAATTATCGGCTCTCGACGATTTCCGCTTCAAGCACCGCATGCCGACCCGTGCCGCGGCGGTCCGCGAGCTGCTCAGGCTCGGTCTGGCCGGCAACGGCGTCGATGGAGGCGCGGGGGTGAAGTCGAGCGAGTATGGGGTGTTTAACCGGGGGCCGGATGGCCACACCCAAGGCGACGCGCCGCAGGAGGAGTGACGGCGCGTTGGCGCTGGTGCGGCGGTTCAGCCGGCGACGAACAGGTCCACGACCGCTTTCAGCGTGCAGACCACGAGCGCCGAGGTAAACATCGCCGTTCCGAGATCTGCGAGATAAAGCAGTTGCGCCTTCTGCTCCGCATCAAGCCGCGCGATCGCCTTGCGCATGGCTAAGCTCCCTTTTCAGGAGAACGCGGCTCGTGCACGTCGGTTCCCTCGACCGGCAACTCATGCCCGCTGCAGCGCCAGCGTCACGCCGCCGAGCGTCAGCGCCATCGCGCCGATCTCACGCAGGCCCAGGGGCTCGCCGAGAATGATCGCGGCCGAAATCACGCCGATGACCGGCACCAGCAGCATGCCGGTCGACGCCGATGTCGGCGGCAGGCGGCGCAGCGTCTCGAACCAGGTGAGATAGCAGATGCCCATCGGCATCAGCGTCATATAGGCGAAGCAGCCGAGGCCGAACGGCGTGATCGCGGCATAATTCGGGTGCTCGAACAGAACGCCGAGCAGCAGCATCACGAGACAGCCGATGCCGACCTGCCAGGCGACCACCGCGAGCGGCGGCATCGGCAGCGGCTTGCGGTTCAGCACGTTGCCGAGCGCGAACAGGATGGCGCAGGCGAGCGCCAGCGCTATACCAGTGAGCTTGTCGGCGCTGAACGCAAAGCCGTTGCCGCCGAGCAGGAGCGCGACACCGGCGACGCCGAGCACCAGCGCCGCCAGATCCCGCAGCGTCGGGCGGCTGTGCAGCACCGGCCAGGCGAACAGCATCGCCCAGATCGGCATGGTGTAGGCGAGGAGCGCGCCCTCGCCGACCGTGACGAATTTCATCGCGATGGTGCCGAAGCCCATCCAGGCGAAGACATTGGTGAACGAAGCGAACAACAGCCGCGGGACCGCCTCGCGCGGCACCGCAAGCGACTGGCCGCGGGCCAGCGCCAGCGTGCCCAGGATCACCGCCGCGCAGGTCCCAGCCAACCCGCGGGCGAACAGCGGCGGCCATTGCTGCAGCAGCAGCTTCATCAGCGGCCAGTTCAGGGCCCAGCCGAAGGCCGTCACCACCAGGCAGCGAAAGCCGATCGTTCGGTCGCGTTGCGTCGTATCCATGGGGCGCGCTTAGCAGGCGGAGGCAGCCGATTCCACTTCGCAGCGCGCATGCCGCATCAGCGCGGCTGGAGGCGGAGGCCGTGATCGCAGCGCTCGCCAGCCGCGTGAAGCAGTTCGACATTGCGGGCCCCTTTGCCTTCCGCGACAGCTCGGGCCTGCGGGCGCTCAGCACGATGCCGGTCCGCGTCGTCAGCAAGTAGCTTGGCGCACCACGCTCGGGAGCCTTCCTCACAAAAAACCGGCGTACCTCTCGGTACGCCGGCTTGCATTTTGCCCTCTTGCGTAAACTCAGCTCATGCCGATGCCGCACGCGGCGTGCGGTTGCGCGAGTTGCGCTGGAAAAACAGCGCCTGGCTCGCCACCGCCGACACCATCGCCGGCTGGAACGGCTTCGAGATCAGGAACGCCGGCTCCGGCCGCTCGCCGGTCAGGAAGCGCTCGGGATAGGCCGTGATGAACACCACCGGCACCTCGAAGGTGCGCAGCAGCTCATTCACCGCATCGAGGCCGGACGAGCCGTCGGCGAGCTGGATGTCGGCGAGGATCAGGCCGGGCTTCTTGTTCTTGGCGAGCGCCACCGCATCGGAATGCGTGCGCGCAACGCCGATGACGTTGTGGCCGAGATTCTTCACCAAGCTCTCGAGGTCCATGGCGATGAAGGTCTCGTCCTCGATGATCAGGACATCGGTGGCGATCTCGGCGGCCATCTCGCGACCGGCGGCATCGGTCAGCTTGCGCGTCTCGGCAATGTCGGTGCCGAGAATGTAGCCGACCTCCTCCTCCGAGAAGCCTTCCAACGACAGCAGCAGGAAAGCCTGCCGAGGCAGCGGCGTGATGTTGGAGAGCCGGCGCTCCGGCGGCAGCGAGAGCGTCGCCACGTCGGCATTGTCGTTGTTGTTCACCGATACCGAATTCCAGATCTGGGTGAACAGCCGAAACAGGCCGGCGCGCGGGCCGTGCGTCTGGTCCAGCAACGATCCGTCCTGCAACAGGGCCTCGAGCATGGCCCCGACATAGGCGTCCCCGGACGCCTGGTTTCCGGTCAGTGCGCGCGCATAACGGCGCAGCAGCGGAAGGTGTTCGGCAACGATCTGCGATCGGGACATTCCCACTCCATCCTGTTCTTAGGCCAACCGGCCTGAAACCCGTACTCTGGGGCGGCGTACCATTTTTTGGGGCAACCCCGGTTCCCCTGCATGCCCGACTACGCGCGAGCGCCGGAAAAGTTCCACGAAATAGTTCCAGCGTTCCGGAACTTTCTGCGCAACTTTGCATTAGCTCCTGACCGACGAGGCAACGCGGCCAGCCTCTTTTTTCGAGGAATCGACTTGAGAATCAGAGACTTAACTCCCGGGGAAGCGTGGATCAGATCATGAAGGAAGTAAAGAAGCAGGGCGGTCTCAACGCCGAGATTCAATCGAGAATCGGCCACCAGCTTCGCGCCATGTACGACGACGTGGTGCGGCAGGGGGTGCCCGACCGCTTTGCGGAGCTGATCCGCAAACTCGACGGACCCGAGGCTGCCGCGGCGGCCGTCGCCGGGGGCGATACTGACAAGAACAATGGAGGGGACTAATGCCTCTCACGAATGAACTTCGCGACGACATCCTGGCGTCGGTCCCGAGCCTGCGCGCGTTCGCGATCTCGCTGTCCGGTAATGGTGATCGCGCCGACGATCTGGTGCAGGAGACCCTGCTGCGCGCGATCGCCAATATCGACTCATTCCAGCCCGGCTCGAACCTGCCCGCGTGGTTGTTCACCATCCTGCGCAACCTGTTTCGCTCCGACTACCGGAAGCGGCGGCGCGAGGTGGAAGACGCCGAAGGCAATTATGCCAAGACGCTGAAGAGCCAGCCGTCGCAGGCAGCGCATCTGGAGTTCGAGGAATTCCGCGCGGCGCTCGAAAAGCTGCCGCAGGACCAGCGCGAAGCGTTGATCCTGGTTGGTGCCTCCGGCTTCTCCTACGAGGATGCCGCGGCGATCTGCGGCTGCGCGGTCGGCACCATCAAGAGCCGCGTCAACCGCGCGCGATCGAAGCTCTCCGCACTGCTCTATGTCGACAGCGCCGAGGATTTCGGCCCCGACAACACCGTGCGCGCCGTCATTGGCGGCAATGGTGGATAGACAGGCGCGATGCTAGAATGGAAGGGCGGCCCGCTGGGCCGCCTTTTTCATTCGGCGATCGTCGATCACGGTATCGCGCAGCATGACCAGGAAGACGTTTGAAGCCACCATCGTCCTGGAGAGGAGCGCCTGCTTCATACCGGTGACGTTCGATCCGAAGGTTGTTTTCGGGAAGATTCGCGCTCCGGCTCGCGTCACGCTGAACGGCTAGACCGCCGCGTTGCGCGACGGTCGCACCATCAGCCCGCCATCGCCTGCTGGACGGCAGCCGGCTTGAAGCCGTTTCTCAATTCGAGGATCTTGCCCGCGATCTCGGTCACCGGGACCGGATGACTGAACAGGAAGCCTTGGGCCTCGTTGCAGCCCTCGGCCCGCATGTGGTCCAGCTGCTCGACGGTCTCGATGCCCTCGGCGATCGTGGTCATGCCGAGGCTTCTGCCAAGGCTGATGACGGCGCGCACGATCGACTTCGATCCATGCGTCGCGGTCGCGTCGCGCACGAAGGATTTGTCGATCTTGAGCTTGTCGAACGGGAAACTGCGCAGATAGCTCAGCGACGAATAGCCGGTGCCGAAATCGTCCAGCGCGATGCGCAGCCCCAGCGCCTTCAGCTTGTGCAGCGTCGCAAGCGTCTCGCTACTGTTTGCCAGGAAGACGGACTCGGTGATTTCGAGCTCCAGCCGGCGCGGCGACAATTTTGACGCCGCCAGCGCGTCGACGGCGACGTCGATGAAATCGGGATCACGGAACTGGACCGCGGAGACGTTGACCGCGAGCTTCATCTCGCTGGGCCAGGTGACGGCTTGCTCGCAGGCGCGATTGAGCACCCATTCTCCCAAAGGGCCGATCAGTCCGATCTCTTCGGCGATCGGGATGAACTGGTCCGGCGCCACCAGCCCACGCTTCGGGTGATGCCAGCGCAGCAGCGCCTCGAAGCCGCAGATGCGGTCGAGATGGAGATCGTAAAGCGGCTGGTAGTACAGCGAGAACTCGTCCTTGACCATCGCCTCGCGGAGATCGAGTTCGATCGCCCGGCGCCGCTGCAGGCTGGCGTCCATCGCAGGCTCGAAGAAGCGCCAGGTGCCCCGGCCTTCCATCTTGGCGCGATACAGAGCGACGTCGGCGTTCTTCAGGAGCTTCTCGCCGGTGGTGCCGTCGCCCGGCGACATCGAGATGCCGACGCTGCATCCGACCACGACGCGATGCCCGTTCAGCTCATAGGGAGCGCCGACGCATTCCACGATGCGGCGAGCGAGGCGCTCGGCCTCCTCGCCGCCTTGGACGCCACACTGGATAACCGCGAACTCGTCGCCGCCCAGACGCGCGACGGTATCGATCTCGCGGACGCAGGCGTTGAGGCGGTCGGCGACCGCACACAGCAATTCGTCGCCGACCGGATGTCCGAGCGTATCGTTGACCTGCTTGAAATTGTCGAGATCGAGGCAGAACACCGCGAAGCCGGATCCGCGGCCGACCTGAGCGACCGCGAGCTCGATCCGTTCCGCCAGCAACGTGCGGTTCGGCAGCCTGGTCAGGGCATCGTGCCGGGCCATGAACGCGATCTGCGACTCGGCCCGCTGCTGTTCGGTGACATCCTCGCAGGTGACGAGCCAGCCGCCGTCCGACGTCGGCCGCTGCGCGATGGCAATGATCCGTCCATCGCTGAGATGCTGCAGATAGTTGCCCTCGTGCTGGGCCATCGATCGCTCGCGTTCCGCCAGCAGGTCGGCGACGGTCCGCTCACCGTGATTGCCGGCGGCGACGCTGAGGCCGAGCACGTCCTCCATGGTCATTCCGGGAACGACGAGCTCCGGCGAAATATCGAATATCTCGCAGAACCGGCGGTTGGCGACCTGCAGTCGCGCCTCGCTGTTGTAAAGGCACAGCCCCTGCGACATGTGCGTAAGCGCCGCATCGAGCCGCAGATTGGTTTCATGCAGCTCGGCCTTCTGCTGCTTCAACGCGGAGATGTCGCTGTAGACGAGGACGACGCCGCCCTCTTGCGTCTCGCTGCGGCTGACACGCAGCCAGCGTCCGTCGGCAAGCTGCGCCTCGCTCGCGAAGCCATCGAAGTCACTGTCGGCCGGCGCCAGGCTGGGCGCATCGAGCCGATCCGACTGCAGAAGCTGCGGCGAGAGACGGATGAATTCGCTGGCGCGCGAGTTGGCCAGCGCGATCTGACCATCCGCATCGAGCAGCACGACGCCTTCGTGCGACGTTTCGAGCGCATCGGAAAGCCGCGCCTGCGCGGACCGGCGTTGCGATACCTCTTGATCGACCATCCGCCTGATGTTGTCGCGCATGGTTTCCATGGCGGTCAGCAGCGTGCCGAGTTCGTCGGTGCCACCCTTGGGGACGGTCGCGTCGAGGTCACCGCCGGCGATGCTCCGCGCGGCCCGCGATGCAATGGCGACAGGCCCGATGATCCGGCGCGCCAACAACCACGAGAACAGCGCCGACAGGAACAGCGCGACGGTCAGACCGGCGACGTTGAGCTGCAGATCCCGCTTGATCGTCGAGAGCGCCTTTTGCCGGAACAGAAAGCCGTCGCCGGCCGTATAGTTGACCAAGAGCTCGACCTGCTGGCTGACAATCTTGGAGTAGCGATCGACATCGCCGACCGTCGTCCCCGATAGCTGCGGATCAGCAGCCGAATTTCCCTCGACCGACGATCCGATCGCACGGCGATGCAGCGCCATCCAGGCGTCGGCAGCCTCCTGAACCTTGGCTGCGGCTTGCGCGGCGCGCGAGGACTGCGACCGGTCGGCGGCGATCGTCAGGTCTTCCGCGAGCGTCTTGGCGAGCTTTTCAATCTGGCTGTCGAGGCTGGCCCGGATTTCCGGATCCGTGGTCAGCAGACGCTGCGACGACGCGACCCGCATCGAGGCGAAGTCCGCACCGGCCGCGCGGGCGTAATTGATCGACATCAGGGATTCGTCGAACGTCTTGGCCACCAGATCGCCGGCATGGCGGATGCCAAGAATGGAGTATCCGCCGAGCGCGACGGCAACGGCGCTCATCGCGAGGCAGAAAATCAGGATCTGGGTGCGGATCGAACCCGTGGTCAGGGCAAGACGCGACAGGCCGCCGGTCGCGAACCGAAAGGCTGCACCGCTCTTTACCTTGAGGTTGCCTAATAGGCTATCCATACCCGCGTTTCGCCGTAGTGCTCGATGTTCAAGCTACGCGGAAACGCGCAGCGCTTTGCGGAAAAATGACTGTCTGCTCAAAATTGCTTTAGTAGTGACTGCAACTCATGCTGAAATCGTTAAGATCAGCTGGCGATAATCACTCTTACAGGTAATCCGGGACACATCATTTGCACGCTCGAGTAGCCGGTATTGGAATTCCAAGCGAGGGTCTCATGCAGTCAGGCTTGTTGCGCATCCTGCGCCTCGGCCAGTCCGTCCGCGTGCCTTTAGTGGCCGCGATTGTCACGGGAGCGCTAGCCGGCGCCGCTCTGGGTGCGGCTCCCTTCGTGATCTCGCAGAAGGATCGTGAATTCAAGCCCGCAGATATCTCGATCAAGCGCGGCGAGGTTTTACGATTCATTAACGATGATGGCGAGCTGCTTCATCACGCTTATTTGAGCACCGATACGTTCAGTTTCGACTCAGGCGACCAGCAGCCGGGCAGCAAGTTCGACGTCACCTTTTCGGTGCCCGGCGACTACACCGTGTTGTGCGGCATTCATCCGAAGATGAAGCTTGCCGTCCACGTCGCCAAATAGTCCCCCACAGGCATCAACGATCTACAGGACCGAGGTCTTGAAGATCGCGGCGTGGCCGAAATAGTAGACGAACAGCGTCAGCGACAGCGCGGCACAGAGCGCGACCGGGGCAAGCCATGGCGCGCGACGGTCGCGCGGCAGCACCTTGTTGTCGGCGAGAATCGCAAACAGCACGGCGATGATCGCCGAGTGTCCGATGGTGTCGATCTTGCCGAACTCGAAGCACGCGCTGATGAACATCCCCGTCAGCACGGCGGCGGCGCAGCGCCGGATCAGCGGCGTCCAGATCAGGGCAAAGGCGAGCGTGAACTCCACCATGCCGGCGGCGCGCATGTAGAATTCATTATCGAAGCCGAGGCTCATCCCGGCATGCTCAATCAGGAGCGGAAAGCTCCATTCCGGATAGGCCCATTTTTCGATCGAGGCCCACATCAGCGTCACCGCCGCGGCGTACCGCATCACGTCGATCGGCCGGATCCCGAACAGGTCCTTGTTCAGCCCGATCAGCGCAAAATAGGCGGCAACACCTAGAAAAATCGGGTAGTCGGCAAGATGGAAGACACCGTAGTCGCGAACGCCGATGCCGAACAGGATCGCCATCCCCACGGCCGACAGCGGCAGCGTACGCCGCGACAGCATGCCGGCGGCGATGGCGAGCTGCAGCGCGCCCACGAGCGGTGACGACGTCTTCAACTCGGGCGTCAGCAATATCCCGCCGACGGCCCAGATCGAAATGAAGAAGAACGCGCAGACTGCACGCATCATCAGTTCGGTGTGCAGCCGCAGTCTCTCGGTAATTCGGTCCAGCACGCGAATGGTCGCATCGCCCAGCGATGTCGGCTCGATCAGGCAGCCCGCAAACAGCCAGAACACGGCGACGCCGAGCAGCAGTTCAAAGTCGAGGCAGAGGACATTCTCGAGTCCGCGGGGCTGCCCGGCGACATCGTAAGCGCAAAACCATTTGACATGTGCCTCGGCACTGCGCGCGGCTGTGACGCAAAACAAAACCGCTGCAAGGCACGTGGCAAAAAAGGAGCGCACAGCCGAGCCGGCATCTCGCTCCCGCCCACTAAACATGAACCAACCGCCCACACACAGATACGCTTTAAGGACTTGTTTAACTTATATCAAATTTTACGCTTTGCGCCTGCCTCCGACATCCGCTGGTTGCATTGTGGTTAATTGCGGCAGGCAGGCCCCAACCCGTCCTTCAGTGCACCCTTTCCGGCCGGTTCCATCGAATTTTAGCTAATTCCGGCACGGGGGCTCAATTCAACTGTCGTAGTGAAACCCGGACAAATCGGATCGGGAGGCCGGTTAAATGTTCGGAGTGTTGAGCGTCGTGAGTATCGGGGTGGGGTCAGCCCTCGCCTATGTGACAAAATCATCCCCGTCGCGCACGGCCGCCCTCGAGACCTGCGCCGGCGCGTTCCTGGTCGTCGGGCTCGGCCTGCTCGGGGCCGCACTGCCGCACCTCGCCTGACGAGCCCCGGTCCTGGATCCTCTGCTGCGCTCAGCGCGGCAGTTTGGGGATCCCCGCCACCGGCGGTGCCGTGGCGGTCAGGGTTTGCAGGAAGGCGATGAGGTCCTTCTTCTCGCCCGCCGTCAGAGACAAAGGCTTGATGTCGGGCGACCGGC
The DNA here is from genome assembly GCF_947648125.1 of uncultured Bradyrhizobium sp. Taxonomy (GTDB): domain Bacteria; phylum Pseudomonadota; class Alphaproteobacteria; order Rhizobiales; family Xanthobacteraceae; genus Bradyrhizobium. The sequence goes on along the minus strand of NZ_CANSMR010000004.1, from coordinate 56,900 downwards.
TCGGCCGCTCGATCCCGCCCTTGTTGTAGAGCTCGATGACATCTTCCAGCGTTGCGACCGAACCGTCGTGCATGTAGGGCGCACGCCGCGCGACATCGCGCAATGTCGGGGTCTTGAACGCATATTTCAGCTTCGCCGAGGTCGGAAAGTAACGTCCGCGCCCGATGTCGTGGCCCTTGGCGGTGCCGATATCCTGGAAGGAACCGTCGGAGAAGGACGGGCCGCTGTGGCACGACGAACAGCGTCCCTTGCCGTTGAAAAGCTCAAAGCCGCGCTGGGCCGTTGCGCTGATCGCGCTCTCGTCGCCCTTGATCCAGCGGTCGAACGGGGCCTCGCCTGCAACGATGGAGCGCTCGAAGGTCGCCAGCGACTGCTCGATCCTCGGCCGCGTGATCGCGCCGTCTCCGAACGCGTGGGCGAATGCATCGACATAGCCGGGGATCGCCGCGAGACGCGCGATCAATTCCGGCTCGGTCATGTTCAGGTTCATCGGGCTCAGGATCGGCCCGAACGCAACGGATTCGAGATCCCTAAACTTGCCGTCCCATCCCAGCGGCTCGAAGAACGCCACGTCGATCAGCGTCGGCGAGCGGATCGGCAGGCCTTTCGGATCCTCACCGATGGCGCGCGGAAGGCCGTCGGCCCATGACAGGCTTGGCTTGTGGCAGCTCGCGCAGGCATGCGTCTTGGACCGCGACAGCAGCGGATCGAAGAACAGCATCTGCCCAAGCGCGGATTTCGCCTCCGAATAGGGATTGCTGCTCGGGAAGGGAACAATGTCGGGCCGGCGATAGCTGGCACGGATTGCCGCAGGGTCACGGGGCGCCGTCGCCGGGGTCAAGGCAAGCGACAGCCCTACCGGCAAAACTGCCGCGAGCAAGGTCAGGCTGACCCAAAGCCTCATCGGGGTCCTCAGACGGTATCCTGCTCGGTATATGCCCAAGCATGTTCAACGAAGTTTTAACGCTCGGTTGCGGGCTATTACGGATGCCGGATTTCGTCACAGATGACGTGAGCGTCGTCCGGCGCGCCTGATTTCGATCAATCCGCGCAACGGCATAACGGCACAACCTGAGGCGGCTGCGGCCGCTCTACTTCTTCGCCGGACGGACCGGCGCCGAGAACTGCTCGGTGCGGTCGCGCTCGGTCATGTCGACCACGGTGTCCATCGGCGCGGTGAGCTCGTAGACATAGGAGACGTCGGTGAAGTAGCGCTTCGCGGTGCCGCCCAGCGCCTCGGGCGCGACGCGGTCGAGCAGGATCAGGCCGAAATCGCTGTCGGCCCGCCGCGTCGCCTGGCTGGTGTTGAACTCCTCCCAGCGGAAATGGAAGACCGCGTCCGCATCCTCGCCGGCGACTTCCCAGTTCGCGACGATGTGCGGATGCTTGCCGACCAGCGACAGCCCTTCGTCGGAGTGCGAGGCGAGCTCGAAGAACAGCAGCGACAGCGATTGCGCGGCGCGGGCGCTGACGGTGATGTCGGGACCGTTCACCGCGATCCGGTCGGCATGCGGAATCGCGCGCGATTCGAACAGGCCCTTCAGCTTGACGCCCTGCCACTGGCTCTCGCTGAGCAGCGTGACGACATTCGACATCGCGTGAATGCGCCCGATCAGGAGTTCGCGCGCGCCGTCGATGTCGGCGCCGTGCCGCAACGTGCGGGTCACGATCGACTGGATCACCGCGAGGATGTTCTTGACCCGATGGTTGAGCTCGTCGATGACCGCAGTCAGCCGGCGCTCGAAGCCGATCCGGACCTCGATCTCGCGGCTGAGGCGCAAATTGTTGTAGGCGACATAGCCGAACAGGCCGCACACGATGCCGGTCAGCGCGAGGCCAATCGCCGCGACGATCGTCGCGGTCTGCTGCGCACGCACCGTGGCGTTGCTCTTGGCGTAATAGTCGAGCGACCAGTCCCGGCCGCCGAACGTCACCGTGCGGACCATCGACGGCGACGGGCCGTCCTGGCGCACCGCGCGCGAGGTGACGATGCCCTGCTCGTTGGCGGTGAACTCGTCGTTGGAATCACGCGGGTCCTTCAACGCCACCGCGAACAGCGAGGAATCGTCGTTGGTCAGCATCAGCGACGACAGCTCATAGGAAAAGGTGATGAAGCCGGCCGGCTCGGACCCGCCCTCCTGGAACACCGGCGCGGCGAGCACGACCCCGACCGGGCCGTTCTGCCGCAGCAGCGGCACAGGATCCGAGGCCACGGGCTTGGCGTCCTCCATTGCCCGCGCCAGCATCGGACCGACCACCGAGTGGCGGTCGAAGGCGCGGCCCGGGATGCTCAAGGTTTCCGGATTGCGCGGCTCGACGTCCATCAGCACGTTGATCGGCTTGTCGAGCGCCTTGATGTCGAGCGCCTGGTCGTCGAAATCGCGGATCGAGGGATTGGTGAAGCCGGCAGCCTTCAGCTCCGCCTCGGCTGCCGTCAGCTCGTTCGGCTTGAGCCGCGCGATCCATGCGGCGACGACGAAATCGGTCTTGAAGGCGTAGATCGCCGAGCGCAGCGGCTGCAGCATGTTGGCCTTCACCATCGACGGCGTCCGGAACAGCCCCGAGGCCACCCGCGCCAGCAGCTCGCGCTCGGTCAAGCGGTCCTGCACCAGGCTGGCATGGACGTCGATCGCCCGCGCCAGCGCGATGCCGTCGATTGCAAGCTCCTGATCGTGCACCCGATAGGCGGCAAGACCGGAGAGGAGAACTCCGATCAGCGCAATCAATGCAACGATGAAGCCCAGTCGAACCACACGCTTACTCGGCAATCAGGGGGTGGCGAAAGGGGACGGTAGGCATCTGGCTTCTGCGGGGGCGGCGACAAATCAGGGTGCGATGAACGCCAGCCGCAAAGGAATATGGAATAGCGATCATCGGTACGCAACAGGAGCCGGTCGGCAACATTAACGACGACGCCACCCGGCGGTCTTTGGCGGCGCCAAAGGTTGCTAATCGTCAAAGTTGGCAATTGTTCCGGCGATTGCGCAGCTTTTTTGCGGCGGAGTACGCACCCCTCCCGTTCACCGTCACCCCCGCGCAAAGGCTTCGCCTTTGCGCGGGGGTGACGGGACTGGCCACTGCCACAATGATTAACGCCTAACCCGTCTTGGCCGCCTTGCCTGCGCCCTGCGACCGAAGGCCGCCCTTGGTCTCGATGAAGCTGATGATGCGGTCGAGGCCGTCGCTCTTCTTCAGATTGGTCATCACGAAGGGCCGCTCGCCGCGCATCCGCCTGGCGTCGGTGTCCATCTTCTCAAGCGACGCACCGACATGGGGCGCGAGGTCGATCTTGTTGATCACCAGAAGGTCGGATCGCGTGATGCCGGGACCGCCCTTGGAAGGGATCTTGTCGCCGGCGGCGACGTCGATGACGTAAATCGTGAGATCAGCCAATTCCGGCGAGAAGGTCGCCGCCAGATTGTCGCCGCCGGACTCGATCAGCACCAGGTCGAGATCGGGGAATTTCGCCCGCATGTCGGCGACCGCGGCAAGGTTCATCGATGCGTCCTCGCGGATCGCGGTGTGCGGACAGCCGCCGGTCTCGACGCCGGCAATGCGGTCCGGCGTCAGCGAGCCGGAGCGCACCAGAAACTCGGCGTCCCATTTGGTGTAGATGTCGTTGGTGATCGCCGCGATGTCGTAACGCTCGCGCATCGACTTGCAGAGCAGATCCATCAGCGCGGTCTTGCCGGAGCCGACCGGACCGCCGACGCCGACGCGCAACGGGCCATGAGAAGTGGGCATGAGAAGAGTGCCTCCGCTATCGTCGTCCCTGCGCAAGCAGGGACCCATAACCACCGAGTTCAGTTGCTGCAACCGTCTGGGGCCCCAGCCTCGCGCAACCACCAAAGCCGGAGGTTATGGGTCCCCGCTTTCGCGGGGACGACGCGTGGATGGTGTGGCCCATCATGACCGAAACAGCCTCGTGTATTGCGCTTCGTGGCGCAGGCTTGCGAGGTCGGCCCGGAAGGTCGCGCTGCCGAGATCGTCGAGCGAAGCTGCATTGGCCCGCGCCGCAGTCGCCGCAACGACCGGCTCGAGATCGGCCAGCACGCGCTGGCTGTCGGTCTGCCCGAGCGGGATCAGCCGGCTGCCCGCGGAAATCCAGTTCGAGAGCACGGCATGCAGGAAGGCATGCAGCGACGGCGAAAGCCGGATGCGATGCGCAGCGCTGGCGACGCCGACCGCGACCGGGTAGACGATCGGGCCGTCGCAGGCCGCAATCATCGCATCGAGGCCGGACGAATTCCAGGCCGCGCGGGCGATCTCGATGAAGGCGCGCCCCTGCGTCGTGGTCTCCAGCTGCCGCTCGCGCGACGGCACAAAGGCAGCAGCAAGCTCGGCGATCTCCTTCAGTCCGGCGTGGCCGGGTTCCGACGCCGCGCGATGGCTCTGCGCGAGAAACACGGCATCGCAAAAGCCGCTGCCGTCGGTGAGCATCGCCGCGAGCCAGCCGCGCAGCGACGCGGCATCGGTGATGTCGCCGGCCTCGACCGCCCATTCGATGCCGCTGGAATAGGCGAACGCCCCCACCGGAAAGGACGGCGACAGCCACGTCATCAACCGATACAGCGCGGCCGCCTCGTCCTCCGCCATCCCGCCGCGCACCGCAGCGGGATCAGGCTCATTTGCGGTCATGAGCATGGGAGTGGTCGTGGTGATGATGGGCATGGTCGCAATGCTCATCATGATGATGGTGGTCGTGGTCATGCGCATGATCGTGATGGTGATGGTGACCATCACCATGGTCGTGACCGTGATCGTGCGCTTCGCCATGGGCATGATCGTGCCCGGTGTGAGCATGCGCGTGCTCGTCGGCATGCGCATGCTCGGCATAGGCGCCGCCCTCGGGATCGAACGGCGCTTCGATCTCGATGACACGGGCCCCCAGCCCCTTCACCATCGCCTCGATCACGTGATCCCTGCGAATGCGCAGGCCTTTCGGCATGATCTGCGTCGGCAGATGGCGATTGCCGAGATGCCAGGCGACCCGGATCAGATGATGCGGATCGCTGCCGCGGATTTCCGCGAGCGGCTCTGGAGCAGCGACCACCTCGATGAGGCGGCCGTCCTCCAAGACCAGTGCATCGCCGCCGCGCAGCGCGACGGCGTTTTCGAGATCAAGCAGGAATTCGAGCCCGCGCGTCCCGGTCATCGCCATCCGCCGCCGGTGCCGGTCGTCGAAATCGAGCACGACGGTGTCGGCTGCCGCTTCCTTCCAGCGATGCTGTCCCAGGACTTTGGTTGCGCGGATCATCGATTGCCTCAGAGCTTCTGGACCTTGGCGTCGCTGATGATCTCGATCACCGTCGGGCCCGTCTTCATCTCGGCGGAATATTCGCGCCACACCTTCATGTGCGGCGCCTTGCTGTGCGCGGTCAGGTCGTCGCGGGTTTCCCAGCGCTCGACCACCACGTACAGATTGGGATCATTGACGCTGACATGACCCTCGTATGAGAGGCAGCCTTTCTCCTTGTGGGTCTCGGCGATGCACGCCTGGTGTCCCCGAATGAAGTCGTCCTTGTTCTCCGGCTTCATCGGCGTGGTGGCGATGACATAGATCATGTGTTTCTCCCGTTCTTGTTCTTGTTAGCGAACGTCGACCTTCTCGGGCGTGATCACCTCGATCTTCGGCGGCGCGGCCATGCACTTCACGGCGACGCGGCCGAACGTCTTCATGTGCTCGGCGGTGCGATGCGGCACCAGTGCCTCGGCGTTCTCCCACTGCTCGACGAACACCATCTTGCTGTGGTCGGTGACGCTCTCATGCAAATCGTAGGCGATGTTGCCGGGCTCCTTGCGGGTTTCCTTGATGCAGGCCGTCGCCGCCGCGATGAATTCGGCGCGGGTCTCGGGCTTGATGGTCAGCGTGGCTACGACGTAAATCACGGAAATTCCTCCCGGTTTTCTGTTCTGGCTTTGGATACCGGGACCGGTTTTAGAACATAAAGTAGCGCTGTGCCATGGGCAGCACCTCGGCCGGCGCGCAGGTCAGGAGCTCGCCGTCTGCGCGTACCTCATAGGTCTCCGGATCGACCTCGATGTTGGGCGTCGCATCATTGTGGATCATGCTCTTCTTGGAGATTTTTCCGCGGGTGTTCTGCACCGCGTAGAGCTTTTTGCTGATGCCGAGCTTCCGGGCGAGACCGCCGGTGACCGCAGCCTTCGAGGTGAACACCACCGAGGAGGCGGTCAGCGCCTTGCCGAAGGCGGCGAACATCGGTCGGTAGTGCACCGGCTGCGGTGTCGGGATCGAGGCATTGGGATCGCCCATCGGCGCCGCCACGATCGAGCCACCCTTGATGATGCAGTCCGGCTTGACGCCGAAGAACTCCGGCGACCACAGCACGAGATCGGCGAGCTTGCCCTTTTCGACTGAACCGATCAGCTTCGACACGCCATGCGCGATCGCGGGGTTGATGGTGTATTTGGCGATGTAGCGCTTGACGCGGAAATTGTCGTTGTCGTTGCCCTTGTCCTGCGGCAGCGCTCCGCGCTGTTTCTTCATCTTGTCGGCAGTCTGCCAGGTGCGGATGATCACTTCGCCAAGCCGGCCCATCGCCTGCGAGTCCGACGACATCATCGAGAGCGCGCCGAGATCGTGCAGGATGTCCTCGGCCGCGATGGTCTCCTTGCGGATCCGGCTTTCGGCGAAAGCGAGGTCCTCGGCGATCGACGGATCGAGGTGATGGCACACCATCAGCATGTCAAGATGCTCGTCGATGGTGTTGCGGGTGAACGGGCGGGTCGGGTTGGTCGAGGACGGCAGCACGTTCTTCAGGCCGGCGATTTTTATGATATCCGGCGCATGGCCGCCGCCGGCGCCCTCGGTGTGGAAGGCATGGATGGTGCGGCCCTTGAACGCCTTGACCGTATCCTCGACGAAGCCGGACTCGTTCAGCGTGTCCGAATGCAGCATCACCTGGACATCGTAATCGTCGGCAACGGAGAGACAGGTGTCGATCGCCGACGGCGTGGTGCCCCAATCCTCGTGCAGCTTCAGCGCGCAGGCGCCGCCCTTGATCATCTCGACCAGCGCCGCCGGACGCGAGGCGTTGCCCTTGCCCGAGATGCCGAGGTTGACCGGGAAGGCGTCGAACGACTGGATCATGCGCCCCATGTGCCACGGGCCCGGCGTGCAGGTGGTGGCGAAGGTGCCGTGCGAGGGGCCGGTGCCGCCCCCGAGCATCGAGGTGACGCCACTCATCAACGCGTGCTCGATCTGCTGCGGGCAGATGAAGTGGATGTGGCTGTCGAATCCGCCCGCGGTCAGGATCTTGCCCTCGCCCGCGATCACGTCGGTGCCCGGACCGATGATGATGGTGACGTTGGGCTGGATGTCTGGATTACCAGCCTTGCCGATCGCGGCGATCATCCCCTCCTTGATCGCGACGTCGGCCTTCACGATGCCCCAGTGATCGACGATCAGCGCGTTGGTGATGACGGTATCGGCCGCGCCCTGCGCGTTCGTCACCTGCGACTGCCCCATGCCGTCGCGGATCACCTTGCCGCCGCCGAACTTCACCTCCTCGCCATAGGTGGTGAAATCCTTCTCGACCTCGATGATCAAATCGGTGTCGGCGAGCCGCACCTTGTCGCCGGTTGTGGGGCCGAACATATCGGCATAGACGGAACGCTTGATCTTCACGGACATATCAGCCCCCAGTTTCAGCCAGCGCGGCCTTGGCGCGCGCGATGGTGTCATCGAAAATGCGGTCGAGCCGCGGATTGATCCCCCGGCAACCGGCAACGACCTTGTCGGCCCAGGTCGCATAATCGGCGAGATCGTCGCGTTCGTCCTTGCCTGGATGCGGCACTATGCGGGCGCCGATATTGCTGATCTTGTCGGCGGTCTTGATCAGCTTTGCACCGGGCGATTTGTGCGGAGCGTCCTCGACCTGCTTTTGCCGGCGCACGGCCTTGGACAGGCTCATGTCGTCGGTGCATTCGACCACCAGCGCGGCAACGCGTTCGCTGAATCTTTGCGCGAGCTCCTCGCGCGTGGTTTCGGTGTCTTCGATAGTGTCGTGCAGCCAACCGGCCGCCACCAGCTCAGCATCGGCACCGTCAGTCACCTGCGCCAGCAGGTTCGCAACCTCGGCGAGATGGTTGATGTAAGGCTCGTTCCCCCGCCCCTTGCGCGCCATGCCGTTGTGACGGCGCGCCGCAAGCTCGGCAGCTTCGGAGACCATGCGGAGCGCGGGCAGCATCGGGCCTAGAGCTTCCCTTTCACCTCGGCGCGGAAGCCGTAGATTACGCGCTTGCCGGCGAGCGCGACGAGCTGGACGTCGCGGGTCTGGCCGGGTTCGAAGCGGACGGCGGTGCCGGCGGCGATGTCGAGGCGCATGCCGCGGGCTTTCTTGCGGTCGAATTTCAGCGCCGGGTTGGTCTCGAAGAAGTGGTAGTGCGACCCGACCTGGATCGGGCGGTCGCCGCTGTTGGCAACCGACAGCGTCACGGTCTTGCGGCCTGCATTGAGTTCGATCTCGCCGTCCTTGATGAAGAGTTCGCCGGGGATCATGTCAGGCTCCTATCGGATCGGCTCGTGCACGGTGACAAGCTTGGTGCCGTCGGGGAATGTCGCCTCGACCTGGATGTCGTGGATCATCTCCGGGATGCCATCCATCACTTGCGCGCGGGTCAGGACCTTGGCGCCCGCCTGCATCAATTCGGCGACGGTGCGGCCGTCGCGCGCGCCCTCGACGATGTAATCGGTGATCAGTGCCACGGCTTCGGGATGGTTCAGCTTGACGCCACGCTCGAGCCGGCGGCGCGCCACCATGGCGGCCATCGAAACCAGGAGCTTGTCCTTTTCGCGGGGAGACAAATTCATGCGAACACTCTGAAAGCGTTTAGAGGATCAGTTGAGCCACAGCCGCGGCAGCGGCACGGCGGAGGCGCGGCGGAGCACCGCCATCATGTCGGCACGCAGCCGGGCCGCATCTTGGGCGCAGAAGCGCGCCATTGCAAAGCCATTCCAGGCCGAGATGCCGACTTCGCCGCCGAAGCTGTCAGACGCCTCGCGGATGCGCTCGACCAGCGCCTCGTCGCCCGGCACGATCAGCGCGGTGCCGATCGCGCAGCCGCCCCCTGCGATCGCGGGCCTTGCCAGCTTCTCACCGATCTCGCCGTCGAGGCGGATGGTTTCGGCAAACACCAGCCTGCCGCCACGCCGCATCCGCCAGCGATCGACGAACTCGCCATGGCGCATGGTCTCGCCCATCGCGGCGCGGCCGAACACCACGATCTCGCAGAGCAAAAGCGAAGCGCCCTCGGCCAGGTCGATGTCGAAGCGGCGATGAATGCGCGCGCGGTCGAACAGGATGGTCTCCTGCGGCAGCCAGGAGAGATGCGCGCCATCAGCGACCTTCAGCGCGATGTCGAGCCGCGCTGCCGCTGGGCATGGAGCGATCCGGCCGGATCGCTCCATGCCCTCATTTCGTTTGGACGCGTTTTCTTCACGCGAACCGGTACCCACTTCGCTCGAAAACGCTAACGGTGCACGATAGACCTTTTCCGCCGCTGCCGTGGTCAGGGTCAGGCGGGCGCCCTCGCCGGCTGCGATCGCAATCTCGAACCGGTCGCCGCCGGCAATGCCGCCGGCGGTGTTGACTAACATGGCCGACAGGCCGTCGTCCTCAGGCGACGGGAAACGGACGCGCAGCGAACCCGATTCATGAAGATCACCGCGGCGGGTGGCGCCGTCCTTGCGATGTACGCCGAACCTGACCGCGCCCTGGGCGCGGTTTGCCGCAAACGTTGCCGCTGTCGCGCCTGCGATCCCGGTCCGCATTCCCCCGACGCTCCCTTGACCCACGCCGCGCGAGGCGGCGTCACAGCTTGTTCACAGCGCCATCTGGCGGCTGATCTCGGCGGGATCGAGGCTTGCGCGATCGCAGGCATATTTCACCGCACCCCGGTCCATCACGGCAAAACTGTCGCCGAGTTCGCAGGCAAAGTCGAGATATTGTTCGACCAGCACGATTGCGATGTTGCCGAGGTTGCGCAGATAGGAAATCGCGCGGCCAATGTCCTTGATGATCGAGGGCTGGATGCCCTCGGTGGGCTCGTCGAGCAGCAGGAGCTTCGGCCGCATCACCAGCGCGCGGCCGATCGCAAGCTGCTGCTGCTGGCCGCCGGAGAGATCGCCGCCGCGGCGGCCCAGCATGGTCTGCAGCACCGGAAACAGCGAGAACACGTCATCGGGGATGTTGCGGTCCTCGCGCTTCAGCGGCCCGAACCCGGTCTTGAGGTTTTCCTCCACCGTCAGCAACGGGAAGATCTCGCGGCCTTGCGGCACGAAGCCGATGCCGCGCCGCGCCCGCTCATAGGGCTTCAGCGCGGTGATGTCCTTGCCGTCGAAATTGATCGCGCCGGAGGCGATCGGATACTGGCCGACCATGGCGCGCAGCAGCGAGGTCTTGCCGACGCCGTTGCGGCCGAGCACGCAGGTGACCTTGCCCGGCTCGGCGGTCAGCGACACGCCGCGCAGCGCCTGCGCCGCGCCGTAATAGAGATTGATGTTGTCGATCTTCAGCATCGCCTAGCGCCCCAGATACACTTCGACCACCCGCTCGTTCGACGACACCTGGTCGATCGAACCTTCGGCGAGCACCGTGCCTTCATGCAGGCAGGTCACCTTGACGCCGAGCTCGCGCACGAAGGTCATGTCGTGCTCGACCACCATGATGGTGTGGTTTTTGTTGATCTCTTTCAGAAGCTCCGCGGTCAGATGGGTCTCGACATCGGTCATGCCGGCAACCGGCTCGTCGACCAGCAGCACCTTGGGGTCCTGCGCCAGCAGCATGCCGATCTCAAGCCACTGCTTCTGGCCGTGCGACAGGCTGCCGGCGAGGCGGTTGCGCGCATCGGTCAGGCGGATGGTCTCCAGCACCTTGTCGATGCGCTCGGACTCCGCCTTGCTGCCGCGCCAGAACAGCGTGCCGCGCACGGAGTGATCGACATTGAGCGCGAGCAAGAGGTTGTCCTGCACGGTCTGGCTCTCGAACACCGTCGGCTTCTGGAACTTGCGGCCGATGCCGAGCTCGGCGATGCGGGTCTCGTCCAGCCGGGTCAGGTCGACGGTGCCGTCGAACAGCACGGTGCCCTCGTCCGGTTTGGTCTTGCCGGTGATGATGTCCATCATCGTGGTCTTGCCGGCGCCGTTCGGGCCGATGATCGCGCGCATCTCGCCGGGCGCGAGCGTCAGCGACAGATTGTTGATGGCGTGGAAGCCGTCGAACGAGACGTGCACGCCGTCGAGATAGAGCATGGCCGAAGTGGCGCGGGTATCCATGACGTTCATCTGCCTACTCCGCCAGGTTCGGTGCGCCGACGCCGTCTTCGCGCGCGGCACTCTCCGCGTCGGGAGAGTTGCGCCTTGCCCTGATCGGCTCCCACCAGCTGTGGAAGGTGCCGACGATGCCCTTGGGCAACAGCAGCGTGACCAGGATGAACAGCGCGCCCAGCATGAACAGCCAGTACGGCGCCAGCGGTCCGGACGTGAAGAACGTCTTGGCGTAATTGACCACGACAGCGCCGAGCGCTGCGCCGATCAGGGTGCCGCGACCGCCGACCGCGACCCAGATCACCGCCTCGATCGAATTGCCCGGCGCGAACTCGCTCGGATTGATGATGCCGACCTGCGGCACATAGAGCGCGCCGGCGACACCGGCCATGCAGGCCGACAGCGTGAACACGAACAGCTTGTAGGATTCGACGCGATAGCCGAGGAAGCGGGTGCGGCTTTCAGCATCGCGCACCGCGATCAGGACCTTACCGAGCTTCGAGGTCACGATCGCGCGGCAGATCAGGAAAGCGATGATCAGCGCCAGGCAGCTCAGCAGGAACAGCGCGGCACGGGTGCCTTCGGCCTGCACGTTGAAGCCGAGGATATCCTTGAAGTCGGTCAGGCCGTTGTTGCCGCCGAAGCCGAAATCATTGCGGAAGAACGCCAGCAGCAGCGCATAGGTCATCGCCTGCGTGATGATCGACAGATAGACGCCGGTGACGCGCGAGCGGAATGCGAGCCAGCCGAAGCAGAAGGCGAGCAGCCCCGGCACCAGCAGCACCATCAACGCGGCAAAGGCGAACTTGTCGAAGCCGTACCAGTACCAAGGCAGCTTGTCCCAGTTCAGGAACACCATGAAGTCGGGCAGGATCGGGTTGCCATAGACGCCGCGGCTGCCGATCTGCCGCATCAGGTACATGCCCATCGCGTAGCCGCCGAGTGCGAAGAACGCGCCGTGGCCGAGCGAAAGGATGCCGCAATAGCCCCAGATCAGATCGATCGAGAGCGCGAGGATGGCGTAGCAGACATATTTGCCCCACAGCGCCACCAGATAGGTCGGCACCTGGAACATCGAGCCCTGCGGCAGCAGCAGGTTCGACAGCGGGATCAGCACGCCGACCGCGGCGACGAGCAGGACGAACGCGGTCGCGGCGCGGTCGAGCGAACGGGTCAGGATATGCGGCGTCATTGGCGAACTCCCTTGCCTCTCCCGCTTGCGGGGGAGGCCGACGCGCGCATCAGCGCGCGGCGGGTGGGGGTCTCTCCACATCGGGAGTGTACCGTGTGGAGAGACCCCCACCCCAACCCTCCCCCGCAAGCGGGAGAGGGAGTCGCAGCGCACTTCGGGGCAGTCATTGGCGGCTCAAAGCAGGTCATGCTTCCACCGCCCGACCCTTGAGCGCGAACAGGCCGCGCGGCCGCTTCTGGATGAACAGGATGATCAGCACCAGGATCGCGATCTTGCCGAGCACCGCGCCCGCCACCGGCTCCAGGAACTTGTTGGCGATGCCGAGCGTGAAGGCGCCGACCAGCGTGCCCCAGAGATTGCCGACGCCGCCGAACACGACGACCATGAATGAGTCGATGATGTAGCTCTGGCCGAGATTCGGGCTGACATTGTCGATCTGCGACAATGCCACGCCGGCAATGCCGGCGATCCCCGAGCCGAGGCCGAAGGTCAGCGCGTCGACGCGCGAAGTGGCGATCCCCATCGAGGCCGCCATGCGGCGGTTCTGCGTCACCGCGCGCATCTCGAGGCCGAGCGCGGTGTAGCGCAGCATCGCCAGCAGGATGGCGAACACCGCGAGCGTGAAGCAGAGGATCCAGAGCCGGTTATAGGTGATGGTGATCTGGCCGAGTTCGAAGGCGCCGCTCATCCAGGACGGATTGCCGACCTCGCGGTTGGTCGGGCCGAATGCGGTGCGCACCGCCTGCTGCAGCACCAGCGACAGGCCCCAGGTCGCGAGCAGCGTCTCCAGCGGACGGCCGTAGAGGAAGCGGATGATGGTGCGCTCGATCACGACGCCGATGAAGCCGGCGACCAGGAAGGCGAGCGGCACCGCGATCAGCAGCGAATAGTCGAACAGCGCGGGATAGCGGGTGCGGATCACCTCCTGCACCACGAAAGTGGTGTACGCCCCGAGCATCACCATCTCGCCATGCGCCATGTTGATGACGCCCATCACGCCGAAGGTGATGGCAAGCCCGATCGCGGCGAGCAGCAGCACCGAGCCGAGCGACAGGCCGTACCAGGCGTTCTGCACCATCGACCACATCGCAAGATTGCTCTGGATCGATGAGACCGCGGTTGCCGCCGCCTGGGCGACCAGCGGCGGCTGGTCGCCCAGCCCGGTGAGCAGCGCCAGCGCCTCCTGGTCGCCGCGGGCCTTGACCACGGCGACGGCGTCGAGCTTGTCGCTGTCCGATGCATCCGGCTTGAACAGGATGATGGCGGCGCGCGCCTCGGCGAACGCCTGCTTGATCGATTTGACGCTCTCCTTGGCGAGCGCACCCTCCACCGTCGGCAGCAGGTTCTCCTCGTGGCTCTTGAACACCGATTGCGCCGCCGCGAGCCGCTTGGCCGGATCCGCCGACAATAGCGTCAGGCCGCCGAGCGCGGCCTCCACGGTGCGGCGCAGGCGGTTGTTGAGCCGAACCGCAGCGGCGTTGTCGGGCAGCTTGTCGACGGCAGCACCAGTCGCGGCGTCGACGATCTTGCCGTCGGCCTGCGTGATGAAGACCTTCTTGCTGTCGGGATCGGCCGACAACCGGCCATCCTGCAGCGCGCCGATGATGGGCGAGGCCAGCGCATTGCCCGATGCGGCAACTTCGCCGATCGCAGCCTCGGTGTCGGAGAACTCGTCATTGGCGAATTTGGCGACCGAATCCTCGAACGGGCCGGCCAGCGCCGGCACAGCAAGGCAGCTCAGCAGCACGATCGAGAGAAACAGAGTGCGAAAGCGATCAATACAAATAGCAAACACGTCAGTACCCCGGCAGGAGTGTGAGGAGAAGGCGGCGAGCAATGCCGCCTTCTCCAGGTTCTTGGATGGTTGTGTTGTGTCGTTAGATCAGGAGTGCCCGATTACGAGCCCTGGCCGCCGCACTTGTTGGTCTTGGTGTTGTAGTTGCCGCACTTCTTGCCGACCCAATCGCCGATCAGGTCCTTGGAGCCCTCGAGCTCCTTCGACCAGGCGTCGCCGGCCACCAGGCCCGGGGTCTTCCAGACCACGTCGAACTGGCCGTTGCCCTTGATCTCGCCGATGAACACCGGCTTGGTGATGTGGTGGTTCGGCAGCATCTTCGACACGCCGCCGGTCAGGTTCGGCGCCTCGGTGCCGGGAAGCGCGTCGATCACCTTGTCCGGATCGGTCGACTTCACCTTCTCGACCGCCTTCACCCACATGTTGAAGCCGATGTAGTGCGCTTCCATCGGATCGTTGGTCACGCGCTTCGGATTCTTGGTGTAGGCCTGCCACTCCTTGATGAACTTCTCGTTCGCCGGGGTCTTGATCGACTCGAAGTAGTTCCAGGCGGCGAGATGGCCGAGCAGCGGCTTGGTGTCGATGCCGGCGAGCTCTTCTTCGCCGACCGAGAACGCGACCACCGGAATGTCGGTCGCCTTGATGCCCTGGTTGCCGAGCTCCTTGTAGAACGGAACGTTGGCGTCGCCGTTGATGGTGGAGACCACGGCGGTCTTCTTGCCGGCCGAGCCGAACTTCTTGATGTCGGCCACGATCGTCTGCCAGTCGGAGTGACCGAACGGCGTGTAGTTGATCATGATGTCGTCCTGGGCGACGCCCTTCGACTTCAGATAGGCTTCGAGGATCTTGTTGGTGGTGCGCGGATAAACGTAGTCGGTGCCGGCCAGCACCCAGCGCTTCACCTTCTCTTCCTTCATCAGATAGTCGACGGCGGGGATCGCCTGCTGGTTCGGCGCCGCGCCCGTGTAGAACACGTTGCGCTCGGACTCCTCGCCTTCATACTGCACCGGATAGAACAGGATGTTGTTCAGCTCCTTGAACACCGGCAGCACGGACTTGCGCGACACCGAGGTCCAGCAGCCGAACACGACCGCAACCTTGTCCTTGGTGATCAGCTCGCGGGCCTTTTCGGCGAACAGCGGCCAGTTCGATGCGGGGTCGACCACGACGGCCTCGAGCTTCTTGCCGAGTACGCCGCCCTTCTTGTTCTGCTCGTCGATCAGGAAAAGGATCGTGTCCTTCAGCGTGGTTTCGCTGATGGCCATGGTGCCCGACAGCGAGTGAAGAATGCCAATCTTGATGGTGTCGTCGGCCGCTTGGGCGGGCGCGAACGGCGAGGACGCAGCCAGACCCAAAACCAGGCCGGCCGTCGCCGCGAGCGCGCGGCGGCGAGTCATCGTCGTTATTTTGTGAGTAAGCTGAGTAAGCATGAAATGTCGTCTCCCTGACGCAGGCGTTGAACGCTGCGAACGGCCGCTTGGCCGCCTGCGGTTAAGGGAATCGCAAGAACTGTGCCACGGTGCGTAGGCACCGTAAGCCGATGAACCAACTGGATAATTTCGTGAGTTCCGGGCAAATACGGAATGCGGCTGCCCAATCATTGAGCCGTCAACTTGACTGCCGAAAGAGCAATCAGGTTATTATCTAGGCAAAATTGCCGTCCTGGCTAAATTTCCGGCACCGATTTGTGACAGTTTGCGCGATGGTTCGGCGCATTCGGCGCACCAATCCCGGCGATATCATCTTGAAACCGCCCAGTTCCTGGTCCATATGCTGGCCATGCCCGCGACATCGCGGTGCCTTCGCGAGCTGCGTGTTCAAGCTGCCCCAAGCGGCTTCTGGCTCGCCTTTCAGCTAACCCAGCTTGACGCCCCAGACACGCGGGTGTCCCCGAATGCCTTCATGCGATTCCGGCCGATACTGGCCGGGACGATGACTGCTTTTATGGAAAGAACCACCTTTTGACCTCCTTTCAGGATTTCGGCCTCGCCGATCCCATCGCCCGCGCGCTTCGAGAAGAAAATTATCTCACGCCGACCCCCATCCAGGCCCAGACCATCCCGCTCGCACTTGCCGGCCGCGACGTCGTCGGCATCGCCCAGACCGGAACCGGCAAGACCGCGTCCTTCGCGCTGCCGATCCTGCACCGGCTGCTCGAGAACCGCATCCGCCCGCAGCCCAAGAGCTGCCGCGTGCTGGTGCTCTCGCCCACCCGCGAACTGTCCGGGCAGATCCTCGACAGCTTCAACACCTATGGCCGTCACATCCGGCTGTCCTCGACGCTCGCCATTGGCGGCGTGCCGATGGGCCGCCAGGTCCGCTCCCTGATGCAGGGCGTCGAGGTGCTGGTCGCCACGCCCGGCCGCCTGCTCGATCTCGTGCAGAGCAACGGGCTGAAGCTCAACCAGGTCGAGTTCCTGGTGCTCGATGAAGCCGACCGCATGCTCGACATGGGCTTCATCAACGACATCCGCAAAATCGTCGCCAAACTGCCGATCCGGCGGCAGACGCTGTTCTTCTCGGCCACCATGCCCAAGGACATCGCCGAGCTCGCCGAGGCGATGCTGCGCGACCCGGCCCGCGTGGCGGTGACGCCGGTGGCCTCGACGGTCGATCGCATTGCCCAGCGCGCGATCCAGGTCGATTTCGCGGCCAAGCCGACGGTTCTCGCCCAGCTTCTGAAGCAGGAGCCGGTCAATCGTGCCCTGGTGTTTACCCGCACCAAGCACGGCGCCGACAAGGTGGTGAAGAGCCTTGCCAAGGCCGGCATCGAGGCCAATGCGATCCACGGCAACAAGTCGCAGAACCACCGCGAGCGCACGCTGGCGGCATTCCGTTCCGGCGAGATCCGCACGCTGGTGGCGACCGATATCGCCGCCCGCGGCATCGACGTCGACGGCGTCAGCCACGTGGTGAACTTCGACCTGCCCAACATCCCGGAAACCTACGTGCACCGCATCGGCCGCACCGCGCGTGCCGGCGCCGACGGGGTCGCGATCTCGCTGATCGCCGGCGCCGAGGAGATGGGCTATCTGCGCGATATCGAGCGGCTGATCCGGATTACCGTGCCGCGGGAAGACCGCCGCACACAGGGGAGCCGCGAGGCCGCCGCGCCGGCGCAGGCCCCCCAACCGCATCGGGGTGGCCGCTCTGCGCCGCGCGCGCATAATGTCCGTGGGAATGAGGCCGCTCCAGGTGCAAAAGGCCCTCGCCGCCGCCGCCGTCGGGGTGGTAATAATGGCGCGCCGCAGACGAGCCGGGGCGAGTCGCCGCGTCCGTCGCAGGCCGGCAACAGCGAAGGCATTCAGGGCGTCGCCTTCTTGCATCGCGAGAGCCGGCCGAATCCGCAACCCAACCGCAACAACCGACCGAAGCACTAGCCGTCGCTCGATCTGGAGAAACATATGGCTAAGGAAGAGCTGATCCAGTTCGAAGGACTGGTGACCGAAATCCTCCCCGACGCTCGTTACCGGGTGCAACTCGATGCCGGACACGAGATCGTCGCCTACACCGCCGGCAAGATGAAGAAAAACCGCATCAAGACGCTGGCCGGCGACCGCGTCACGATCGAAATGTCGCCCTACGATCTCGAAAAGGGCCGCCTGATTTTCCGGCACAAGGACGAACGTCCGAGTGGCGCACCCGGCGGTCCGCCGCGGGGCGGCGCACAGCGCGGCGGCCAGTTCCGCCGCCGATAGGCTGACATTGCAACTGTTGCGCGCATGACGTCCTGATGTCCTGCGCAACAATTGGCCGGCGGCTGCGCCGGCCAAAAAATCGCGCACGTCAGGATTGTTTTGAGGCCTTCTATCGAATAATATCCTACCCATCGATTTTCGGCCGGACGACATTAGCCAATACCGGTACAGCCGGTTCAGACGCTGACGACCCTTCCAAAAATTCGATCTCACCACCCCGCCGACCAGCGGGTCTTGAACTTGTATATCTGAGAAGGGACTACCCACGTGAGCATGGGAACCGTGAAGTGGTTTAACGCGACCAAGGGCTACGGCTTCATCCAGCCGGATGAAGGCGGGAACGACGTGTTCGTGCACATCAGTGCAGTCGAGCGCGCCGGCCTTGGCACTCTGCGTGAAGGCCAGAAGATCTCCTACGAGATCGTTGCTGACCGCCGTTCCGGCAAATCCTCGGCCGACAATCTGCGCGCCGCTGGATAAGCCGATTTCCCGGGAGCGCGAAGCTCCAGGAAATTGTCGTCAAAGCATCAAGGGCCGCACCTTCGGGTGCGGCCCTTTTTGTCTGGATCGCGCTCTGTGACCCAGAGCGTTTTCGAGCGAAGTGGACACCGGTTCGCGTGAAGAAAACGCGTCAAAACAAGAATCTAGAGCTTCGGTTCTGACTCAATCAGAACCGAAAATGCTCTAGTAGGTCGAGCAGGTCGTCGGCATGGTGGCGGAGGTCGGGGCATAGAACACGCAAACCGATTGCCGCGGCCGTGTATAGGCGACGTCGCTGAGATTGATGCCGGCCTTGGCCATCACATAGCCGATCGTCGGAACGTATTTGTAGCTCACTTCGCTGAAGATCAGATAGGTGCCCGCAACCAGCAGCGCCGACGGAACGACGCTTGTCACGATGTCACCTTGGCTGCGAGTCGAGGCCGTCAGCGTCGCCTGCGTGGCGCCCGAGGCGATCGTCCCCGCCTTGCTCCACTGTATCCGCGCGATGTTGGAGTTATCGACGTAGATTTCCGACAACGTGACCTTGGTCGGCGACGGATCGTAGGGCGTCATGATGCCGACGCTGGCGCTGAAGAAATTCTGCAGGTCGGCATCCACCACCTGCGTCGCCTGCGAGGTCAGATCCGACGCGGCGCGCGCCATCAGCGTTACCTTGCGGTCGACCGCGACACCGGATGAAAACTCGACGGTGCCGAAGAACATCACCAGCATCAGCGGCATGATGAAAGCGAACTCGACGGCGGCGAGGCCCCGGCGGTCATGCCCGAGAGCGACGACAAAGCGCAGCAAGGCCGCGGGCAGGGTTTTCATGACTTTGCTCATGAGCATGTTGTGCCGGCGGTTCCGGAGGGCTCGTTCTTGAACGTCGCGGTCGCGATCAGGAGCCGCTTGCCGTTGGTGAGGTAGGTGGAGCTGAAAACTTTGGTGACAAATAGCGGCCACTGATAGAACAGGCGGACCACCACGACGTCACCGTCCTTGCCGGGGCACCATTTCACCTGGGTGGGATCGGTGATAGGCGTGAGCTTGACGGTAGAAAAACTCGTCGCGGGATAGCTGCGCACGTCAACGTAGACGCCGTTGGTGCAATCGAACAACGCGTTGACTCGCCCGCAGACGAATTGCTTGAATTGCGCCTGGGTATAATTTGCGCCCTGCGCCTGGCCGGTCATGATGAAGCGGGATGAATCCTGCGTCACCGTCTCGAGCACCTGGCTGGCAAAGAAGATCATTGCCACTTCGATGATCGCAAAAAGCAGCCCGAAAAACAGCGGCGCGACCATCGCGAATTCCACCGCGGTTGCGCCGCGGCGGTTTCGGCGAAAGCGGCGGAGGAGGCGTGCAAAAGAATGAGCGGGCAGCGGCATCAACGACCCCGGATCAACATGGCGGCAACAACTATCCAAGAGTCATTGTCGAAGCATTTCGCCGGATCGAGACAGAGCGACCCGATCCGTTAGGCCTTCACTAAGCATGTCGGGGGAAGCGCCCGCGATCGGCAGCGGCCCCGGCGTG
This sequence comes from uncultured Bradyrhizobium sp., assembly GCF_947648125.1. Lineage (GTDB taxonomy): Bacteria > Pseudomonadota > Alphaproteobacteria > Rhizobiales > Xanthobacteraceae > Bradyrhizobium. Next base: position 36,909 of record NZ_CANSMR010000004.1, on the reverse strand, counting down.
TGCAGCGCCGGAGCGGACATGTGTCAGTTCTGCGGCTTCCCGGCCCCACCCGAGCCGGAGGCCTGGCTGCTGAGCGTACCGGCCTGGTCCATGGTCGACTTGAAATAGGTCTCGCCGTCACCGAGGGTGATGCGGCGCTGACAGACCGGCATGCAGCTGTAGGTCTCGCGATCGACGCCACGATAGACGGTGACCAGCTGGTCGGACGGACCTTCGACCTGGATCTGGCGATCCACCAGCACCTGACCGGAGCGGTCGAGTGCGATGAAATTGGTCGCGCCATAGCCCTTGCCGGTCACCACGACGACCCCGCCATTCTGCAAGGTAACGTCGGCGATCAAGGGATTGCCGACCACGATCGTGGCAATGCCGCCCGGCAGCCTGACGAGCTTGGCCTGATCGACACTGACCGCGATCCGGTCGGGATCCGGCGCAGCCGTTGCGAGTGCGGGCCCCAGCAGCAAGGCTGCGGCCATCGAGATGAAACCAATGCGCGTGAGCGCGCGAATACGCTGGGACTGAAACGACATACTCTACCCCGGGACGTTAACAGGCCGGCAAAGGCGATACGCTGCGGACCGGCGCCCGACGCTGGCAAATCTGACGGCAATTCATTTAGGAAGAGCAAAGATCGACCGCCGAATTGCGCGGATGTCACGACTTCCCGAGCCGATCGGCCAACCGTCCGGTACTTCGCGCAGGTTATCCGGCCGCCGATCCCGTCGTCCTGCCATTGGGCGGGACGGCCGGCAGTGGCCTCAAGTAGCGGCGCGGACGTGGACGACCACGCGGTCATCGGCGTAGAGGCGCTGCCATCCTGCGATGTGATCCAGCAATTTGGACGCCGGCGTGGTCGGATCGAGCATCACCGCATCGATGTCATGGGTCGCGAGCAGATTGAGGAAGCCGTTGACGTCCTTGAGCTGAACCGCACGGACCAAGCTCATGCCGAACGCCTCGCCGTAGAGTTCGGCACGCCCGTCGATGTACACCGGCATCTGACGCCAGATCAGGTAGCCGCCGAACTGCAGATCGTTGAGCACGCGCTTGACGTTGTGCGCCTTCATCGCGTCAACGGCGGCAGCCGGCGAATAGATCGGCGGTGGCGATATGACCTGGCGCGCGGCAACGACTGAGGTCCACGCGCAAAGCCCGACGATAAGGATTGCCGCCGGGGCAACTCTCGGGCGGACGGCGCTGGCGGCACGCAGCCCGAACTGGCTGGCAACCGGCGTCAGCACGGCCAGCGGCAGCAGCAGGGCGAACAGCTCGAGATTTCTGACATGGGACAGCGCCATGTGCAGCAAGCCCAGCACCAGGATGATTCGCGGCAGCGGCAACCTCGCCCCGCAATAGAGCGCAGCACCGAGCAGGCCGAGGATCGATAGTCCAAACGGGTCGATCTCGCCGAACGTCGACGGCCTCCATTCCGTGATGAGATGCAGCAATTCACCGAGGCCGAGAATCCTGAGCGAGGCGAGGATCGAGCCCCAGCCATAGGGGGTCGCGCAGCACGCAGCCAGTGCGCCGATGCCGAACGCCCCCCAGCGCAGCGCCAGCGCCAGCCTTTGAGCCGGCAAGGCATTCCACATCGCATCGAGCGCAAATGCGCCGGCCAGGACCAAACCGAATAGAAAGCCGCCGTGCAGATTGGCCCACAGCGCGATCAGCGGCAGCAGCCAGAACGAGGGCGCCTTGCGGCGTTCGCTGGCGGTCATCAGGCCGTTCGCCCAGACGATCATGATGGGCATCGCCAGCACATGCGGACGGGCCAGCAGGTGCCCGCAGGTCAGAACCAGCGCCGCAAGGGCGATCAGGCTCGCGTAGATCGTCGGCAGCACGCGGTTGAGGATGGCGGTGAGCAGCGCGAAGCTGGCAGCGGCGCAGGCGGCGGCCAGCGCCACTGGGCCGGTCCAGCCGGCGAGGTCGTAGGCCTTCGCGAACAGTACCTGCGCCAGCCAGGACGACGACACCCACGGCTCACCGGCCTTGGTGAACGAATAGATGTCGACAGACGGCAGCGTGCGGTGGTCGAGAATCCAGCGGCCGACGGCAATCTGCCAGTAGGTGTCGGAATCGGCGAGCAGCCTGTCGCCGACCAACAGCAGCAGCGCATAGACGCCGCACGCTATCCAGAACCAGGCCGGGACCTCGGTGAACGCGGAGGCTTTCGCGCGCGAGAAGGTCGCGGTCTCAGCGCTCATGATGGCACCGGCCGGCTGGCGGCGTCATTGCCGGAACGGATAGGCCAACTGTCCGCCAATCTCGGACGGCACGCCCTGCTCGGCATCGACACCGTAATCTTCCGGAAGCTTGCCTTCGGGCATCCGGAACGTGCCGAACAGAATATCCCAGAGCGGAAACGTGCCCGCGAAATTGGTGTCGCCGCCTTCCTCGAGCCCGGTGTGATGCCAGCGGTGAAACACCGGCGTCGCGATCACGTATTTGAACGAGCCGAGCGTCCAGTTCAGGTTGGCGTGCACGAATGCCGAGTGGAATGTGGTGAACGGCCCCACCCACAGCATGATGTTCGGCGAGATGCCCGCCATCAGCAGGATCACATCGACCGTGATCGTGCCGATCAGAAGATTGACGGGATGGAAGCGTGCCGCCGAGATCCATTCAAGATCCTCGGAGGAGTGATGAATGGCGTGGTACTTCCAGAAGGCGCCGCCATGGAACATCCGGTGCAGCCAGTACAGCATGAAATCGGAGGCGACGAGAAAGATAATGGACTGCAGCCAGAGCGGAAGCTGCGCCAGAGGGCCATGTCCGTTCTCGTAGAACGCGATCAGATCGTCGGCGTCGTGAACGTTGAACACCACGGCTGCGCCCAGCACCAGGAGCCCGATCCGCAGCACGCGGGCGAACACCGGCACGAAGAACCAGTAGCAGATGTCGGTGACCAGCTCACGCTTCTGCCACCACGGCTTGCCGGGATTGCAGGCCCAGAAATGAGTGAGCACCGTGAAGAACAGCGCCAGCGCGATCGTGATCGGCACCACCTTCATCATCGTCTGGCCGATCATCTCGATGACTTCAAAGGGAAGGCTGGGCATGACGGCCTCATTTAACGGAAGCCCCATGGGTATAGATGTGCGCTTAAGGAGCCGTGAATAGGTGCCGATAGCGGGCCCCGGCAACAATCTGCAATCTTAGCGGGCCGTTTAATTCCAAATTTACTGTGCGCAACAACTGCGGGTTCCCGCTGTGTTTATACGATCAAATTAACCGCGCCGAAATTGTCGAACCGTAGGGTGCCGGAATGGTCACGGTGCTGAGAACGCCGGCGAGACCAAATCTAGTTCGACCAGCCACGTGTACACAGGAGCTACTTATGAAGAATCTCGTCTCGCGCTTCGTGAAGGACGAATCGGGCGCGACCGCCATCGAATACGGCCTGATCGCCACCGGTATCGCCATCGCGATCATCGCTGCGGTCAACGGCGTCGGCAAGAACCTCTCGGGCACCTTCAACACGGTCGCCAGCTCGCTGAAGTAAGCCGGATCCAACGAACTTGCATCAAAGGTCCCGGCCCCCCCGGGACCTTTGCTATTTGGCGGACCGGCCGTCGGCGCCTTGATGGCGACCACGGCGACCTTTCCCGATTGTTCACCATTGGCCGCTAGCGTCGGGTCTCGACCGCAGCTCCAGCTTGACGGCATGAATCCATGATCCTCGACATCGCACGCTTGATGCTGTTTCCGGCCCTGATGGCTTTTGCGGCGGCGAGCGATCTCTTGACCATGACGATCCCGAACCGGATCTCGCTGGCGCTGGCGGCCGGCTTCTTCGTGCTGGCGCCGCTGACCGGGATGGGCGTGCACGAAATCCTCAGCCATGCCGGCGCGGGCGCGCTGGTTCTGGTGGTGGCATTCGGCATGTTTGCGATGGGCTGGGTCGGCGGCGGAGACGCCAAGGTCGCCGCTGCGGCCGGCCTGTGGTTCGGGTTCGAGCATCTGCTCCCCTATCTGGTCTTCGCGTCGCTGTTCGGCGGCGCGCTGACGGTGCTGCTGCTGCAGCTCCGGCAATGGCCGCTGCCCTATCCGCTCGCGAACCAGGCCTGGCTCAGCCGCCTGCACGACAAGCAGACCGGAATTCCCTACGGCATCGCACTCGCCCTCGGCGCCCTGCTGATCTATCCCGAGACGGACTGGATCAAGACGATCAACCTCGCGCACTTCGCGATGCGCTGAGAAACCAGCGGTAACCGCGCGTTAAGGCGATTTAGATACGCCTCATTAACCATGCTTTGACGAATAGCTGGTCAACTCCCATCACGGCGGCGGCAGCGTCGCGGCGTCATGTGGAAAGTGAAGCGTAATGGATAAGGCCCGCATTCTGGTCCTCGCAATCGCAGGCTGCGCCGGCCTTGCGGCGCTCTATTTGGCGAGCGGAAGCGACGACAAGCCGGCGGCGCCTCCGCCGGTCGCGCAGCTGCCCACCGTCGACATCCTGGTCGCGAAAACCGACATCGGCCTCGGCCAGGCCGTGAAGCCCGAAGATCTGCAATGGCAGACCTGGCCGGCGGCAACCGCCAGCGCCAGCTTCATGCGCAGGGACAGCAACGCCGAAGCGATCAAGGACGTGACCGGCTCGATCGCGCGGGCCCCTTTCATCCAGGGCGAACCGATTCGCGAGCAGAAGCTCGTCAAGGCCGACGGCAGCGGCTTCATGGCCGCGATCCTGCCGACCGGCATGCGGGCGGTATCGACCGAAATCTCCCCCGAGACCGGTGCCGGCGGCTTCATCCTGCCGAATGACCGGGTCGACGTCCTGCTGTCGAAGCGGGACAAGAATCCGGATCGCAACGGCGCCGACATCGTCAACTCCGAAGTGATCCTGACCAACGTCCGCGTGCTCGCGATCGACCAGGCACCGAAGGAAAAGGACGGCACCAACGCACTGATCGGCAAGACGGTGACGCTGGAGCTGAAGCCCGAACAGACCGAGACGCTGGCGCGCGCGCGCCAGAGCGGCGTCCTGTCGCTGGCGCTGCGCAGCATCGCCGACAACAACTCGCCCGAAACCAAGATCGACGACAACCGGCAGAGGCGCGGTGACACGATCAACGTCATCCGCTTTGGCGTTGCCAACCAGGCGACGATGCAGAAGTGACCATGAGGACACACGTGATGAAGGGCGGGGCAACTCAACGGACGATGCGGGCCTTCATGGTCCGCGCATTGTCGTTCTCGGCCGTCGCGGCGCTCACGCTCAATCCGGCGCTGACGCCGGTGGTGGCGAGCGACTACCGTGCCGCGCCGGCCCCCACCTCGGCCGATGGCCAGATGAACGCTCGTTTTCTCGCACTCGGCGTCGGCAAGTCGGTGGTGATCGATCTACCCCGGGACATCAAGGACGTGCTGGTCGCCGATCCCAAGATCGCCAACGCCGTGGTTCGCTCGGCGCAACGCGCCTATATCATCGGCGCGACGGTCGGCCAGACCAACATCGTGTTCTTCGACGCCGCCGGCCAGCAGATCGCGGCCTATGACATCGCCGTCAAGCGCGACCTCAACGGCGTGCGGGCCGCGCTGCGCGCGGCGATGCCGAATTCCGATATACAGATCGAGGGCGTCGGTGACGGCGTCGTGCTGACCGGCAGTGCGGCGACCCCGGTCGAGGCGCAGCAGGCCGGCGAGATCGCCGCGCGGCTGGTCGGCGGCCCCGAGAAGGTCGTGAACTCCATCGCGGTTCGCGGCCGCGACCAGGTGATGCTGAAGGTCACGGTTGCCGAAGTCTCGCGTAGCCTGATCAAGCAGCTCGGCATCGACCTCACCGCGAACCTCAACTACGGCACGACCGTGGTAAAATTCGCCAACAACAACCCGTTCACCGCGAACAGCTCACCGCTGGTGTCCGGCAACAATCTCACTACGTCGTTCGGATCGTCGGTGTCGGCGACGATCCGCGCCATGGAAAGCGCCGGTGTCGTGCGAACGCTCGCCGAACCGAACTTGACCGCGATATCAGGCGAATCGGCGACCTTCATCTCGGGCGGTGAGTTTCCAATTCCGACCGGCGTAACCTGTCAGACCTCGTCGACGGGCGCGATCGGGAATTGCGTCCAGACCGTCAGCTTCAAGAAATTCGGCATTTCGCTCAACTTCACGCCGGTGGTGCTGACCGAAGGACGCATCAGCTTGCGCGTGATGACGGAAGTGTCGGAAGTCTCGACCGAGAACGCGCTGACCGGCGGCGCGGGTGGAACGACGATCCCTTCGATTAAGACCCGCCGCGCCGAGACCACGCTGGAAATTCCCTCGGGCGGCTCGATGGCCATGGCCGGCCTGATCCAGGACCAGACCAAGCAGGCGATCAACGGCCTTCCCGGGCTGGCGTCCCTGCCCGTGCTCGGCACGCTGTTCCGCAGCCGCGACTTCGTCAACAACCAGACCGAACTGATGGTTCTGGTGACGCCCTATGTCGTTCGCGCCGTGGCGCAGAAGGACCTGTCGCGTCCGGATGACGGCTTCGCCAACGCGTCCGATCCGCAGGCCGACCTGCTCGGCAGCATCAACCGCGTCTACGGCGTGCCTGGCCGCACCGAGCCGGCGCGGAATTACCGCGGCACCTACGGCTTCATTACCGACTGAGGCGGACGATGACACAGACCACACCCAGAACATCCGCCGATTACAAGCGCACCACCGGTCTCGCCGGAGTGCTCGTCGGCCTTGCCATGACGCTCGGCGCCTGCCAGCACGCCGCCGACAACAGTTTCGCGATGGCGGACTCGCCGGCCGACTATCGCCAGCGTCACCCGATCGCGGTGACCGAGGCCGATCGCTCGATCGTGGTCTTCGTCGGCCGCAGCCGCGGCGGCCTGACCGCGGAGCAGCGCGCCGAGGTGATGGGAATGGCGCAGGACTGGATGCGCGACGGCACCGGCGCCGTCACCATCGACGTTCCCGCCGACACGCCGAACGCACGGCCCGCCCAGGAGTCGTTGCGCGAGATCCAGGCGACCTTCGCCGCCGCCGGCGTGCCGCCGCGCGGGATCCTCGTGCGCAAATACCATCCCGAGAATCCGCGCCTGATGCCCGCGATCCGCGTGAACTATCCAAAGATGAAAGCGGAGGCCGGGCCGTGCGGCCTGTGGCCGGAAGATCTCGGCCCGTCGATGGACAACGGATCCTACATCCAGAACAAGCAATACTACAATTTCGGCTGCGCCAATCAGCGCAACCTCGCAGCCATGGTCGAAGACCCGACTGACCTCGTGCAGCCGCGCGCGGAGACCCCTGCCTACACGTCGCGCCGCAATATCGCCTTCGAAAAGTATCGCAAGGGCACCACCACCGCCACGACGTATCCCGAGTCCGACAGGGCCAAGCTAAGCGACACAGGAAAATGATCACCTACGCGCAGCAAAACTCCGAAGAGCAGACGGACGCTCCGCCGCAGGCCGTGGACGACCATATTGCTCCGGCGCCGCGGGTTTCGGTCCAGGCGTTCTGCGAGACGGTCGAGACCGCTGCCGCCGTACAGTCGGCGGGCGAGGATCGCCGGCTGGCCAAGGCTCACCTCAAGATCCAGATGGGCGGCATGGCGGCTGCCATCGAGGCCTATCGCTCGGCGCCGACGCCCAATGTCATCATCCTCGAGACCGAGGGCCGCAGCGACATTCTGGCCGGGCTCGACCAGCTCGCCACGGTGTGCGACGCCGGCACCCGGGTGGTCGTGATCGGCCGGGTCAACGACGTCACGCTGTATCGCGAGCTGGTGCGCCGCGGCGTCAGCGACTACGTGATCGCGCCGGCCCATGCGATCGACGTGGTGCGCGCGGTATGCAACCTGTTCTCGGCGCCGGAAGCCAAGGCGGTCGGCCGCGTCGTCGCCGTCGTCGGCGCGAAGGGCGGCGTCGGCGCCTCGACGATCGCCCACAATGTCGCCTGGGCGATCGCCCGCGATCTGGCGCTCGATTCCGTCGTCGCCGATCTCGACCTCGCATTCGGCACCGCCGGCCTCAACTACAACCAGGATCCGGCGCAAGGCATCGCGGATGCCGTGTTCTCGCCGGACCGCGTCGATACCGCCTTCGTCGACCGCCTGCTGTCGAAATGCACCGACCATCTGAGCCTGCTGGCGGCGCCGGCCACGCTCGACAAGGTCTACGATTTCGGCGCCGAGGCGTTCGATGCGATCTTCGACACGCTGCGCACGACGATGCCCTGCATCGTGCTGGACGTGCCGCATCAATGGTCCGGCTGGACCAAGCGCGCGCTGATCGCGGCCGACGACATCCTGATCGTGGCGGCGCCCGACCTCGCCAATCTGCGCAACGCCAAGAACATGTTCGACCTGCTGAAGGCGTCGCGGCCCAACGACCGCGCGCCGTTGTACTGCCTGAACCAGGTCGGCGTGCCGAAGCGGCCGGAGATCGCGGCGAGCGAATTCGCCAAGGCTATCGAAAGCCAGCCGATCGCCGCCATCCCGTTCGATCCGCAGATATTCGGTTCGGCCGCCAACAACGGCCAGATGATCGCGGAAATCTCCGCCAATCACCGCGCGGTCGAGATGTTTCTGCAGATGGCGCAGCGGCTGACAGGCCGCGGCGAAACCAAGAAGCCGAGGGGGTCCTTCCTGTCGCCCCTGCTCGAAAAGCTGCGGTCCAAATAGTGGTCCGCGTGGAGTCAAGACGTCGTGTTTGGTAAGCGTAGCGGAAACGATGCGGATATGCGGGCACCCAAGCCCGCTTTTCAGACGCCGGAGCCCACCGGCTCGTCGCCGATGGCGCGCGAGTCCGCCGCCCCGACAATATCGGCGCCACCGCTGGCCCCTGCCAAGCCACCGCCTGCTCCCGCCGTCGAAGCCCGCCGCTCGGACAACTACTACCAGGTCAAGGCGACGATCTTCGGCGCCCTGATCGAGGCGATCGACCTGGCCCAGCTCGCCAAGCTGGACAGCGAGTCGGCGCGCGAGGAAATCCGCGACATCGTCAACGAGATCATCGCGATCAAGAACATCGTGATGTCGATCGCCGAGCAGGAAGAGCTGCTCGACGACATCTGCAACGACGTGCTCGGCTACGGACCGCTGGAGCCGCTATTGTCGCGCGACGACATCGCCGACATCATGGTCAATGGCGCGGGCACCGTGTTCATCGAAGTCGCCGGCAAGATCCAGCGCACCGGCATCCGCTTTCGCGACAACCAGCAGCTGCTCAACATCTGCCAGCGCATCGTCAGCCAGGTCGGTCGGCGCGTCGACGAATCCTCGCCGATCTGCGACGCCCGCCTCGCCGACGGCTCGCGCGTCAACGCCATCGTGCCGCCGCTGGCGATCGACGGGCCCGCGCTCACCATCCGCAAATTCAAGAAGGACAAGCTGACGCTGGAGCAGCTCGTCAAGTTCGGCGCGATCACGCCGGACGGGGCGACCATCCTGCAGATCATCGGCCGTGTCCGCTGCAACGTGATCATCTCGGGCGGTACAGGTTCGGGCAAGACAACGCTGCTGAACTGCCTGACCAACTATATCGAGCACGACGAACGCATCATCACTTGCGAAGACGCCGCAGAACTTCAGCTGCAGCAGCCGCATGTGGTGCGGCTGGAAACCCGGCCGCCGAACATCGAGGGCGAGGGCCAGGTCACGATGCGCGAACTGGTCCGCAACTGCCTGCGTATGCGCCCCGAGCGCATCATCGTCGGCGAAGTCCGCGGACCCGAGGCATTCGACCTGTTGCAGGCGATGAACACCGGCCACGACGGCTCGATGGGCACGCTGCACGCCAACAATCCTCGGGAAGCACTGTCGCGCTGCGAATCCATGATCACCATGGGCGGCTTCTCGCTTCCCTCGCGCACCATTCGCGAGATGATCTGCGCCTCGGTCGACATCATCGTGCAGGCCGCGCGCCTGCGCGATGGTTCGCGCCGCATCACCCACATCACCGAGGTGATGGGCATGGAAGGCGACACCATCATCACCCAGGATATCTTCCTCTACGACGTGGTCGGGGAAGATGCCAACGGCAAGATCATCGGCAAGCACCGCTCGACCGGCATCGGCCGGCCGCGCTTCTGGGAGCGTGCGCGCTACTACAATGAAGAGAAGCGGCTTGCGGCGGCGCTGGATGCCTCCGACTCGCCGGCGCCGGTCTAGGGGAACGCAGGATGCAGACGCAAACCCTTGCCCTGGCCTTCCTCGCCGCCACCACCGTGGGCGGCATCGCCTGGGTCTTCCTCTATCCCTACCTTTCGGGGGAAAAGAAAGCCGAGTCGCGCCGCGCATCGGTGGCGCGCAGCGAACCGTCGACGACGCGAAGCACCGACCGCACGCAGCGCTCCCGCCGCGAGCAAGTCGAAGGATCGCTGAAGGAGCTCGAAGCGCGTCGGCAGAAGGACAAGAAAGTCCCGCTCGGCATGCGCATCTCGCAGGCCGGACTGGAGTGGTCCGAGCAGAAATTCTGGATGATCTCCGGCGCCCTCGGCCTGTTCGGGTTCGGCGCGGCATTCATGGTCGGCGGAGGCCTGCTCGGCGCCGCCGGCATCGGCTTTGCCATGGGTCTCGGCCTGCCGCGCTGGCTGCTCGGCTTCCTGAAGAAGCGGCGGGAAAAGGCCTTTCTGAAGGCGCTGCCCGACGCCGTCGACGTCATCGTGCGCGGCATCAAGGCCGGCCTGCCGCTGTTCGAATCGCTCAAGGCGGTCGTCAACGACGCATCTGAGCCGTTGCGCAGCGAGTTCCTTGCCATCATCGAGACCCAGGCGATCGGCATGCCGCTCGGCGAGGCCTGCGCCCGGCTCTACGAACGCATGCCGCTGCCGGAAGCGAACTTCTTCGGCATCGTGATCGCGATCCAGCAGAAGTCCGGCGGCAATCTGTCGGAAGCGCTCGGCAACCTGTCACGGGTGCTGCGCGACCGCAAGAAGATGGCCGAGAAGATCCAGGCGATGTCGATGGAAGCGAAAGCTTCCGCCGCCATCATCGGCTCGCTGCCGCCGATCGTGATGATCCTCGTGTTCCTCACGACGCCGGACTACATCGCCCTGCTGTGGACGAACTCGATGGGCCAGCTCATGCTGGTTGCCTGCGCCGTCTGGATGTCGATGGGCGTGCTGGTGATGAAGAAGATGATCAACTTCGATTTCTGACGGTGCAGCATGATTGATATTCTGGTCGCCAAGCTCCACGACGTCAGGTTCATGACCATGCTGCTTGCCTTCATCGCGACAAGCGCGACGGTCTACACGTTGGTAATGCCGCTGCTCGCCGGCGGCGACCTCAACAAGCGTATGAAGGCCGTCGCCAGCGAGCGCGAGCGTCTCCGGCAGCGTGAGCGCGATCGTCTCGCCAAGACGGAGAAGGTGGCGCTGCGGCAGACCCCGAAGCAGGTCGTCTCCCGGGTGGTGGACGATCTCAACCTCACGAAATGGCTCGCCCAGGAAGCGGCGCTCGAGAAGCTCGTGATGGCGGGCTATCGCGGCCACGCCCCCTACGTCACCTTCTTGTTCGCCCGCGCCGTGGCGCCGATCGTGCTGCTGCTCGGCGCCATCGTCTATACGTTCTTCATCGCGGGCGCGACTTGGTCGCTCACGCTCAAGATCGGCATTTGCGTCGGTGCGGCCTATGCCGGCCTGCAGGCGCCGATGTTGTTCCTGAAGAACGCGATCTCAAAGCGCCAGCTCCAGATCAAGCGCGCCTTCCCTGATTCGCTGGACCTGCTGCTGATCTGCATCGAGTCGGGCATGTCGGTCGAGGTCGCGTTCCGCAAGGTGGCCAACGAGATCGCCGGACAGTCGATCGCGCTGTCGGAGGAGTTCGCGCTGACGACCGCCGAACTGTCGTATTTGCAGGACCGCAAGTCCGCCTACGAGAACCTGGCGCGCCGCACCGGGCTCGAAGGCGTGAAGTCGGTGTGCATGGCGTTGCAGCAATCCGAACGCTACGGCACGCCGCTCGGCCAGAGCCTGCGCGTGATGGCGCAGGAAAACCGCGACATGCGCATGAACGAGGCCGAGAAGAAGGCGGCGGCGCTGCCGCCCAAGCTGACCGTGCCGATGATCCTGTTCTTCCTGCCCTGCCTGTTCATCGTGATCCTCGGGCCGTCCTACATCAAGATCGCCACGATGCATTGAGCGGCGCCGCCGCGGACGGCTGCCTTCCCCTTCCCCCCGAAGGGCGAAGGTCGGGATGGGGCGGGCGCGGACGACACTGCGGAGAGAGCAGATCCCCACCCGCTTGCTCTGACGAGCAAAGCGACCTCCCCTTTTCAAGGGGAGGTGTGGAAGTTGCCGTGTTGGCTTAATCGTCCTTGGCGACAACCGGCGCGGCGCGCGAGGAAATCCGCGGGCCGTCCTTGCGGTTCAGCATGTCGCGGAGATAGGCGACATTGGCCGCCGCCTCATCCGCCGGCAGGTCGGCCTTGACGATGGTCTCGGCTTCCGCGAAGCTGCCCTGCAGGCCGACGACCAGCGCAAGGTTCTGCCGGATGCGGGTGTCGGCGCGGGCGCTGGCATAAGCCTTGCGCAGCGTCTCTTCCGCCTTCGGCAATTCCTTGGTCAGCATGTAGGACAGGCCGAGATTGGACAGCACCGACGGCTCGTCAGGGGCCAGTCGCAGCGCACTGGTGTAGTAGCGCCGCGCTTCCTCGTGCCGGTTCAACTTGTCGAGCGTGGTTCCCTGCACCGACAGGATCCGCCAGTCCGGATTGTCCGGACTGTGCGCGCGGCTCAGCACGTCGAATGCGGCCTGCGAATTGCCGTTGTCGGCGAGCGCACGGCCATAGGCGGCGAGCAGCGGCTTGTTGCCGGGGCTGGCGAGGGTGGCCTGCTCCAGCACGGCGCAGGCCTGCGAACGCTGTCCGCTCATGCGCAATGCCTGGCCGTAAGCGATCGCGGCGTCGGCATCCTTGGGATTCTTGCGATAGCGCTCGCCATAAACCTCGAGATTGCGGCGCGGATCGTCCGGCGCCGGATCGGACCTGGACGCGATCGATCCGGTGACGTCGGACATGGTCTGGCAACCGCCAAGTCCGGCGGCGAGGACCGCCACGAGGGCTGCGGAAGTAAGATGCCGGGTCAAAATGGACTGTCGACGCATGGCACTGTGACTCACGAAATCGGGCAAATGGATCGAGCCGAGCGTGCCAGCAATAGACTGTTAACCCTAACGTCTGGTTAACTGCGGCACTGGCGACCGGTGCGCCGGTTCCAATCGCCGAAGGTCGCGTCAACCGCGGGCGCGCTACCATCCACGGCGAAAGGCGTGTTAGTCACCAGCAACGACGCCAGAACAGCCGAGAGCCGCATGCCATCCATGTTCGAGACCGCACCCACGACCGCCGTCACGCCGATCACCTTCGTCAGCAAGGCGACATGGGATGCGATCCGCAGCGAGTTGCCGGCGCCGGCGCGCCAGTTCGCGGAGGCCAATGACTTTGCCGCCAAGCCCGGCAAGGCCCTCGCGCTGCCGGCAGCCGATGGCGGCATCGCGCAGGTGCTGTTCGGCCTCGAGGATGCAGACCACAAGGCGCGCGACCCGTTCCGGCCCGGCGCCCTGCCCGGCCTGCTGCCGCCGGGCGTCTACCGCTTTGGCAATGCGCCGCATGACACGCGACTTGCCGCGCTCGCCTTCGCGCTCGGCTGCTACCGCTTCGGCCGCTATCGCAAGAACAAGACCCCCGAGGTTCGCCTGGTGCCGCCCGATGGCGTCGACGCTGCGGAGATTGCGCGGATGGCGGATGCCGCGGCATTGGCGCGCGACCTCATCAACACGCCGTCCAACGACATGGGCCCGGCCGAGCTCGCCGAGGCGGCGCGCGACCTCGCAACGCGATTCGGCGCCGCCTTCACCTGCATCGATGGCGACGAGCTCGCGCAGAACTTCCCGCTGATCCACGCCGTCGGCATGGCCTCGACCCGCGCGCCGCGGCTGATCGATCTGAGCTGGGGCGATCCGGCCCATCCGAAGGTGACGCTGGTCGGCAAAGGCGTCTGCTTTGACACCGGCGGGCTCGACCTCAAGCCGTCGAGCGGCATGCTGATCATGAAGAAGGACATGGGCGGCGCCGCCAACGTGCTGGCACTGGCGCAGATGGTGATGGACGCGAAGCTGAAAGTGCGGCTACGCGTGCTGATCCCGGCGGTCGAGAACGCGGTTGCCGGCAACGCGTTCCGCCCGCTCGACATCTTCAAGTCGCGCAAGGGCATCACCGTCGAGATCGGCAACACCGACGCCGAGGGGCGGCTGGTGCTCGCCGACGCGCTGGCGCTGGCCGACGAGGAGACCCCGGACCTGCTGGTTGATCTCGGCACCCTGACCGGCGCAGCGCGCGTGGCGCTGGGCCCGGATTTGCCGCCGTTCTACACCAATGACGAGGCGCTCGCCGGCGACGTTGCAGCTCATGCGACCAGCGAGAACGACCCGTTGTGGCGGATGCCGCTATGGCCGGCCTACGATGCCTGGCTCGACTCCAAGACCGCCGACATCACCAACGCGCCGTCGGGCGGTTTCGCGGGCTCGATCACCTGCGCGCTGTTCCTGCAGCGCTTCGTCGAGCACGCCAGGAGCTGGCTGCATGTCGACATCTATGGCTGGACGCCGTCGGCAAAGCCCGGCCGCCCCGAAGGCGGCGAGTGCCAGGCCGCACGCGCGATCTACAAATTGCTGAGCCAGCGCTATGCATGATCCCCGCTTGACGCCGGCCCGCGCCGACCTCGCCGCGAAATATCTCGAAGGCAAGGTGAAGGCTGCGCGCTTCGTCGACGGCGAGACCTTCGAGGTCGGCGACGCCATTGCGCCGCTGCGGCGGGCGCCGGCGGCCGATGCCGAACAGATGACGCAGGCCCTCAGGGGTGAACGCGTCACGGTGTACGACCGCAACGGCGAAGGCTGGGCCTGGGGCCAGCTCGCCGATGACGGCTATGTCGGCTGGATTGCCGAGGCCGCGCTGACGGCGCCCGGCGCCGCACTGACGCACAAGGTGACGGCGCTGCGCACGCTGGCGTTTCCGGGACCGTCGATCAAGCTGCCGCCGGTCGAGGCGCTGGCGATGGGGACCAAGCTCGCAATCACCCACGAGGACGGCCCCTTCGCGGTGACCCGCGAGGGCTCGCATCTGCCGCGCCAGCATCTCGCCACTCTCGACACGATGGCGCCGGATTTCGTCGCAATCGCCGAG
This sequence comes from uncultured Bradyrhizobium sp., assembly GCF_947648125.1. GTDB lineage: Bacteria > Pseudomonadota > Alphaproteobacteria > Rhizobiales > Xanthobacteraceae > Bradyrhizobium. The sequence goes on along the minus strand of NZ_CANSMR010000004.1, from coordinate 21,778 downwards.
CAGTTCATCGGCACGCCCTATCTCTGGGGCGGCAAGTCGAGCCTCGGCATCGATTGCTCGGGCCTGGTGCAGATCGCGCTGACTGCCGCCGGCACCGGCTGCCCGCGCGACAGCGACATGCAGCAGGACGGGCTCGGCCGCGAATTGACGACAGCGGAATCGAAGCATCTGCAGCGCGGCGACCTGATCTTCTGGAAGGGCCATGTCGCCATCGTGCGCGATGCGACGACGATCGTGCATGCCAACGCGCATCACATGGCAACGGTGGCGGAGAACACACACGCCGCCATCGCGCGGATCAAGGCCGCCGGCAGCGACGTGTTGGCGATCAAGCGGCTTTGATCCCGTCATTACGGGGCGACGCGCAGCGTCGAACCCGGAATCCATTCATCCACCGAACGTGCGGGCCGATGGATTCCGGGCTCGCGCTTCGCGCACCCCGGAATGACGCGTAATAGCTACGTCGCCACCGTCCCCTCGCCGGCCGCTTCAATGCGGAACGCTGCGGCGAACAGCGCGCGGGTGTAGTCGCTCTTTGGATTCTTGAACAGTTCGGAGGCCGGCCCCTCCTCCTCGACCTTGCCGGATTTCATCACGATCAGATGGCTCGCGAGCGAGGCAACCACGCGCAGATCGTGCGAGATGAACATGTAGGTGAGGTCGCGCTTGCGCTGCAGGTCGCGCAACAGATCGACCATCTGGGCTTGCAGCAGCATGTCGAGCGCGCTGGTCGGCTCGTCCAGCACCACGAAGTTCGGCTCCAGCACGACCGCGCGCGCGATCGAGATGCGCTGGCGCTGGCCGCCGGAGAATTCGTGCGGATAGCGGAAGCGCCAGTCGGGATCGAGGCCCACGTCCTTCAGCGCCTTGATCACCCGCGCCTCGCGCTCCTCGCGCGACAGCTGCTTCTGGTGCACCTCGAGCCCCTCGGCGATGATGTCGGCGACCGACATGCGCGGGCTGAGCGAGCCGAACGGGTCCTGGAATACGATCTGCATGTCGCGGCGGAACGGAAGCATCTGCTTGAAGCGCAGGCCCTGGATGTCCTTGCCGAGGAACACGATCGAGCCATCGGACGAAATCAGCCGGAGCAGCGCCAGCCCGAGCGTGGTCTTGCCGGAGCCGGATTCGCCGACGACGCCGAGCGTCTCGCCCTTGCGCACCGCGAGGCTGACGCCATCGACCGCCTTGATGTGGCCGACGGTCGAGCGCATCAACCCGCGCTTGATCGGAAACCAGACCTTGAGATTGTCCGCCGACATCACGACCGGCGCGCCCGGCTGCGGCGGGGCCGGATCGGGCTTCGGCTCGGCCGCCAGCAGCGCCTTTGTATAGGCGTGCTTCGGCGCGGTGAAGACCTGCTCGACCGGGCCCTGTTCGACGATCTTGCCGTTGTTCATGACACAGACGGTGTCGGCGATGCGACGAACGATGCCGAGGTCGTGGGTGATGAACAACAGGCTCATGCCGAGCCGGGCGCGGATCTCGGCCAGCAAGGCGAGAATCTGCGCCTGCACGGTGACGTCGAGCGCAGTGGTCGGTTCGTCCGCGATCAGCAGATCGGGCTCGTTGGCAAGCGCCATCGCGATCATCACGCGCTGGCGCTGGCCGCCGGACAATTGATGCGGATAGCTCTTGAGCCGCGTCTCCGGCTCGGGGATGCCGACCTGGCCGAGCAACTCCAGCGTCCGCGCCCGCGCCGCCGCACCGCTAATGCCGCTGTGCAGCGACAGGATCTCGCCGATCTGGGATTCGATGGTGTGGAGCGGATTGAGCGAGGTCATCGGCTCCTGGAAGATGATCGAGATGTCGTTGCCACGAATCCCGCGCATCTCGCGTTCCGATGATCCCAGCAGATCGCGGCCCTTGAAACGGATCGCCCCGGAGGGATGCGACGCCGCCGGATAGGGCAGCAGCCTCAATACCGACAGCGCGCTGACCGATTTTCCCGAGCCGGACTCGCCGACCAGCGCGGTGCATTCGCCGCGCTTGATCGAAAAGGAGACGCGATCGACCGCAAGCGAGCGGCCGAAGGCGACGGAGAGGTCGCTGACGTCGAGCAGGGGCTGGTTGGTCGCGTCCATGCGTCAGCCCTTCGAGAACGTCTTGCGCGGATCGAAGGCGTCGCGCGCGGCTTCGCCGATGAAGATCAGGAGCGACAGCATGATCGCGACCGAGAAGAAACCGGTCAAGCCAAGCCACGGCGCCTGCACATTGGCCTTGCCCTGCGACAGCAATTCACCGAGCGAGGGCGAACCGGGCGGCAACCCGAAGCCGAGGAAATCCAGCGCCGTCAGCGTCATCACCGAGGACGAGACGATGAACGGCAGGAACGTCATGGTCGCGACCATCGCGTTCGGCAGCAGGTGGCGGAACATGATCACGCGGTTGGAGACGCCGAGCGCGCGCGCCGCCTGGATGTATTCGAAGTTGCGGCCGCGCAGGAATTCGGCGCGGACCAGGCCGACCAGCGAGACCCACGAGAACAGCAGCAAGATGCCGAGCAGGATGAAGAAACCCGGCGGCAGCACCGCCGAGATGATCAGCAGCAGATAGAGCGAGGGGATCGCGGTCCAGATCTCGATGAATCGCTGGAAGCCGAGATCGATCCAGCCGCCGAAATAGCCCTGCACGCCGCCGGCGGCAATGCCGATGATCGAAGACAGGATGGTCAGCGTCAGGCCGAACAAGACCGAGATGCGGAAGCCGTAGATCAGCCGCGCCACGACGTCGCGGCCCTGATCGTCGGTGCCGAGCCAGTTGTATTCGAGGTCGCGGCAGCCGCTCAGCCCCTTGCGCTTCACCACATCCGCGCACTGCTTTTCGGTCAGGAGCCAGGTTGGCTTCGACGGCACCGCGGTCGGCGGGTCGAGGTTGCGGCTGTCGTAGGAATAGCGGATCGGCGGCCAGATCATGCTGCCGCGCTTGGCGGCGATCTGTTTCTGCAAATAGGGATCGCGATAGTCGGCCGCGGTCTCGAAGTCGCCGCCGAACGTCGTTTCGGCATAGGTGAACACCACCGGCCAGTAGAGGCGGCCGTCATACTTGACGACCAGCGGCTTGTCGTTGGCAATGAAATTGGCGAACAGCGACAGCACGAACAGCACGAGGAATATCCAGAACGACCAGTAGCCGCGACGGTTCGCCTTGAAGTTCTGCCAGCGCCGCTGATTGAGCGGCGACGGCGCGAAGGCGTGGCGGGTGGCGGGCACCGCCTCGCCCATCGGCGATTGCGTCGTGGTCTCGACCGGCTGGGGCGCGAGCATCGTCATCAGACCTCCCGCGCCTCGAAATCGATCCGCGGATCGATCCACATATAGGCAAGATCGGAGATCAGATTGACCACCAGTCCGACCAGCGAGAAGATGAACAGCGTTCCGAACACCACTGGATAATCGCGGTTCAGGACGCTCTCAAAGCCGAGCAGGCCGAGCCCGTCGAGCGAGAAGATCGTCTCGATCAGCAGCGAGCCCGAGAAGAACGCGTGGATGAACGCGCCCGGGAAGCCCGCGATCACGATCAGCATCGCGTTGCGGAAAATGTGGCCGTACAGCACCTGGCGCTCGCTGCAGCCCTTGGCGCGCGCGGTCATCACATATTGCTTGCGGATCTCGTCGAGGAACGAGTTCTTCGTGAGCAGCGTCATGGTGGCGAAGGCGCCGAGCGCCATCGACACTAGCGGCAGCGTCAGGTGCCAGAAATAATCGATGATCTTCCAGTACCAGGGGAATTGCGACCAGCCGTCCGAGGTCAGGCCGCGCAGCGGGAAGATATTGAGGAACGAGCCGCCGGCAAACAGCACGATCAACAGGATCGCGAACAGGAAGCCGGGGATCGCAAAGCCGATGATGATCACGGCCGAGGTCCAGGTGTCGAACCGCGAGCCGTCCTTCACCGCCTTGCGGATGCCGAGCGGGATCGAGATCAGATAGGTCAGCAGCGTCATCCAGATGCCGAGCGACATCGAGACCGGCAGCTTCTCCTTGATCAGCTGGATCACGCTGACGCTGCGGAAATAGCTGTTGCCGAAGTCGAACCGCGCGAAATTCCAGACCATCAGCGCGAACCGCTCGGGCGCCGGCTTGTCGAAGCCGAACTGCACCTCGAGTTTCTTGATGAAATCAGGATCGAGCCCCTGCGCGCCGCGATATTTCGAGTTGATGGCGCCGGCCGCCCCGGCGCCCTGGCCGCGCTGCGCGCCGAAATCGCCACCCCCACCCGAGACGCGCGAGGTGCCGCCGGTGTCGGCGCCGTTGATCTGCGCGATGACGCGCTCGACCGGACCGCCGGGGGCAAACTGCACGACCACGAAGGAGACGAACAGGATGCCGAGCAGCGTCGGCAGCATCAGGAAGATACGTCGGGCGATATAGGCGCTCATCGGCTACTTCGCCTGCTCGAGCTTCGCGGCCTTGGCCGCATCGTACCACCAATTCTCCGGCGCGCCGACGCCCTGGGTGTATTTTGCCAGCTTCTCGGTATGGCCGAACTGATCCCAATAGGCGATCGGATGCGTGTTGCGGTACCATTGCGGCACCCAGTAGCGACCGGCGCGAAACACGCGGTCGAAGGCGCGGCAGGCGACCGTCAGCTCATGGCGGCTGTTCGCGCCGATGATCTTCTCGATCAACTCATCGATCGCAGGATTGGCGATGCCTGCGAGATTGTAGGAGCCCTTGGTCTTCGCTGCCTGGGAGGAGAAGAATGGCCGCATGCTGTCGCCGGGCGTCGCCGAGAAGCTGAAGCGCTGCATGGTCATGTCGAAATCGAAGTCTTCCACCCGGGCGCGGTATTGCACCGCATCGACCAGGCGGAACGTCGCATCGATGCCGAGCGTGCCGAGATTCTTGATGTATGGCCCGTGGTGCGGTTGCAGCGAGGGCTCGTCGTTGAGGAATTCGATGGTAATGGGCGTGCCGTTCGGCAGCACGCGCTTGCCGTCCTTGACCACGCAGCCGGCCTCGTTGAGCAGTTGCACCGCCTTGCGCAGCAGCGCACGGTCCTGACCGGAGCCGTCTGACATCGGCGGCACGAACGGCAGGCCGAACACCTCGTCGGGCACCTGGCCGCGGAACGGCTCGAGCAACGCAAGCTCCTCCGGTGAGGGAGGCCCTTCCGCCACCATGTCCGAGTTCTGGAACGGTGAGACGGTGCGCGCATAGGCATCGTACATGATGGTCTTGTTGGTCCACTCGAAGTCGAAGGCGCAGATCAGCGCCTCGCGCACGCGTGGATCCTTGAACTTGTCGCGGCGCATGTTGATGAACCAGCCCTGCGCACCGGACGGCGTGTCGTCGGGCAGCGTCTCGCGCTTGACCCGGCCGTCCTTGACCGCGGGGAAATCGTAGCGTGTTGCCCAGACCCGCGCGGTGAACTCCTCGCGGAACAGATAGCTCTTCGAGGTGAAGCCCTCGAACGCCACATCGCGGTCGCGATAGAATTCGTAGCGCACGGTGTCGAAATTGTAGCTGCCGCGATTGACCGGAAGATCGGCGCCCCACCAGTCCTTGACGCGGTCGTATTCGACGTAGCGGTTGACCTCGAACCGGCCGACCCTGTACGGCCCCGAACCGAGCGGCGCATCGAGCGTCGATTCCTCGAACGAGCGCGTCGCGTAGTAGGCCTTGGAGAAGATCGGCAGGCTCGCGACATAGAGCGGCACGTCGCGCGCGCGACCCGCTGCGAAGGTCACCACCACGGTCGCGTCATCGGGCGCCTCAGCCTTGACGAAATCGCGGAGCTGCACCTGGATCAGCGGATGCCCCTTTTCCTTCAGTGTATTGAGCGAGAAGGCGACATCCTGTGCGGTCAGCTTCGAGCCGTCATGGAAGCGCGCTTCGGGGCGCATGGCGAAGCGGTAGGTCAGCTTGTCGGGCGAGATCTGCACCGACTTCGCGGCAAAGCCGTACATTGCGTCGGGCTCGTCATTGGCGCGCGACATCAGCGCCGCGAACGTCATGTCCATGCCCTGCGCGCCCTCGCCTTTCAGGACATAGGCGTTCAGCGAGTTGAAGGTGTAGTAGGACTGGTTGTAGGCCCGCACCCACGGAATCACCGAGAACGCGCCGCCCTTCGGCGCTTTCGGATTGACGTAGTCGAAGATTTGGAAATCCGCGGGATATTTCAGGTCGCCGAACACCGACATGCCGTGCATGTCGGCCCCGTTGTCGGCCACTGCCGGTGCAGTTCGCAAGCCTGCAGCACTCAACGCACCGATGCCGAGGCCGAGTGCGTGCCGACGGGAGAATAGCGCCATGCGCGGATCCTTGGGCTTATGAACGCTTGAGCTTGGCTGCCTTGTCGGCGTCGTACCACCAAAGATTTGGGAATCCTGAAACCGCGTATTTCGGCAGCGGATCGGGATGGCTGAAGCGATCCCAATAGACATAGCGCTGCTTGTCGTAATTGAAGTGTGGAACGCAATAGAAGTTCCAGAGCAGAACCCGATCCAGCGCCTTGGCGGCGGCGATCTGATCGGCGCGGCTGTTGGCGAAGATGATGCGCTCGATGATGGCGTCGACGGCCGGATTCTTGATGCCGGGAAGATTGTTCGAGCCCGGACGGTCGGCAGCCTGCGAACCGAAATTGTCGCGCTGTTCGTTGCCGGGCGAGATCGACTGGCCCCACACCTGGGTGACCATCTCGAAATCGAAATCGCGCACCCGGTTCTGGTACTGCACGGTGTCGACGGCGCGCAGATTGACGGTGATGCCGAGGCGCTCCAGGCTCGGCTTGTAGAACAGCGTGATCCGCTCCATGCCGGAATCGCCGCTGTTGCCGAGGATCTCGACCGTAAACGGCTGGCCCGAGGAGTCGACCAGCTTGCGATCGCGGATCTCGAAGCCGGCTTCCTTCAACAGCCGCGTCGCCTCGCGCAGATTGGCGCGCACGTTTTCCGGCGTGCCGCCGACCGGGTTCGCGTAGGGCGTGGTGAAGACGTCCGGCGGCACCTTGTCGCGCACCGTCTCCAGGATCTCGAGCTCCTTGCCTTCCGGCAGGCCGGTCGCCATCAGATCGGGGATGCCGTCGAAATAGCTGGAATCGCGATGGTACTCGCCGGTCGAGAGCACGCGGTTCATCTCTTCGAAATCGAACGCATAGTTGAAGGCCCGGCGCAGCCTGGGGTCCGCGAATTTCGGGCGCCTCAGGTTGAACACCCAGCCCTGCATGCGGCCCTGATTGCGGACGGTGAAGAGCTCCTTGAGCAGGCGGTTCTCACGCACCGGGGGGACGTCGTAGGCCGACGCCCATTCCTTGGCGCTGCGCTCGTTGTACCAATCGAACCCGTCAGCCTTCAGCGCCTCGCGCGCGACGGTGTCGTCGCGGAAATACTCGTAGCGCAGTTCGTCGAAATTGTTCTGCCCGATCGCAACGGGGATGTCCTTGCCCCAGTAATCCTTGACGCGCTCGAGCACGACCGATCGTCCGGCGACGAACTCCTTGATCTTGTAGGGGCCCGACCCAAGCGGCGGCTCCAGCGTGCTCGCGGTGATGTCGCGCTTCTTGCCCTGCGCGTCGGTGCCCTCCCACCAATGCTTGGGCAGGATGATGAGCTGGCCGGTGATCATCGGCAGCTCGCGGTTGCCCGGGCTGTCGAAGGTGAACTTGACGTCGCGGTCGCCGATCTTCTCGGCCTTTGCGATATGCCGGTAGTAGGCGCTGAACATCGGGCTGTTCGCCTTCAGCGCCTCGAAGGAGAAAATCACGTCCTCCGGCGTGACCGGCTTGCCGTCGTGCCAGCGCGACCCGGGACGGAGGCGGTAGATCACGTAGGAGAAATCGTCGGGAAAGGCCGCAGCCTCGGCGAGCTCGCCGTAATAGGTGTCGGGCTCGTCGAGGGAAGCTTCCATCAGCGAGTCGTAGATGCGGGCGACCGCCGCGGCGACGGTGCCCTTCAATCCCGCAACGACCAGGTTGAAGCTATCGTAGGTGCCGGGCTGGAACAGCCGCACCACGCCACCCTTCGGCGCGTCCGGCTTGACGTAGTCGTAGCGCTTGAAGTCAGCCGGGTACTTGATCTCGCCGTAGGTGGAGAGGCCGTGGCGCCATTTCAGCCCGTTGGGGGCGTCGTCGGCGAGCGCCGGCGTGATCGCCGACAGGCTGGAGTTCAGTCCGAGCGCGGGAGCGAGTGCCGCCAGTGCGCTGCCTTGAAGGAGGTGTCGTCGGGTGATCGCCAAATTCGGTGTTCCTGCTTGCGGCCCCGGTTACATGGGACCCAATATAAGGCAACGGTTCGACAAATTACGTTGCTTTTTCCTCATGATATTGGCCCGGGAACAATATCGGTGCGGCGAAACGTCCCGATAACAACCCCCGCGACAACGGATTCCCCATGCGAAAACGGCCAGGCATTGCCTGGCCGTTTCATCCGCATGCTTGCGCGAAGCAATTCGTTACTTCGAAGCGGTCGGGAGCGGAGCCGGGTGCTCCGAGTTCGAATTCAGATAGGCGATGATGTCGGCGCGCTCGCTGTCCTTCGGCACGCCGGCGAAGCCCATCGCGGTGCCCGGGACGAAGGCCTTCGGGTTGGTCAGGAACTTGTTCAGGTCGTCGAACGACCAGTCGCCGCCCTTGCCCTTCATCGCGGCCGAGAAATTGAAGCCACGGCCCTCGCCCTTCTTCTCGCCGACGATGCCGAACAGGTTCGGACCGACGCGGTTGGGGCCGCCCTTTTCGAAGGTATGGCAGGCCTGACACTTCTTGGCGGCAGCTGCGCCCTTCTCGGCGGAAGCGGTCTGCAGCAGCTTCTCGATCGGCTCGGAGGCGGCCGCAGCGGCCTCGCCGCCACCGCCATGGGACTCTTCCTTCACCGCGATCTCAAAACCCGGCTTCTCCGGCATCTTGGCCGAAAAGACCGATCCGGCGGTAAAGCTCATCACCAGGACGACGATGCAGGTGCCGAGAACCGCACCGAGGATTTTGTTGAGTTCGAAGGAGTCCATTTCGGTCAGGCTCCGGGCCTTGAATGTCGACTTCAGGCCGGGAATACGGCCGCGAGGAAAGACCTGGGAATCGGCCTTATCGCACCGCCCCAAGCAGGGTTGAGATATCGGTTTGCCCGCGCTCTGGCAACCCGTATAAACGCGCCGAATTCAACCTCCTCCCCGCCAATTTCCGCAGGCCGGACGGGCCCCGACACGAATGACCCAACCCCGTACCTTGGTGCTGATTCCGGCCCGCATGGCCGCCACGCGCCTCCCCGGCAAACCGCTGCTCGATATCGCGGGCGCGCCGATGATCGTCCATGTGCTGCGGCGCGCCGAGGCGGCCGGGATCGGCCGGGTCGCGGTCGCAACCGACACGGCCGAGATCGCAGCCGCGGTGAAGGCTGCCGGCGGCGAGGTGGTCATGACCCGCCCGGACCATCCCTCCGGCTCGGACCGGATCCATGAAGCGATGACGATCCTCGACCCCGGCGGCGCTGCCGAGATCGTGGTCAATCTGCAGGGCGACTTCCCGACCATCACGCCCGAAACGATCCGCAGCGTGATGCCGCCGCTCGCCGACCCCACCGTCGACATTTCGACCCTGGCCTCGCGCATCCATACCGAGGAGGAGGATCAGGCCCCCAGCGTCGTCAAGGCGGTCGGCTCGCCGATTGGCGCGAACCGGCTGCGCGCGCTCTATTTCACCCGCGCCACCGCGCCTTATGGCGATGGACCGCGCTACCACCATATCGGCCTCTACGCCTACCGCCGTGCCGCCCTGGAGCGGTTCGTGCGGCTGCCGCCCTCGCCGCTGGAGCAGCAGGAGAAGCTCGAGCAGCTGCGCGCACTGGAGGCCGGGATGCGGATCGACATCACCATCGTCGACACCGTCCCCCGCGGCGTGGACACCCCGGCCGACCTTGAAACCGCCCGCAGAATACTTTCCAAAGCCTGACCGGGTGCTAAAAGGCCCGCCATGACCAAGAAGCTGAAAATCGCGTTCCAGGGCGAGCCTGGCGCCAATTCCCACATCGCGATCGCCGAGGCGTATCCCGACGCCGAGCCGATGCCCTGCCCGACCTTCGAGGACGCGCTGGCGGTGATTTCCTCCGGCGAGGCCGATCTCGGCATGATCCCGATCGAGAATTCGGTCGCCGGCCGCGTCGCCGACATCCATCATCTGCTGCCCGCCTCGGGCCTGTTCATCGTTGGCGAATGGTTCTTGCCGATCCGCCACCAGCTGATGGCGGTGAAGGGCACCAAGCTCGCCGACATCAAGAGCGTGGAGAGCCACGTCCACGCGCTGGGCCAGTGCCGGCGCATCATCCGCAAGCTCGGCATCCGGCCGATCGTCGCCGGCGACACCGCCGGCAGCGCCCGCGACATCTCCGAGCGCGGCGACAAGAGCGTGGCGGCGATCGCCTCGCGCCTCGCCGCCGATATCTATGGCCTCGATATTCTCGCCGAGGACATCGAGGACGAGGCCCACAACACCACCCGCTTCGTGGTGCTGGCGCGCGAGGCCAAATGGGCCGCGCAGGGCTCGGGGCCGCTGGTCACCAGTTTTGTTTTCCGGGTGCGCAATCTGCCCGCCGCGCTCTACAAGGCACTCGGCGGCTTCGCCACCAACGGCGTCAATATGACCAAGCTCGAAAGCTACATGGTCGACGGCAATTTCTTTGCCACGCAATTCTATGCCGATGTCGACGGCCACCCCGACGACCGCGGACTTGCCTTTGCGCTGGAGGAATTGAAATTCTTCTCGCGCGAATTCCGCATCGTCGGCGTCTATCCCGGCCACCCGTTCCGCGCGACCTTCAGCGAGACGCAGGCCTAAGTCAGGCGAGCGCAATCTTTCCACACGTCGTCCCGGCCTAGTGCGCAATTGCGCACTAGGCCGGGACGATCATAATGCGACTTCCTTCTTCGCAAGCCCGAACGCCTCGGCAAGCAGGCCGTACGACTTCTTCCGCGCTTCGTGGTCATAAACCGCGGTGATCACCATCAGCTCGTCGGCCTGGCACGCCGCGATCAGCGACTCCAGCTTCGTCATCACGGTTGCGGGGCTGCCGACGAAGAACCGCGCGCGGTTGCGCGCGATCGAGGCGCGCTCGGCGTCGATGTAGGGATAGGCCTCGGCCTCCTCGACGCTCGGCAGCGGCAGATACTGGCCGCGATCGCGGCGCAGCCGGTTGAGGTCCATCGACATCGCAAGCCGCTCGGCTTCCGCGTCGGTCTCGGCCGTGACCACGGCGACCGCCAGGATCGACTGCGGCGTCGTACGCCAGCCCGACGGCTTGAAATGCGCGCGATAATTCGTCATCGCCGCAATTGCGTCGTGAGTGGCAAAATGATGCGCGAACGCAAACCCCATCCCGACCTGGGCGGCGAGTTCGGCCGAATAGTCGCTCGAGCCGAGCAGCCAGATCGGCGGCAGCGGCGAATCATCCGGCATCGCCACCACATTGTTGTAGGGATGGCCGGCCGGGAAATCGCGCGTCTCCCAAAGCGTCAACTCGTGCAACCGCTCGAGGAAGTCGTCGCCCTCACGGCGATCGAGCCGGCTGCGTAGCGCGTAGGCCGTGGCGCCATCGGTGCCGGGCGCACGACCGAGGCCAAGATCGATGCGGCCGGGAAACAGCGCCTCAAGCATCTTGAAGCGCTCGGCGACCACGAGCGGTGCGTGGTTGGGCAGCATCACGCCGCCGGAGCCGACCCGGATATGCTGCGTCACCGCCGCAATCTGCCCGATCATCAAATCGGGCGCCGGGCTCGCGACCGAGGCGAGGTTGTGGTGTTCGGCGAGCCAGTATCTGACGTAGCCGAGACCATCGACATGGCGCGCCAGATCGATGCTGTTACGGAGCGCAGCGGCGGGCCTGGTGCCAGACGTGACGACGGACAGGTCGAGGACGGAGAGCGGGATCATGGCCGACAACCTAATGTGGCACCGCGAGGAGACAAAGACACCGGCCGCGCAGAGCAGTCCCGCACCGGAAAGTCGGCGCCGGTCATTGCGGCTCTTGGGACGAAATACGAAGATTCATTGACATTCCGGCTTGCCCACGGCTGATCCCGACGTCTAATCAGCGCCGTAAATATCTATTTTTATTATTATATATCAAGGATATAACCCTAAAACTCGTCAACCGTCGTCACAGCCCACCCCGCGTTCTCGATCGCTCATTTTGACCAAATCTACGTCTTCAATGGGCAATTTCCCACATCCGATGGGCTGTTTCGGCCCACCGGTTTGGCCTATCTTAGGGTCACCATATCCAGGCCGGACATCTGCCCTCCAGTTGCGGAGCCCTTGCGTATCATGACCGAGACCATTTCCTCCCTGCCGAACGGGCAGCGCGCGCCGAAAGCGCCGAAAATCTCCTTCGAGTTCTTCCCGCCGAAGACGGAGGAGATGGAGCGCAATCTCTGGGAGACCATCAAGCGCCTGGCGCCCCTGACGCCGAACTTCGTCTCGGTCACCTACGGCGCCGGCGGCTCGACCCGCGAGCGCACCCATTCCACCATCAGTCGCATCCTTCGCGAGACCGATCTGCTGCCGGCCGCGCATCTGACCTGCGTCAGCGCCTCGCGCAGCGAGATCGACGAGATCGTCGACCGCTATCATGAGGTCGGTGTCCGCCACATCGTGGCGCTGCGCGGCGATCCGCCCGGCGGCATCGGCACGCCCTACTTCACCCATCCCGACGGCTACCAGAGCTCGGCCGAGCTCGTCGCCGGCATCAAGAAGCGCCACGCCGACATCGAGATCTCGGTGTCCGCCTATCCTGAGAAGCATCCGGAAGCCAAGGATTTCGATACCGACATCGACACCCTGAAGGCCAAGGTCGATGCCGGCGCGACGCGCGCGATCACCCAGGTATTCTTCGACAACGACCTCTATCATCGCTACGTCGACCGGGTGCGCGCACGCGGCATCGAGATTCCGATCGTGCCTGGCATCATGCCGATGCACAATTTCAAGCAGGCCCGCAATTTCGTGACGCGCGCCGGCACCAGCGTGCCGGACTGGCTCGCCGAGAAATTCGAGGGCCTCGACAATGACGCCGAGACCCGCAAGCTGGTCGCCGCCACCGTCGCCGCCGGCCAGGTGCAGAAGCTGTTCAAGCACGGCGTCGACACCTTCCACTTCTACACCATGAACCGCGCGGACCTCGTGTTCGCGATCAGCCACCTGCTCGGCATCCGGCCGACCGGTGCCCAAAAAGCTGCCTGACCCAGAAAGCGATCGATGTCCGTTCCGGTTTCTCCCAAGCGTAACGCTTTGCTCGCGGCTGCCCGCGAGCGCATCCTGGTGCTCGACGGCGCCATGGGCACGATGATCCAGGGCTTGCAGTTCGACGAAGCCGCCTTCCGTGGCGAACGCTTTGCGGGCTTCCACCGCGACATCAAGGGCAACAACGATCTCCTGATCCTGACCCAGCCCGAGGCGATCACGGACATCCACGCCGCTTACCTGCGTGCTGGTGCCGACATCGTCGCGACCAACACCTTCTCCTCCACCTCGATCGCGCAGGCCGACTACGACATGTCGGACCTCGCTTATGAGCTGAACCTGCAGGGTGCGCGGCTCGCACGCGCCGCCGCCGAGCGGGTGAGCGCCGAGGACGGCAAACAACGCTTCGTCGCCGGCGCGCTCGGCCCGACCAACCGCACCGCCTCGATCTCGCCCGACGTCTCCAATCCCGGCTATCGCGCGGTGACCTTCGACGATCTGCGCAAGGCCTATGGCGAACAGGCCAAGGGCCTGCTCGACGGCGGCGCCGACCTGCTGCTGGTCGAGACCATCTTCGACACGCTGAACGCCAAGGCGGCGCTGTATGCGATCGCCGAGATCATCGAGGAGCGCGGCATCGACGTGCCCGTGATGATTTCCGGCACCATCACCGACAAATCCGGCCGCCTGCTCTCCGGGCAATTGCCGGAGGCGTTCTGGCATTCGGTGCGGCACGCCAAGCCGATCACGATCGGCTTCAACTGCGCACTCGGCGCCGAGGATCTGCGCGCGCACATCGCCGATATCGGCCGCGTCGCGGACACGCTGGTCTGTGCTTACCCGAACGCCGGCCTGCCCAACGAGTTCGGCCAGTATGACGAGACGCCGGACTACATGGCGCGGCTGATCGGCGAATTCGCCGCCGCCGGCCTCGTCAACATCGTGGGCGGTTGCTGCGGCACCACGCCAGACCATATCGCCGCGATCGCCAAGGCCGTCGCCCCGCACAAGCCGCGCGTCGTGCCCGAGATCGAACCGCGTCTCAAGCTCTCCGGACTCGAGCCGTTCACGCTGACCGACGCGATCCCGTTCGTGAACGTCGGCGAACGCACCAACGTCACGGGTTCGGCGCGCTTCCGCAAGCTGATCACCGCGGGCGACTACACCGCCGCGCTTCAGGTCGCACGCGACCAGGTCGAGAACGGCGCCCAGGTCATCGACGTCAACATGGACGAGGGTCTCCTTGACTCTGAAGCGGCGATGGTGACGTTCCTCAACCTCGTCGCCGCCGAGCCCGACATCGCACGCGTGCCCGTGATGGTCGACTCCTCGAAATTCCACGTCATCGAGGCTGGCCTGAAATGCATCCAGGGCAAGCCCATCGTGAACTCGATCTCGATGAAGGAAGGCGAGGAGAAATTCCTGCACGAGGCGACGGTCGCCAAGCGTCACGGCGCCGCCGTGGTGGTGATGGCGTTCGACGAGGCCGGCCAGGCCGACACGTTCGCGCGCAAGACCGAGATCTGCAAGCGCGCCTACGACATCCTAGTGGGCCGGCTCGACTTCCCGCCCGAGGACATCATCTTCGATCCGAATATTTTTGCGATCGCGACCGGCCTCGAGGAGCACAACAATTACGGCGTCGACTTCATCGAGGCGACGCGCTGGATCCGCCAGAACCTGCCCGGCGCCCACATCTCCGGCGGCGTCTCCAACCTGTCGTTCTCGTTCCGCGGCAACGAGCCGGTGCGCGAGGCGATGCACTCGGTGTTCCTGTATCACGCCATCCATGCCGGCATGGACATGGGCATCGTCAATGCCGGGCAGATGATCGTCTATGACGACATCGACCCCGAGCTGCGCCAGACCTGCGAGGACGTGATCCTCAACCGCGATCCGGGCGCCTCCGAGCGGCTCTTGGCGCTTGCGGAGAAATTCCGCGGCAAGGAGAAGCAGACCAAGGAGCAGGATCTCGCCTGGCGCGAATGGCCGGTCGAGAAGCGGCTGTCGCACGCGCTGGTGCACGGCATCACCGAGTTCATCGAGGCCGACACCGAGGCCGCGCGCCAGAACGCCACCCGTCCGCTCGACGTCATCGAGGGCCCGCTGATGGCCGGCATGAACGTGGTCGGCGACCTGTTTGGCGACGGCAAGATGTTCCTGCCGCAGGTCGTGAAGTCGGCGCGCGTGATGAAGCAGGCGGTCGCCTATCTGATGCCGTTCATGGAGGAGGAGAAGGCGCGCAACCTCGCCAACGGCATCACCGGCGGCCGCAACGCCGCGGGCAAGATCGTGCTCGCGACGGTGAAGGGCGACGTCCACGACATCGGCAAGAACATCGTCGGCATCGTGCTCCAGTGCAACAATTTCGAGGTCATCGACCTCGGCGTCATGGTGCCTGCCAACAAGATCATCGAGACGGCGAAGGCCGAGGGCGCCGACATCATCGGCCTGTCCGGCCTGATCACGCCCTCGCTCGACGAGATGAGCTTCCTCGCCGGCGAGCTGGAACGGCAGGGCATGAACGTGCCGCTGCTGATCGGCGGCGCCACCACCAGCCGGGTGCATACCGCCGTGAAGATCGACCCGAACTATCCGGGCGGCCCGGTCGTGCACGTCAATGACGCGAGCCGCGCCGTCGGCGTCGCCTCCTCGCTGCTGTCGGCCGAGAAGAAGCAGGCCTATGCCGCCGAGGTGCGCGCCGAATACGCAAAAATCTCGACGGCGCATTTCCGCGCCCAGGCCGACAAGAAGCGGCTGAAGCTTAACGACGCCCGCGCCAACAAGGTCGCAATCGACTTTGCCGCAGTGCCGCCGAAGAAACCGGCCTTCTTCGGGCTGAAGAGTTTTGACGCCTACGATCTCGCCGAGCTCGCCGATTACATCGACTGGACGCCGTTCTTCCAGACCTGGGAATTGACCGGCCGCTTCCCGGCGATCCTCGACGATCCCAAGGTCGGCGAGGTCGCGCGCTCGCTCTATGCCGACGCGCGCAAGATGCTCGACACGATCATCCAGGAGAAGTGGTTCACCGCGCGGGCCACCATCGGCTTCTGGCCGGCAAATGCCGTCGGTGACGACATCGAGGTCTATGCCGACGAGAGCCGCGCCAAGAAGATCGCGACCTTCCACACGCTGCGCCAGCAGCTGGAGAAGCGCGAGGGCCGCTTCAACGCGGCGCTGTCGGACTTCGTCGCACCAAAGGGGACCGGCGTGCCCGACTATATCGGCGGCTTCGTCGTCACGGCGGGGATCGGCGAGGATGCGGTCGCCGATCGCTTCAAGAACGCCAATGACGACTACTCATCGATCCTGTGCAAGGCGCTGGCCGATCGTCTCGCCGAGGCCTTCGCCGAGCGCATGCACCAGCGCGTGCGCAAGGAGTTCTGGGGTTATGCGCCCGACGAGACGTTCGCGGCGGACGAATTGATCCTCGAGAAATATGACGGCATCCGCCCCGCGCCCGGCTATCCGGCGCAGCCCGATCACACCGAGAAGCGGACGCTGTTCGCGCTGCTCGATGCCGAGAACAGGTCCGGCGTGAAGCTGACCGAGAGCTACGCGATGTGGCCGGGCTCGTCGGTCTCGGGCCTGTATTTCTCGCATCCCGAAAGCTTCTATTTCGGCGTCGGCAAGATCGAGCGCGACCAGGTCGAGGACTATGCCGCGCGCAAGGCCATGACGGTGGCCGAGATCGAGCGCTGGCTCGCGCCGGTCTTGAACTACATCCCCTCGCAGGACGGCGCCAAGGGATCGGCGATCGCACCCGCCGCGACGCCCGCCAACGACGAGGAACTGGCCTCGCATCCGCAGGGCTGCACCTGCGCGGTGCACCTTGCCTGGCGGAAGAAAAAGGTGGGTGCGGGGTAGGCCTTTCTTCCCTTCTCCCCTTGTGGGAGAAGGTGGCGTGGACGCAGTCCACGCCGGATGAGGGGTCTCCATCCGCGGAGACAGACCCCTCACCCGTCCGCGATGCGTTGCATCGCGTCCACCCTCTCCCACAAGGGGAGAGGGGAAGACTCGCGGAGTGGCCACACCATGCAATTCTTCTCCTTCTGGCGATCGCTGGCGAGCTTTCGGGTGCGGATCGCGCTCAATCTGAAGGGCGTGCCGGCCGAGGTCGTGTTCGTCGACATCGACGCGGACGCGCATCGCGCCGATGCCTATCGCAAGATCAATCCGCAGATGGCGCTGCCGGCGCTGGTGACCGACGACGGCACGGTGCTGTTCCAGTCGCTCGCGATCATCGACTATCTCGACGAGACCTACCCGACCCCGCCGCTGCTACCGTCCGATGCGCTCGGCCGCGCCCGGGTGCGGGGGCTTGCACTGATCGTCGCCTGCGAGGGCCATCCGCTGCTGACGCCGCGGGTGCGCCGCTATCTCGACCGCGAGCTCGATCTGCGCGACAGCCAGCAGAACGCCTGGCGGCGGCACTGGACGGTCGAGACGCTGGCGGCGCTCGAGGGCCTCCTCGCCGGCCACAAGGCAACCGGCCAGTTCTGTCACGGCGATGCGCCGACCCTCGCCGACATCTGCCTGGTCGGCCATGTCACGGCGGCGATCAACCAGCAGATCAGCCTGTCGCCCTGGCCAACCGTGAAGCGCATCCACGACACCGCGATGGCGCTGCCGGCGTTCGCCAACGCGCATCCCTCCGCGCAGCCGGATACGCCGGAGGGGACGCGGGCGAATGCAACGTAAGGAATCTCCGTATCGTCATCCTGGCGAAAGCCAGGACCCATAGCCACCGAATTTGATTGTGAACGAGATCGTGACCCCAGCGTCGCACAGCAATTTCCATTTGGGGTAATGGGTCCTGGCTTTCGCCAGGACGACGATGAGGATGGATCGCGATTCAAGTTGCCACACCACGCGGTGTCATCACGCGCACGCGGGTGATCCAGCATTCCAGAGGTGCCAGTGCTTGAGTCGCGATGCCACAGCGCCCTCCAGGCGTCGCCCCGCAATGACGATGGATAGAGTTGCGCGATATTTGCGCTATCGTCCAGCGTCGCTCTCCATGTTCCGGCCAATGCGATCGCTGACCGTCCTTGCGATCGCCGCCGGCGCCTCGTCGGGGATCGCGAAGCACGAGCTCGCGTTGATCTCGCAGAGCACATAGGTGTCCGCACCATCGGCATCACGCGGACCATAGAGGAAGTCGGCATCCCAGATCACCGGCAACGACGCTTCATCGATCGCCAGCGTCGCCATCAACTGCGGAATCCATTCGTCCTCCATCAGCCGCCGCAGCGTCTGGAATTGTGCGGCGTCGGGACCGTGCATGATGCGCGGTCCGGGTTGAGCTTGCGGTGAATCCGGGCCTTCCGGCGGCGGCGGGATCAAGGCCTTGATCAGCTGGTGTCCGAAGCCTGCGACCTTCGTTCCGCTCACATAGCAACGGATCATGCCCTCGGGCAGCCGCGGCTGGAACGCCTGATCGATGATGCAGCCGCCCCAACCGAAATACGGCTCGCAGCGCGCCATGAAAGCCTCCAGCGGCATCTCCTCGGGCTGGCTGCCGCGCAGCGCGTGGAGCACGCGGACAGTGGCGTCCGCATTCGGCAGAGCCTCCACCTTCCAGACCCCCTGCCCGCCATTGCCGCGGTTCTGCTTGAGCACGCGCGGCCCGGCCGCGCGAAGGCGCGGCGGGAATTCGGCGCGGAAGGCGTCCGCGGTGGCGTATCGATGCGTGTCGGCGCCCCAGCCCAGATGACGTGTCCGATAGAGCACGTCCTTGACGCCCATCTTGAGGATGATTTCGGGATGTGCGCTGACCCATGAACGTTTCATTGGGCCTTTTGCCGCAACCTCGCGTAACAGCGGATCGAGCGTCGCGCGAGTCTTGCCCTGATGGATCGGATCGACCCAGACGAGAACGCCGTCCATGGTCAGCAATTGGTCGCGGACGAGATCGGCGACGGCCTCGTCATAGACGACGGGAAAAGCGTCGATGCCGGAAGCGGCAAGCGCTTCGAAGACGCGAACGAAACGGCTGTTCTGCGCCGTCGCCTCCTGCCGCGACGCGGCATCGCCACGCCACAGGATGGCGATTCTGGAACGACGGGAAATGTGCTGATCTGTGTCCATAACAAGCTCCACGACGTGAGTGTCGCGCAGAGCTTGGACCGAAGTCTCACGGGGAGTCTGCCTTGCCCCCGTAGGGACAAGTCTAGACGACTTCGCGCAGCTTTCAAGATGGACGTGGGATCAGGCCGTGATCCCGTGCAACCCAAGCCAGCCCGTGTAGAGGCCGACCAGCACGATCAGTGCGGCCGACACGTAGGGCGCGCGTTGGGCGAAGCGGCTGAAGCCACCCCAATGACGCTCGACATGACGGAGACTGAGCGCCGCCGCGACACCGACCGAGACCATGGTGATCGCAAGCCCTATGCCGAAGCAGAGCACCAGCACGAAGCCGAGGCTGAATTGCTTGAGCTGAAGGCAGAGCAGCAGCACGGTGATCGCCGCCGGACACGGAATGAGGCCGCCGGTCAGGCCGAACAGAATGATCTGCCACGTCGTGACGGTCCGCCCGGCAAAGCGCTTGCGGATGTCGGCAGCGTGCGCGCGGGCATGCGCATCATCCGCGTCGCCGAGGTCCATATGCGCATGGTCATGCTCCTCGAACAGGACTTCCACAATGTCCGCGCGCACCGACACGCGGGCCTTGAAGGCATGCGGTTCCGGAATTTCATCGATGCTTTCCAGATAGCCGTCCCGCGCGGCGAAGCGGAACTGCTGCTCGCTGCCGTCAGCGCGGATCGTCACGACATCGACCTCGCCGGCTGCCGGAAGCGCCCCGGCCTCGCTGCGCAACCGCCAGCGCGGCGGCACACCATCCTCGAAGACTTCGAGCGACAGCGATTGCCCGGCCAGGGTCAATTGTCGAGTTTCGTCGTGATGATGGTGGTCATGGTCATGGTCGTGCTCGGAGTTCTGCTCGCGCCAGGTGCGCCAGGCCATCCAGGCCGCGATCGTGATGATGATCGCCGCCGATACCAGTTGCAGCCAGGCTTCGCTGCGTTCGCCGGACCATTGCTGGCCGAAATGCAGTCCCGCCAACGCGATGATCCAGACGATGGCCGTGTGCGAGATCGTCGCCGACAGGCCGAGCAGCACCGCCTGCAGCACCGTACCGCGGATCGCGACGATGAAGGCCGCCATCATCGTCTTGGAGTGGCCAGGCTCGAGACCATGCAGAGCGCCGAGCAGGATCGCACTGGGGATGAACAGCCATGCATGCGCGCTGCTCTGCTGGAGCAGCTGGGACAGATCGGTCATGTGCTTCACTTCAAATAGGTACGAACAACGTCGATCAGGTCGGCGGCGCCCTGCGCTCTCTCGGGATCCTTTTCCCGGGCAGGATCCACCACGTGATGGCGGATGTGATCCTCGAGCAGTTCCGCGGTGAGGCCATTGATGGCGCCGCGAACCGAGGCCACCAGCATCAGCACGTCGGCACAGCCGAGCTCGGACTCCAGTGCCCGCTCAACGGCCTCCAGCTGACCCTTGATGCGGCGAACCCGGCCAACGAGCTTGGACTTGTGCTTGATCGTGTGCGACATACCCATAATATAGGGGGGTACCCTATATTAGTCAACCGGCTTGAGGCATGGCTGGGGGGCGCGGGCGTAGCCGCACCCACGCTGGTGGCGTTGCCCGCGCTTTACATTGCGGCGCGAACGGCATTGAATCAGGTCAAACCAACAACAAGGCTAACGAGGCAAGCAAGGAGGCGCCGCGTGAAAGTCCACATCCTGATGTTGGCTCTCCCGTTCCTGCTTTCGAGCGTGCTGCCGGCCATGTCCAAGAGCAGCATCGGGCACAATGATGGCCCCTGGAATTCCGATCACATCGACAATTTGCCGTCCGAAGTCCGGCAATACATCGCAGAGATTTGCAGAGGACCCGCCAGCGCGCAACACGACTTCGCGACCTATTCGCCGCGTGAGAAGCGCTGGCGGATAAACCTCGAATATCTCCGCTGCAACGGCATCGGCGCATTTCGTCGGGGCAACCAGTGCCTGGACGTCGACTTCGTTGAGCAAGGCTCGCGATTTCACCTCGGCGCAAAACAATTCAGGGATTGCGGCTTCTAGATCGCAGCGATCCCGACCGTCTGAGTCTTGCGTCGCGGTCGGAACATTGTTCCAAACCGCGCAGGTGAACTGTTAGTGACAGTGACCTGGACGTTTCGCTTGTGACCGCAGCGCACGCCCGTTGACATCGATCAACACAAGGTCTTAATTCCAGAGCACGGGGATGTGCGATCTCCCCGCGAGGCGACATGCCCAAGAATCGCGTCCTGTTCACCAAGGACGCACCATGTCGTCATACACATCGATCTCATCCGAAAAACTGTCTCGTCTCATCGGCACCGCCAAAGCGCCGACGCTCGTCGACGTCCGCCTCGATGAGGATTTCGCCGCCGATCCGCGCTTGATCCCGGGCGCCATCAGGCACTCCCATCTCGACGTTCAGGACTGGGCTCACCGCCTGACCGGTCAGTCCGTGGTCGTGGTCTGCCAGAAGGGGCAGAAGCTCAGCGAAGGCACCGCCGCCTGGCTCCGATGCGGCAACATTGCTGCCGAAGTTCTCGAGGGCGGCC
>NZ_CANSMR010000003.1 GCF_947648125.1 uncultured Bradyrhizobium sp. | reverse complement strand
CGATACGACTCGTGGAGAGAGCCCCCACCCCAGCCCACCCCCGCAAGCGGGAGAGGGAGCGCACCGCCTTTGCGGCTGCCATTCAACAAATCTAATCTTGCTTCAGAGCGTGGCCCGCCCCGCTACGCGCTAGCTGCGTCCAGCCGCTCGACCTGACCCTTGCTCAGCTCGAGCCTCGCCGCCGCGACCAGCGTTGCGACCTGTTCGGGCTTGGTCGCGCTGGCAATCGGCGCGGTGATGCCGGGTTTCGCCATCAGCCAGGCGAGCGCGACCGCGGCCGGCTCGGTGCGGGTCTCCGCGGCGACCTCGTCGAGGCCGGCCAGGATGCGCATGCCGCGAGGGTTCATGTATTTCGGAATGCTGCGCGTGCCGCGTGGGCTCTTGGCGAAGTCGCTCTCAGAGCGATACTTGCCCGTCAGGAAGCCGGCCGCCAGCGAGAAGAACGTGATCACGCCGACGTCGTTCTCCACACAGACGCGTTGCAGTTCGCCTTCGTAGCTCGACCGCTCCGCCAAGCTGTATTCGGGCTGCATGCTCTCATAGCGCGGCAGCCCATTCGCTTTGGAAATATCCAGCGCGCTCTTGAGTCGCTCCGCCGAGAAATTCGAGGCGCCGATCGCCCTGACCTTGCCGGCCTTGATCAGTTTGTCATAGGCCGCGAGCGTCTCTTCCTGCGGTGTCGCCTCATCGTCCTTGTGGGACTGGTAGAGGTCGATGTGGTCGGTCTGCAGCCGGCGCAGCGAATCCTCGACCGCGCGCGCGATGTAGTCCGGCTTCAGCCCGACATTGCCGCCTCCCATGTCCATGCCGACCTTGGTGGCGAGGATGATGCGGTTGCGGTTGCCGCGCGCCTTCATCCATTTGCCGATGATCGTCTCGGACTCGCCGCCACTGTGGCCCGGCACCCAGCGCGAATAGACGTCGGCCGTATCGAGGAACGTCAGTCCGTGCTCCAGCACGGTGTCGAGCAGCCGGAAAGATGCCGCCTCGTCCACGGTCCAGCCGAACACGTTGCAGCCGAAGCAGAGGGGAGGGACGGTGAGGCCGGAGCGGCCGAGCGCGCGATGCTTCATGCGTGTTCTTTCTCTTGTTCTTGACGGGAGGCGCGGGACACTGGGGCAGATTGCCCTTGTTTGCAAGGCACCGTGCCGGCCGCAACGACCAGAGGCGAATCCGGAAGGGACCGATCGGAAGGCATGATGCAGGTCGTGTGTCAGGTCAGCCTCGCTGCCCCTCAGTCTGCGTCCTCGGGCGATTTCGTCGCAGCGCAGGATTTCATTCGCAGGACGTTTGATATAGATTGTCGCGCGAGCTGCCACCGGTCACGCCGAATTCCGGAGAATGAGCGGCAGCGCAACTGGCTATCGGCAGGCCGCTTCTTCCTCATTTCAGTACGAAATCTTCTTCTGCCCGGGCGACGCCTGGGTGAATGGCTTTTCATTTCCAGCCAAATGGAGCGATTGCCATGCATTTCTGTCTCTCAGGGGAATACACGCCGCGATCCATCAACAGCATCATGGAGAACCCGACAACCAATCGGTATGAGGCGGCCAAGAAGTTGATCGAGGCAGGCGGCGGCAAATTGATTTCGATGTACAGCACGGCGGCCGATGGCCCCGGCGTGATGGTGATCTTCGACGTGCCGGATCCGACCGTCGCACCCGCCATCACCGGCGTGGTCGTGGCGGCCGGCGCCATTCAGAATGTGAAGCTGGTCCGGCTCTTCACGCAGGACGAGATCAAGGTGGTGCGTCAGCACGCGAGCAAGCTCAAGGCCGCCTACTCGCCTCCGGGAAGTTAGCAGGCACGGACGACGAAACGCGGCGCAGATCGATCTGATGACCGCTGCCACTCGCGCGCGGCGGCGCTTCGCAGCGTCCCGCGCGGAGGCGAGGACCGTTGCGCGCCGCTGATCCGGGGCGCGTTTAACGGATGGGCAGTCGCTCGGGCGGACGTCGCGCGCGCATGCTGGCTTGCATAGCCCCGGCCGGTTGTGCCGTCGCATGACGTCCGCCGCCTCGTTCTATCTGTCTTCGACGCGGGGATTGCGGCAACCGTGCCACCGCCGCTCACGAGGGCGGAGAGTCCAGATACACGTAAAGCGCCGCGATCTTGCCGTCCCGCGCGATGATGAAATCCACGCCGGTATAGACAGGCGTTTCGCCTCTCGGTCCGGAGCCCCACGCCAGGCGTCCCGAATTGTGCAGCGCCTGCGGCGCGCCCTGCGGCGTGTAAACAAAGTGCGGGTGTGTCGCGCGGAGATCGCCGGCGAACTTGTCGAGTGCGTCGCGGCCGACGAGAACGCCCGGCGGCGCGTAGAGCGCGCAGTCCGCGGTGTAGAGTTCTTCAATTGCGGCCCTTCGGCGCACCGGATCGCCTTCACCAAAAACCTCCGGAAGATTGCGGGTCAGCAGCGTTTCGATCACGCGCACATCTGCGCCCTCGGAGGGGGCGACGCTGGTCTTGCTAGCATGCTCGTTCATCTGAGACCTCCATGTGACTTCTGAGATGATGTGGTCGCAGCCGCCGTCATGAAACGGCAATGATGGAAAGTCATCGTTTCACATTTTGATACATCGACGTGACGGCCTTTCGCTCGAAAGCGTTCTGGCGCGCCGCATCGTCCGCGGGGTCTTCAGCCGCCCTTAAGTGCGGTGTATGTACAAACATTGCCGGCCAACGATTTGCGCGGCGACGTTGAAGGGCGGGTTGGGTTCTGAAAGTGCATCACTTGGTTTCGAGTTTGGGCCGTGTGGCGTCGACGGCGCGCGCGAAATTGCCTGTCCGCATTGTCCGGCTGGCCGGCGGTATTGCGATCGGCTGCGCCCTCATTGGCTTCACGCCGCAGCGGGTGGCAGCACAGGTGCCATTCTCTCCGTTTCAACCGGCGCGACAGATCGAGGCTGCGAAGCCGCTGGCGCGTGACGTCACCGGCCCGCCGGCCATCAGCCAGCGGCTCGACGGCACCGCGTTCTTTGTCGACGATCTCGGACATATGCTGACCGCGCGGCATGCGGTCGCGGACTGCGCCCGGATTGTGGTCAGCAAGGAGGGCCGGGCCGTCGCGGCCCGCGTGGTGGCGCTGGCCGCGAGCGACATTGCATTGATCAAGGTGCCGCGCACGCTGGGTCTCGCGGCGGTCTTCCCGCGCGCCAACACGTCCGTCGCCAACGACATGGTGTTTGCCGAGGCCTATGACCGGCTGAAGCCTATGCTCGCGCATGGCGGATCGCTCGGCAATGCGTTCGTCGATACCACGCTGCGCGATCCCGAGCACCTCGTGCTGCGCTCGAATGTCACCTTCGGCACCAGCGGAGCGCCGGTGCTGGATTCCCGCGGCCTCGTCGAAGGCGTGGTGAGCCGCAGGACCACAATCGATCGCGTGCTGGCGGTCGATGCCGTGCACGCCAAATCCTTTCTCGCCGCGCACGGCGTGCGCTTCCAGGAGGACGACCGGCCGCAGATGAGCGGCACCGCGTCCCGCGCGCATCGCGCCGCCAGCATTTCGGCACGCGTCACATGCCTGCAACAATGAGTGATTAGTTGCGGCGATGGCTGATGCTCTTGCGCGGTCCTGTCAGTCGCGCCTGCGGTTGCTTGCGTCGTTCCGGGTTGGACCTGTCGATCGACGACAATCCCGACAGCGCGGCAGACTGCAAGCAGGCTTCCGTTAAGGCAGAATTGCGGGCGCAGACTAGCCTGAACTGAGGTCGCAAGGGCGATCCGATGGTTCACTGTGTTTGAAGCCAAGCCTTGTGCTGAAACCCGACCGGCCCGCGCTGACGAAGGTCGTCACCGTTACCGCCATTGTATGCAGACAAGATCGAATAAGAAGCCAAGACGCCCGACGCCACCATCTCGCGCTACCGGACGGGGCAGCCGGCTCCGGCCGTAGCCAGTATTCCTCATACCAGTCGGGCTGGACCCGGAATGCGCGCACTGTCCGTTCGGATCTCATGAGAGGAGCCTTTTTGTGCTGACGTGACGCAGCCTCTTCCCAAAGCGATGCTATCGCCGGCGTTCCTGTCGTCGGGCACCTCTGCTCATGGAGGATAGATGGCGCCCCGCGGGTCGACCGCGCGATGCGAGGCGACATAGTCGATCTCACCGCGCGCAATACCGATATCCCGTAGCTCGTGATCGTTCAGATTGCTCAGACGCTGCCGTAGCCGCGCGCGTTCCTGCCAATCCAGCAACGCGGCCCAGCACCGGCTGACAATGGCAAGGCGCGGATGTGCTGATGCAATCGCATGCGGCGATCCAACCACATTGTAGGGCGTATCCATTGGACATCTCCCGACGTCTCGTCCTCTGCATGAAGGTGGCAGGACGGCGGGAGGCCTGCTTGACATATCGCTTACATTTTCCTTACCGGCGGCTTATTCTTTTCGACGCTAGCCCGCGCGGGAGCGCCTTCTGGCGACCGGAGGGCCATTTGGAGAATGGTCCCTTGCGCTATTCCTTCGAGGATTACGTATTGGACACCGAGCGGTGCGAACTGCAACGCGGGCCAGAGATTGTTCCGACGACGCGACAGGTTTTCGCGCTGCTCGATTACCTGATCCGCAACAGGGATCGCGTCGTCAGCAAGGACGACCTTGTCGCCACGATCTGGGATGGACGGGTGGTTTCCGATGGCGCGGTGACGACGCGCCTGAATGCTGCCCGACACGCAATCGGCGATTCCGGTCAAGAGCAACGCCTGATCAAGACACTGCCTCGACAAGGCTTTCGCTTCGTGGGCGTGGTGCGAGTGGTACAGGAACCGCCGACTGGATTGCCGGCCATGGCTCTGGACGGGAAGGACGCAAACCGGCTCGCGCACCCGGAATGGTCGCCCCGGCGCGAGATCCGGCTCGAGGTGGACGCACCGCCCGGCGCTTCAAGCGACATGCCGTCCGTCGCGGTGCTGCCCTTCGCTAATCTGTCGGGGGACAGGGAGCAGGACTATTTCAGCGACGGCATCACCGAAGACATCATCACCGAACTGTCACGGTTCTCGCAGCTGTTCGTCATCGCCCGCAACTCGTCCTTCACGTACAAGGACAAGGCTGTCGACGTCCGTCAGATCGGTCGGGAGCTTGATGTGCGCTACCTGCTCGAAGGCAGCATTCGGCGTGACGGAGAGCGGGTTCGGATCACGGCACAGCTGATCGATGCCCTGACCGGGGCGCATCATTGGGCCGAGCGTTACGACCGCGAGCTGAAGGACATCTTCGCGGTCCAGGAGGACGTGGCGCGCACCATTGTCGCTGTCCTGGCCGACCATGTGTATGTGGCGGAGCTCGAGCATGCCAAATGCAAGCCGACGGAGAATCTGGGCGCCTATGATCTCTATCTTCGAGGAATGGCGGAAACCTACAAGTGGACCAGAGAGGGGAACGAAGCAGCGCTCCGCCTGTTCTACAGGGCCATCGAACTTGATCCCGAATTCCCGACGCCTTACGGCGCTGCCGCGATGCGTTTCAGCGTGCGCAAGGGGTTCGGCTGGATCGTCGATCCCGATCAGGAGGTCGCTGAAGTCAGGAGACTGGCCCGCCGGGTGATGCAACTAGGCAAGAACGACCCGATCGCCTTCGTGCATGTCGGGCATTCGTTGGCCTATGTCGCCAAAGACCTCGTTGAGGGCGTCGCCTTGATTGATCGCGCGCTGGCCCTGAACCCGAACCTCGGGGCCTCGTGGACACACAGCGGCTGGTCGCGGCTGTGGCTTGGGGAGGCAGACTTGGCCATCCAGCACTTTGGACGCGCCATGCGACTGAGCCCCGTCGATCCGGGCAGGTTCTGGCCGCAGGAAGGAACAGCTCATGCTCATTTCTTCGCGGGCCGCTACGACGAAGCACTGTCATGGGCGAGGATGGCGTTGTGCAGCCGGCCGGACAGCCACGCCGCGCTGCGCATCGGCGCCGCGAGCGGTGCGCTTGCCGGGCACTGCGACGAGGCCAGGAGGCTTGCGACGCGATTGCACGAGGTCGATCCGGCGCTACGACCAGCGACGCTGAACACTGTGTTGGGTCCGTATCGGAACCTCGAAGACGTGGCGAAGTATGCGGACGCGCTACGACGGGCTGGGCTACCCGATTGACGGCTGCGAGGTCGGCGGGTTGCGGCGAGAGCGGCGTCCAGCACTTCATCGCCTTGCGCAGGCAGGCCCCATGGTGATCGGCCAAAACACCGAGGAGGCGGCCAGCATCCCGGCGCGCGTCACATGCCTGCAACAATGAACGACTAGTTGCTGCAAGCGCTAATACTCTCGCGTTGCCTTGTCAGCCTGCTGTCCGCGGTCAACCCTTGTCCAGAACCATGCTCATCTTGCGGGGCACGCTCGTGCTCTCGTTCGGCCTGCTGATCCTCGCCCCGGCGTCCGGCCATGCCCAGGACGCCAACTTTCGCAATCCCGAACAGGCGCCACCGTCATGGGCGCAGTTTGCCAAGCTGGTCAAATACCGGTTCGAGGAATGGATCGCGGCCGACGAGACGGTTGCCAATCGCTTCCGCAACTGGGTCATCGAACATTCCGGCAAGGAGAACGGGCCGCCGCCGACGCTCGTGGTGCGCGCCTGGCTCAACCCGGATGGCACCGTCGAGCGCGTCACGTTTCCGGCGCTCAATGATACCGGCGCGACCGAGGACCTGCGCACCATCCTGAAGCGCGGCAATGTCGGCGAGGCGCCGCCGCCGGAAATGTTGCAGCCGCTGAACCTGCGCTTCTCGCTCAATCTGCGCAAACCCTGAGCGGCTTCGATCGCGCGTTCGTATTCCTGGGGTCATTCCCCGGTGCGCAATTGCGCACCTGAGGGCTCGCGAAGCGAGAACCTCGAAGGATGAACGGCCCAGCTGGTGGCCGTCGACCCTTCGAGACGCGCTACGCGCTCCTCTAGCGACAATGGCGAAGCCGTTGCGCGGGGGTGACGGAGCCAATGGCGGCACGCGTTGGGTGAGAATTTCAGCGTCGTCCCTGCGAAAGCAGGGATCCATAACCACAAACGATCATTGTTGCGCGATGCCGGAACGACGAGTCCCGCTTACAATGCCTGCCGCGGAGTATGGGTCCCGGCTTTCGCCGGGGCGACGCATGGGGTGAACACCATGGCCAAACAACAGTCTGAACGTTCGCGACGCGCGTTCATCGCCGTCGCCATCGCAGGAATTCCCGCCTCGCTTCTGCCGCGACCTGCTGTGGCCTCCGACAAAATGACAAAACCGCAAGCCGAATACCGGGACACGCCGAACGGCATCTACTCCTGCGGCCTGTGCACGCTGTTCGTCGCGCCCGACGGCTGCAAGGTGGTGGACGGCTCCATCAGCAAGGACGCCTGGTGCAAGGCCTTTGCCGCGGTCGATTGAGTCACCCTCCCCTGGAGGGGGAGGGTCGGCTCACGCTGAGCGCAGCGAAACGTGAGACGGGGTGGGGTGATCTCGCAACACGGGCGGCAGCCGATACGAGAGACCTTCACCCCACCCCGCCGCTCATTTCATTCGCGTCGACCCAAGAGCGAGCTTCGCTCGTCTCGACCCCTCCAGGGGAGGGTGAAGCTACAACTCCCGCGCATTCGAGAACGCGAACGACGACACCCGCCGCGTGGTCTCGTCCAGGATCAGGCTGCGCGTGATCGGCGGTTCGGCGCGCTGGCTGCAGTTCTCGCGCTCGCAGAGGCGGCAGTTGACGCCGATCGGCGTGCCCTCGACCTTCTCCAGATCCATGCCGGTCGCATAGACGAGCTTGGCCGCGTGACGGATCTCGCAGCCAAGCCCGATCGCAAAACGCGGCTGCGGCTGCGGATAGGGCGCGACCGGCCGCCGCACCGTCTGCGCGATCGAGAAGTAGCGCGTGCCGTCCGGCAGCTCGATCACCTGGCTGAGCAGGCGGTCCGGCATGTCGAAGGTCGAATGCACGTTCCAGAGCGGGCAGGTGCCGCCGAATTTGGAGAACGGGAAGGTGCCCGAGGAGAACCGCTTCGACACGTTGCCGGCATTGTCGACGCGCAGCAGGAAGAACGGCACGCCGCGCGCGTTCGGCCGTTGCAGCGTGGTGAGACGGTGGCAGACCTGCTCGAAGCCGGCATTGAAGCGCTGCGCCAGCACGTGGACGTCGTAGCTCAAGGCCTCGGCCGCGGAATGAAATGCCTGATAGGGCATCATCGCGGCCGCCGCGAAATAATTGGCGAGCGTGATGCGGTACAGCCTGCGCGCGGTGTCGTCGAGCGGGCCGGCGCGGCTGACGATCGCGTCGATCGCAGCGCCGGATTCGACGAAGCCGATCTGCAGCGCGAGCTGGAAGCTGCGGCCGGCACTGTCGACCAGTTCGGAGATCAGCAACTGCCGGCGATGGCGGTCGAAACGGCGCAGCGTCTCGCGCATCACGTCGACCGGCATGACGCGGGCGACGATCGAATGTTTTTCGCGCAAGCGCGTGGCGAGTGCCGTGAACAGGCCCTCGGTCGGCACGTTGAGCTCGTCGCGCAGATTTTCCGCAGCGGTCTCGAGCTCCGGAAAATAGTTGCGGTTGGCCTCGATCAGGTCGCGCACCCGCTCGATCGGGTTGGCGTCGAACTGCGAGCCTTCGCGATCGGCCATCTGCGCCGCCACCAGCGTCTCGCCGCGGCGTGCCTCGGTATAGGCGGCGTAGAGCCGCTGCAACGCATGCGTCACGCCGGGGCACAGCTCGGCGAGATCGCGCAGTTCCTGCTTGGGCAGATCGATCTGGCGGAACAGCGGATCGGAGAAGATCTCGTTGAGTTCCGCGAAGAAGCGGTCCTCGTCGGCAGTGGCGAGGTCGCGCAGATCGAGGTCGTAGGTCTCGGCCAGCCGCAGCAGGATCTGCGCCGTCACCGGGCGCTGGTTGCGCTCGATCAGGTTGATGTAGGAGGGCGAGATGCCGAGCCCCTCGGCGATCTGGGTCTGCGACAGCCCCAATTGCTGGCGGATCCGCCGGAAGCGTGGACCGACGAACAGCTTCTTTCCGGACTCGCCAGGCATGGCAGCCTTCCTGACCCATTTTGTGACAAAATTTACAAATCGACATTTATTACAAGTTCAGATGTTACATGACATCACCAATAAAAAACAAGGCATCTGTACGAACTTCGCGTTTTCGCGTTTATCTCCTGACACGCACTTCGCGATGCTCTGTCAAGAATGTCGGTACGGCGAACAGGTCGCGGGGGTCAGAATTCAGGCGGCTGAGCAGGCAGCAGGATTTTTTAGAGGAGACTGACGATGAGCAACGGCAGCAATTTCTGGGTGATCGGCGGCGAGTTCGGCTCGATGAACTTCCACAAGCTCGTCGAAGGCTCCGCCCAGGTCCGCGGTCCGTTCAAGACCCGCAAGGAAGCCGAAGAGTGCTGGAAGGAAGTCTCGGAAGAGAGCCGCCACAAGGCCGGCGTGCGCTTCTCGATCGTCGAGGAGCCGTCCCGGGTTTCGGCCTGACGCCAAAATTATCTGAGCTAAGAAACGTCCAAGGACGGCGACCCCATCCGGTTCATCCGGGTGGGGTCGACCGTTTTTGGGACAGCGCCGGGATCTTTCAGCTGGGGATAAGTGGCCACCTAAGTGCTTGGGAACCAACGTCCTTTGCGGACGTCATGGTTGCTGATAGGTTAATGGGTAAGGCAACCCGTCACCACGAGGCCGTAAGGCATGTCCGATCCGCAGAACACCGGCAGCGAGGCGCGCGAGATGCGGCCGACGCTGCGAGAGGCGCTGCGGCGGGCGCGGATCGAGGCGGCCGATCGCACCGGGGTCGTGGTCGAGTTGCGCGATGCCGAGGTGGCGCGGCTCGAGATCCTCAACGACGCGCTCGATCCGCTGTTTGCGCAGGTGCCGGAGAAGGTCGATCTGTTCGACCGCGGCATCAGCCAGGGCGAGACGCCGCGGCTGTGGATCGATGTCGTCGCGCATGTGCTGATGGGCCGCGACAAGCGCATCTACCGCTTCGTGCAGGACACGAGATTCGGCCGCATCGTGCTCGCCGAATCGCACGACGTGCCCGTGATTGTCGATGCGGTCACCGACTATGTGGCGCGGCGCATGATCGAGCGCGAGCATGCGATGGTGGCAACGCCGCTTCCGGTTGCCGAGCCGCCGGCACCTCCGCCGGTGCCGGTGGTGCCGCCGAAGCGCCGCGGCGGGATCGGCATGTTCGTGCTCGGCTTCGTCCTCGGCGCGCTGGCGCTGTTCGGCTTCGCGCTGCTGGCGAGCTTGCAGAATTTCTGAAGCATGATCCGCAAAAGTGCCAAGCGATTTTCCGATCAGACCATGTGCAAACAAGGAGCGAAAGCGCGATGACGATTCAATCGCGCTTTAGCCGCTGACCGGCGGGGGACATCGTGGTCGTAACTCCCGCCTCGGCATTTTTCGGCATCCTGGCGGCGGCAGCGGTGGTCGGCAGCGCCGTGCTGTTCGGCAAATGGCAGACGCTGCGGCGCGCCGAATATATCCGCACCTTCAAGTGGCCGGCGGGCCTGCTGGCCCGGCTCGAGAGGCATCACCCCGGCTTCGCCCGCAAGGACAGCGCGCTGGTGTCGCGCGGCCTGCGGCAGTTCTTCCTCGCCTATCTGATGAGCGGCAAGCGTTACGTCTCGATGCCGTCGCAAGCGGCCGACGACCTCTGGCACGAATTCATTCTCTACACCCGCGAATACGACGCGTTCTGCCGCCGCGCCTTCGGCAGCTTCCTGCATCACACGCCCGCGGTCGTGCTGGTGAAGGAGCGGCGCCGGAGCAACGAAGGGCTCCGGCGGGTCTGGTGGTATTGCTGCAAATACGAGAACATCGATCCGGTCAGGCCGACGCGGCTGCCGCTGTTGTTCGCACTCGACGCCAAGCTGAGCATTGCGGGCGGCTTCATCTATCACACGGACTGCGAGGCGCTGCGCCGCAGCGGCATTGCCGGCGACAGTCCCTATTGCGGCGGCGATTTCTCCGACTCGTCGATCGATGGATCGTCGGCGGGGTTTGGCGATGCCGGCAGCGACGGAAGCCATGGCGGCGATGGCGGCCATGGTGGCGACGGAGGTGGCCACGGCGGCGGTGATGGAGGCGGCGGCGGAGATAGCGGAGGCGGCTGCGGCGGTGGGTGTGGCGGCGGCGGGGGCGGCGATTAGGACAGCCGCACTTGCTTCAGTTCGCGAATGCCGTCGTGAGCGCCGAGGCCGCGCACGGTCTGCTCGCAGCGCCAGCCATTGCCGTCACGCTCGATCGAGAACAGATTGTACGCCGCCGCCGGATAGTGCTTGCGCGCCAGCGCCGATGCCGACGGCACGCCGATCGCCGGGATCTTCCGCTCGGGGCCGTCGAACCACATCGTCGAATGGATGTGGTCATGGCCATGCAGCACCAGCTCGACCCCGTGCCGCTTGAGCAGCGCCAGCAACTGATGCGAATCGGTCAGCCGCTTGGCGCGCCCGTCGGAGTGCAGCGGGTGATGCACCAAGAGGACGCGGAAAGCATCCTCCCGCGACAGCCGCCCGAGGATCGTATCCAGCGCGCCGAGCTGGGCATGGCCGAGCCAGCCGGTCGCCATCAGCGGCGGCGTCGGCACCGCCGAGGAGACGCCGATCAGCGCCACCGGGCCGCGGCGGCGCACGAACGGAAAATGCGTCGCCGCGCCATCGGCGTCGCCGCGCAGATAATCGCCGAAGTGACTGACGAAGCGATGCCGGGTCGCGCGCACATAGGCGTCGTGATTGCCGGGGACCACGGTGACGTCGGCCGCGCCGCCGACACCCTCGAGCCATTGCCGGGCCGGATTGAATTCGGCATCCAGCGCCAGATTGACGAGATCGCCGGTCACGGCGACATGGTCCGGCTGCTGTGCCTGCATGTCCGACACCAGCGTGTCGAGCACGTCGCGGCGATGATATTTGTGACGGTTGCGCGTCCAGTTCAGGTAGCCGAAGGCGCGCTTGCCGGCGAGATCGCGCAGCCGCGCCGCCGGCAGCGGCGGCAGATGCGGATCCGACAGATGCGCGAGGCGGAACGCCGCCATCACGCGATTCCCTTCGGATTGTCGGTGAAAAGTGGCCGGCCACCAGTCATGTCGTGCTATCCCGAACGTCCTGCCCTGTATTGGCAAGAGCTGCGCAGCCGCG
The DNA here is from genome assembly GCF_947648125.1 of uncultured Bradyrhizobium sp. Taxonomy (GTDB): domain Bacteria; phylum Pseudomonadota; class Alphaproteobacteria; order Rhizobiales; family Xanthobacteraceae; genus Bradyrhizobium. The sequence continues at coordinate 502,327 of NZ_CANSMR010000003.1, read as the reverse complement.
CAAGGATCAAAGCATGGATCAAACACCATGATGTCGAGGGTTCAGTGACGGTCCTTGAGGATTTTCGCAGGCGCTGCGAGCCGCAGATCAGGTGGGTGTTTCATTTCTACTGGCGCCTGGCCCGCGGCATGACGCTCGGGGTCCGCGCCGTCGTGCTCGACGCCGACAACAAGGTATTCCTGGTCAAGCACAGCTATGTCCATGGCTGGTATCTGCCCGGCGGCGGGGTCGAGGTCGGCGAGAGCTTTCTTGAAGCACTGCGACGGGAGCTCGAGGAGGAGGGGCGGATCGAGTTCGACGGCACGCCGGTGCTGCATGGCATCTTCCACAACAGCCACGTCTCGCCGCGCGATCATGTCGCGGTCTATGTCGTCAGGAACTACCGGCAGGACCGCCTGCCGGAGCCGAATCGCGAGATCGTGGCCTGCGGCTTCTTCGATCCGGCTGATCTGCCTGATGACACCACCCCCGGTACGCGGCTGCGGATCGCGGAGGTGCTCGAGGGCAAGCCGCCGACGGCGAAATGGCGGTGATGGACCGCGCCCGCGCCAGATGCTATCCCGCGCCCCACAATGACTGAATTGTCCCTGACCATCCTGCCCGAGACCCCGAAAGACGCCCAGGCGATCGAGCGCCTGCATGAGCGTACCTTCGGGCCCGGCCGCTTCGCACTCAGCGCCTACCGGTTGCGCGAGCATGTCGATCATCTGCTCGATGTCTCCTTCACGGCGCGGATCGGCACGCTGCTGGTCGGTTCGGTGCGTCAGCTGCCGGTGTGCATCGGCGATACGCCGGCTTTGATGCTCGGGCCGTTGACGGTCGAGCCGCCGTTCCGCAGCCGCGGCGTCGGCCGCGCGCTGCTCGAACGCGCGATCAACGACGCCCGCGCCAAGGGCCATCGGTTGATCGTACTGGTCGGTGACGAGCCGTACTATTCGCGGGTCGGCTTCAAGCCGGTCCCGAAGGGACGGATGACGATGCCCGGCCCCGTCGACTACAGTCGCCTGCTTGTCATGGAACTGGTCGACGGCGCTGCCGAGGGCGTATCCGGGCCGATCCAGCCGGACTGGAGCAAGGCGATCTGACGTTCCCGCGAGCGTCGCCCGGAACGGTTGCGCGCTCTCGGAAACTGAAGCACAGTTGAGGCAAGCGCCGGGACAAGACCGGCGCATGTCATATCAACAGGGAGAGTGCGCGCCATGATCAAGGTCAGTGTGATGTATCCGAACAATCCAGGCGCACGCTTTGATCACGAGTATTACCGCGACAAGCACATGCCGCTGGTGAAGGCGCGCCTCGGCGACGCCTGCAAATACTACACCGTCGACAAGGGTCTCGCCGGCGGCGCACCGGGGACGCCCGCAACCTATGTCGGGATGTGCCACATCTTCTGCGACTCGGTTGAGGCCTTCGCGGCCGGCATGGGCAAGCACGCCCAGGAGATCATGGGCGACATTCCGAATTACACCGATCTGCAGCCGGTGATTCAGATCAGCGAAGTCGTCGTCGGCTACTGAACGGCGCGGACATCAGAGCATGATCCCTCTGCCGCTGATGGCAGAGGGATTCGCTCGTCTCAGAACTTCAGATTGGCGAAAGCCCGCACGCCGAGGCCCGGCATCAGCACCTCGTCCTTGGTGTAGGACACCGAGTTGCGGATATTCTGGTTGAGCAGATTGTTGCCGACCAGGCCAAGCGTCATCTCGCGCGCACCGATCCACGATTGATTGAGCTTGGTGTTGTAGGTGATCTCCGCGTTCAGCAGATTGTAACCCGCGGTCGGGGTCTCACCGATGACCGCGATGTTGTTCTGCGCGAAGGCGTGTACCAGGTTGATGCGGGTGAACCAGTTGCTGTCGCGCCAGTACACACCGCCGCCGAGCCGCACCGGCGGAATCCGCGGCACGTTGCTGCCGTCGGTGAAGGTGGCGCGCACCACGTCGAACTGGTTCTCGATGCCCCAGATGCCGCCGTTCAGCGGGCCGATGTCGAGCTGGCTCTGGAACTCGGCGCCGCGGAAGGTCGCATCGCGCTGCGAATAGACCGCCTGGCGGCCCTCGTTGCCGGGATCGCCGTTGCCGCAGGAGTCGAAATCGCTGCCGCACATCACGCCGGTCAGGCGGCGATAGATGAAATTGCTGAAGCGGGTGTAATAGGCGGTGGCCTCGAAGCGGAACGGTCCGGTCGCCTTGCGCAGGCCGACCTCGACCGATTTCGCGGTCTCGATGGTCAGGTTCGGATTGCCGATGTCGAAGGTCGCAGTCGCATCATGCGCGCCGCGCGAGAACAGCTCCGCGGGCTTCGGCGCGCGCTCGACATATTGCGCCGTGATGCTGCCGACGAGATCGCCCGGAAGGTTCTGGATCAGCCCGACACTGCCGCTGACCGGCGTGTAGGACGGATTGCGCGAAACCGAGCTTTGCGGCGCACCGTCCGGCAGGAAGTCCGCCGGGAAATCCGGCGTCGCTCCGTGCAGGTCGACATGCTCGATGCGGCCGGCGACCTGCGCCTTGGTCGAATCCGTGAACTTGAACTCGTTGAACACGTAACCCGCGATGCGGTTGTTGTTGTTCGGGCTCCACAGGCCATTGAACAGTGCGCCGGGGTTGTCCGGGCTCGGCGCCGTCAACTCCTGATGCCCGCCCTGCAGGCCGAACGCCGTGGTCACCGTGGCGAAGCGCGCGTTGAACGGCATCATCTGCACCTCGACGCGGGCCTCCTGCTCCTTGCTGGTGAAGGTCTGGCGCACGCCATCGCTGAACAGGTCGGTCGGATCGGCGAGGCCGAGCTCGTTGTGCCGATAGTCGGTCGCGCCGACCCAGAACCGCACGGCGTCGATTGCAGCCGCATCGGGCCGGTACTCGCCCTTCACAGCGATCTTGGTCTGGTGCGCGTCGATCCGGGTCTGGTGATCGGCGCCGTCGATTCCCGGAATGTGATAGAGCGAGTCGTTCTGGGTGATCGACGCACCGATATAGCCGCCCTGGAAGAAATAGGACGCGCCGACGGAAGCACCGTCCGACTGCGTCGCGGAGTTCGGCTGGCGGCCGTTCACCGGCCGGGTCTGATCGAACAGATACGGATAGCTCGGGATGCTGTAGTCGCTGCTGGTGCGGCCATAGACATCTGCGTGCACGGCGACATTGTTGCCGCCGGCGTCCAGCAGCATGCCGCCCTCGACGCCGCGATTGACCGAGCTCACCGACGTGCGGGTCTCGACATTGAGGCAGCCGGGCGCGCCTGTGTCGGCCAGCGGCGCTTTCATCGGCAGTCCGTAGCTCTGGAACGGTGCCGCCGCGCAAGCCGGCATCGCGTCGGGAATCCGGTTGTTGGTGGCGCTCACCACACCGCCGATCGAGGTCGAGCCGTAGCGTAGCGCGGCAGGTCCCCGCACCACCTCCAGCTGGTCGGTCGAGAACGGATCGATCGGCACGAAATGATCCTCGCCGAGATCCGAGACGCCGCCGCCACCGAGACCATTCTCGACAATGCCGACGCGGTTGACGTCGAGGCCGCGGATGATCGGCCGGCTCGATGCGCCGGGCGCGAAGCTCGAACCGGTGATGCCGGGCTTCGAGAACAGGAGGTCGCCCAGCGTGGCGCCGCCGGCGCGCCGCAGTTCCTCATTGGGCACCACGGTGACGGTGGCGAACTGGTCGGTGACGACGGGCAGCACGCCCTGTTGTGGCGTCGGTGCCGGTGCCGCTTGCGCGGGTTGCACCGCTGCGGCGCGTTCGCGGTTGCGGCTAGGTGCAGCCCGGACGACGTGAACCGGCGTACGCGTGGGCACAGTCCGATGCCGCTGGATCGGGCTTGGCGCCGTCACCGTGATGTCAGGGAGTTGCGTCGGCGTGTCATCGGCCAGCGCGCCGCTATGCATTGCGCCGAGCAGCAGCCAGCTCGCGCCTCCGATGTGGAGTGCTCGTTTCTTCTGAAGTGTCATTGTCCCGATCCAGGTGCCGTCGAAATGACGGATCGATCCCGATTTGCCCTACTGGAGCAGGCCGCAACTGTGACGCGGCCGTCCGCTCAGGGCGTGCAGCAATCAGTCGATGTCAGGACAAAGGAGGTGCGCGGGAGTGGAAGGCTGCCGGCGCCGACTTTAGATGGACGAATTCGGCATTGGTGGTGCGGAACAGAAGCTCGACGGCTTCCGGCAGCAACAGCAGCGGCGGCGCCGTGAACAGCACGCTGCTCGCGAGCGAGATGACGGCGCAGATCGCGCAATTATCGGCCGGGTGCCGGTCGTTGTCGTGCCTCGTGGGCGGCTCGGTCCTGGTCACCTGGACCGCGAGGTCCGGCGTCGCCGAGGTCCCGATATAGGCGAGGTCGAGCAGCGATAGGCCGGTCTGGACCGCGGGTGCCGCTTGCGCGGGCGCGATCGGGTGGAAGTGCCCGAACGACAGCACGAACTGGACGGCGAGCGCGAACAGCGCCAGCCGCGAACCAGTCTTGATATGTCTCCGGAACCACTTCACGCCGATTGAACCCCACCCATCGGGACGGCGCTCATTCCCCAGCCGCCCGATGTTACATTATAACATCGGAGGGTGGCCGCGATGTCAACGGTGGTTCAGACACACTATGTCGATCCGTTGCCGGTGTGTGATTGAGGCAACGGGGCCGATTGGACATTGAGCGCTGTTGGTCTCAGCGTCCCTCGCGCAGCCAAGTTGCCGCGAACGCGCCGAGCAACAGCAGCAGGCCGACCAGGCCGGCGAACATCGGCAGCACGCCGACGCCCTTGACCACGCTGGCGTCGCGCATCTTGACGCCGAGCCAGCCGTCGCCGCGGAAGATCGTTGACGCGCGCACCGGGACGACGCGGGGCATGTCGAGGCTCGAGCCGTCGACGATGCGCCGTGCGTCGCCGCCGGTCGCCTGCGCCAGCGGCTTCAGCATGTCGGTGGTCGAAGTGACTTCCGAGAATTCCTTCGGGTTGGTCGGGCCGACATTGATCAGCGCCTTCAGCGTGCCGTCGGTGGCCTGCCACAGGCCGAGCTCGCTCGCCGGCAACGTGGCGCGCCACTCGCCGGGATCGCCGGCGGTCAAGGTCAGCTCATGCGTGGCGCCGCTCGGCGACGTCACGGTGACCGGTGCGACGGTGTCGGCCATGGTCTGGCGCACCACTATGAGATCCTTGCCCTGCACCTGCATCCGCAGCGCCTCTTCGTCGAGGTCGGGCTGCTTCATCAGCCAGTGCGACACCCGCCGCAACAGATCGAGATGCGGTCCGCCGCCCTCATAGCCGCGCGCCCACAGCCAGATCTGGTCGGAGAGCAGCAGCGCGACGCGGCCTTCGCCGAAGCGGGACAGCAGCAGCAGCGGCTTGCCGTCAGCGCCGGTCATGACCGGCGGATTGATCGCGTTGCGGGTGTCGACGGTGCGGAAGAACCGGCTCCAATGCGGCGGCTCGGCATTCGAGCCTTCCAGCCCGCGCGTCACCGGGTGGCGTTTCCCGGCATCGCTCAAATGCGCGTAGAACGGCTTCTCGGTGACGCCGACCGGCTCGGCCGGCAGCACCGAATCCAGCGGCGTGCGCCAGATGCTGGTGGTCGAGGCGTAATCGGGGCCGGCCGAGACCAGCACCGCGCCGCCGGAGCGGACATAGCGCGCGATGTTGTCGAAATAGGCGATCGGCAGCACGCCCTGGCGGGCGTAGCGATCGAAGATGATCAACTGGAATTCGTTGATCTTCTGCTGGAACAGCTCACGGGTCGGAAACGCGATCAGCGACAGCTCGTTGATCGGCGTGCCGTCCTGCTTCTCCGGCGGACGCAGGATGGTGAAGTGGACGAGATCGACGCTGGGGTCGGACTTCAAGAGATTGCGCCAGGTGCGCTCGCCGGCATGCGGCTCACCGGACACCAGCAGCACGCGCAGCTTGTCGCGCACGCCGTCGATCGCCACCACGGCGCGGTTGTTGACCGGCGTCAGCTCGTTCTCGAGCGGTGAGGCCTCGATCTCGACGATGTTGGGCCCGGCATGCTTGATGTCGATATCGACGCTGGAGGTCTGGCCGCTGGTCAGCGTGCGCTCGTTGATCACCTCGCCGTCGCGGCGGATCGTGACCTTGGCGCGCTCGCCGGTGACGCCCTGATCGTCGAGCCGGTAGGTGATGGTCTGGGTCTGGCCGACGATGCCGAAGCGGGGCGCGGCCGTGATCGCGATGCGGCGATCGCGCTCGTCCTTGCGGCCGGTGATCAAGGCGTGCACCGGCGCCTGGAAGCCGAGCGCCTGGGCGTTGGCGGGAATGTCGTGCACGCGGCCGTCGGTGATCATGAACGCGCCGGCGACGCGCTCGACCGGAACGTCTGACAGTGCCGACGTCAGCGCGCCGAACAGCTTGGTGCCGTCGGTTTCGCCGTCGGCCTGGCCGGCCTCGACGACGCGGACCTCGAGGCCCTTGATCTGCTTCAGGCTGTCGACCAGCGCCTGCCGCGCCTTGTCGGTCTCCTGATTGCGCGTGCCGAAATTCTGGCTCGGGCTCTTGTCGACCACGACGGCGGCGACCGAGGTCAACGGCTCGCGGTCCTCGCGGGTAAAGGACGGATTGGCCAGCGCAAGCAGGATCAGCGCCAGCGCGGCGACACGCACCGCGGCACCGCGCGCACGCGACAGCAACAGCAGCACCGCGATGACGACGATCGCGCCGAGCGCGATCCACAGCACGATCGAAGGAACCAGCGGTGTGAACGCGATACCGTAGTTCATGGCTTGTTTCTATTCGTTGTGAGCATGATCTCCGCGCAAACGCTTGCGTTTGTCGCGAGGGAAAACCGGTTCCCACTTTTCCGGATCATGCTCATTGTCCCAGCCGCTCGATCAAAGCAGGCGCGTGCACTTGGTCGGCCTTGTAGTTGCCGGTCAGCGTGTACATCACGATGTTGACGCCGGCGCGGAACGCGAATTCACGCTGGCGCGGCTCGCCCGGGGTCAACGGCAGCATCGGCTGCCCGTCGGGACGGATCGCCCAGGCGCCGGCGAGGTCGTTCGACGTGATGATGATCGGCGAGACACCGTCGCCGCCGCGTGCCGGGCGCTGCGCGGCCTCCTCATCGTCCTCGCGCGGCAGCGCCTCGACCCAGGTCTGGCCGGTGTTGAAGCGGCCGGGGAAGTCGCGCAACAGATAGAACGTCTTGGTCAGCACGTGCTCGCGCGGCACCGGCTCGAGCTCGGGCACGTCGAGGGTCGACAGCAATTCGCGCAGCGTCTGCATACCCGGCGTCTGCGACGCGCCATTGTCGCCCGGCGGCGCCTCGACGGCGTCGCGGGTGTCGAAGATCACGGTGCCGCCCTGCTTCATGTAGGCGTCGATCTTGTTGATGGCGTCCTGCGCCGGCTTCGGCGCGCCGGGCACGATCGGCCAGTAGATCAGCGGGAAGAATGCCAGCTCGTCGCGTGCGGGATCGATGCCGACGGGATCGCCGGCCTCCAGCGCCGTGCGCTGGCCGAGGAACAGCGTCAGTCCGGACATCCCGGCCTTGACGATGGAATCGACGTCGGCATTGCCCGTCACGACATAGGCGAGCCGCGTCTGCGACACCGCCTTGATGGCGAAGTCATCACTGCTGGCGTTCTGCGCGCGGGTCGGCGACGGCACCATCGTGGTCGTAAGGATGAAAGCCAAGGCAAGCGCCGCAGGCGCCGCGCGCCGCCGGATCAGCGCGGCGAGTCCGCCGCCGAGCATCGCCACCACGATCGCATCGAGCAGGAACAGCGCCAGCGCCGTCGACAGCATGATGCCGCGCAGGTCACGCGGCTCGGTGTTGGTGTAGGTCGCATGCTTCGCGCGCAGGCCGGAGGTATCGAGCGGCGCAATGCGGTCGGCGGAGGCCAGCGTGTTGACCGCGATCGGGCTCTCGGCGGTGCCGTAGAAGCCGGGCGGATGGTCCGCGGTGCCGCGGTCGCGGTAGTCCGCCGACATCGGCTTGGCGGTCGAGGGTGGCGGACCGAACGCGCCGAAGCCGTCGAGCGTACGCAGCGGCGCCACCGTTTCGGCATTGGGATCGCCGGCGACGCCGGGGCCGGGCTTCGAGGTGTAGCCGGACATGTCGATCAGCCGGCGCAGCATCTCGACGAAGGTGCCGGACATCGGCAGATCAGACCAGCGCATGTCGGCGCCGACATGGAACAGGCTGACCACGCCCTTGCCGCGACGCTCGCCGGTGACGAGCGGCGTGCCGTCCTCGAGCGAGGCCCAGCTCTTGGTCGCGAGCACGGCGTCGGGCTCGGCCAGCACCTGGCGGCTGACGGTGATGTCCTTCGGCACAATGAGGCCTGTGAACGGGCCGTCGGCGGCGAACGAGGCCATGTGTTGCGGCTTCTCCCAGGTCAGGCTGCCGCCGAGGGTGCGTCCGCCGCGGCGCAGCTTGACCGGAACGAGGTCGTCATCGGCCTGGGCGAGGCGGGGACCTGCGAAGCGCACCAGCACGCCGCCTTGCTCGATCCAGGCGTTGAGCCGGTCGCGGATTTCCGGCGACAGCGTGCCGACATCGGCCATCACGATCATCGGCAGCCGCTGGTCGAGGAATTGCCCGATCACCTGCTGCGGCGCTCCGCGATCGCCGAGCCTGACGTCGGCGAACGGCGACAGCGCGCGCGAGAGATAAAAGGTCGAAGCCAGCAGCGGCTGGGCGGTGTCGTTGCTCGCACCCGAGACCACGCCGATGGCGCGGCGGCGCCAGCGCCGGTCGAGCAGCTGCACGGCGCCGGCCGAATGCTCGCCGGAAATTTCGAGCCGCGCGATGTCGTTGCGCAGTTCGACCGGAAGATCGAAGGCGGCTTCGGTCTCGCGCTCCTGCGGGCCAAAGCTGTAGCGGGCCTCGCCGATCGGCGAGCCCTTGGCGTCGACCGCGCGCACCGTTCCCGCCGCGATACCGCTCTCGGTGCGCAACACCTTGACGGTCATCTTGGCGGCGGCGTTCTCGGCCGCGACCAGCGCCTGCGCCGATTGCGCGCCGCCGGCATAGATCGTCAGATTGCGGCTCTCGATCACCTTGCCGAGACCTTCGGTGAATTCGCTGCCGCGGCCGGTGTCGACGCCGTCGGACAGCCAGGCGATGTCGCAGTCGCCGGTCGATTTGAGGAAACGTTCCAGCGTCGCCAGGGTTTCAACGCGATCGATCGAGTAGGGCTTTGGCGCAAGCTGGCGCAGCGCGACGCGCGCGGCGCCGGCCGGCATCAGTGTGATGTCGCGCGCGGGCTCGGACAGCGGCACCAGCGCGACGCCGCGGCGGTCGCTGTCGGCATTGGTAACCAACTCGTCCGCGGCCTTGATCCGCGCATCCCAACTCGAGGCCGCGCTCCAGCCGTCGTCGAGCAGGATCACCAGCGGCTGCTTGCCGGCGGCAACGCCGGTCTGCGGATTCCAGATCGGTCCGGCGGCGGCGAAAATGACCAGCGCGGCGGCGGCGAGCCGCAGCAGCGTCAGCCACCACGGCGTGCGCGACGGCGTCTCCTCCTTGGGCGCGATGTCGAACAATAGCCGTGTCGGCGGAAACTCGACCCGGCGCGGCCGCGGCGGCATCACGCGCAGCAGCCACCACAGCACCGGCAGACTGACCAGCCCCAATAGCAGCAACGGTTCGGCGAAGGAGAGCGGGAGGCCTGCGATCATGCGCTGCGTCCCGCCTTGACGGTTGAGCGGCCGCCGCCCTTGCTCACCATCATGCCCGCGTGCAGGAACAGCAGCAGTTCGGCCGCGGAGCGGCTGGTGGTATGGGTCGAGAACAGCCAGTCGAGCCGGTTGGTCTCGCTGCGGATCTGGTCGCGATGCAGCGCGACGCGCGCGACATAGTCGCTGGCCCAGCTCTCGGCGCGGCCCGCGGTGATGACGCTGCCGGCCTCCGGCTCGACGAATTCGACGCGGCCAGAATAGGGGAAGGTCTCTTCGGCGGGATCGACGACCTGGATCAGGGTGCCGTGCGCGCCGGAGGAGGAGAGCCCGGCCAGCATCGCCGTGATCTCGGCGATCGGCGACCAGAAATCCGACAGCACGACGATCTCGGCCAGCGACGACGGCACGAAGGACGGCGGCAGGCTCGCGCGCGTCGTCTCGTCGTGCAACATCGCTTCCGCCATCTTGTCGATCACGTTGAGGCTTGCGGTCGGGTTCAGCAGGCCGGGAATGCCGACGCGTTCTCCGCCCGCAACGAGCAGCTCGGCAAGCGCGAAGGCGACGATCAGTCCGCGCTCCAACTTGCTGTCGCGGGCGTCGCGCGAGGCAAAGGCCATCGAAGGCGAGCGGTCGGGCCAGATCCACACGGTGTGTGCGGCCTCCCACTCCTGCTCGCGGACATAGAGATGGTCATCGCGCGCCGAGCGGCGCCAGTCGACGCGCTGCGACGGCTCGCCGGATACGAAGCGGCGATATTGCCAAAAATTCTCGCCCGAGCCGGCGCGGCGGCGGCCGTGCAGGCCATGGATGACGTTTGCGGCGACACGGCGGGCCTCAAGCACAAGACGCGGCAGCGATGCGGCGAGCGTTCGGCTTTCGCCATCGGCACGTCGAACCGCCAGGATCTCCTCGTTCTGGTGCCTGTTGTCTGCCGCCATCAACCGATCCGCGTCTTCAACTGCCTGATCACGTCAGGAATGGTGTGGCCCTCGGCGCGCGCCGAGAAGGTCAGCGCCATGCGATGCTTGAGGACGGGCTCGGCGAGATCGAGCACGTCGTCGATCGACGGCGCGAGCCTTCCATCAAGCAGCGCGCGGGCGCGCACCGCGAGCATCAAGGACTGGCTGGCGCGGGGACCGGGTCCCCAGGCGATCAGCTTGCCGGCTTCGCCGCCCTCGGTGCCGGGGCGCGCGGCGCGCACCAGCGTCAGGATCGCCTCGACCACGGAATCGCCGACCGGCAGGCGACGCACCAGGCGTTGCGCCGTGATCAGCGTCTCGGCGTCCATCGACGCCTTGGCGAGCGTCTCCTCGGCGCCGGTGGTTTCGAACAGGATGCGCCGCTCGGCGTCGCGATCGGGATAGTCGACGTCGATTTCCATCAGGAAGCGGTCGAGCTGTGCTTCGGGCAGCGGATAGGTGCCTTCCTGCTCGAGCGGATTCTGCGTCGCGAGCACGTGGAACGGCTTCGGCAAATCGTGACGCGCGCCGGCAATGGTGATGTGCTGCTCCTGCATGGCTTGCAGCAGCGCCGACTGGGTGCGCGGGCTGGCGCGGTTGATCTCGTCGGCCATCAGGAGCTGCGCGAACACCGGACCCGAGATGAAGCGGAACGAGCGCTTGCCGGCCGAATTCTCGTCGAGCACTTCTGCGCCGAGAATGTCCGACGGCATCAGGTCGGGCGTGAACTGGATGCGCTTGGCGTCGAGCCCGAGCGTGACGCCGAGCGTCTCGACCAGCTTGGTCTTCGCAAGGCCGGGCACGCCGATCAACAGCGCGTGGCCGCCGGACAGGATCGTCACCAGGGTGTTTTCGATCACCTGGTCCTGGCCGAAAATGACCGTGGAGACCGCTTCCTTGGCGGCCTTGATCTGGCCCGCGACCTGTTCGGCCGAACGGACGATCACATCCTCCAGTTTCTCGACGCTGTCTGCACCGGCCATTCGATCCGCTCCTTCTTGACGATGCGCTCGATTCTCGCGTCGTCACCACATGGCTTGCATGCTAAACCTATGCGAAGGCCATGTATTCGTTGAATTAAACTATCCCCACCTTATCGGTATTTCAGGGTATGAACGGCATCACGATGTGGCGAGAATGACATCCCGACCACATCTCAGAATACGTGCACCAAATGTGCCAGATTGAGGATAGGAAACTTCAGGGCAAACAATGGCGAAGCAAGGGCAGAGCGATTCCGGCAGTGAAACTACGGGGCTCGAAACGAAGGCCCTCGGAGGCAAGGGCCTCGAAGGGCTGACCACTGCCGCCAATCAAGCTGCGACATCGGGTCCAGCCGGACGCAAGGGCCTGCCGCCGGTTCATCTATGGAATCCGCCGTTCTGCGGCGATCTCGACATGCGAATCGCGCCCGACGGCACCTGGTTCTACATGGGAACGCCGATCGGACGCCCCGCGCTGGTGCGGCTGTTCTCCACGATCCTGAAGCGCGAGGACGGCAAGCACTTTCTCGTGACACCGGTCGAGAAGGTCGGCATCCGCGTCGACGACGCGCCGTTCCTTGCCGTGGAAATGCAGACGGAAGCAGACGCGCGCGGCCGTTTGCTCCGGTTCCGGACCAATGTCGATGACTGGGTCGATTGCGAGCAGGGCCACGGCCTCAGATTCGAGGCCGCGGAGGATGGCGGATTGACGCCCTATCTGCATGTCCGTGCCGACCTGTGGGCGAAGGTCACCCGCGCGCTCTACTACGATCTGGTTGACATGGGCGAGGAGCGGATGGTCGATGGTCAGGAGATGTTCGGCATCGAGTCCGGCGGCGAATTTTTCGCGATGGCCGATGCCAGCCAGGTGAGGGGTGTACTTTGAACGAGCCGTTGCTGAAGGTGAAGCCGGCGACGATCAGCTCGACGGAATTCTTCGCGCGAGCCCGCACGCGGCTCGATTTCGAAGTGCCGCCGGGCCTGGTCGATCCGCATATCATTCCGCGCACCGGAGATTCCGGCAACGATCGCATGTTGGAGATTGTCGCGCAGGAGCAGCCGGTGCGGCCGGCCGCGGTGCTGATCCCGGTGGTCGATCATCCCGAGCCGACCGTGCTGTTGACGCAGCGTTCGCCCAATCTGTCGAGTCATGCTGGCCAGATCTCGTTTCCCGGCGGCAAGATCGACGCGACCGACGCCTCGCCGCTCGATGCGGCGCTGCGCGAAGCCTGTGAAGAAGTCGGGCTGAAGCGGGAATTCATCGACCCTGTCGGCTATCTCGACCTCTATGGCACCGCATTCGGCTTCCGCATCCTGCCGACGGTCGCCAGGGTGAAGCCGGGATTTGCCCTGGAGATCAATGAGGCCGAGGTCGTCGATGCGTTCGAGGTGCCGCTCGCTTTCCTGATGAACCCCGAGAATCATCAGATCCACACCAAGGAATTCCGCGGCATGGACCGGTCCTACTACGCGATGCCGTTCGCCGAGCGCTACATCTGGGGCGCGACCGCCGGCATCCTGCGGGTGCTGTATGAACGGATCTATTTGTCATGATCCGCACGGTGTTGACCGAGGTCGGAATCTTTCTGGTCCCTTTCGCGGTCTATGCCATCTTCCTCATCGCGACGCGGTCCGGCGTGACGCTGCCGGCATCCTGGCCGCTCGACATGATCGCGAAGCTGACGCTGGCGGCGCTGGTGCTGGTCATCGTGAGCTTCGTGCTGCTCGCCGAATTGACCGGCGCGCCGCCGAACTCGACCTACGTTCCCGCCCATATCGAGAACGGCAGGCTGGTGCCGGGAGCTGAGAAATGAGCGAGGTGCGCTTGTTGTCCGACGCGCCATGGCTCGCTTCGGGGCCCGCGGCGCGCGTGCTCGGCCTGCTCAATGCCGACGGCGAGGAAGCGCGGGTGATCGGCGGTGCCGTGCGCAACGCGCTGATGCAAATTCCTCTCGCTGACATCGACATCGCCACCACGGCGCTGCCGGAGGAGGTGATCCGCCGTGCCAAGCGGGCGGCCATCAAGAGCGTGCCGACCGGCATCGAGCACGGCACGGTGACCCTGGTTGTCGACGGCCAGCCCTTCGAGGTGACGACGCTGCGCGAGGACACCGAGACCTATGGCCGCAAGGCCAAGGTGGCATTCGGGCGCGACTGGGTGCGCGACGCCGAGCGGCGCGACTTCACCATCAACGGCCTGTCGGTCGACGCTTCGGGCGTCGTGCATGATCACGTCGGCGGTCTCGCCGACATCGCAGCGAGGCGCGTGCGCTTCATCGGCGATCCTGCGCAGCGGATTGCCGAGGATTATCTGCGCATCCTGCGCTTCTTCCGTTTCCACGCCGCCTATGGTGCAGGCGAGGTCGATCGCGCCGGCTATCTCGCCTGTGTCAGCGGACGCGCCGGACTTGCCGGCCTCTCGGCCGAGCGCATCCGCATGGAGATGCTCAAGCTCGTGGTCGCGAACGGCGCCGCCGGCGCGGTGGTCGCGATGGGTGATGGCGGGTTGCTGCTGCCGCTGTTCGGCGGCGTCGCCTATACCGGGCCGTTCGCGGCGATGATCGAGATCGAGCAGCTGATGGCGCTCAAGCCGAGCGCGACGCGCCGGCTCGCCGCGTTGGCGGTCGCCGTGACCGAGGACGCGCGGCGCATCGCGAGCCGGCTGCGGCTCTCCAACGCCGAGGCCAAGGCGCTCGATTCGATGGGCCATCGCTGGTGGCGCCTGCCCGGCATGGACGAGGCGCATGCCAAGCGCAGGCTCTACCGGCTCGACGAGGAGCCCTATCGCGACCGGCTGCTGCTCGCCTGGGCGCGAACCGGCGCGCGGGGCGATGTCGACCAATGGCGTGCGCTCGCCACGCTGCCGCAGCGCTGGCGCGCGCCTCACTTTCCGTTGCGGGCGTCGGATTTCATCGCGCGCGGGATTGCCGAGGGACCGGCGCTCGGGCATGTCCTGACTCTGGCTGAGGATGCCTGGCTAGCTGCGGATTTCCCGCTGGATCCGCAGGTGTTGTCTGGCATCGCCGACCAGACCGTTTCCCGCTTCACCCGCGACCATCGGCTCTAGATTTTCTTGCCGGGTTTCTCGCCGGATTTTCTTGCCGGCATCTCGATGCCGCCGTGATCATCGGCGGCATGGTGACGATTGGCTGAACGACGATTGAATTTCGTGTGGAGACGATGCCGCCGGCATGTGCCAGGCAGCATCGCGCCAACAGATCTCAAGCCGCCTTGCGCTTCTTCTTGCGGTCGCCGTCGTCGTCCTCGTCTTCGTCGTCCTCTTCTTCCTCGTCGTCGTCTTCGTCCTCGTCGTCTTCCTCTTCATCATCTTTCGGATCGATTTCGGCCGACTCGAGTGCGACGAGCGGCAGGGTTTCGCGAAACAGGTCGCCGTCCGTGCCCATCCACAGGCACTCGACCTTGTCTTCGTCGACTTCGACCACCGTGATCGGATGGCCGCCGGATTTCAGCATGACGACATCGCCTGGTTTCAGTTCCATGATTTTCCCTCCGCGCTGGATGACGCGGACGGCAAGCTAGCGACCGGTGATGACAGTGCGATCACGGCCGGCGCCTGGCGCGCTGGATTTGCTGTGAAAACAGAAGCTGCGTTATTTGCGCGCGGCCGGAACCAGTTCGGTCAGCGAGCGGATGATGCGGTCGGGCTTGATCGTCGATCCCGGCGGCAGCCCAACACCGTGCACGTCCATCCAGATCGCGTAGATACCGAGCCGCTGCGGCGCCACGACTTCCCATTCCAGATTGTCGCCGATCATCCAGGTATCGGCTGCGGTGACGCCGAGTGCTTGCATCGCGTGCAGATAGGCACGCTCCTCCGGCTTGCCGAAACCGTGCTCGCCCTCGATCTGGATGTGATCGAAGCGATGGCCGAGCGCGAAACGCTCGACCTTGGCGCGCTGCATGTCGGCGGCGCCGTTGGTGACCAGCGCGAGCTTGATGCCAAGCGCCTTGAACGTATCGATCGCTTCATGCGCGCCGGGGAAGATGAACATCTCCTCTTCGCGATAGGCGGTGAAGCGATCGGCGATGCGGTCCGCGAGATCGTCCGGCAGCGCACGGTGGCCGGCCGCCGCCAGCTGAGCGAAGCCGCCCTTCACGGTCAGCCGGCGTGCCTCGCCGAGCTTGATCCGCCAGATCGGCTCGGCGGTCGACCAGAATTGCCGTGCATAGGCCAACAGCGCCGTCGCGACCATGTCCGGGGGCAGGGGGGCGAGCTCCGCGGCGAATTCGGTGGTGATCGTGTTCCACGCGATCTCGGGACGTCCGTAGGCCGACAGGATGGTGTCATCCATGTCGATCAGCATCGCGCGCGGCAGGTTCATTACGGCCATTTCACCTCCGGCGGCAGCGACGACAGGATCGAATCGACATTGCCGCCGGTCTTCAGGCCGAAGATGGTGCCGCGATCATAGAGCAGGTTGAACTCGACATAGCGGCCGCGGCGGATCAGCTGCTCGTCGCGATCTTCCGTGCTCCAGTCGGTCTCGAAATTGCGCCGCACCAGGTCGGGATAGATCTTCAGGAAGCTGCGCCCGACGTCCTGGGTGAAGGCGAGATCGGCCTCCCAGTCGCCGCTGTCGTGCCAGTCATAGAAGATGCCGCCGACGCCGCGGGCTTCCTTGCGGTGTGGCAGATAGAAATAGTCGTCGCACCATTTCTTGTACTTGTCGTAGTCCGCGACGCCGTTCGGCCCGCTGCAGGCCTCTTTCATCGCGCCATGGAAGGCGACCGTATCGGGGTCTTCCTGGGTGCGCCGCCGGTTCAGCACCGGGGTCAAATCGGCTCCGCCGCCGAACCAGGCCTTGGTGGTGACGACGAAGCGGGTGTTCATGTGCACGGCGGGCACGTTCGGATTGCGCAAATGTGCGATCAGCGAAATGCCCGAGGCCCAAAATCGTGGATCGTCGGCGGCACCCGGAATCTGCGCGCGGAATTCGGGAGCGAACTCGCCATGCACGGTCGAGCAGTGCACGCCGACCTTCTCGAACAGCCGGCCCTTCATGATCGACATCACGCCACCGCCGCCGGGCTTGCCGGTATGGTCGGTGCGATCCCAGGGGGTGCGCACGAACCGGCCGGCATTGCCGGGATAGAGCGCGGAGGGGGCGTCGTCCTCGAGCTTCTCGAAGGCCGTGCAGATGTCGTTGCGCAGCGTCTCGAACCAGCTGCGCGCACGCGCCTTGCGGTTTTCGATGATGGCGGGGTCTGTTGGCAGCATGGCTAACCTTGCGGGCCGAAATAGGTGCAGCTCTCGTTGCAGCTGTCGCGATGGACGCTGACGCGGGTCAGCTTGCCCGCGTGCTGCAGCCGCTCCCAGATGAAGCGTGAGAGATTCTCCAGCGTCGGGACACCGATCGCCTCGATCTTGTTCAGGAACTTGTGGTCGAGCGTCTTCTGCACCTCGGCCATGGCGCGTTCGAGCAGGCCGAGATCGATCACCATCCCGGTTTTGGGGTCGGGCGTGCCACGGACGGTAACCTCGGCTCGAAACGAGTGACCGTGGATCTCCTCGCTGGCAGTGCCAAAGGTCGTTCCGGATAGCGCATGCGCAGCCTCGAACCGAAACGCTTTCGTCAATTCCCACATCTCTCTCAACAATCCAATTCTGTTAGCTCATCTAATGCCGAGCGTCTTGTGCGTCTGCACGCTGAGGCGCCATTGCGGGTGCTTCAGGCAGTATGCGATCGCCCGCTCGGTATTCTCGATCACGTCGGGGCCGTCCATCGGCTGCAGCGAGAAGCGCTCGAAGGCGAGGCCGGCGAAATCCTCCGGCGCGTTCTCCGGCTGCGGATAGACCAGCTTGAGTTCGTGCCCCTTGCGCACCACGAGCTCGGAGGCGGCCTTGGGGCTGACGCAGATCCAGTCGAGCCCATCGGGCGGCGCGATGGTGCCGTTGGTCTCGATCGCGATCGCAAAGCCGTGGCCGTGCAGGGCCTCGATCAGCACGGTATCGACCTGCAGCAGCGGCTCGCCGCCGGTCAGCACCACGTAGCGGTCGGCTTCGCCCCCGGTCCATTGCGCGGCAATGGTGCCGGCCAGCTCGTCGGCGGTCGCATAGCGGCCGCCGAGCGTGCCGTCGGTGCCGACGAAATCGGTGTCGCAGAACCGGCAGACTGCCGCAGTGCGGTCCTGCTCGCGGCCGCTCCAGAGGTTGCAGCCGGCGAAGCGGCAGAACACGGAGGCCCGGCCCGCATGGGCGCCTTCGCCCTGCAGGGTGAGAAAGATCTCCTTGACCGCGTAGCTCACCAAAAATCCCTTAAGTTGCCGAACCGGCAATTCCTGAACCGGCAAGTCCTGAGCCGGTTTGCCGCAGCGCCTCTCCGACTGCCATGGCCGCGGTGACCGCCACATTGAGCGAACGCAAGGACGGCTTGATCGGAATCAGCAGCCGCGCGTCCGCGGCGGCCACAACCGCCTCGGTCACCCCTGCCGTTTCGCGCCCGAACAGCAGGACATCGGAGGCCGTATACGCGAAATCAAGGTAGGATTTCGCCGCCTTGGTCGTGAATAGGACCAGCCGGCATCCGGCCTCGGCCCGCCATTCCTCGAATTTCGACCATGAGTCGTGACGCTTCAACCGCACATGGTCGAGATAGTCCATACCCGCCCGGCGGAAATTCCGGTCCGAGGTGTCGAATCCCGCCGGTTCGATGATATGGGCTGACACGTTCAGGCAGGCGCAGAGGCGCAGAATCGTCCCTGTATTCTGGGGGATGTCGGGCTGGAACAGCGCGATCTGCATGGTGTGGGCGACCTGTGAAATCCGGATGAAATTGTCTCAATAAAACATCGCTCGGCGCGGATTTCGTGCATTGCACGTGTGCGAGCCGATAGCGGGCTTGCGCTCGTCCGGCAAGGGTGCCAATAGAACGATTCTGGACTGCTGTTCCGCCATTTGGGGTGGGGAATAGCGGTTTTCTGCCGCCGCGGGGGCCGCGGGCGCCGGCAGCCTTTCTTGGGGCGCGTTCTGCGTCTCCGGGGCGGTTCCACCGGCTGCAGAAAAGAAAGGGCTAGGAATCGTGACGACAGCGTCTTCGGCGGACCATCCGACACGCCGTGATTTTCTTTTTGTTGCAACCGGAGCTGCCGCCGCAGTCGGCGCAGCCGCGACCGTCTGGCCGCTGGTTGCCCAGATGAACCCGGATGCCGCGACGATCGCGGCCGGCGCGCCGATCCAGGTCGATCTGACCCCGATCGCCGAGGGCCAGGACATCAAGGTTTTCTGGCGCGGCAAGCCGATCTACATCAGCCATCGCACCAAGAAGCAGATCCAGGAGGCCCAGGGCGTGGCGCTCTCGAGCCTGCCCGATCCGCAGCCCGACTCGGCCCGCGTCAAGGCCGGCCACGACCAGTGGCTGGTCGTGATCGGCATCTGCACCCATCTCGGCTGCATCCCGATCGCCCATGAGGGCAATTACGACGGCTTCTTCTGCCCCTGCCACGGCTCGCAGTACGACTCCTCCGGTCGTATCCGCCAGGGGCCGGCGCCCGCCAACCTGGCGGTGCCGCCCTACGCCTTCCTTACCGACACCAAAATCCAGATCGGCTAAGTCCCGGACCCTCCGGGACTTCGGCTTCCCCTTGGACCCATCGCGTCGTTTTTCTTCTTCAGGATCGCATCAATGAGCGGACCATCTGATTTTCAACCGAGCAACCCCGCCTTGAAGTGGATCGAACGGCGTCTTCCGATCTTCGGCCTGATCCACTCCTCGTTCGTGGCCTATCCGACGCCGCGCAACCTGAACTACTGGTGGACCTTCGGCGCCATCCTTTCGATGATGCTGGCGCTGCAGATCCTGACCGGCGTGATCCTGGCGATGCATTACACGCCGCACGCCGATCTCGCCTTCAAGTCGGTCGAACTGATCGTGCGCGACGTCAACTACGGCTGGCTGCTGCGCAACATGCATGCCTGCGGCGCGTCGATGTTCTTCTTCGCCGTCTACATCCACATGTTCCGCGGTCTCTATTACGGGTCGTACAAGGAGCCGCGCGAGGTGCTGTGGATCCTCGGCGTCATCATCTACCTGCTGATGATGGCGACCGGCTTCATGGGCTACGTGCTGCCGTGGGGCCAGATGAGCTTCTGGGGCGCCACCGTCATCACCAACCTGTTCTCCGCCGTGCCGTATTTCGGCGAGAGCATCGTGACCTTGCTGTGGGGCGGCTATTCGGTCGGCAACCCGACCTTGAACCGCTTCTTCTCGCTGCACTATCTGCTGCCGTTCGTGATCGCCGGCGTGGTCGTGCTGCACGTCTGGGCGCTGCATGTCGCGGGTCAGAACAATCCGGCCGGCGTCGAGGCCAAGACCGAGAAGGACACCGTTCCGTTCACCCCGTATGCGACGATCAAGGACGCGTTCGGCGTGTCGTGCTTCCTGATCTTCTTCGCCTGGTTCATCTTCTACATGCCGAACTATCTCGGCGACGCCGACAACTACATCCCGGCGAACCCCGGCGTGACCCCGGCGCACATCGTGCCTGAATGGTACTATCTGCCGTTCTACGCGATCCTGCGCTCGATCCCGAACAAGCTCGCGGGCGTCGTGGCGATGTTCTCGGCGATCATCATCCTGTGCTTCCTGCCCTGGCTCGACAGCGCACGGACCCGTTCGTCGAAGTATCGTCCGCTGGCCAAGCAGTTCTTCTGGATCTTCGTGGTGGTCTGCATCCTGCTCGGCTATCTCGGCTCGCAGCCGCCGGAAGGCATCTATGTGATCGCCGGCCGCATCCTGACGGTGTGCTACTTCGCCTACTTCCTGATCGTGCTGCCGCTGCTCGCCCGCATCGAGACGCCGCGCCCGGTGCCGAACTCGATCGCCGACGATGTACTGGCGAAGAGCAAGGGCAGGGTCGCGACCGTTGCCTCCGTGGTGCTCGCGCTGGTGGTAGCTGGCGGCCTGTTCGCCGGCAGCACCCAGAACGCCAAGGCCGAGGAAGGTGGCAACGCGCCGCCGGCCCAGGAATGGTCGTTCTCCGGTCCGCTCGGCAAGTATGACCGCGGCTCGCTGCAGCGTGGCCTGAAGGTCTACAAGGAAGTCTGCTCGGCCTGCCACGGCTTGAACTATATCGCATTCCGCAACCTCGCTGATGCCGGCGGCCCCGGCTATTCGGAGGCGCAGGCGGCGGCGTTGGCGTCCGAGTACAAGATCAAGGACGGCCCGAACGACCAGGGCGAGATGTTCGAGCGTCCGGGCCGCCCGGCGGATTACTTCCCGGCGCCGTTCCCGAACGAGCAGGCCGCGCGCGCGGCTAATGGCGGCGCGGCGCCGCCGGACCTTTCGCTGATCACCAAGGCGCGGTCCTACAAGCGCGGCTTCCCGCAGTTCGTGTTCGACTTCTTCACCCAGTACCAAGAGCAGGGCCCGGACTATGTCGACGCCGTTCTGCAGGGCTTCGAGGACAAGGTCCCGGCCGGCGTGACGATCCCGGAAGGCTCGTACTACAACAAGTACTTCCCCGGCCACGCCATCAAGATGCCGAAGCCGCTGTCCGACGGTCAGGTGACCTTCGACGACGGTTCGCCGGCGACGGTCAAGCAATACGCGCACGACGTCACCACGTTCCTGATGTGGGCGGCCGAGCCGCGCATGGAAGAGCGCAAGCGGATCGGGATGCAGGTGTTCTTCTTCCTCGTGATCTTCGCCATCCTGATGTACTTCACCAAGCGCAAGGTCTGGGCCGACGCTCACTGACCGCGGGCGTCATAGCGAGTTTGAAAAAGCCCCTTCGGGGGCTTTTTTGTTTTGTGAAGGTCAAGGCTTGGTCGCGAGAAGCGCGTTGGTGCTCCTGCAGTCATGACGAGTGCGCGAGGGCGCCGCAGGGCGATTGCGTCCGCCACCGAGTACGGACAAAATGCCGGCCAATCAGCCGGCAAACCTCGCGGAGGAACTCATGGGTACCAGCATCAACTTCAAGCGTCCGGACGGCAAGGAAGCGTCGGGTTATCTCGCCAACGCCGCGCGCGGCAACGCGCCTGGGGTCGTCGTGATCCAGGAGTGGTGGGGGCTGCAGGACCAGATCAAGGGAATGTGCGACCGCTTCGCGCGGGCCGGTTTCGATGCCCTGGCGCCCGATCTCTACAAGGGCAAGGTGGTGCCGTATCACGACACCGACGCCGCCGGCAAAGAGATGAACTCGCTCGACTTCATGGATGCCACCACGCAGACGGTGCGCGGCGCCGCGCAATATCTCGGCAAGAACGGCGCCAAGGTCGGCCTGACCGGCTTCTGCCTCGGCGGCGCGGTGACCATCATCGGCGCCACCAAGATCCCGGAGCTGACCGCCGGTGTGGTGTTCTACGGCATTCCGCCGGAGCAGGCGGCCAAGCCGGCGGACGTGAGAATTCCGCTGCAGGGCCATTTTGCCACCAAGGATGACTGGTGCACGCCGGCGCTGGTCGATGGCTTCGAGAAAGCGATGAAGGCCGCCGGCAAATCGCTGGAGCTGTACCGCTATGACGCCGAGCATGGTTTCGGCAACGAGCAGCGCCTGTCGGTGCACGACCGCCAGTGTGCCGAACTGGCCTGGGACCGGGCGACGGACTTCTTCAAGAAGCATCTGGGTTAATTCGTAGCCCGGTCATCGCCTCCCGTCATTGCGAGGAGCGAAGCGACGAAGCAATCCATGCATCCGCAAGCTGCGAGATGGATTGCTTCGCTGCGCTCGCAATGACGAAACCCGTAGCCCGGATGGAGCGAAGCGTAATCCGGGGAAGTTGCTCCGTGGAGAGGGCGGTCCCGGATTGCGCTTCGCTCCATCCGGGCTACTGTCTTAGCTCTCCGCCTTCACCCCGTCCCACCACGGGCAGGTGCCCGACATCAGCTTGAAATTGCCCTCCAGCACCTGCACCGGTGCGCGCTTGCCCTCTGCGGCGGCGCGCATCCGCATCTCGCGCGCGACGGCGCGGTCCTCCGGCGATAGCCAGACCCGTTCGTGGCCCCACAGGCTCGGGCCGTCATACATTTCGAATGGCGTCCAGCTCGCGGGATCGATCTCGCGGCCGCCCCAGCCGCATTCGACCATGAAGGCTGACGGTGACCTGGCGTAGAACGAGGTCATCAGGTCGTTGGTGTGACGGCCGAGCGTGACGTTGACCCGGTCTTCCTTCATCGCGATGTCGTAGGCTTGGCCGACATCATCCAGCGAGAACAATTCCACCATCAGATGATGCATGCCGTTCGTCCCGGTCTCGATCAGCGCGAGCGAATGGTGGCGGGCATTGACGTGGAAGAAATAGGCACGGAACGGCTTTTCGATGTAGTCGCTGAGGCCGAAACCGAGCACGTCGACATAGAAGCTCATGACCAGCGCGATGTTCTCGACGGTCAGCACCGCATGGCCGAGCCCGAGCGCGCCGGTCCGGAAGCCGGAGATCGAGCGCCCCGGCCGGAACGGCGTGTCGTCGATCTCGGGGCCATGAAACGCCTCCAGACGGTTGCCGGCCGGGTCCTGGAACGAGATCAGGCCGCGCACCCGCCGCGCGTCGGCGAGCGCCGCCGGTTCGGCGGTCACGGCAACGCCGGCATGCTCCAGCCGCGCCGCTAGTGCGTCCAGCGCTGTGGCATCCGCCACTTCCCAGCCGAAGAATCTCGTCCCTTCGCCCTGGGCGCGGTCGATCACGATGCGCTGCTTGCGATCGTCCATCCGGAAGGCGAGCAGCGAGTTGCCGCGCTCGATCGCCTGCAATCCGACCAGGCCGGTGCCGAATTGCCGCCAGTCGTCGAGCGCGTCGGAGCCGAAGCCGGCATATCCGAGACCCAAAATCGCCATCTGCGCCTCCGCCATCTGTCTGTTTTTTGGGCGGCTGATCCGCCGCCATTTCAGCAAATCCTACGCGGATTCCGGCCCCTTCAAACCTCGAAAATGCCGTCCGAGAGGGCGTCCAGGATTGGGCAGGGGTGTCGGGCCATCCCTTGACACGGCCCGCGCCCGGTGGTGAGTAGCGCCCATGAGCACCGTTGCCAGTCCATCCCGTCGTTGGTGGCCCACCTTCTCATAGGTGGCCGGTGCGTTTTCATTTCCCAAAAACGTCGAAGGTCGCCATCGCAGTGCGACGGTCTCCCTTCGTTTGTCCTGTGTGGCGCTCTCTTCCCAAGTTTCGTAAGAGGATCACATGAACAGGACAGTCTTCTCCCTGCCGGCTCGAAGCGAATACCTGACCAATGGCGGCCTCGCGGTCGCGCGCGTGGTCGAGCAGTTCACCGGCGGCGCCAACCGCCTCGACGATTTGATCGCACTGCTGGATCGCCGCCGCGGTGTGGTGCTGTCCTCGGGCACGACGGTGCCGGGCCGTTACGAGAGCTTTGACCTCGGCTTTGCCGATCCGCCGCTGGTGCTGGAAACCTCGGGCACCGATTTCTCCTTGCAGGCGCTGAACCCGCGCGGCGAGGTCCTGATCGCCTTCCTCGGCGACGTGCTGCGCGAACCCTGCGTCGTAATCTCGGAGCGGAGCCCAACGCGGCTGGCCGGGCATATCATCCGCGGCGCCGCGCCGGTCGAGGAAGACCAGCGCACCCGCCGCGCCAGCGTGATGTCGCTGGTGCGCGACATGGTGGCGGCGTTCGCCTCCAACGCCGATCCGCTGCTTGGGCTGTTCGGCGCCTTCGCCTACGACCTCGTGTTCCAGATCGAGGATATCGTGCAGAAGCGCGCCCGCGAGGCCGACCAGCGCGACATCGTGCTCTACGTGCCGGACCGGCTGCTGGCCTATGACCGCGCCACCGGCCGCGGCGTGGCGCTGAATTACGAGTTTGCGTGGAAGGGCAAGTCCACCGCCGGCCAGTCGCACGAGACCGCGCCGAGCCTCTACGCCAAGACCGGGCGGCAGGGTTTTGCCGATCACGCCCCGGGCGAATATCAGGCGACGGTCGAAGTCGCCCGCGCGGCGTTTGCCCGCGGCGATCTGTTCGAGGCGGTGCCAGGGCAGCTGTTTGCCGAGCCCTGCGAGCGCTCGCCGGCGGAAGTGTTCCAGCGGCTCTGTCGCATCAACCCGTCGCCCTATGGCGCGCTGATGAATCTCGGCGACGGCGAATTCCTGGTTTCCGCCTCGCCGGAGATGTTCGTGCGCTCCGACGGCCGCCGGGTCGAGACCTGCCCGATCTCGGGCACCATCGCGCGCGGCTCGGATTCGATCGGCGATGCCGAACAGATCCGCAAGCTGTTGAACTCGGAAAAGGACGAGTTCGAGCTCAACATGTGCACCGACGTCGACCGCAACGACAAGGCGCGCGTCTGCGTGCCCGGGACCATCAAGGTGCTGGCGCGGCGGCAGATCGAGACCTACTCGAAGCTGTTTCATACCGTCGACCACGTCGAGGGCATGCTGCGGCCGGGCTTCGATTCGCTCGACGCCTTCCTGACCCATGCCTGGGCCGTGACGGTGACCGGCGCGCCGAAATTGTGGGCGATGCAGTTCGTCGAAGACCACGAGCGCTCGCCGCGGCGCTGGTACGCCGGCGCGATCGGCTGCGTGAACTTTGACGGCAGCATCAACACTGGCCTCACCATCCGCACCATCCGCATGAAGGATGGCCTCGCCGAGGTGCGCGTCGGTGCAACCTGTCTGTTCGACTCGGATCCCGCCGCCGAGGACCGCGAGTGCCAGGTCAAGGCGGCGGCGCTGTTCCAGGCGCTGCGCGGCGATCCGCCGAAGCCGCTGTCGGATTTCGCGCCTGACGCCACCGGCTCGGGCAAGAACGTGCTCTTGATCGATCACGACGACAGCTTCGTGCACATGCTGGCCGATTACTTCCGCCAGGTCGGCGCCAATGTCACCGTGGTCCGGCACGTCCATGCGCAGGACATGCTGAAGCAGCGCGGCTGGGACCTGCTGGTGCTGTCGCCCGGGCCGGGTCGCCCGGAGGATTTCGGCATCGCGAAAACCATCGACACCGCGCTCGAGAAAAAGCTGCCGATCTTCGGCGTCTGTCTCGGCGTGCAGGCGATCGGCGAATATTTCGGCGGCCAGCTCGGCCAGCTCGGCCAGCCCGCGCATGGCCGTCCGTCGCGCGTCCAGGTCCGTGGCGGTAGGCTGATGCACAACCTGCCGAATGAGATCGTGATCGGCCGCTATCACTCGCTCTATGTCGAGCGCGACAGCGTGCCCGAGGTGCTGGCGGTGACCGCGACCACCGAAGACGGCGTCGCGATGGTGATCGAGCACAAGACCCTGCCGGTCGGCGGCGTGCAATTCCATCCGGAATCGCTGATGTCGCTCGGCAACGAGGTGGGCCTGCGCATTGTCGAGAATGCATTCCGGCTTAATCCGCCGGCCAATTGAGGATTGCGAGACCAATGACCTTCGACCACGACATCAAGGCGACCGTTCGCACCATCCCGGACTACCCGAAGAAGGGCATCCTGTTCCGCGACATCACGACGCTGCTTGCCGATGCCCGCGCCTTCCGCCGCGCGGTCGATGAGCTGGTGCATCCCTGGGCGGGCGCGAAGGTCGACAAGGTCGCGGGCATCGAGGCCCGCGGCTTCATTCTCGGCGGCGCGGTTGCGCATCAGCTCTCCGCCGGCTTCGTGCCGATCCGCAAGAAGGGCAAGCTGCCGCATACCACGGTGCGGATCGCCTACTCGCTGGAATACGGCATCGACGAGATGGAGATGCACGCCGACGCCGTGCAGCCCGGCGAGCGCGTGATCCTGGTCGACGATCTGATCGCGACCGGCGGCACCGCGGAGGGCGCGGTGAAGCTGCTGCGCCAGATCGGCGCCAATGTGGTCGCGGCCTGCTTCATTATCGACCTGCCCGATCTCGGCGGCGCCGCCAAGCTGCGCGCGATGGACGTCCCGGTGCGCACCCTGATGGCGTTCGAGGGGCATTAGCTCCCTCTCTCCACGTCGTCCCTGCGAAAGCAGGGACCCATAACCACGAATGTCAGTTGTGGACAGGCTGTGGCCCCAGCCTTTGCCAAACATATAGCTGTGGTTATGGATCCCGGCTCGCGCGGAGCCTGTCATCGGGCGCGCGTTTGCGCGACCCGTTGGCTTGGCCGGGACGACAGTTAGCCCCTTTGCAGCAGCATGCTCAGCTCGAGATCGCGGAAGGTGGTGTAATTCCGCCGGATCCACTGATGCAGCTCGGTCGATGAGTCCCTCTCCTGGCGCAGATAGCCGGTGAAGGAGAAGGTCAGCCGGTCGATATAGGTCTTCAGGAACACCGGCAGCGCGCGGAAGCGCAGCACCCGGCTGCCGGTCATGACGGGCGGCAGCTCGCCGCGCACCACGAATTCATTGTCGATGACGACGAGCGCGTTCGGCGGGATCATGCCCTGCAGCGTCTGGTAGCCGTGCACCGAGGCGCGGTCGGTATCGGCGACATACAGGATGACCGGCGAGACGCGGCGGCGCAGCGCCTCCTTCATCAGCCCGATCTGGTCGCACATTCTGAAGAATTCGTCGAAGGCGTGGTAGCCGAGGTCGATTACCTTGGCGATGCCGTCATTGACGATGACGCGGTCCATCAGCTGCATCTTGCCGTAGGTGTCGATCACGTCGGCGGTTTCCGTGATCCGCGGCAGATAGTCGAGCAGCGACGGCTCCTTCAGATTGATGTCGTAGCAGACGACGTCGCCGTTCTTGAGCAGCAGGAATTCGCCGAGCAGCCGCGCGATCAGCGTCTTGCCGACCTGCGGGCGGGGCGAGCAGATGATGTAAACGGGCGTGGACGACATCGCCCGCTATATCAGGGCAAATTTTCGCCTAATCCAGCCCCATCGCCGCTCCCGGGCGCGATTTTTTCGCTGCCGGGCGCGACTTTTTCGCCGCCCTTGCGAGCGGCTATTTTTCGCCCTTGGCCGCCTTGGCGCCGACCAGGTCGGTCAGCTTGATCCGGTCGAACTCGCTCCAGACATTGGCGAGCCAGTGCCGGACATAGCCGCGCAGCACGAAGGAGTAGTTCGCGGCGTCGTCGTTGATGCCCTTGTTGGCCACGAATTTCAGGAACGGAACCGAGGAGACCTCGACCTGCTCGTAGGCCATTTCGTTGAGCTTCGGGATGGTGAGGTCCACGGCGTCCTTGATGCGGTGGAAGTAGGAATTGTAGGTCGCCTGGTCCCACTGGAAGAACTGGGTGTCGTTGATGAAGTTCTTCACCAGGAAATACTTCGCGCCGCTCATGAAGTTGGCGGTCTCGGCGATCTCGTCGAGCGAAGCGATCGAGGGGCCGAGGATGTGGAATACGGCGAAGGTGATCTGGCCGGAACGCGCCGCGTCGAGGAAGCCGATGTCGCGCAGCGAGGCCAGCGCGGGCGACAACAGGCCGGCGCGGACGTCGATCACGGTGACCGAGGAACCGGCGTTCAGCGTATCGAAGATCTTCATCTGGTCCGCGGTCGTCGTCATGTCGACGATCTCGGTGATGTCGGGATGGAAGCGCTTCAGCGTGCCGCGCGGCGACTCGGTGTCGAACGCCCGGGTCTGCACATTGTTGGCACTGAAATAGTCCAGGAGCGTCCGCGAGACGGTGGTCTTGCCGACCCCGCCCTTGTCAGCGCCCACCACGATCACAACCGGCTTTGCCATGGAAGTCCCTTAAAGCGCGCTCCCGACCGCGATGGCGATCGGCAAGTCCCCACACTGCTTTGGGCGCGAACATGGCAGAAACGAGGGAGAATTCAATTCCTTAAGGTGTCCACGATCGGTTTGGTGGGGATTTCCTTAATGGACTGAGTAACCTAGGGCACGATCAGCGGCGCGGGCCCCAAGGGCCCTGGAGCGGACCTTGAAGCGGACCAAACGGTCCCTGCCTAGGGGTGGTGCCCGGCAGCGGCGGCGGATTGTTCGGTTTCGCCGGCGGCGTGTCACCCCACGGGCCATGGGTCACCGGCGGGGGCTGGTCGCCTGCCGTGGACGGCTGGTCCTGCGGCTCCGTCTCGTCCGGCAGCGCCAGCGGTCCGGGATCGTGGCCGCCGGCAAATTTCACCAGGGCATCGACCCGGGACTTGACCGACGGATGGGTGGCAAACAGGTCGGCGAAACCCTCGCGCGGATTGTCGACGCAGAGTTCCATCACCGCCGAGGTGGCGCCCGGCAACTCGCCGCGGTTCTCGATCTTGCGTAGCGCCGAGATCATCGCATCGGGATTCTTGGTCAGCTCGACCGATCCGGCATCGGCGAGAAATTCGCGCGACCGCGACAATGCGAGCTTGACCACCTGCGACAGCAGCCAGGCCAGCATGATCAGCGCGACCGCGATGATGATGACAATGATCGCGCCGCCGCCCGAGCTCTTGCTTTCGCGGTCCGACGAGGATGATGATGATGACGAGGACGACCAGCCGCCTCCGCTGCGGCTGCCTCCGCTCCACGACAGATTTGTGAACAGGCGGAAGAACAGCTCGCCGAAGAAGCCGACGACGCCGGCGATGATCACGGCGACCACCATCAGCTGCACGTCGCCGTTCTTGATATGGGTGAGCTCGTGGCCGAGCACGGCCTCGACCTCCTGGTCATCAAGCGCTTTCAGAAGGCCCGTAGTGACCGTGATGGCGTATTGCCGCGGGTTCAGTCCGGTCGCGAACGCGTTCAGCGCCGGGCTGTCCATCACCTTCAGCTTCGGCATCGGAATGCCGCGCGAGATGCAGAGGTTTTCCAAGAGATTGTAGAGCCGCGGCTGCTGCTGCCGCGTCACGCTTTCGCCGCCGGTGACGGCGTCGATCATCTTCTGGTGGAAGAAATAGGCGATCACGATCCAGGCCACCGCTGCGATCGTCGCCCATGGGAAGGCCGAGACCAGATCGCGCGAGGCATGGGCCAGATAGTAATCGGCGGTGCGGCCGCTATCGATCATCACCTCCGCGACCAGCGCGCCGGCATAGACCAGCACGTAGATCAGCAGGAACAGGCCGGCGAGCAGCAGCATCGA
Source organism: uncultured Bradyrhizobium sp. (assembly GCF_947648125.1). Taxonomy (GTDB): domain Bacteria; phylum Pseudomonadota; class Alphaproteobacteria; order Rhizobiales; family Xanthobacteraceae; genus Bradyrhizobium. Next base: position 472,870 of record NZ_CANSMR010000003.1, on the reverse strand, counting down.
ACGAAACTTGTTCGATGCGATATGCGTGTAGAGACCATAGGCGGCCATGACGGAGCGGCGCGCGTTGCGCCTCAGAACTTCACGCTCGGTGCCGCCTCGACCTCCGTGCGGCTGGCGCCGAGGTCGAAGAAATCCTTGCGGGTGAAGCCGAACATGCCGGCGAACAGGGCGGCCGGCATCTGCTGGATGCCGGTGTTGTATTCCTGGACCGCGTTGTTGAAGAAGCGGCGGCTAGCGGCGATCTTGTTCTCGAGATCGGAAAGCTCCGATGCGAGCTGCTGGAAATTGGCGTTGGCCTTGAGGTCCGGATAGGCCTCCGACAGCGCGATCAGCCGGCCGAGCGCGCCGGAGAGCTGGTTCTCCGCCGCCGAGACCTGGGCTGGCCCCTGTGCCGAGATCGCCGAGTTGCGTGCCTTGATGACGTCGTCGAGCGTGCCGCGCTCATGCGCGGCATAGCCTTTCACCGTCTCGACCAGGTTCGGGATCAGGTCGTGGCGCTGCTTGAGCTGCACATCGATGTCGGCAAAGGCCTGGCTGACCCGCTGGCCGAGCGCGACGAGGCGGTTGTAGGCGCCGAACGCAAACAGCACGAGAAGGACGATGACGCCGATAACGATCCAGCTGGTCGACATGACAGGGCAGCTCCTGATGGACGAGACGGCGGCACCGTAGCCCAAGATTGGGGCGCAGGGCAGCCCGCCGCGGAAAGGTGGGCAAGCGTTGGTCGGGGATGGATACGAATTGGTTCAACACCGTCCGGTGAGGTCGATGTCGTCGTCCCGCTAGTTCTACGTCGTCCCGGCGCAGGCCGGGACCCATACGCCGCGGCCCCTGGAAAAGGCACAAGTGGCGTCGGCTTCGCTTCACAACCGGGATCGGTGGTTATGGGTCCCGGCCTTCGCCCGGGACGACGCAAGTAGCTAAACCGCGTCGCCCCAGCGCCAGCGCCGGGCGCTGGCGTAATCGGCTTTGGCGCGGCGGGGCACCCTGGCGAGGACGACGCCCCCGGGCGTGCAGAGCTTGGCCGCAATCTCGACCTTGCCGACATCCGGCTGCGCCAGCACGCGCGATGGCCGGTTCTCAACGCGCGCGCGGCTCAGCGCGACATAGGCGAAGCGCTCGTCCTCGAACGGGGCGTCGGCGCCCTTGACCTGCTTGTGCGCGCGCGAGCGTTGCAGGCGCTGCGAGAAATGGCACCAGTCGGGTGCAACCAGCGGGCAGCCGCCGTCATGCGGGCAGGGGGCTGTGACATGCGCGCCGGCGGCGATCAAGCGTGCGCGGAGTGCGATGATCCGTGCATAGCCCGCGGGCGTGCCGGGTTCGACGACCAATAGCGTATCGCCGGTTTTGGACCACAGCGCATCGGTGAGTGCCGCGCGCTCGGCTTCGCCGAGTTCGCCGATCATGTAGCTGGCGACGACGAGGTCGGCGGGTTCGGCCTTGTCGAGCAGGGCGCGGGCCTGGCCGAGTCGATAGCTGGTGTCGTGCAGGCGAATGCTACCGTGAAACAGCCCCTCGGCCAGCGTTCGCAGCGCGCCATTGGCGTCGAGCAGGGTGAAGCTCTTTAGCGATGTGAACGCCTCCGCGGCAGCCCAGGTCGCGGTCCCGGGGCCGGCACCGACATCGAGCAGGCTTGCCGGTGCGAAGTCCGGCCTGATTTCCGTCAGCGCATTGAGGCTCGCCACTACGGCGGCATAGGTCGCGGGCATCCGCGCCAGCGCGTAAGCCAGCGCATCGGTCTCGGTCCGGATCGTCCCGGAGCCGCCGCCCTCCCGATAGGTCTGTGAGATGACCGCCGCGCGGCCCGCCGCGTCATTGCGCGACAGGCCTTCGAGCCTGGCATTGAGGGCCGCGCGCAGTTCGGCGGGAAGATCGGGTGAGGTCATCCGCTGCACTATCGCACGTCATTGCGAGCGGAGCGAAGCAATCCATGGCGCCGCTTGTGGAGGCGTGGATTGCTTCGTCGCTGTCGCGCCTCGCAATGACGGGGCCGAGAGGCCTCGCCTCAACTCCGAGGTGCTTCGACGTAAGCCTACGCCACGTTCTGGTCGAGGATATCGACCGCGCCCTGCAGGTCGACCGACACCAACTGGGACACGCCGCGCTCGGCCATGGTGACGCCGAACAGCCGGTTCATCCGCGCCATCGTGATCGGATTGTGCGTGATGATGATGAAGCGCGTCTCGGTCGAGCCGGTCATCTCGTTCAGCAGGGTGCAGAACCGTTCGACGTTGTGGTCGTCGAGCGGCGCGTCGACTTCGTCCAGCACGCAGATCGGTGACGGGTTGGTCAGGAACACCGCGAAGATCAGCGCGAGCGCCGTCAGCGCCTGCTCACCGCCTGATAGCAGCGACAGGGTCTGCGGCTTCTTGCCGGGCGGCTTGGCGATGATCTCGAGGCCGGCCTCGAGCGGATCGTCGCTCTCGATCAGATGCAGCGCGGCTTCGCCGCCGCCGAACAGCTCGGTGAACAGCCGTTTGAAGTGGTTGTTGACGGTCTCGAACGAGGTCAGCAGACGTTCGCGCGCTTCGCGGTTGAGGCTCTGGATGCCCTGCCGCAGCCGCTTGATCGCCTCGACGAGGTCGTCGCGTTCGGTGGTCAGCCCGGTGTGCTGGGTCTCGACTTCCTTCAACTCTTCCTCGGCGCGCAGATTGACCGCGCCGAGCCGCTCGCGGTCGCGGCGCAGCTTTTCGAGTTCTTCCTCGACCTGCGCGACCGGCGGCAGCTCCGCGCCGGGCTCGATCTCGGCCATGCCGACGACCGCGCTCGGCTCGACCTCGAGCATGTCGTGGATCTCGCGCTCGATGTCGGCGAGGCGGCGGCGGGTGCCTTCCATGCGCTCCTCGGCGCGCGCGGTAGCTTCGCGGGAGGACGACAGCGCTTCGAGCGTGGCCTTGGCGACACGATCGGTTTCCGCCATCGCGGCTTCCGCCATCGCCAGCGCATCGGCGGCGATCCGGCGATCGCCCTCGGCGTGCTCGATTTCCGTGATCAGCGCGCTGCGCTTCTCGGCGAACACCTCCGGCGCATTGGCCAGTTCCTCGCGCTCGGCCGACACCTCGGCGATGCGTGCCTCGACTGTCTCGACCTGTGAGGCGGCGCTGGTCTTGCGGTTCTGCCACTCGTTACGCTCGGCAACGATCGCTTGCACGCGGCGGTCGGCGAGCTCGGCCTCGCGGGCGAGCGCTTGCGCCTCGGCGCGGACCTGCGCGGCGGCACGGCGCTGGTTGTCGATCTCGGCGCGAACCGCGGCGAGCTGGGCTTCGGTCTCCACGCCCGGCGGCAATTCGGACAGCGCGGCAACCGCGTTCTCATGGGCGGCTTCGGCTTCGTCGCGGTCGGCGGCGACACGGCTGTGCGCCTCGGTCAGCGCCGATTTGCGCGCAGAGTGGCGGTTGATCTCGCGTTCGGTCGCGGCATGGCGCTCACGCGCGGCGTCGGTCTCGCGACGGGCGGCGCGCACGGCTTCGCGGGAGGCGCCCTCGGCGGCGGATGCCGAGCGCAATTCTTCTTCAGCCGTCTCCAGCGCCTGGCGCTTGGCGGCGGCATCGATGCGGGCCTGTTCCAGCTCATGCTCGATGTCGACCAGGCGGGCGCGCTCGGCGAGGCGGCGGGCCGCACCGGTCGGAGCATGAGCGTCGGCGACAAAGCCGTCCCAGCGCCAGACATCGCCTTCGAGCGATACCAGCCGCTGGCCGGTCTTCAGCTGCAACGCCAGCGCCGCGCCGCGCTCCTTGGCCACCACGCCGATCTGGGCCAGACGGCGCGCCAGTTCCGGCGGCGCCTGGACGTGATCGGCCAGCCGTTCGACGCCATCCGGCAGCGACGGATCGCCCGCGGCTTCGCCGACATTGGTCCAGCGCATCGGCGCGGAGGAATCCACCGGCGCGTCGAGGTCGTCGCCGAGCACCGCGCCGATCGCCTTTTCATAGCCCTTGGCGACCGTGATGCCGTCGATGATCGGCGGCCACAGATTCTTGGTCTCGCTGGTGACGAGCTTGGAGATGGTGCGCGCTTCGGTCTCGAGCCGCTGCACGCGCTTCTCGGCCTCAGCGAGCGGATTGCGAGAGGCTTCCAGCGTCTGCCGCGCGGCGGCGTGATGCGCCTCGCTGGATTGCACGGCCGCCTCGGATTCGGCGAGCGTCTGCTGCGCCATCTCCATGGCGGCGGCGAGCGCGTCGATGTCGCCGAGATTGCCGGTCTCCTGCGCGAGCTTGGTTTCCTCGGCCTGGACGTTGGCGATCTCCTGATCGAGCCGCGCCAAGCGGTCGCGATGCGTGCGCACGCCGGCTTCGAGCTGGTTGCGCTTGGCGGTGAGGTCGGCGAGCTGCGTGGTCAGCTCGGAGAACTGGCGCTCGGTCGCGGCCAGGATCTCCTCGGCCTCGGAGACACGCTCGTCGACGCCGGAGCGCTTCTCGACGCGTGACTTGATCTCTTCCTTCAACTCGGCGTCTTCGGTGTCGAGCCGCTGCAGCGCGATGTCGGCATCGGAGGTCTGCTGCTGCTCGCGCGCGATGTCCTGGGCGAACTGGGTCAGACGCCGATCGAGCTCACCGACGCGTTCCTTGGCGCGCTGCTCCTCGCGATCGAGCATCTCGCGGGCGTTGGTCAGGCGCTGCAGGCCCGCGGCGGCGCGCGCCTCGGCATCGCGCAGCGCCGGCAGTTCGGTGGCGCGGATCGCCTGGATACGCGCGGCCTCCGCTTGATGCTGGGTGCGCTCCGCCATCTCGCGCACGGCAAGATCATGGGTCTGCGCGGCATCGTTGACGTCGGCATTGGCCCCGATCCAGCGCAGATGGAACAGCATGGCTTCGGACTTGCGCACCTTGGCGGCGACCTCGCGGTAGCGAATCGCCTGGCGCGCCTGCTTCTTGAGGCCTTCCATCTGGCCGGTGAGCTGGCCGATCACGTCCTCGACGCGGGTGAGGTTGGTTTCGGCCGCCTTCAGCCGCAGTTCCGCCTCGTGGCGGCGGGCATGCAGGCCGGCAACGCCGGCGGCGTCTTCCAGCACGCGGCGGCGCTGCTCCGGCTTGGCCTGAATGATCTCGCCGATCTTGCCCTGGTGAACCAGTGCCGGCGAACGCGCGCCGGTGGCGGCGTCGGCGAACAGGATCTGCACGTCGCGAGCGCGCACATCGCGGCCGTTGATGCGGTAGACCGAGCCAGCCTCGCGCTCGATGCGGCGGGAGATTTCGAGCAGCTGGCTGTCGTTCATCGCGGCCGGTGCCGAGCGATCGGAATTGTCGATCGTCATCACGACTTCGGCGTGGTTGCGCGCCGGGCGGTTGCCGGAACCGGCGAAGATCACCGCATCCATGTCGGCGGCGCGCAGCGACTTGTGCGAGGTCTCGCCCATCGCCCAGCGCAGCGCTTCGACGAGATTGGATTTGCCGCAGCCATTCGGTCCGACGACGCCGGTCAGGCCCGGCTCGATCATGAAATCGGTGGGTTCAACGAACGACTTGAAACCGTGCAGGCGGAGGCGCGTGAGCTTCATGTACACAAATCTCGTTTGGCCGGGCGCGAATCTCCCTGCCGTGACAATACCATGGATGGCAATGTCGGTGTCTGGGGTGAATAGCTGCGTGCAGCTCTCATGAGCGGCGACAATGGCGGTGCGAGTGCGTCAGGGCAACCGCTTGACCAAGCTTTTCCCAAGGGATTTGCAAGGGATTTGCAAGGGATTTACAGGGGTTTTGTGGCCTCTGCATGTCCTCGAAGATTCGCATCGCGCGAATCAAGTTTTCAACAACCAAATAATGCGACGGCGGCATGCCGTGATCGCAAATCATCCACAATTATCGTGCCGCGACTCGAACGCGGGCACGACGACGTCAGATTCGCAGGGGCCTGATCAGCTCTTCAGCAGTGGGTCGATGTGCTTGCTGAACTCCTCGAACGAGGTCTCGCCCTTCAGCATCTCGCCATTGACGAAGAAGGTCGGCGTCGAGTTCACCTTCAGCACTTCGTTGGCGTATTTCTGGTCGGCGGCGATCTTGTCGAGCAGCGTCTGATCCTTCAGGCAGTCCTCGACCTGCTGCTGGCTGAGGCCGGCCTGCTTGCCGATCCGCGCCAGCGTCTCGGTGGTGTTCTTGACCACCCAGTCGTTCTGCTGGCGGAACAGCAGGTCGATCACGGCGAAGAATTTCGGCGCGTCGTCCTTGGCGATGCAGCGCGCCAGCATCGAGCCTGCGGCGGCCTTGATGTCGAGCGGGAATTCGCGGAACACGTAGCGGACCTTGCCGCTGTCGATGTAGGTCGACTTGATCTTCGGGAACACGGTCTCGTTGAAATTGGCGCAGTGCGGGCAGGTCATCGAGGCGTATTCGATGATGGTCACCTTGGCGTCCTGCGGGCCGAGCCCCATGTCCGGCAGCGACTGCGGCTTGGCGACCTCGGCGGCGGTCTGCGCGAACGCGTCCGTGATCAGGCGCAGCGGCGACAGTCCGGCGAGGGCGGCAAGCCCGGTCAGCGAGAGAGCGGTGGTGAAAGCGCGGCGCGTGATGATCAAGGTCAGCTCCCGGATTGGCGCATTCACGCCAGAATGAAGAGGGGTCCCGAAAAAGAAGCCTTCGCTAGCTTGAAACGACCATTGTGGCAATGCCGGGGTCTCGCGGCGCAGCCTGCGAAAAGCGTCAATTTCGCTTGATCGAGGCACCCAGCCGGGCCAGCGCGGCGCGCAGATCGTCGTCCTCGACGGCGCCGAGGTTTGCGGCCTCCCGGGCCACGGTTTGGGCGTCGGGCGGGCGCGGCCGGGCGGGACGGCCGCGGCGCGACAGCGGCGCTTGCCGGATCGTCAGGCGACCAACCGCGTGCCAGCCGAAGAAGCGGTTCACCCGTTCCAGGATAACGTCGGAGGAGTGCTGGATCTCCAGCGCCATCGGCCCCTCGACCCGCAGCACCAGCGTCGCCGGCTCCTGCGGTTGCCCCTCGACCGGCCGAGGCCACTGGATCTTCAGCGGCTCGCAATAGGCCGCGATCCGCTCCCCGGCGATCTCGGTCCAGCGCGTCACCAGTTCGCGTGCGGCAAAGCCCTGCTTGGCATAGGCGTCGGTGAAGACGTCGCTGAGCAGGATCGATAGGGGCTTTGCGCTGATTGGGCCGGGTCTGGGCATGGGAGGGTTATAGCATGGTGCAGTTCGCGTGAGGAACGCTCCAGCCGTCATGGCCGGGCTTGTCCCGGCCATCTACGTCTGGACTGACAGCACAAAGAAAGACGTGGATGCCCGGGTCAAGTCCGGGCATGACGTGGAGAGATTGGTCCGGTGACCTTAAAGTAGGCCCATGAGCTCTCGCGCCGCCGCCAAAGCGAAGTTGTCCGACCAAACCAACCGCCCGGCGCGGCTGCTTGCCTGGTATGACCGGCATCGCCGGCGGCTGCCGTGGCGTGCGGAGGCAGGGGAGCGGGCCGATCCGTACCGCGTGTGGCTGTCCGAGATTATGCTGCAGCAGACCACGGTCAGGGCGGTCGGACCTTATTTCGAGAAATTCCTGTCGCGCTGGCCCGACGTGACGGCGCTCGGCCGCGCCTCGCTCGACGACGTCTTAAGGATGTGGGCAGGGCTCGGCTATTATTCGCGGGCGCGCAACCTGCATGCCTGCGCGGTTGCGGTGCTGAGCGACCATGGCGGGGCCTTTCCGGACACCGAGGAGGGCCTGCGCGCGCTGCCCGGCATCGGGCCCTACACCGCGGCGGCGATCGCCGCGATCGCCTTCGACCGCCGCACCATGCCGGTCGACGGCAATATCGAGCGCGTGGTCAGTCGGCTCTACGCTATCGAGGAGGCGCTGCCGCAGGCCAAGCCGCTGATCAAGGAGATGGCGGCAACATTGCTTGGTCCCTCTCGCGCCGGAGATAGCGCCCAGGCCCTGATGGATCTCGGCGCCACCATCTGCACGCCGAAGAAGCCGGCCTGTGCATTGTGTCCGCTGAATGACGATTGCGCGGCCCGTGCCCGCGGCGACCAGGAGACGTTCCCGCGCAAGGCGCCGAAGAAGAGCGGCACGTTGCGCCGCGGCGCCGCCTTCGTGGTAACGCGCGGCGGCGAGCTTTTGGTGCGCTCGCGCCCGGAAAAAGGCCTGCTCGGCGGCATGACCGAAGTGCCGGGATCGCAATGGCTTGCCGGGCAGGCGGATGCGGCCGCGCTGGCGCAGGCGCCGGAGCTCAAGTGCGTCACGCGCTGGCACCGCAAGACCGGCGTCGTCACCCATGTGTTCACGCACTTTCCGCTCGAGCTCGTGGTCTATACGGCCAGCGTGCCGCCGCGAACCCGCGCGCCGGAGGGGATGCGCTGGGTGCCGGTAGCGACGCTGGACGGCGAGGCGTTTCCGAACGTGATGCGCAAGGCCATCGCGCACGGGCTGGATCTCTGACGCGGGGGTCATTCTGCTGACACCATGCTGGCAGCAGCGCTCAGCTACGACCGCAGGGACAACGGAGGCCGCCATGATCGCAACCGCACTCGACCGCATCCCGATGCCGCCCGTCGCAAAGCTGCTGGGTTGGCGCGTGGCTGACGCACGTCCGCAGGACGGCTGGATCAGGATCGTATTCGACGGCAAGCCGGACTTCTGCAATCCAGCCGGCTTCGTCCAGGGCGGCATGCTCTCGGCTATGCTCGACGACACGATGGGGCCGGCGGTGTTCATCATGACCGAGGGCAGGCTGTTCACCACGACGATCACGATGAACGTCAATTTTCTCGCACCGGCGAAGCCGGGACCGATCACCGGCGAGGCGACCGTGACCCAACTCGGCAAGACCATCGCCTTCGTCGAGGGCCGGCTGACCGCCGCGGATGGCACATTGCTTGCGACGGCGAGCAGCAGCATCCGCCTGGTGGAAGCGGCGCGGGCGTTGCGGTAGGGCCGCTTGCGCCCAACCTGTTCCGTCACCCCCGCGCAAAGGCTTTGCCTTTGTCGCTGGAGGAGCGCGCATGTCGCGCGCGTCTTGAAGGGTCGACGGCCACCGGCCGGGCCCTGCATCCTTCGAGACGCGCGTTCCGCGCTGCTGAGGATGACGGGTAAAACTGCGTCAGCCAGTCCGCTGCACGATCGGCGGCTTGGCGTTCAGCCCCTCGACCTGGAAGCCGGCGACGCGCTTGTAGTTGGCGGCGATGTCTTCCAGCTCCTGCTGCGACAGCACCTCGGTGACGACGCCAAAGCCGTTGGGGGCGCGCTCCTCGACCAGCTGCATCACCTGTTCCGGGCCGTTGCGGCGGTTGAGCATCACGAGATCGGTGGTCGCGGGCCGTCGTTCGGCCTCATAGGCCAATAGCGCCGCCTGCGTTGCGCCATGCGCCAAAATCTCGCGCGTCAGTGTGCGTGCATCGAGAATCGCTTGCGAGGCTCCGTTGGAGCCGATCGGGTACATCGGGTGCGCGGCGTCGCCCATCAGCGTGACGCGGCCGAAGGTCCATTGCGGGATCGGGTCGCGATCGACCAGCGGATATTCGTAGGCATGCGGGCAGTTCCGGATCAAACCGGGCACGTCGAGCCAGTCGAAATTCCAGCTCTCGAACCACGGCAGGAACTCGTCGAGCTTTGCGGTGCGGTTATAGTCCTCGCGGCGCCACTGATAGGTTGGCGGCATGTGGCGCTCGGCGACCCAGTTGATGTCGAACTTGCCGTCGGCGCCGGCCTCCTTCGAGATCGGATAGCAGACGAATTTCAGGGTCTCGTGGCCGGCCATGATCATGGTGCGGCCGGTCAGGAAGGCATTGCCGCGGGTGATGCCGCGCCACAGGATGCGGCCGTTCCAGATCGGCGGCCCTTCCTGCGGATAGAGTTTTTCGCGCACCGCCGAATGAATGCCGTCGGCGGCGATCAGCACCGCGCCGTCGTAGCTGCCGGCGGGCTTGCCGGTCGCCTTGTCGATGAAGTCGGCGCGGACGCCGTCGGCGGTCTCGGTCCAGCCGGTGAGGTGATGGCTGGTCAGGATGTTCGTGGCTCCCAGCCGTTCGGTCGCGGCATCGAGCAGCAGCTGCTGCAACCGGCCGCGATGGATCGAGAACTGCGGCCACTTATAGCCGGCCTCGAGCCCGCGCGGCTCGCTCCAGATCGGCTTGCCGTGCTTGGAGAAATAGGCGAGCTCGCGGGTGCGCACCGCCGATGCGTCGAGCACATCGTGCAGCCCGAGCTCGATCAGTTCGCGCACCGCATGCGGCAGCACGTTGATGCCGACGCCGAGCGGCCTCAGCTCGGGCACGCTCTCGAAAACGCGGCAGGGCACGCCGATCTGGTGCAGGCTGAGCGCCAACGTCAGCCCGCCAATTCCGCCACCTGCAATCAGCACAGTCATGAAAAGCCCTCTCGATGGGCCATCGTCATCGCATGACGGCCCGGCTGCGGGCAAGGTCCGCGGCACCGCGCGGGGTGGACGGCAAGGGGTGCTGCCGCTAACGTCCGCCGCATCTCATAACAAGCCAGGCCGGGTTCGCAACGAACCGACAAGGCCCGCAGAGGACAACGACATGCTCAAGCTCTACACCGCCCCCGGCACCTGTGCCCTCGCGTCCCACATTGCACTGGCCGAGGCCGGCGCGCCCTATTCGGTCGAGCGGCTCGATTTCAAGATCAACCAGCAGAACAGCCCGGAGTATCTGAAGATCAATCCGAAGGGCCGGGTGCCGTCGCTGGTGACCGACCACGGCGTGCTGACCGAGACGCCCGCGATGCTGGCCTACATCGCACAGACCTATCCGCAGGCAAAGCTCGCGCCGCTCGACGACGCCTTTGCATTCGCGAAGCTGCAGGCCTTCAATTCCTACCTCTGCTCGACGGTGCATGTCTGCCACGCCCACAAGATGCGCGGCGCGCGCTGGGCGACGCAGGAGACGTCGTTCGCCGACATGAAGACGATGGTCCCGAAGACCATGGGCGCCTGCTTCAATCTGATCGAGCGCGACATGTTGAAGGGCCCCTGGGTGATGGGCGACAGCTACACGGTCGGCGACGCCTATCTCTACACGCTCACCCTCTGGCTCGATGGCGACGGCGTCGACATCGCGACCCTGCCCAAGGTGAAGGCGCATCGCGCGGCGATGGAGCAACGGCCTGCGGTGCAGAAGGTGCTGGCCGAGCAGAGGGTGTAAGGCAGAGAGCGACGCGGAAGCCAAGAACTCGCTGTCGTCCCGGCGAAGGCCGGGACCCATAACCACAAATCTCGCTTGTGGTACGACGCTGGGGCCGCAGCCTTCATCCACGATCCAGAATGGTGGTAATGGGTCCCGGCCTTCGCCGGGACGACGCGCGGATGGAGCGTCGCGTCACACCTTCCGCGTCTCCAACTCCCTTCCGGTCTCCAGCATCAGCCGGCGCAGCCAGATCGAACCGGGATCCATCTGGGCCCGTGTCGGATAGAACATGTGCTGCTCATCGATGCCGGGATCGAGCGGCGGCGTCACCGTCACCAGCGATAATTGTTTCGACAGAGCGGAGATCAGCCGGCGCGGCACGAAGGCGACGAGGTCGGTGCGCGCGGTGACGTGCAGCGCCTCGATATAACCCGGCACCACCAGCGCGATCCGGCGCTGGATGCCCTTGGCGTGCAGCCAGGTATCGATCAGATCCTCGTTATGGCCGCGGATGATCACCGCGACGTGCCGTGCCGCGAGGAACGCCTCGCGCTTCCTGAGCTTGGCGCCGGCGGGATGGCCGCGCCGCACCGCGAGCGCATCGATGTCGGTGTAGAGCCGCTGGCGGTGAAATCCCTTGAAGGAATTGCCGATCGAGATCACGAGGTCGATGGTGCGGGCGAAGTCGGGCGTGAAGATCGTGGAGCTCCGCCACGGCACCACGTCGATCGTGACGTTCGGCGCCAGCTGCGTCACCTTCTCCATCAGCCGCGGCATCAGCAACTCGACCGCGAGGTCGGGCATCATCAAGCGGAAATGTCGCTCGCTGCGCGCGGGGTCGAAATCATCGGAGACGAACAGCGTGCGCACCTGGTCGAGCGCCTGTGCCAGCGGTGAACGCAGCGCCTGCGCCCGCGGCGTCAGCTCCATCCGTGCGCCGTTGCGCACCAGCAACGGATCGCCGATCAGGTCGCGCAGCCGCTGCAGCGCGTGGCTGGTCGCCGGCTGCGACAGATTGAGCCGCATCGCGGCGCGGCTGACATTGGCATCGCGCAGCAGGGCGTCGAGCGCGACCAGCAGATTGAGGTCAAGCGAATTCAAATTCATCGGGCGAATATATATCATACCACCTATCGATTGGAAGAATGTGCACCGGCGCCGCATGATCGGGAGGCAAGGCGTTTTCACGCGCAGCGAATAGCGCTTCGCATGAGGAAATGCCTGAAATCAGAGCCAATCCATCGCAAGGAGACCCGCCATGAGCGCAGCCGACAACAAGAAACTGGTGCAGGAGATATTCGCGATCGCAGGCGATCCCGATCCCGCGGTGCGCGAGAAATCGCTGCTGGTGGCCAATCTCGCCGACGACGCGATCTGGACCGTGACCGGGCAATATTCCTGGTCACGCACCTTCACCGGCAAGCCGTCGATCATGAACGACCTGCACGGCCACGTCCGCTCCAGACTGGTGGAGCGCGGCCGCACCATCGCCCATCGCTTCATCGCCGACGGCGACATCGTCGCGGTCGAGGCCAAGGGCAGCAACCTCACCAAGCAAGGTCAGCGCTATGACAACGACTACTGCCTGGTGTTTCGCTTCGACGGCGGCCGGATCAAGGAAGTCCGGGAATATTGCGACTCGGTGCTGACCGAGAAGGCACTCGGTCCGTTTCCGGCGGCCGCGGTTCGCGCGGCGGGTTGAAGCACTGACGGCCGCAGCCGCGGCAGCGCTGGCCTGGATCCGGCAGTGGCGTGAGAACCGGCGCGCGTGGCGACAGCTTGCTGCCATGAGTGAACGTGAGCTGCAGGACGTCGGCGTCTGCCGCGCCGACATCGTCCATCAAGGCCGGTACGACAACGGCAATTACTGGCCGCCGTAAGATGCGATGCGAAATGCGCAGGGTGGGCAACGCGCAAGCGCGCCCACCCTGCGCAGCTTTGATGGATGGCTTACGCCACCTTGGACTTGAGGTGGCCGAACATGATGTCGCGCGCCGCGTCGTCCATCTCGGTCTTGAAGGTGTGCTTGTCTTTCAGCGCGATCGCGCGCGCCGCCGCCGGCCGGGCCGAGATCTCGTCGACCAGCCGCTTCACGTTCGGATATTTCGCATAGCCTTCCTCGCCGAGGATGAACGGCGCCATCCGCGCCCAGCCCCAGAACGCCATGTCGACGATCGTGTAGCTGTCGCCGACCATGTAGCGCGACTTCGCCAAATGATCGTCGAGGATCTTGTAGTGGCGATGCGCCTCATACTGGTAACGGTTGTTGGCGTAGTCGAGATCCTTTGGCGCGAAATGCTTGAAATGCACCGCCTGGCCGGAATACGGGCCGAGGCCGGTTGCGATGAACATCAGCCAGGACAGCGTCGCGGCGCGGTTGGCCGGCGTGTTGGCGGGCAGGAACTTGCCGTTCTCCTCGGCGAGGTAAAGCAGGATGGCGTTGGAGTCGAACACCAGCACCCCGTCGTCGTCGATCGCCGGCACCTTGCCGTTCGGGTTGACCTTGAGGAATTCCGGCGCGAACTGCTCGCCCTTGCGGGTGTCGACCGGGATCGCCTCGAACGGCAGGCCAGATTCTTCCAGGAACAGGGCGACCTTGTTCGGATTCGGCGCGCCATTGAAATAGAATTTGATCATGAAGGGACTCCCTTGGTTCTTGTGACCGGCGAAATCGGGACGCGGCGGGGAACGGCCGCTTGGCCCCTCATGCGCAAAATTCGCTGCAATGCGCAAGCGACGAGTTTGTGAATCAGGGTCGCGTGCCGCGCCGGTCAACCGGCCCAGAAGAAGCCCAGGATACCCGCGACGACCAGCGCAACGCCCGCGACGTCCAGCGCGGCGGCGGAGCGGGTCGCAGCATGCAGGTTGGAAAGCTGCGTCGCGCGCTCAGAGCCGCGGGCATAGCCGTGGACGATGATCTCTTCATTGAACTCGCCATGCGCTTCGAGGGCGAGCGTCAAGCCGACGCAGACCAGCAGGATGCCGAAGATGATCAGGCCGAAGAATCCGAGCAGGCCGATCAGCAGCATCGGAAACATGCCGAGCAGGAAGACCGGCAACAGCGGCACCAGCAGCAAGGTCTCGGATTGTCTTCGCATCGGGCGACCAATCGAAACGGCAAGTGACGGGGGTGAATGTATGCCCGCCGCGGTGGCGCAACAAGGCGGCCCATGTTCAAGACGGCGTCATTTCCGTCATTCCGGGGCGCCGCAAAGCGGCGAGCCCGGAATCCATTTCGCCACGTGCTCAGCGGCCCGATGGATTCCGGGCTCTCGCTTCGCGAGCCCTCAGATGCGCAATTGCGCATCGGGGAATGACGAGGAAGATTAGTCGGCTTGCTCAGCCCACCGCCATCCCGGAGCGAATCTCGGCGCGCAGCTCGTCGATCAGCCTGAGCCCGGTCTTGGTCTCGACGTGCCAGAAGGTCCATCCGTTGCAGGCGCCGGAGCCCTGCGCAACGGCACCGATGCGGTGGATCGAGCCGACCTTGTCGCCGAGCATGATGGCGCCGTCGGCGCGCACCAGGGCGCCATGACGCTTTTTGGCATCGACGAGTTTCGCGCCGGGCACGATCATGCCGCGTTCGATCAGCTCGGAGAATGCCACCCGCGGCGCCTCGCGCGCGGTCATGAACGGGGCCAATGTCTCGGCCGGCAGCGGCTCGATCGCGGCGATTCGCGCTTCGGCGGCGGCGGCATAGGTCCTGTCGCGCTCGAAGCCGATATAGTTGCGGCCGAGGCGCTTGGCGACAGCGCCGGTGGTGCCGGTGCCGTTGAACGGATCGATCACGAGATCGCCGGGCTTCGACGACGACAGCAGCACGCGGGCGAGCAGCTGCTCGGGCTTCTGCGTCGGATGGACCTTCTTGCCGTCGTCGCCCTTGAGGCGTTCCTCGCCGGTGCACAGCGGGATCAGCCAGTCGGAGCGCGCCTGCACGTCCTCATTGGACGCCTTCAGCGCTTCATAGTTGAAGGTGTAGCCCTTGGCTTTCTCGTCGCGCGCGGCCCAGATCATGGTCTCGTGCGCGTTGGTGAAGCGGCGGCCGCGGAAGTTCGGCATCGGATTGGACTTGCGCCAGACGATGTCGTTCAGGAGCCAGAAGCCGAGGTCCTGCATGATCGCGCCGACGCGGAAGATATTGTGATAGGAGCCGATCACCCACAGCGTTGCCGACGGCTTCATCACGCGGCGGCAGGCGAGCAGCCAGGCGCGCGTGAAATCGTCATAGGCAGCGAACGACGAGAACTTGTCCCAGTCGTCGTTGACGGCATCGACATGCGATTCGTCGGGGCGCTTGAGATCGCCCTTGAGCTGCAGATTGTAGGGAGGATCCGCGAAGACCAGGTCGACCGAGCCGGCCTGAAGCTTCGACAACTCGGCCACGCAATCGCCAATGACGATGTGGCTCGACGGGGCACTCTCAAATTTAGTGCGGGGCGCCCTTGCAGACGCCCCGCGACGCGACACAACCATGACTCAAGAACTCTGACTCAGGCGACGCTGTCGGCGACGCGGGACTAAACAACCGACTGGCGTCACATTGACCCGGCAAAGGAAAAATCGACTTAATTGGAAATGTTCATGCAAAAGATTGCAGCATCTTTTGCGCGACATGGCGCAGTGTCGTTTGCGTTGTGCTGCAACATCAGCGCGTTCGGCGAAAATTTTTGCGGATCATCAAACCGGCACGATTCGGCCGGTAAATTGGCCACAGCTTGCAGCGTTCTCCGTGCGAGGGATGCGCGTCTAACGACTAGGCAATTTTTGCCGGGCAGGATATTGATTAACAGAATGGAAATTTTAGGTTGGTGTGTCCCGCATTGGGGCGCCGACTGGAATGAAGGGAAACCGCCATGCGCTATGATGATTTCCGCCGCAGCGACGACATCGAAGACCGTCGCGACGACAGCGGAGGCGGCGGCGGTGGTGGCGGCTTCGGGATCCCGATGGGCGGCGGTGGCGGGCTCGGCATCGGCACGGTCATCGTGCTCGGCTTGCTCGGCTACGCCTTCGGCATCGATCCGCGCATCCTGATCGGCGGCGCCGAGATTCTCACCGGCGGCGGCCAGGCGCCGACCTACCAGACCGATCGGCAGTCGTCGGGCGGGCAGGCCAAGCGCGGCGCGCCGACCGACGAGATGGGCAGCATGATCGCCGGCATCCTCGGCGAGATCGACGATCGCTGGAGCGAAATCTTCCAGGCCTCGGGGCAGTCCTACACCGGTCCGAAGATCGTGCTGTTCCGCAACGCTACCAATGGCGGCCGCTGCGGCATGGCGCAGTCGGCGATGGGACCGTTCTACTGCCCGCCGGACAAGACCATCTTCCTCGACACCGGTTTCTTCCGTGAAGTCGAGACGCGCTTCCGCGGCTGCTCGGGCAACGCCTGCAAGTTCACCGCGGCCTATATCATCGCGCATGAGGCTGGCCATCACATCCAGAACCTGCTCGGCATCATCCCGCGGGTGAACCGGTTGCAGCAGCAGGCGGGCAGCAAGGCCGAGGCCAACGCGCTGCAGGTCAAGGTCGAGTTGCAGGCCGATTGTCTCTCCGGCGTCTGGGTCAACCGCGAGGAGAAGAAGCGGCCGGGCTTCCTCGAGGCCGGCGACATTGACGCCGCGCTCACCACGGCGAATGCGATCGGCGACGACACGCTGCAACGGCAGGCGACGGGCAGGGTGGTGCCTGATTCCTTTACCCACGGCTCCGCCGCGCAGCGCAAGCAGTGGTTCATGACCGGCTACCAACAGGGCACCGTGCAGGCCTGCAACACGTTCGGCGGGGGTGGGTAGCGACGCTCTCGTGCCCCGGATGCAGCGCAGCACCAAGTGATGCGCTGCTGGTCCGGGGCCTTTCGTGGAGTGAGATCGCAGGTTGATGGGTCCCGGCTCTGCGGAGCAGCGCTAGCGCGCTGCACCGCGTCCGGGACATGAGGTAGATAGAATGTCCTCGATCGACGAATCCAAATCATTCATCCCGCTCAACATCGCGGTGCTGACGATTTCCGACACCCGCTCGCTGGCGGATGACAAATCGGGCACCACGCTGGCCGACCGTCTCACCGCAGCCGGCCACAAGCTGGCGGCGCGCGAGATCGTCACCGACGATGTCGAGGCTATCAGAGCCGTGATCAGGCGCTGGATCGCCGATCCCGGCGTCGATGCCGTCATCACCACCGGCGGCACCGGCTTCACCGGCCGCGACGTGACGCCGGAGGCGGTCGAGCCGCTGTTCGAGAAGCGGATGGACGGCTTTTCGATCGCCTTCCACATGCTGAGCCACGCCAAGATCGGGGCATCGACGATCCAGAGCCGGGCCACCGCGGGTGTGGCGGGCGCCACCTTCATCTTCTGCCTGCCCGGTTCGCCCGGCGCCTGCCGCGACGGCTGGGACGGCATCCTCGCCGCGCAGCTCGACTACCGCACGCGCCCCTGCAATTTCGTCGAGATCATGCCGCGGCTCGACGAGCATCTGCGTCGGCCGAAGGCGAAGGGCGCGAGCGCGTAGCCACCACCCCCCTGTCATTCCGGGCTCATCGCTGCGCGATGCCCTCAGATGCGCAATTGCGCATCGGGGAATGACGACGAGGAGGGGCCCTACAAATCCAACTCCCAGGTCTCGCCTACCAGGTCGACGCCAAAGCTGTGATGCTTCTCTTCCTTCACCCGTTGAAAGCCGGCACGGGCGTAGATGCCGCGCGCGGCGACCAAAATGCTCTGGGTCCACAGCGTCATCTTCCTGTAGCCCATCTCGCGTGCGGAGCGGATGCACTGGTCGACCAGGGCACGGCCGACGCCGAGCCCGCGCGCCTTTTCCTCCACTGCCAGCAGCCGCAGCTTGGCGATCCCATCGCCGCCGTTGACCAGAAAGATCGAGCCGACCGGCTCGCCGTCGACCTCCGCGATCCAGCAATGCTCACAGGCCGGATCGAACGATCGCAGGAATTGCGCGCAGATCTCGGCGACCAATGCCTCGTAGCTGATGTCCCAGCCATACTCCTCCGCATAGGCGCGACCTTGTTGCGAGATCACCCAGCCGATGTCGCCGACGCGGTGACTGCGCAGCAGGAAGGCCGCCGGCTTCTCGGCCGGGGGCTCCAGCGACTGCTCGATCGTGCCCATCGCGCGCACCACCGCGGCGCGGCGGTCGCCATCCATCTGCTTCAAGAGCGCCCCGACCTCGCTGCGCGAGCGGCGGTCGAGATCGGCGGCAGCAGTGCGGCCCTTGGCGGTGAGCGCCACCTCGTTGACGCGCTTGTCAGCCCTTGACGGCTTGCGGGTCACGATCTGGCGGCGTTGCAGCGCCGCCAGCGTGCGGCTGACGAAGCCGGCATCGAGGTCGAGATCGCGCACCAGGTCGGTCGCGGTGCAGTTCTCCCGATGCGCGAGCTCGTAGATGATCCGCGCTTCCTGCAGCGTGAATGTCGAGTGCAAGAGCTTCGGCTCGATGATGCCGAGCTTGCGGGTGTAGAACCGGCTGAAGCCGCGGACCGCGGCAACCTGGCTCTCGAGGGAGGCGTCATAGGAATTTGATTTCATCAAATATATTATTTGATGAAATCAAATAAATGGCAAGTGGGTCTTCGCATAACCGATCTCACATCTTTCTGACCGACTGAAACGACTATCTTCGTCATGGCCGGGCTCGTCCCGGCCATCCACGTCTTTCTTGCGTGACCGAAGCAAAGACGTGGATGCCCGGCCCAAGGCCGGGCATGACGGCGGCAGGCGAAAGGGCCTAACTTCTCTAATGGTTTCTGACGTCAGGCCTTACGCCACCATGATCCGGCTGCGCAGCATGGTGCGGGAGGAGCGGCCGAGCCGGCGCAGCAGACGCGCCTCGGAGCGGCGGGCATCCGGCCGGTAGCCGCCGATCCGCTCGTAATGCTCGCGCGCGATCAGCAGGCCCTGTTCGGCCGAGGGCCCGGCGATCATCCGGGCGACGAATTTGAGGCCGTCGCGCAGACCGGGGTCGCTATACGGCGCGCGGGCGTAGCGGAAGATGCCGGCGCGATCCTTGCCGCTTGCCGCCACCATCTGGATGAACTGGGTGGTCTCCTCGATCCAGCCGGCGTCGAGAACCGCGCCCGGATGCAGGAACATCAGCCAGGGCGACCGCGCCTGCCTGGCGCCTGCCGCGAGCGCTGCGGCGCGGGTGCCCTCGAAACGCAGGAAGTGACAGCCGGCGATGTCGGCAACGCGCTCCATCACATCGCTGTTGGTGCGGTCGACCAGCAGCACCTCGCGGATGACACCAGCGGCCGCACCCGGCACCAGCGCGGCCAATGTTGCGACCGCAGTGCGCTCTACGCCATCGGTGGGGATGATCACGCTCAGCATGATTTTGAGGCTTCGGTGGCTCAAACAATGGAGAAACTCCGGCCGTGTTATCACCTTGTCATATTCAAAGCAGCCTGTTCGCCTGCAGATTTTTACGCCATCACTTTGTGG
Source organism: uncultured Bradyrhizobium sp. (assembly GCF_947648125.1). Classification (GTDB taxonomy): domain Bacteria; phylum Pseudomonadota; class Alphaproteobacteria; order Rhizobiales; family Xanthobacteraceae; genus Bradyrhizobium. The sequence continues at coordinate 453,345 of NZ_CANSMR010000003.1, read as the reverse complement.
ATTTTCTCAGTTCATGTTCTTGATTTGTTCTAGGGCTGTGTTAGCTTCAATGCATGAGCCGAGCATCCTCTCATGCCCTCAAGCACCCGCCGGTAACGGCGCCCTCCGATAACCCGGCGGGTGCACCTTCACCTGTTCCTGCCCCTTTTCCCGAGCTTGCAGTCGCGATCGAGCGTGAGCGGCGGCGCGGCCGCGGCGCGCAGTCCAACGCCAGCGGCCGTTACGAGGCCGAGGCGCGGGTCGCCTTCGACGACGGCTGGCAGAGCCTCGAAGACCTTCCGCCGTTTTCGACCAGCGTGGCGCTCGACACCTCGCGCAAGGTGATCACCCGCAACGACTCGCCCGACATCGGGTTCGACCGCTCGATCAATCCCTATCGCGGCTGCGAGCATGGCTGCGTCTATTGCTTCGCGCGGCCGACCCACGCCTATCTCGGCCTGTCGCCGGGGCTCGACTTCGAGTCGAAGCTGTTCGCCAAGCCGGACGCGCCGGCGCTGCTCGAGAAGGAGCTGGCGGCGCCCGATTACGAGGCGCGGATGATCGCGATCGGCACCAACACCGATCCGTATCAGCCGATCGAGCGCGAACGGCAGATCATGCGCGGCATCCTCGAGGTGCTGGAGCGCGCCGGCCATCCGGTCGGCATCGTCACCAAGTCGGCGCTGGTGACCCGCGACATCGACATCCTGGCGCGGATGGCCAAGCGCAATCTCGCCAAGGTCGCGCTCTCGGTGACGACGCTCGACCCGAAACTCGCCCGCACCATGGAGCCGCGCGCCTCGACCCCGTCGAAACGGCTCGAGGCGATCAAGCGGCTGGCTGATGCCGGCATCCCGACCACGGTGATGGTCGCGCCCGTGATCCCGGCCCTGAATGATTCCGAGATCGAGCGCATCCTTGATGCCGCCGCGCATGCCGGCGCGAGGGAGGCAAGCTACGTGCTGCTGCGGCTGCCGCTCGAGGTCCGCGATCTGTTCCGCGAATGGCTGATGGCGAACTATCCCGACCGCTACCGCCACGTCTTCACGCTGATCCGCGACATGCGCGGAGGCCGCGACTACGACTCGCAATGGGGCACAAGAATGAAGGGCACCGGCCCGATGGCCTGGATGATCGGCCGCCGCTTCGAGATCGCCTGCGAGAAGCTCGGCCTCAACAAGCGCCGTACCAAGCTGACCACGGATCACTTCGCCAAGCCGAAGCGCAGCGGGCAGCAGCTCAGTTTATTCTGATGCCACAGGCGTCATTGCGAGGAGCGAAGCGACGAAGCAATCCACGCTTCGGCATATGAGGTACGATGGATTGCTTCGCTTCGCTCGCAATGACGGGAAAGGTAAAACATGAGTAACGCCCCGACCGCCCGCTTTACCGTCCTCACGCTCGGCGTCAGCGACATGCGCGCCAGCATCGCCTTCTATGAGTCCCTCGGGTTCACCAGAAAGATGCGCGCGACCGGCGAGGAGGTTGCCTTCTTCGACACCGGCGGCAGCGTGCTCGGGCTATTCCCGTGGCATCTGCTCGCCGTCGACGCCGGATTGCCCGATCAGCCGCGGCCTTCAGCATTCCACGGTGTGTCGATCGCCTGGAATTGCAACGACGATGCCGAGGTCGATCGCGTGATGGCGTTCGCGCTGTCGAAAGGCGCCAAACTGCTCAAGGCCGCGCAGCCGACGAGCTATGGCGGCTATTGCGGCTATTTCGGCGATCCCGACGGCCACGCCTGGGAAGTCGTGCGCGCGCCGGGTTTTGAGGTTCTCGACATCAGGCGGGTGTCCATCCCGGATTAGCCGATTGAATAACGGGGAAGGGCGCCGGGTTCCCGGTTGCGCCGCGGAGCCGGCTTGACCACCATCCCCCGCATGATTCGGGACAAGTCCAAAAGCGCGTCAAAGAGCACGTCGAAGAAGGCGCCGGCCAAATCAGCCAAGCCGGGCAAGCGCGTGATCGCCGTGACGCGGCCGAGCTTTCGGCGCGAGCGCGCGCTGATCAAGCGCGGCATCTGGCCGGTCGCCGGCTGTGACGAGGCCGGGCGCGGTCCGCTGGCAGGTCCGGTGGTCGCCGCCGCGGTGGTGCTCGACCCCAACCGAGTTCCCAAGGGCCTCGATGATTCCAAGCGGCTGACCGCCGAGCGCCGCGAGGAACTGTTCGAGGAAATCTGCGCCACTGCCGCGTTCTCGGTCGCGGTGGCCTCGCCGGCGCGAATCGACCGCGACAATATCCTGCGCGCCTCGCTGTGGGCGCTGGCGCGCGCGGTGCATGCGTTGCCGGAAATGCCAAAGCACGTCTTCGTCGACGGCCGCGACAAGCTCGCCACGCCCTGCGACTGCGACGCCGTGATCGGCGGCGACGGCATCGTGGCCTCGATCGCGGCGGCCTCGATCATCGCCAAGGTGACGCGCGATCGCCTGATGTGCGCGCTGGCGCTGGATTGCCCCGGCTACGGCTTCGAGCAGCACAAGGGCTATGGTGTCCCCGAGCACCTCGAGGCGCTGGACCGGCTCGGCCCCAGCACCCATCACCGCAGCTTCTTCGCGCCGGTCGTCGCCGCGCGGCTGAAGCATTTCCCGGTGCCGGCCGAGCCCGACCTGTTCACGGTGGACACGGAAACCGAAGCCGCAGCATCGGCGGCGGCATAGCGCGCGACGGCGCCAGCTCACCCAACGCTGTCATCGCCCGGTTCGCCACCTCCGCTAAAGCTTCGGCGCGCCTGGGATCGCAGCCTCGGCGGAGACGGGACCGGGCGATCCAGTATTCCAGAGACAGTTGTGCGTAAGCTCAGCCGCCGCGGCGTACTGGATGCCCCGCCTTCACGGGGCACGACACTTGGATTTGACTTTGCACCGTGGACCCATCCGCCCCGGTTGCCTCCATCGCCGCCGCCGTTTATCAAAACCCTCGGGATCAGATGGCGCCGCTGACGGGTGGCTGGGGCATTTCAGGCGTTTCATGCGGTTTACCTCCCTGGTTGTCGAACTGATCCGCGCCCGGCCGCGCCTCGTGGTGTGGGTCGTGGTGCTGGTGCAGGCGGCGATCTGGCTGCTCCTGCCGCTGATCTTCTACGGCAGCCCGCCCGGCAATCTCGCCACCGTCCTCGCGTTCGGCCGCGAATATCAGGTCGGCACCGACATGGGGCCGCCGCTTTCGTTCTGGCTCGCCGACATCGCCTTTCGCGCCGCCGGCAATCACGTGTTCGGCGTCTATCTGCTGGCGCAGGTCTGCGAGATCGTCACCTTCATCGCCTTCTACCAGCTGGCGCGCGCCATCGTCGGCGGTCCGCAGGGCGTGCTGGCGGTGCTGCTGTCGATGACGGTCGTCGTATTCTCCTCGCCGAGCGTCGAGTTCGGCCCGCTGATCCTGGCGCGTCCGCTGTGGGCGCTGTTGCTGCTGCATTCCTGGCAACTGATCGGGCAGGACCGGCGCGCCGCCTGGTTCGCCTGGTCGATCGACTGCGGCCTGCTGCTGCTGACGACACCGGCGGCGCTCGGCATGATCCTGCTCGTGGTCGGCTTTGCGGTCGCAACCGAGCGCGGGCGACGCACGCTGCGCGCGGTCGATCCGCTCTATGCGCTGCTGGTCATCATCGTGCTGGCGCTGCCCTATCTGATCTGGCTGGTCCGCGCCGACGTGCTGGCGCTACCGGCCTTGCCCGCCGCTGCCGATCTCAAGGCGCGCGCGCTGCACTGGGGTGTGGTGCTCGGCGGGCTGATCGTGGCGACGGGTGCGATCGTGCCGCTGGCGATCCTCAATTCGCGCTGGTTCGCTCGCGACCGTGAGGATGCTCCGATCATCTACCGTCCGCCGGTCAGCCCGCTGGCACAGCACTTCGTCTATTTCTTTGCGTTCGCGCCGGCGATCGTGAGCAGCTTCGTCTCCGGGCTGTTCGATCTGGATCGCGCCTTCGGCGGCGCCGGCGTGGCGCTCTTGATGTCGGGGCTCGCGGTCGTCGTCGCGACCGGCGATCTGATCCATCTCAGGCGGCAGCGGCTGTTGCGCTCGGTGTGGGCCTTCGCTGTCGCTGCGCCCGCCGCGGTCGCGCTGGCAGCGGCGCTGTTCCTGCCCTGGACCAGCACCACCGAGGTGCCGACCTCGCTGCCGGCAGCCGCGATGGGACGTTTCTTCGACGACAGCTATGAACGCCGGACCAACCAGCGCCTGCGCGCGGTGGCGGGCGATCCCGAGCTCGCCAGCCTGATTGCGATGAACGCGCGCCGTCCGCATCTTTTGCTCGACGCCGCGCCGCAGCGGACGCCCTGGCTGTCGGTCGCAAAATTCAACGAGACCGGCGGCGTCGTGGTCTGGCGCGCGCAAGACACCGCCGGCACGCCGCCGCCCGAGCTCGCGCAGCGTTTCCCCGGCCTCGTGCCGGAAGTGCCGCGCTCGTTCGACCGGCTGGTCAACGGCCGGCAGCCGGTGCTGCGGATCGGCTGGGCGATCGTGCGGCCGAAGGGGTAGGGATCAGTCGATCCGTAGGATGGGTAGAGCGCAGCGAAACCCATCGATTGATGCCCGCTGCGCTAATGATGGGTTTCGCTGCGCTCTACCCATCCTACGAAGCAAGCACCATCCTACGAAGCAAGCACCTTCGCGATCGCGCGCAAATCCTGCCACGACAATCTCTTGTAGGACGGCGAGCGCAACAGGTAGGCCGGATGGAAGGTGGCGACGGCGCGGATCGTGCGCGTGCCGGTGTCGTAGTCGATCCATTTGCCGCGGGTGCGCATGATGCCCTCGCGCGTGCCGAGCAGCGCCTGCGTCGAGGGATTGCCGAGCGTCACCAGCACGTCGGGATTCACCAGCTCGATATGGCGCTGGATGAAGGGCAGGCACACCTGGGTCTCCTGCGGCGTCGGCGTACGGTTGCCCGGCGGCCGCCACGGGATGACGTTGGCGATATAGGCCTTGCTGCGATCGAGCCCGATCGCCGCGATCATGCGGTCGAGCAGCTTGCCGGAGCGGCCGACGAACGGCAGCCCCTCGATGTCCTCGTCGCGGCCCGGCGCCTCGCCGACGAACATCACGCGCGCCTGTGGATTGCCATCGGCGAACACCAGCCGGGTCGCGGTGTGCTTCAGCGCGCAGCCGTCGAACGTCTCCATCAGTCCACGCAGCGCCTCGAGCGTCGGCGCGGTGCGTGCGGCCTCGCGCGCGGAGGCGATTGCGGCGTCCGGCGCGATGGTGATTTCGCTGCGCGGAACGGCGGCCATCGGCGGCGGGCGCAGCGGATTGAGTGCAACTGCTGGACGCGGCGCGGCGGGGGCGGGAACTGGCTCGGGCTCTTCCAGCCGGTTGATCGGCTCGTCGCCAAGCGCGCAATCGACCCCGGCCTCGAGGTAAAAGGCCAGCAATTGCTGCAGTGTAGGGGTGGGCTCGGGCGTCAGGGCCATGATCGGCGCAATCTAGAGCATGGCGGAGAAAAGTGGAGGCTCGATTTCGGAAAAGATTATTCTCTCAAGGTATCCGGGCCGTGCAAAGCCGTGGAAGCGCAATTCCATGGTTGTCCTTCCGCCAAAAATCGGAAACAACGACTTTTGAAAAGCTTAGAAGCGTTCTCAATGGGCTGAGACCAAGATCATGAGTGCTGAAGACCTTCCCCCGCGCGAGTCTATGGAATTCGACGTCGTCATCGTCGGCGCCGGCCCGTCGGGCCTGTCGGCCGCGATCCGGCTGAAGCAGCTCAATCCCGAGCTCTCGATCGTCGTGGTGGAGAAGGGCTCCGAGGTCGGCGCGCACATCCTGTCGGGTGCGGTGATCGATCCGGTCGGGCTCGACAAGCTCGTTCCGGACTGGCGCGAGGACGCCGACTGTCCGCTGAAGACCCAGGTCAAGGAAGATCGGTTCTACTGGACCACGTCGCAAGGCTGGTTCCGCATTCCGAACTTCATCATGCCGCCGTTGATGCACAATCATCACAACTACATCGGCTCGCTCGGCAATGTTTGCCGCTGGCTGGCGCCGAAGGCGGAAGCGCTCGGTGTCGAGATCTATCCGGGCTTTGCCGCCGCCGAAGTGCTCTATGACGACAAGGGCGCGGTGCGCGGCATCGCGACCGGCGACATGGGCATCGCCAGGGACGGCAGCCACAAGGATTCCTACACCCGCGGCATGGAGCTGCTCGGCAAGTACACGCTGTTCGCCGAGGGCGCGCGCGGCTCGCTCACCAAGCAGCTGATCGCGAATTACAAGCTCGACGCCAACTCCGAGCCGCCGAAATTCGGCATCGGGCTCAAGGAAGTCTGGCAGATCGATCCGGCCAAGCACCGCAAGGGACGGGTCCAGCATACGCTGGGATGGCCGCTGAACGACAAGACCGGCGGCGGCTCGTTCCTCTATCACTACGACGACAACCGCGTCGCGGTCGGCTTCGTCGTGCATCTGAACTACACCGACCCGTATCTGTCGCCGTTCGACGAATTCCAGCGGATGAAGACGCATCCCGATATCCGCGAGCTGTTCGAAGGCGGCAAGCGGCTTGCCTATGGCGCGCGCGCCATCACCGAAGGCGGCTACCAGTCGGTGCCGCGGCTCTCCTTCCCGGGCGGCGCGCTGATTGGCTGCGCCGCCGGCTTCGTCAACGTGCCGCGCATCAAGGGCGTCCACAATGCGATGGGCTCCGGCATGCTCGCCGCCGAGCACGTCGCGGCCGCGCTCGGCGCCGGCCGCGCCAATGACGAGCTCGTCGAGTACGAGAATGCCTGGCGCTCGTCGGCGATCGGCAAGGACCTGTTCAAGGTCCGTAACGCCAAGCCGTTGCTGTCGAAGTTCGGCAACCTGCTCGGAATGGCGCTCTCCGGCTTCGACATGTGGTGCAACACGCTCGGTTTCTCGCTGTTCGGCACCCAGTCGCACGCCAAGCCGGACCGCAAGACGCTCGATCCGTCGAAGCAGCACCAGCCGATCGCCTATCCGAAGCCCGACGGCAAGATCTCGTTCGACAAGCTGTCGTCGGTGTTCCTGTCCAACACCAACCACGAGGAGGACCAGCCGGTCCATCTCAAGGTCGCCGACATGAACCTGCAGAAGACCTCCGAGCACGACGTGTTCGCCGGTCCCTCGAACCGCTATTGCCCGGCCGGCGTCTATGAGTGGGTCGAGGAGTCCTCAGGTCCGCGCTTCCAGATCAACGCCCAGAACTGTGTCCATTGCAAAACCTGCGACGTGAAGGACCCCAACGGTAACATCACGTGGGTTCCTCCGGAGGGTGGCGGCGGTCCGAACTACGAGGCGATGTAAGGCCAAAGTGCGGCTGACGCGGCCGACCACATTTGCGTGAGGTGGATGGCGTCTGCGCCGCAACCTGCGCTGTGCCTCTCCCCCTCGTGGGAGCGGCCGGACTGCATCGAAAGATGCAATCCGGGTGAGGGGTACCGGTCCATCGAGGGACTTCGATCGACGGATAGATCTGGACCCCTCACCCGGAATTCAAGCTTCCGCTTGAATTCCGACCTCTCCCACAAGGGGAGCGGTGGAACTGGCTGCGTGGCGAGCCCCCGAGGCGCTTTTTGCTTCCGCACGCGAATATGCCGGGCCCGGTCACGATACCGCCATAGTGGGAGGGTCTTGCGGTGGGCTGGCTGGATCGGCAGGCCTAACGGCCTAATCTGCCAATTGATTCGGCATGGGTTACCTTTGGGCGATCCTTGCGGATAAACGCCAAAAGCGGCATTGTCGCTCGCCGGGATGCCGCCGCTTGGGTTCGCATTTTGAGACTGATCGCAGGATCTTGTCGCGAAGATCTTGGCCGTAAATCCTTCGTGGCCTTAAACCCCTGGAGCAAGGCGACCGTGATGCTGTCCACCCGTTTCAACCGCCTGACGATTGCCGTTCTTGCTGCCGCGGCGCTTGCCGTGCCTGCGCAGCTGTCGGCACAGACGCCCGACCATCCGACCGACAATACCGCGCAATTCCCGTCCAAGACGGACCTGAAGTCGCTGACCACGGCCGGCAGCTATCTGGCCGCCCGCCACGCCAGTGTCGAGCGCGATGCGGCCTCAGCTGCTGCGTTCTACCGCTCGGCGCTGCGCACCGATCCGAAGAATTCCGAGCTGCTCGACCGCGCCTTCATCTCCTCGCTCGCCGACGGCGACATCGACGAGGCGGTGAAGCTCGCCGACCGCATCCTGATCCAGGACAAGGCCAACCGCGTCGCCCGCCTTGTCGTCGGCGTGCGCGACCTCAAGCTGAAGAAATACGCCGCCGCGCAGTCCAACATCAACCAGTCGGTGCGCGGCCCGATCACCGATCTGGTGGCGACGCTGCTGTCGGCCTGGGCGGCCTATGGCGCCGGCGACAGCAAGGGCGCGGTCGCCTCGATCGACAAGCTGACCGGCCCCGAGTGGTATCCGATCTTCAAGGATCTGCACGCTGGCATGATCTACGAGCTGTCCGGTAAGGAGAAGGATGCCGGCGCCCGCTTCGAGAAAGTCTACAAGCTCGACGATTCGATGCTGCGCACGGTCGACGAATATGCGCGCTGGACCTCGCGCAACAAGGATGCCGCCGCCGCGACCGCGATGTACGAGGCGTTCGACAAGAAGCTGCCGCGTCATCCGCTGGTGCTGGAAGGCATCAAGGAGACCAAGGCCGGCAAGAAGCTGCCGCCGCTGATCGATTCACCGCAGGCCGGCGCCGCCGAGGCGCTGTACGGCATCGGCGCGACGCTGACCCGCCGCGGCGGCGAGGACCTCGCGCTGGTCTATCTGCAGCTCGCGCTCTATCTGCAGCCGAACCATCCGCTGGCGCTGCTGTCGCTCGCCGACCTCTATGAATCGGTGAAGAAGCCGCAGATGGCGATCAAGGTCTATGAGCGGATGCCGGCGTCCTCGCCGCTGAAGCGCAACGCGCAGATCCAGCTCGCGACCAATCTCGACGCCGCCGACCGCAGCGACGAGGCGATCAAGATTCTCAAGGAAGTCACCGCCGATCAGCCGAAGGATATCGAGGCGATCCTGGCGCTCGGCAATATCGAGCGTGGCCGCAAGAAGTTCGCCGACTGCGCCACCACCTATTCGCAGGCGATCGACGCGCTGCCGGCGGCCGGCGGCGACAAGAACGCCTGGGTCACCTACTACTACCGCGGCATCTGCGAGGAGCGCTCCAAGCAGTGGAACAAGGCCGAGGCCGACATGCGCAAGGCGCTCGAGCTGCAGCCCGAGCAGCCGCATGTGCTGAACTATCTCGGCTATTCCTGGATCGACCAGGGCATCAACCTCGACGAAGGCATGAAGATGATCAAGCGTGCCGTCGATCAGCGTCCTGACGACGGCTACATCGTCGATTCCCTCGGCTGGGCCTATTACCGGATCGGCAATTACGACGAGGCGGTGAAGAACCTCGAGCGCGCGATCGACCTGAAGCCGGAAGATCCGACCATCAACGACCATCTCGGCGACGCCTACTGGCGCGTCGGCCGCACGCTGGAAGCCAAGTTCCAGTGGGCGCATGCCCGCGACCTCAAGCCCGAGCCGGAAGAGCTGCCGAAGATCCAGGCCAAGATCGACAACGGCCTGCCGGACGACACCTCGAACGCCGCCTCCGCCGACAAGAAGAAGGACGACGACGGCAAGGGCGGCTGATCGGCCGTCCGCGCGCTGACTTTCCGGAAAATACCGTGATGCCCGGGCCTCGTCCCGGGCATCGACGTTTCTGGCCTGAACTCGCAGATGGCCGGACCATGACGGTTTGCCCGCGCCCAGCGCATGCCAAGGGCGGAATTTCCGTGCAAACAAAGGGATAGGATCGTGCGGCGATTTACGCTAATCGCAACACATGTTTGTTTTTAGGGGTTTATCGCCGTGCCGGCGCTGATTGAAGAAGGGCGTGCCAAGGTCAACCTGACGCTGAAGGTTGTCGGGCGGCGCGTCGATGGGTTTCACGACCTGGAGAGCGTCGTCGCGTTTGCCGATTGCGCCGATCGTCTCACGCTCGAGCCGGGTCCCGAGCTGTCGCTCTCGATGCTGGGGCCGCTGGCCGATGCCTGCGGCGATACCTCGGACAATCTGGTGCTCAAGGCCGCGCGCCTGCTCGGCGAGCGCGTCGCGGACCTCGAGGTCGGCCACTTCACGCTGGAGAAGGTGCTGCCCGTTGCGGCCGGCATCGGCGGCGGCTCGGCGGATGCCGCGGCCGCGCTGCGGCTGTTGGCGCGGCTCAACGAACTTTCGCTCGACGACAGCAGGATCATGGAGGTCGCGCTGCAGACCGGCGCCGACGTGCCGGTGTGCGTCGCCTCCCGCGCCTGCGACATGACCGGCGTCGGCGAGGGCCTGCTGCCGCTCGACCTGCCGACAATGCCCTGCGTGCTGGTCAATCCGCGCGTGCCGGTTGCGACCAAGGATGTCTTCAATGCGCTCGGCCTGCGCCATGGCGAGCTTTTGATCGGCGCCACCGATGTCGTGATGCAGGCGTCGTCCTGGCCGGACGCCGGCCGCGTGGTCGACGATTGGATCACAGCGCTTTCGCGCGGCACCAACGATCTCGAAGCCCCTGCCGCGCGCATCGAGCCGGTCATCAGCGACGTCTTGTCCGCGCTCCGTGAGACCAGGGACGTTCGCCTGGTGCGCATGTCCGGCTCGGGCGCGACCTGCTTCGCGGTGTTCGGAACCGATACCGACGCCCAGGCCGCCGGCGAGAAGCTCCGTGCCGAGCATCCCGGCTGGTGGGTGCATGCGGGCGCGCTGAGCTAGCGCGTCGTCCCACAGCTTCCATCGTCATTCCGGGGCTCGCGAAGCGAGAGCCCGGAATCCATCGAGCCGCACCATTCGTGGATGAATGGATTCCGGGCTCGTGCTTCGTACGCCCTCAGGTGCGCATTGCGCACCGGGGAATGACGAAAGCGGGATGCGACAAAACAACCCGACGGGCAACTTGGCAAAACCTGTCAATTCTCGTGCGTGAAGCAAAGCTCGGACAGTCTTGTGGCGAGAGCGCGGAAGTTTGAGTCACTCACCGTGCCACCTATTCGGTGTCGTCCTGCCCATAACCACAGGCCGTCATTGTTAAGCGAATCCCGAACGACGAGTCCCATTCACAACATCCGCTGCGGAGCATGGGTCCCTGCTTTCGCAGGGACGACAGGTGCATTTGCGGCATCATCCCACCTCAACGCCGGGCAGCGTTGCGCCGCTGATTGCTTGGCAAGCCAAACCCCGTTTGCCATAACAGGATGAAACAACAACGTTGCGCGTGCGGGACCGTTCGGAATTCGCCTGCAGCCAATGAGCCGGGAGGATGCCATGGCCAATATCCGAGTTCTCGCCACCGATCTGGAATTTCCCGAAGGTCCCGTCGTGATGCCCGACGGTTCGGTCGTGCTGGTCGAAATCCGCGGCCAGCGGCTGACCCGGGTGTATCCCGACGGGCGCAAGGAGATCGTCGCCAAGGTGCCGGGCGGGCCGAACGGCGCGGCGCTCGGCCCCGACGGCAAGATGTACGTCTGCAACAATGGCGGCTTTTCCTGGATCCCGACCCGCAACATGATCATGCCGGGACCGCAGCCGGAGGATTATCTCGGCGGCTCGATCCAGCGCGTCGATCTGCAATCCGGCAAGGTCGAGACCGTGGCGACGAAGTGCGGCGAGCATGAGCTGCGCGGGCCAAACGATCTGGTGTTCGACAGGCAGGGCGGCCTGTGGTTCTCCGATCTCGGCAAGCGCCGCGCCCGCGAGATGGATGTCGGCGCGTTCTACTATCTGAAGCCCGGTATGAACGAGATCGTCGAGGCCGTGCACGGCATCCTGCCCGCCAACGGCATCGGCCTGTCGCCGGACGAGAAGACCGTCTACATCGCGGAGACGCCGACGGCGCGGCTGTGGGCCTATGAGGTGTCCGAGCCCGGCACCATCAAGCCGCGCGACGTGATCTATCGCGGCGAGCGCGGCAAACCGATCGCGGGCCTCGGCGGCTACCAGATGTTCGACTCGCTCGCGGTCGAAGCGTCAGGCAATGTCTGCGTCGCGACGCTGATCTCGGGCTGCATATCGGTGATCGCGCCCGACGGCAGCGTGGTCGAGCAGGTGCCGACCGGCGACCGCGTCACCACCAACATCGCTTTCGGCGGCCCGGATCTGAAGACTGCCTACATCACGCTGTCGGGCAAGGGCGAACTGATCGCGATGGACTGGTCGCGGCCGGGATTGCCGCTGAACTTTCTGAATAAATGATGCACTCGCCGTCATTGCGAGGAGCCCGCAATTTTGCGCCGAAGCGACGAAGCAATCCATCCCTCCACATGTGCGGATAGATGGATTGCTTCGCTTCGCTCGCAATGACGATTAGAGTGAGACCCGCTTCTACGTAGAGGATATTCGAATGCCCTGGCTTGAACCGGTCACCCTTCGCGGCGCGCATGCGCGGCTCGAACCACTTTCGCACGATCATCGCGACGGTCTCGTCGAGGCGGTGAAAGACGGTGGTCTGTCGAACCTCTGGTACACCGCCATTCCGCAGCCGGAGAACATGGCCAAGGAGATCGACCGCCGGCTCGGCCTGCAAACCGCCGGATCGATGCTGCCGTTCACGGTGTTCGATGCCGATGGCCGGATCTCGGGCATGACGACCTACATGAATGTCGACACGCCGAACCGCCGCGTCGAGATCGGCTCGACCTGGTACGCCAAGCGTGTGCAGCGCAGCGCGGTCAACACGCAGTGCAAACTGCTGCTGCTGCAGCATGCCTTCGAGAAGCTCGACTGCATCGCGGTCGAGTTCCGCACGCATTTCTTCAATCACCAGAGCCGGCGCGGTATCGAGCGCCTGGGTGCCAAGCAGGACGGCATACTGCGCAGCCATCAGATCGCGCCCAACGGCACGTTGCGCGACACCGTGGTTTACAGCATCATCGCCAGCGAATGGCCGACGGTGAAGGCGCATCTCAACTATCAACTCAACGAAAAGCCGCGCTGACACCTTGGTCGGCGCCAGAAGCGAGACGATGGAAACGTTCGATTATGTGATCATCGGCGCAGGCTCCGCCGGGAGCGTGCTGACCAACCGATTGAGTGAAGACGCTGCGGTCAGGGTGTGCGTGCTCGAGGCGGGGCCGAGCGACTGGCATCCCTACATCCATCTGCCGGCCGGCTTCATCAAGACCTTCCATATGAAGAGCGTGAACTGGGCCTACCAGCAGGAGGTGGGTCCCTACACCGGCGGGCGCAGCATCTACGCGCCGCGCGGCAAGACGCTCGGCGGCTCGTCCTCGATCAACGGCCACATCTACAATCGCGGCCAGCGCCAGGACTTCGACACCTGGGCGCAGCTCGGCAATCGCGGCTGGGGCTATCCCGACGTGCTGCCGTACTTCCGGCGCATGGAGAGAAGGATCGGTGAGGGCGACGACACCTATCGCGGCCGCGACGGCAATCTCACCGTTACCACGATGGACTGGCAGGATCCGCTCTGCGAGGCCTTCATGGCGGGTGCGGTCAGCCTCGGCATTCCGCGCAATCCCGATTACAACGGCCAGATCCAGGAGGGTGTGTCGTACTGCCAGCGCACCATCCTGAACGGCCTCCGGGTCAGCGCCGCGACCGCGTTCCTGCATCCGGCGCGGAAGCGGCCGAATGTCGACGTACGCACGCATGCCCACGTCACCGGCATCATCTTCGAGGGCAAGCGCGCCGTCGGCGTGCGCTACAACCGCGGCGGCAAGCACGGCGATCCGCTCGAGATCCGCGCCACCAAGGAGGTCATCCTCTCCGGCGGCGCCTACAACTCACCGCAGCTGTTGCAGCTCTCCGGCGTCGGTTCGCCCGATCTGTTGCAGTCGCATGGCATCGAGGTGCGCCACGCGCTGCCGGGTGTCGGTGAAGGCCTGCAGGATCATTACGCGCCGCGTTCGGTGGCGCGGGTCAAGAATATCCGGACCATCAACGAGCTGCGCCGCGGCTTCAGCCTGTGGGGCGAGGCGATCAAATGGGCGACGACGCGGCGCGGGCTGCTGTCGCTGTCGCCGACCATGGTCTACTGCTTCTGGCATTCCGGCGAGACCACCGAAAGCTCCGATTTGCAGCTCACCTTCACGCCGGCGAGCTACAAGGAAGGCGTGCAGGGCCAGCTCGAGGACGAGCCCGGCATGACGGTCGCCTCATGGCAGCAGCGGCCGGAGAGCCGCGGCTATGTCCGCATCCGCTCTGCCGATCCGTTCGCGCCGCCGATCATCCAGACCAACTATCTCGCCGAGGAGATCGACCGCCGCGTCGTCGTCGCCGGCATGAAGCTGGCGCGCCGGCTGCTCGCCTCCGAGCCGCTCAAGCCCTATTTCGCCTATGAGGATTTTCCGGGTCCGAAGGTCACTAGCGACGAGGAGCTGCTCGCGGCCGCAACCCAGCGCGGCACCACCACTTTCCATCCCGGCTGCACCTGCCGGATGGGTCCGGCCGACGCGCCCTGGGCCGTGGTCGACGACCAGCTTCGGGTCCATGGCATGGAGGGCCTGCGCGTGATCGATGCCTCGATCATGCCGCGGATGATCTCAGCCAATCTCAACGCCTCGACCTTGATGATCGCCGACAAGGCCTCCGATATGATCCGCGGCAAGCAGCCCGAGGCCGCCGCGAAGCTGCCGGAGTATGCGTGAGGCGCCTCCGTCATTGCGAGCGGAGCGAAGCAATCCATCTCTCCGCACCTGCGGATGCATGGATTGCTTCGTCGCTTCGCTCCTCGCAATGACGGCAGAGGTGCGCCGATGCTGCTTGATCAGCGCGCTGTGTCTAACACCGTCATGCTGAGGAGGCCGCGAAGCGGCCGTCTCGAAGTGCGACGGCCCGACTGGGGCCGTGCATCCTTCGACACGCGCTACGCGCTCCTCCAGCGACAAAGGCAAAGCCTTTGCGCGGGGATGACGGGACTGCTATCAAGAGCTCAGCCGTAGACGAACGCCTTGTCCTCGAGGTCGATCGCCGGGAATTCGTCCTTCTCGGCCCAGTAGTCCTGGTTGTGCTGCCACTCCGGCTTGTCGCCGCGCTTCGGCAGCAGGTGCATGCCGCGCATCATGTAGCCGGGGTTGAAGTTCTCCGGATCGATCCAAGGCAGCAGCGGCATGTTGTGGTCTTCGGGCCGCAGCGCCGGGGTCACCTTGTTCACGCCGGTCGCCTTCATGTGCTTGAGCATGCGGCAGACGAAGTCGCCGACCAGGTCGACGCGCAAGGTCCAGCTGGCGCGGAAATAGCCGAACACCCAGACGAGGTTCGGCACGCCGGTGAACATCATGCCGCGATAGGTCACGGTGTCCTTGAAGTCGAGCGGCTTGCCGTCGATTGCGAAGTCGATGCCGCCATTGGCGGAGAGGTGGAAGCCGGTCGCAGTGATGATGATGTCGGCCTCGAGCTCCTTGCCGGACTTGAGCAGGATGCCCTTCTCGGTGAAGCGGTCGATTTCGTCGGTGACGACGGAGGCCTTGCCGCCCTTGATGGCGTGGAACAGGTCGGCATCCGGAATGAAGGCGATGCGCTGCCGCCACGGTCGGTAGCGCGGCGTGAAGTGGGTGGCGATGTCGTAGTCCTTGCCGAGGACAGCCTCGACCGCCGACAGCAGGTCCTTCTTGGCGCCCTCGGGCTCGGCAAAGGTCCGCCTGGTGAAGGCGTCCTGCTCGAACAGGATCTTGCGGCGGGTGATCTCGTGGATCCAGGCCTCGTCGACCTGCAGCCTGCGCAGCTCCTCGGCGATCTCGATCGCGTTGCGGCCGGTGCGGAAATAGGTCGGCGAACGCTGCAGCATGGTGACATGGCCGGCGTCATTGGCCATCGCCGGGATCAGGGTCGCAGCCGTTGCGCCGGAGCCGATCACGACCACGCGCTTGCCCTTGTAGTCGAGGTCGTCGGGCCAGGTCTGCGGATGCACGACCGTGCCCTTGAACTTCGCCATGTCGGTCCATTCGGGGGTATAGCCCGCGTCATGGCGGTAGTAGCCTTGGCACATCCAGAAGAAGTTGGTGGTGAAGCGCAGCTGCTCGCCGGTGTCGACGCGGACAGCATCGATGGTCCAGAGATTGGTCTCGTTCGACCACTCCGCCGCGGTGATGGTGTGGCGATAGCGGATGTGGCGGGCGAGATCGTTCTCGTCGATCACCTCGCCCATGTATTTCAGGATCTCGGCCGCGCTCGCGATCGGCGCGCTGGTCCACGGCTTGAAGCGATAGCCGAAGGTGTGCAGGTCGCTGTCGGAGCGGATGCCGGGATAGCGGTGCGTCGACCAGGTGCCGCCGAAGGTCTTCTGCGTCTCCAGCACCACGAAGCTGGTGCCGGGGCATTGCGTGGTGAGGTGATAGGCGGCGCCGACGCCGGAGATGCCGGCGCCCGCGATCAGGACGTCGAAGTGCTCTGTCGTGACGGGCTCGGCGGCGCGGATTTGGGTCTGGACGTTCATCTTCCCTGGTCTTCTTTTTGGTTGGAGCGGTTCAGCAAAACGCCGGAGCGGATGCCCCGGCGTTTGCGCGAACTAGACTTCGCGGCGGCTGAGGAACGCCAGCCGCTCGAACAGGTGCACGTCCTGCTCGTTCTTGAGCAGCGCGCCATGCAGCGGCGGGATCAGCTTGCGCGGATCGCGCTCCCTGAGCATCTCGGGCGTGATGTCCTCGTTCAAGAGCAGCTTGAGCCAGTCGAGCAGCTCCGAAGTCGAGGGCTTCTTCTTCAGGCCCGGCACCTCGCGGACCTCGAAGAAGATCCGCAGCGCCTCTTCCACCAGGCGCTTCTTGATGCCGGGGAAGTGCACGTCGACGATCTGGCTCATCGTATCGGCGTCGGGGAACTTGATGTAGTGGAAGAAGCAGCGGCGCAGGAACGCGTCTGGCAGTTCCTTCTCGTTGTTCGACGTGATCATCACGATCGGGCGCAGCTTCGCCTTGATGGTCTCGCCGGTCTCGTAGACGTGGAACTCCATGCGGTCGAGTTCGAGCAAGAGGTCGTTGGGGAATTCGATGTCGGCCTTGTCGATCTCGTCGATCAGCAGCACCGGGCGCTTCTCGTGGGTGAAGGCCTCCCACAGCTTGCCGCGCTTGATGTAGTTCTTGATGTCGGACACGCGCGCGTCGCCGAGCTGGCTGTCGCGCAGGCGCGACACCGCGTCGTATTCGTAGAGGCCCTGCTGCGCCTTGGTGGTCGACTTGATGTGCCAGGTCAAAAGCGGCGCGTCGATCGCCTTGGCGACTTCCTCGGCCAGCACGGTCTTGCCGGTGCCGGGCTCGCCCTTCACCAGCAGCGGGCGCTCGAGCACGATGGCGGCATTGACGGCGACCTTGAGGTCATCGGTGGCGACGTAGTCCTTGGTACCCGTGAATTTCATCTATCTGGTTGCCTTGTTTCGTTCGTTGGCCGCATGGGTCTCACCTTGGGCCTCAACATGAAACGACCGCTCTCGCAGCGGCCGTTGGAGATGCAAGTTTTTCGATCACGCTCGTCTGATCATCGATACGATCACCAGCACGATGCAAGCGCCGATCGTCGCGTTGAGGATGTCGCGGATCGCGCTGCCGCCGAGGCCGACGCCGAGGCGAGGCAGCAGCCAGCTTGCCACCAGCGCGCCGATGATGCCGACGACCATGTTGCCGATCAGCCCGAAGCCCGCGCCGCGCACGATCAGCCCAGCGAGCCAGCCGGCAATCGCACCGATCACCAGTGCCGCAATGATGCCCATTCAAACGTCCTGCCCAATGTCTTGTCAGGCGCAATTGTAATTGAAAAAGCCGGGCGGTCTAGGGCGGATTCCGCAGCGCAGCGGTACCCTGAACGGCGCGGCACGCATGGAATGTCGACCGTCATGTTTCCGCCGTGCGGAATGACCGCCGCACGGTTACGGGGCGGGGCGTCGTTGGGTGGACCCCGCAGGACATGGCGCAAGGGTCCAAATCAAGGCGGATCGCCGGTCTCGGCATGGCTCGGCCCCTTGACGCCACCGGTCCAGCGGGCGATCTAGGTGAGTATGTTCCTGCAGTTCTTCACATCGCTGCGCGACGCCCAGGTCCCCGTGACGCTACGGGAATATCTGACCTTGATGGAAGCGCTTGACGCCGATCTCGCCGAACAGACCGTCGAGAACTTCTACTATTTGTCGCGCGCCGCCCTGGTGAAGGACGAGCGAAATCTCGACAAGTTCGACCGGGTGTTCGGCACCGTGTTCAAGGGGCTCGAGAGCCTGCTTGATGCCATGGGCAAGGCGGAGATCCCCGAAGAGTGGCTGAAGAAGCTCGCCGAGAAATATCTCACCGAGGAAGAGAAGAAGCAGATCGAGGCCATGGGCTGGGACAAGCTCATGGAGACCTTGAAGAAGCGGCTCGAGGAACAGAAGGGCCGTCACCAGGGCGGCAGCAAGTGGATCGGCACCGCCGGCACCTCGCCGTTCGGCGCCCACGGCTATAATCCCGAGGGCGTGCGGATCGGGCAGGAGAAGAACCGCAACAACCGCGCCGTGAAGGTGTGGGACAAGCGCGAGTTCAAGGACCTCGACGGCAATGTCGAGCTCGGCATCCGCAACATCAAGGTCGCGCTGCGGCGGCTGCGCAAGTTCGCGCGCACCGGCGCCCCCGACGAGCTCGACCTCGACACCACGATCAAGGAGACCGCCAACCACGGCTATCTCGACGTGCACATGCGTCCCGAGCGGCGCAACGCGGTCAAGGTGCTGGTGTTCTTCGATATCGGCGGTTCGATGGATTCGCATATCGAGCAGGTCGAGGAACTGTTCTCGGCCGCCAAGAGCGAATTCAAGCACATGGAATATTTCTACTTCCACAACTGCCTCTATGAAGGCGTCTGGAAGCAGAACAAGCGGCGCTTCACCGATCGCACGCCGACCTGGGACGTGCTGCACAAGTATCCGCATGACTACAAGGTGGTGTTCGTCGGCGACGCCTCGATGTCGCCTTACGAGATCATGGTGCCCGGCGGCTCGGTCGAGCATGTCAACGAAGAGGCCGGCTCGGTCTGGCTCGACCGCATCACCCGCACCTATCCGCATGCGGTGTGGCTCAATCCGGTGGCGCAGAAGCACTGGGACTATTCGGAATCGACAACCATCATCCGCCGCCTGTTCTCCGAGCGCATGTATCCGATCACGATCGAGGGTCTGGAAAACGCGATGCGGGAGCTGGTGCGGTAACCAATCCTGTCATTCCGGACGGTCCGCAGGACCGATCCGGAATCTCGAGCTGATGAAATTCGATCGAGATTCCGGGTTCGATGCTGTCGCATCATCCCGGAATGGCGAACAACAAGAAGCCAGGGAGAGCCCCATGCCCCAGAACATCCACCGCGGCATCAAGGTGATGATCGACGAGGCCAATGCCGAGATCGAGACCATCAGCGCGGCCGATGCGATCACGCTGATCGGCAAGAACGACGTCGTCATCGTCGACATCCGCGATCCCCGCGAGATCGAGCGCGACGGCAAGATCCCCGGCGCATTCTCCTGCACCCGCGGCATGCTCGAGTTCTGGATCGATCCGAACAGCCCCTACGCCAAGCCGATCTTCCAGGAAGACAAGAAGTTCATCTTCCACTGCGCCGGCGGCCTGCGCTCGGCGCTCGCTGCCAAGACCGCGAAGGACATGGGCCTGAAGCCGGTCGCCCATATGGGCGGCGGCTTCGCCGCCTGGCGCGAGGCCGGCGGTCCGATCGAGGCGTGGGAGCCGAAGAAGAAGGGCTGAGCAAGATGTCACACGCGGGCTTGCCGCCTTCGCTAAGAAGCTTCGGCGGCCACTTCACCGAGAGCCCGGCGAAGCCTTTTGCGTAGCCGGGACCCGCGTGTCCATCGTTTCGAAGCAAGATGGATTGCCGGATCAAGTCCGGGAATGACGATGGAGAGACAGGTAAGATGACAACCACCGACGATCCGCTCGTTTCGACCGAATGGCTGGCTGCGCATCTCGGCGATGCCAACGTCAAGGTGCTCGACGCGACCTTCAAGCTGCCCGGCGTGCTGCCGCTGCCGAAGGACGACTATCTCGCGGCGCATCTGCCCGGTGCCGTGTTCTTCGACGTCGACGCAGTGTCCGATCACGCCAATCCGCTGCCACATATGTTTCCGAGCGCCGAGCAGTTCGGCCGCGACATTGGCGGGCTCGGAATCAGCAATGCCGACACCGTCGTGATCTATGACGCCGGCGGCTGGGTCGCGGCGCCGCGCGCCTGGTGGATGTTCCTGTCTTATGGCCATCGCAACGTGCGCATTCTCAACGGCGGCCTGAAGAAATGGCGCGCCGAGGGTAGGGCGGTCGAGAGCGGCGAGGTGCAGCCGAAGCCCGCGACCTTCAAGGCGAGCTACGATCCGAAGCGCGTGCGCAGCATCGAGCAGATGATCGCCAATGTCGAAAGTCGGGCCGAGCAGGTGATCGATGCGCGCGCTGCCGAGCGCTTCGAGGGCCGCGCGCCGGAGCCGCGGCCGGGCATTCGCGCGGGTCACATCCCGGGCGCCCGCAACGTGCCATACAACCAACTCTTCGATGCCGCGACCGGCGAGATGAAGCCGCTCGACGATCTGCGCAAGTCGTTCAGCGGTGCCGGCGTGAAGCTCGACGCGCCGATCGTCACGAGCTGCGGCTCCGGCGTTTCGGCCGGCGTGCTGACGCTTGCGCTCTACCGGCTCGGCGTCACCGACAGCGCGCTCTATGACGGCTCGTGGTCGGAATGGGGACAGGCGAGCGGCCCGCCGATCGCGACGGGACCCGCTTGAGAAATAACTTCTAGCGCCGGGTAAGCGGCACCAGGGTGGGGTTGCCGAACGGGTCTAGCTGAACGGCTTGCCGCACCGGTGGCGCGCGGACGATCCGCCGGCGCTCCTTGCGATGCACGGGCTTGCTGGTCGCGTTGCGCTGCTGCTTCTTCGCTTCAGTGGCCTTCGGCGCGGCCGGCGCTTCGACGACAACTTCGGGTCCACCCAGCGTTGCGATCCTGGTCGCGGCCGCGATGGCCTCGGGTGACGGCGGCGGAGTGGGCTCCGGCGCAGCCATCGCTGGTGCCGGTGCGGCGGGCGCGGGTTCGCTGAGTGTGGCAGGCGGATCGGCGACGGCTGCGACCTTGGCCTCGGTTGGCGCCGGTGTTGCCTCGGCTGCGGTTGGCGTCGGCTGCGCTATGGGCGAAGGATCCGCGGCCGGAGTCTGTGGAGCGACCTCAGCGGACTGCGCTGGTGCAGGCGTTTCGACCGGCTGGGCTTCCAGCTTCGGCGGTGCCGGCGGCGCGTCATCCGCCTTCACGGCGGCGACCTTCTCCGGCTCGGCAGGAGGCGAGGCTTCGGCGGGAGCGGCCGCCACGGATGCCGCTGGCTCGGACGGGGTCGAAGGCGCGGGGCTGTCGGCCACCGTCTTGTCCGTGGCTGATGGCTCGACCCGCACCATGGCGAGCACCGGCGGGACCTCGGGCTGCTGCGCAAACTGCGGCTCGGGCAGGGCCCGGCGGGCCGGAATACTGGCGAATTCCTCATGCGCCGCGCGAAACAGCGCGGCTGCCCCTAACCCGAACACCAGAAGCGACGTCGCCAGCACGATCGCGGCGAACAAGAATCGAAGGCCGGGGAGCATGGGCGCGGGTTCCCCCTTCTGCGGGAGGGTCTTTGATGTCGAGGGAACGCGGTGACCACACAAGAGAGCCGGCGTCGCGAACGCGAATCAGGCCGATTCGAAGATATCGCAACCCCCGGAGACTGTTTGTTACAAAATGCGGGTGATTGATGACTTTGGGCAGGTGGACAAACATTCCCGACCCATGAGACATCTTTGCCGCAGCGTTGACGGCAAATCACAAATGCCCGAAATGGCCCGGATTTCGCGGATTTGTCTTGAATGCGCCGCTATCTTCCTGCATTGGGCCGTTAACAGTCCGGTGTGGCTTGGGGACTATAACAGAGCAATGATGATCAACCGCATTCTGACGATTTGCGCTGCCGCGGCTCTCGGCGTGGCGGGAACTTCGCTTGCGCGTGCGCAGCAGGGGTATCCGGCTCCCCAGGGCCCGGCCTATTCGGCAGCGCCGCAGCCCTACTCGCAGGGCAACATGCCGGACTTCGACTCGCTCGACGATGAAGACGCGCCGCGCAATTCGGCTGCGCTGCCGCCGCCCGGCCCGGTGATGTCACCGGATGACCCGCGCTATGGCCGCCCGATGAATGCGCCGGTCTATTCCGATCGTGGTGCGCCGGCCGGTCCCGTGATGTCGCCGGACGATCCGCGCTACGGCCGTCCGATGAATTCCCAGCCGGTCTACTCCGACCGCGGTGCGCCGACCGGTCCAGTGGTGTCGCCCGATGATCCGCGCTATGGCCGGCCGATGGGGCCGCCGCCGGTGATCTATGGCGATCGTCCGGGTGCGCAGCAAGCGAATCGCGACAATGGCGTTCCGGCCGCCGGCGTGTCCTACGGCGACGACCGCGGCGGCATGCGTCCGCCCGAGGGCGTGACCGGAGCCGTGCCGCAGCAGCAGGCGCCGGTCGATGCCAACGGCAAGCCGGTGCAGATCGCGGCGCTGCCGCCGGACGAGCAGCCGGAAGACGGCACGGCGCAACTGGCTCCCAATCTGCGTCGCCAGGAAGTGGCGTTCGCGACCAAGGAGCCGGCCGGCACCATCGTCGTCGATACGCCGAACACCTACCTCTATTACATCCTGGGCAATGGCCGGGCGATTCGTTACGGCGTCCGCGTCGGCCGCGACGGCTTCACCTGGACCGGCGTGCAGAAGATCACCCGCAAGGCCGAGTGGCCGGATTGGCATCCGCCGACCGAGATGATCGAGCGTCAGCCCTATCTGCCGCGCTTCATGGCCGGCGGACCCGGCAACCCGCTCGGCGCCCGCGCGATGTATCTCGGCTCGACCGTGTACCGCATCCACGGCACCAACCAGCCGTCGACCATCGGCAAGTTCGTCTCGTCCGGCTGCATCGGCATGCTGAACGATGACGTCTCGGATCTGTTCGAACGCGCTAAGGTCGGCACCCGCGTGGTCGTGCTGCCAGGTGGTCCGCCGCCGGGAACGACGACGGCTTCCGCCGCGCCGCCGCCGAACCCGATGGCTCCCGCTCCGACGCAGGCCCAGGCCGCGCCGCTGCCCGGCACGCAGCCGACCTCGGTGCAGCCGCTGCCCGCGCCGGTCACGGTGCGCTAGGCCGACTGGTAAACTGATCATTGAAAAAGGCGCGCGAACAGCGCGCCTTTTTTGTTTGCCGATCGATGCCAGATCTCAGGCCAGCCGCCGCGGCGGCTCGCTGCCTTTGGTGAAGGCGTCGATGCACGCGACCATCTGCTGATAGTGCGTCTGCAAGCTCTCGCGCGTCGCATAGCCGAGATGCGGCGTGATCACCACATTGTCGAGCTTGCGGAGTTGGTGATCGAGCGGTAGCGGCTCGACCGAGAACACGTCGATGCCGGCGCCGGCGATCCTCCTCTCGCGGAGCGCCGCAAGCAGGGCGTCTTCGTCGACGATCGGCCCGCGCGCGGTGTTGACGAGATAGGCCTTTGGCTTCATGCGGGCGAGATCGGCGGCGCCGACCAGTCCGCGTGAGCGCGGGCTCAGCACGACATGGATGGTGATGATGTCTGATGTCGCGAACAGTTCGTCCTTGCTGGCGTAGCCGACGCCGGCCTCTTTGCATTTCTCCGGCGTCAGGTTGGGGCTCCAGGCGATGACGTTCATGCCGAACGCCTTGGCCATGCCGGCGACTTTGCTGCCGAGCTTGCCGAGGCCGATGACGCCGAGCGTCTTGCCCTCGATCTCGGTGCCGGCAAAGCTCTGCCAGGCCTCCCCGGCGTGCATGCGCGCATTCTCGCGGCCGATGCCGCGGGTCAATTCCAGGATCAGGCCCATGGTCAGGGGCGCGGTGGGATCGCGGCTATACTGGGTGCCGCATAGCACCACGTTGCGCTGCTTGGCGGCCTCGATGTCGATTGCGGCGTTGCGCATGCCCGACGTGATCAGGAGCTTCAGTCTGGGCAACGCGTCGAGCAGGCTGCGCGGGAACGGCGTGCGCTCGCGCATCGCGCAGATGATCTCGAAGTCCTTCAGCTTGCTAGCTGCTTCCGCCTCGCTCGCAAACGGCTGGTCGAACACGGTGACCTCGACGCGGTCCTTGACCGCCGGCCAATCGGCCAGCGAAAGCGCGATGTCGAAATAGTCGTCGAGGATTGCACAGCGGAGCCGCGTCATCGGATAGGTCCATTCAGGGTGAAGCGACGGCGGAAAATCAACCGTCGGAGAACCCCGTCATGGTCGCGTGCAATCGGCAGGCGCGCAAGCGGCCGCGCTTTCACATAAGGGCGATTGTTACGCCGACCTGGATGGCTTGCGCGTCTTCGCGGTGCGGATATCGGCGAGCATCGATCGGACGGCCGGCGACAGCGCCATCTGCTTGGCACGGCAGGCCGGACCCGGGCCGCGCATATAGTGCAGTTCCGGCCGGTAGGGATGGAAAGCCTTGGCAACGAAAGCCCGCCAGAAGGCGCTGAATTCGGCGAACAGCGTCGCCTCGCGTTTGGTCGTCGGGCGCGAAAGAGGGGCTGAAATGATGGTAGCCATGATGTGGCCTCAACTGTTTTGGTCGCGGTTCTGCCGCGAAAATCGCCGTTTTCAGCGTTGAGAACGAGTTTTGGCCTGATTTATTAAAAGATAGTTTCAATTGTCGTGATTCGGCGCGCACATGGTGTCGAACCCGTAATCACCCGTGGTGAATGGACGGAACGTGGTGAACGGATGGAAAACGCACCCCTCGCGGTTGCGCTTTCGGGGGCCGGCCGTTACATCGGCGGCAGCAAAATTTCCACAAATCGGATCAATTCCAGGGACAGCGGATGGCTCGCCAGTTCATCTATTTCATGCAGGGTCTGACCAAGGCGTATCCGACCCGGAAGGTGCTCGATAACATCCATCTGAGCTTCTACCCGGACGCCAAGATCGGCGTGCTCGGCGTCAACGGCTCGGGCAAGTCGACGCTGCTCAAGATCATGGCGGGTCTCGACAAGGAGTATAACGGCGAGGCTTGGGTCGCCGAGGGCGCCCGCGTCGGCTACCTCGAGCAGGAGCCGCACCTCGATTCCGCACTCAACGTCCGTGAGAACGTCATGCTCGGCGTCGCCAAGCAGAAGGCGATCCTCGACCGCTACAACGAACTCGCCGTCAACTACTCGGACGAGACCGCCGACGAGATGACCAAGCTGCAGGACGAGATCGAGGCGCAGGGCCTGTGGGATCTCGATAGCAAGGTCGACCAGGCGATGGACGCGCTGCGCTGCCCGCCCGACGATGCCGATGTCACCAAGCTTTCGGGCGGTGAACGCCGCCGCGTCGCGCTGTGCCGCCTGCTGCTCGACCAGCCGGAATTGCTGCTGCTGGACGAACCGACCAACCATCTCGATGCCGAGTCCGTGTCATGGCTGGAAGGCCATCTGCGCAACTATCCCGGCGCGATCCTGATCGTGACCCACGATCGCTACTTCCTCGACAACGTCACGAGCTGGATCCTCGAGCTCGACCGCGGCCGCGGCATTCCCTATGAGGGCAACTACTCGTCCTGGCTGGTGCAGAAGCAGAAGCGGCTCGAGCAGGAGGGGCGCGAAGACGCCGCCCACCAGAAGACGCTGGCCCGCGAGCAGGAATGGGTGGCGTCCTCGCCGAAGGCGCGCCAGGCCAAGTCGAAGGCGCGCTACCAGCGCTATGAGGATCTGCTCAAGAAGGCGAGCGAGAAGCAGACCCAGACCGCGCAGATCATCATCCCGGTGGCCGAGCGGCTCGGCGCCAACGTCGTCGACTTCGAGGGCCTCAGCAAGGGTTTTGCCGATCGGCTTTTGATCGACGATCTCACCTTCAAGCTGCCGCCGGGCGGCATCGTTGGCGTGATCGGTGCGAACGGCGCCGGCAAGACCACGCTGTTCAAAATGATCACCAAGCAGGAGGAACCCGACAAGGGCGTCATCACGGTCGGCGAGACCGTGCATCTCGGCTACGTCGACCAGTCGCGCGACGCGCTCGAAGGCAACAAGACCGTGTGGGAGGAGATCTCCGGCGGCAACGAGCTGATCCTGCTCGGCAAGAAGGAAGTCAATTCACGCGGCTATTGTTCGGCGTTCAACTTCAAGGGCGCCGACCAGCAGAAGAAGGTCGGCGCGCTGTCGGGCGGTGAACGCAACCGCGTGCATCTCGCCAAGATGCTGAAGTCGGGCGCCAACGTGCTGCTGCTCGACGAACCGACCAACGACCTCGACGTCGACACGCTGCGTGCGCTGGAAGAGGCGCTGGAGGATTTTGCCGGTTGCGCCGTCATCATCAGCCATGATCGCTGGTTCCTCGACCGCATCGCGACCCACATCCTGGCCTTCGAGGGCGACAGCCATGTCGAATGGTTCGAGGGCAACTTCCAGGATTACGAAAAGGACAAGATGCGCCGGCTCGGCCAGGACAGCATCATTCCGCACCGCGTGAAGTACAAGAAGCTGACGCGGTGATCCAAGATATCGTCATGCCCGGCCTTGTGCCGGGCATGACGAGTGGATAGGGCAAGCATCACGATGCCCTTCATTGGCGGGATCATGACGGCATCGCGGCGCAATCTGCGGCCAGTTGTCGCTTTTCAAGTGCGCGGGATTGCGTAGATAGAGCGCTCCGCAATTTCAATTCCGCGAGCACTCCAACATGTCCGCTGTATCAGACGCGCGCGCCCCCCTGAAGGGCCGCTCGCTGCGTCCCGTTCCCATGCTGATCTTCGGATCGCGCTGGCTGCAATTGCCGCTCTATGTCGGCCTGATCATCGCCCAGGGCGTCTATGTCGTGCTGTTCCTCAAGGAACTGTGGCACCTGTTCGCCCATGCCTTCGATTTCAGCGAGCAGCAGATCATGCTGGCCGTTCTCGGCCTGATCGACGTCGTGATGATCTCGAACCTCTTGGTGATGGTGATCGTCGGCGGCTACGAGACCTTCGTCTCCCGCCTCAATCTGCAGGGACATCCGGATGAACCGGAATGGCTCAGCCACGTCAACGCCAGCGTGCTGAAGATCAAGCTGGCGATGGCGATCATCGGCATCTCCTCGATCCACCTGCTGCGCACCTTCATCGAGGCCGGCGCGCTGTCGTCAGGCAAGGGCAACTACACCGAGACCGGCGTGATGTGGCAGACCATCATCCACTGCGTCTTCATCCTGTCGGCGATCGGCATCGCCATCGTCGACAAGCTGTCGAACGACTCGATCGAGGGCGCCAAGCAGCAGGTTGGGCATTAGCCGGGATAACCGGCAACGCCCGGCGCGGCGTCACCGCGCCGCGCGCGAGCCAAACAACGCCGGCGCGGATCTGCCGAGCCATTCGGGGATCTGCGCTGCGCCGCGCGGAAATCCGCGGGCCAAGGCAAGGATGAACGCGCTCTGCCAGACGCCAAACAGCACCAGCCAGCCCAGCAAGGTCGGCAGCCTGACGATCGCACCGTAAATGGTTCCGGCCGCGATGGCTGCGATCCAGGTCACCACGACGCTGTCGATCCGCCTGAACGCGGGGTTGGTCAGGAGCACGCCGAGAATGGTGATCGCCCCGCCCACCGCGCCGCCGATGCCGCCGATCAGATAGCCCATCAACGGGTTGTTGCCGAGCGTCTCGGTGATCTGGGCCGGGCTCGCGGCATTGCCGTCGACCGGGACGGTCTTCGCGTACTGGCCGAGCGCCTGAAGCGTGACGGCGCTGGCATCATAGGCCGCGATCCATGCCGCCGTCGTGATTGCGACCACCAGCGCCAGCTGAAACCGGTCCTTGGCGCCGAACACGACATTGCAGGTGGCGATCGCCGCGCCGAATATTACCCCAGGCAGGATCGTGATCCCGCCCGCATCGGAGACGACGAACGAATATTGCAGGACGTTGAGCGCATAAGTCGCGATCAGGCTGCACATGACGGCGGACGCAAGCGCCAGCACGACGAAGGGCAAATTCGGCCGGCCGCCCGACTGCGCGCGCTCGGCCGCCAGCATGCGGTCCACCGCGGCCCGCGTCTCGGCGGCGGCACTGCCCTGCGGCTCCAGGATCGTGACCGCCTTGAGATAGGTCGGGACCTGGTCGAGCGGGGTCGGCGCCATCATCACCGGCAGCACGCGATTGCTCGGGTTCGGCCACCTGGCTCGGGCAAAGGCGAGCTCGCTCAAGGTGTAGCGTCCCTTGGTCACCGATTCCGGACTGATCAGGAACACCATAAAATCGCTGTTTTCGATGGCTTTTTCGACGCGCGCATCGAAGCTGTCGCCCGGCGGGAGATCGTCGTGCGAAAAGAAAACGTCATGGTCGCAATTGCGCAGGGACTGAGCGATGTTGTCAGCCTGCGATTCCAGTTCGGAGGGAAATGACAAAAATATGCGCATGGCAAAACTTACCACCCAGAATTGAATTCTGACATTGCCGAATCCACGTTGCAATGCCTGTTTCCGCTAGTGTGCTGAATGCGAAGTTCGTGCGATTTCGCGGCAGCCGCTTTCACGAACTTCGCATTCATAAAGCACACTAGAATCATAAGTTTGCTAGTGTCCTTATCGAATCCGAAGTTCGCTCCGAAGGTGCGGCGAATGATACGAACTTCGGATTCGGGACACTAGGTGAGATCGATCATGAAATGGCCAGCCACCATCGTCGCATGCGCGGTGCTGCTGTGTGCGCCGCTGCAACGGCCCGCATACGCCGCCGACGCCGCGTTCACCCAGTTCATCGCCTCGCTGTGGCCGGAAGCCAAGGCGGCCGGCGTGTCGCGCGAGACCTTCGATCGCGAGACACGCGGCCTCGAGCCCGACTACAAGCTGCCTGACCTGATCCTTCCCGGACGTCCGAAGACCGGCGCGCCGGCGCAGGCCGAGTTCGTGCAGGTGCCGGCCGACTACATCAAGGAGGCTTCGATCGCGCGGCTCGCCGCGGAGGGGCAGCGGCTGTTGCAGAAGTATCGTCCGTCGCTCGATGCGATCGAGAAGCGGTTCGGCGTTCCCCCCACCATCGTGCTGGCGATTTGGGGCCGCGAGACCGACTACGGCCGCTATTCGCTGCCCTACGACACGCTGCGTGTGGTGGCGACGCAGGCCTATGTCGGCCGCCGCAAGGATCAGTACCGCACCGAGTTCATCCTCGCGCTGAAGATCCTCGGCGAGGGCGCCGTGACGCGCAAGGAGCTGCGCTCGTCCTGGGCGGGAGCGACCGGCTACACCCAGTTCCTGCCGTCGGAGTATTACAAGCACGGCGTCGACCTCGACGGCGACGGCAAGGTGGACATCTGGCACTCGGTGCCGGACGCGCTCGCCTCCGCCGCGCAACAGCTCGTCAACAAGGGCTGGCAGCCCGGCGTGCGCTGGGCCTATGAGGTGCAGGCGCCGGCCAACGCCGATTGCACGATGGGCGTGCCCGAAGTGACCAAACCGATCAGCCAGTGGCTGCGGGCAGGCTTCGTGCCTGTGCGCGGCGCGAGGCTCAGCGCCACGGAGCAGGCGCAATCGGCCTCGCTGCTACAGCCTGAAGGCGTCTACGGTCCGGCGTTTCTGACCACGCCGAACTACTTCGTGATCAAGGAGTACAATTTCTCCGATCTCTACGTGCTGTTCGTCGGCCATCTCGCCGACCGCATGACGAGCCCGCAGCCATTCGCGACGCCATGGTCGGCGTCGAAGCAGCTGCGCTCCGCCGATGTGGAGGCGATGCAGCAGCAGCTGACGAAGATCGGTCTCTACAAGGACAAGCTCGACGGCAAGGCCGGGATGCAGACCCGCGCCGCGCTCGGCGCCTATCAGAAGCAGGCCGGGCTGAAGGTCGATTGCTGGCCGAGCGAGGCGGTGCTGCGCGCGATGAACGGGCAGCGCTGATCGCTAAGCCTGCCTGGTGGCGAAAAACAAAAACCCGGCCGCGAGGCCGGGTTTTCGAGGGTGATGCTGATAGCGTGTCGGTGGATCAGTCGCAAACCTGGATGCGACGGAAGCGCCAGCCGTAGCCGTCCCAGAAGCGCTCACGAACCCAGCGGCACGGAGCTTCTTCGACGTAAACCGGTGCCGGTGCAACATAGACCGGGGCCGGACGGGCGCCTGCGATCGCGCCGCCGAGCAGGGCGCCGCCGATCAGGCCACCGGCAACGCCGGCCGCGATGGCCCCGCCGTCACCAGCCTTGGCAGCCGGAGCAACCGCCAGCGAACCGGCAAGCGTGGTAACGGCGACAAGGGCAGCTAAAGTCTTCTTCATGTCTTTGGCTCTCCTGGAAGGTGATGGCGTCGTGGTTCGGCGCCGGGTTTTAGGTGACTCACACGCTGATCTCGAACTGCTGTCTTGCTAAACAGCGCAGAACAGTCAACCGAAAGTAAACGTCGGCAGGCTCATCGCGCAGAAAAGCGGTTTTTTCTGGCCTTCTACAGCAGACGTTCCGGAGAAACAGTCGGTTTTCCGGGACATCTGGTTCGAATTAATCGAGATGAACGGCGATCAATCGCAAACGCGCACTCGGCGAACACGCCAGGTGTAGCCGTCCCAGAACCGCTGGCGCTGCCAGAAGCAATCGGGACCGTAACCGGGCTCGGCGACATAGGCCGGACCGGGCGCGTAGTAGCCATAGCCCGGACCGTAATAGCCGTTCTGCGAAGCGATCGCGCCACCGACGATGGCGCCACCGATCAATCCCGCAGCGACGCCAGCCGCGACACCGCGTTGTGCCTGGGCGGGGGCGGGCACCGCCACAGCCGAAACCGCCAGAGTGGCGGCGGCGCAAAGCGCCAGCAATGTCTTCTTCATGACCTCACCTTTCTCACGGGAGCAGGGACAGCGTGCGTTGGCGATCTGTCTCGCCTGAGGGTTCCATATTCCGCTTGAATGATCAATGAACGACGCTGCCGTATTCGCGTCCAAATGCTTGCAGCTTTTGGCATATCTTGCAACGCACAAGCTCGTAGCCGCAGTGAACCGGTGCTTTTGGCGGTGGAAGCCGGGATTGGCCCGGTAGACCGGCCTGACGGGTTTCTCATTCCCGAAAGGCGGGGCCGGCCGATTTAGATTCATTCCAATATGAATCCCGCATCAGTTTGGAATTGCTACAAGAACGGCTTTTTCCTTTTGCATCCGGCCGGGGCCGACAATATCCATATTGGCGAGCATCACCCGTTGGACCCGCCTCCTCTGATGATTGTCTGTTCCTGTAACGTCCTCAGCGACCACGATGTCCGCAATGCCGTCAATGGCGGCGCGTCTGTCACTCGAAATGCCAAGCAGGTGTATGGCTGCCTCGGCTGTAGCGCCGAATGCGGCCGCTGCGCGCGCACCATCAAGGCGATCATCGACGAGGCGCTTGGCCCCTGCGCCAAGGCCTGCTGCTCCGGCTGCCCCCACAGCGGCCATCCGCACGCCGCCAACGAAGACGCCGAGCCGGCCGAATTCGCGCTCGCGGCCTGCTAGGCCATTTTCGGTTCTGATCGACGCAGAACCGAAGCGTTCCCGTTTCAATGCATTTTCTTCACGCGATCCGGCCGTCACGGCGCTGGAAACGCTCTGCCTCCGCCAAATCCCCTAAGTCCGGTTATCCACGCGCTGCTTCCGCGAAGGGTTGCTCTCTCCGGTAATCTGATTTAGAAGCGTTCTAAATTCAGTGCTGGCCGGTTTTGGCCGCGACAGGTGGAGTGGATCATGCAAGGCGACCCGAAGGTCATCGATTATCTGAACAAGGGGCTGCGCAGCGAACTGACCGCCATCAATCAGTACTGGTTGCACTACCGGATGCTCAACAATTGGGGCCTCCTGGAGATGGCCAAGGTCTGGCGCAAGGAGTCCATCGAGGAGATGGAGCACGCCGACAAATTCGTCGATCGCATCCTGTTCCTCGACGGCTTCCCGAACCTGCAGGTGCTCGATCCGCTGAAGATCGGCCAGGACGTCAAGGAGATCATCGAGTGTGACCTGGCCGCCGAGATCGGCGCCCGCACGCTCTATCAGGAGGCGGCGACCTACTGCCACGGCGTCAAGGACTATGTCAGCCGCGACCTGTTCGAGAAGCTGATGAAGGATGAGGAAGACCACATCGACTTCCTCGAGACCCAGCTCGACCTGATCAAGCGCATCGGTCTTGAGCTCTACACCCAGAAGCACGTCGGTCATCTGAAGGGCGAGGAGTCCTGATCGGCCGCTTCGCGCTCGGAAGAGTGGCTTTCAAAAATGCGAGAGGCCGTCCTTGCGGGCGGCCTCTTTCGTTTTCGCGATCCGGATCGAGTGATCGGTCAGTAGCAGCGGATGATGTTGATGGTGCGATCGCCGTCGCGGCCGGGCACCGTCACGCTCTCGGTGGGGCAGCTCGACACGTAGGGCCGATCCGACGGCACCACGGCCGGAGGATATCGATGCGCCCAATCCCAGGGCACGTCCTGGGTGTAGGTGTAGCGAACGTCGTTCGATGCCGGCGCCGGGACCTCGGCGGCGAAGGGAACGCCGGCGACGGCGTCCTCGTAATATCCGCTCGTCCCCGGCAACACGATGCCGGGCACCCGCGCATGATGACGGAAAGCCGGATGGTGCGCGGAAAATGTGCCGCGCGGCGCCGTTCCGGATCTCGCATAGGTCGCGGTCGAGGAAGCAAGCAGCAGTGCTGCAACGCCAAGGGACGCCATCAGCACCCCATATGTTCGATACGCCATCCTTCGAAAGCTCATGGCACGCACCAATCGATTACGGAGCATTGTGCAGACGCTAGGCCGCGCCTTAGGGCGCCCGCAAACTCATCCTTAATTATTGGTTAAAAAGTAAGGTTAACAGGAGGTATCTGTTTCAAATTGGCGCGACTGCGTGGCGGCGCCTCAGACAGCGTCCGCCGGAACGAAGCAGCTGATGATGATGTTGCCGCGGTGGTGCACGTACCACACCACGGCCTCACCGACCGGGTTGCCGCGATCGCGGATGATCGCGCGCTCCGGCACCATCATCCATTCGCCCTCGATCGGCACCCAATAGGCGCCGCCCCGAACGTCATAGCTCGTGCGATGGCCGTCGGAGATATCGCAGCACGGCACGCCGTTCGGCGCGATCACACTCTTGAACCAGGCGCGGATATCGGGCGGCACGTTGTCGTATTGGCCGTTGTCGAACGCCAGCGCTGCGCCCGCCGTCATGGCGAGCCACGCAAGCATCGCGCCATGCGTGAGCCTTCGCATCGCATCCCTCCGCGACAACCTTGTGCGTGACACGCGCGCATCGTCTCGCGCGCGAATCCGATGTTGGTGCAATTAGGCACGAACCGCGCACGAGATGCATGCCCAAAGAATCAGCGAGACAGCGCTGTTGTCCGTGATGCAGTGCGGGATCGTGATGCTCAGGCGGGTTTCTTCGCGCGTGCCTTCTTCGCGGGCTTTGCCGCGATATTGTCGCGGGCCATTGTGAGCGCGCTGCGTAGCGTCACCTGATCGGCTTTGGTGAGCCGGACATTGGTGCTGCCGCTCTTGCCCCAGCCGCCCGGCACCGGCCGGAAGATTTCCGGCTCGGCCTCGACCACGACAGCCTGCTGCTCCGGCGTCAGCTTCACCATGCCCCAATTCTTGTCGGGATAGCCGAGCGTTGCGAAGATGCGGTTGCCGATGCGAAAGTCGGCGGTGCCGTGATGCGCGCCTTGGGCGACCTCGGGCAGGCTCAACGCAATGCTCCGAAACCGATTGGCGGACATCGCTTCGATCCCGATCGCTACATCGTTCGTTGCGGCGCCGTCTGCAGCAGCTCCTGCAACTGCCTGGCATAGAATTTGGCATCGCCGGTCGTGAGGTGGCCGCGGGTCTCGCTGCTCGCCGGGATCAGATCAATCTTGCCGTTCTTGATCCGCTTCACCGCCGCCTCGGTGACGCCGGTCTCCGGCGGATTGCGCTCATCGTCGGCCGCGTTGATCGCAAGCAGGGTGGCTTCGATCTTCTCCATTCCCGCCGACGGATCGTAGTCGTGCGAGGCCTCCCATTGATAGATGTAATCATTGGCGTCTGCGGTGACCGGCAATGCCAGCTGGTCATCGACCATCTTGTCGGCCTGCGTCGCTGACGGCGCCAGCGTCTGATAGCCGAGCGTGCCGCCGGCGCTGGCGAAGCGATAGGCTGCGATGGCGTATTTCATCATCCGCGGCTGGCTCGTGTAGTTGCCGCCATTGTAATCGGGATCGTTGCGGATCGTTTCCAGCATCGTCCGCCGCAGGATCCAGTTGCGCGCCGCCACCGCAGTCGGTTGCGAAGCCATCGGCACCAGGGCGTCCATCATCTGCGGATAGCGCACGCCCCAGATCCAGGTGTGCATGCCGCCCATCGAATTGCCGATAACGAGCCGCAGATGCTTGATGCCGAGCCCTTCGGTGACCAGACGGTACTGCGCGTCGACCATGTCGTTGTAGTCGTATTTTGGAAAGCTCGTGCGCATCGCATCCGACGGCTTCGACGATTTGCCGTGGCCGATGCCGTCGGGGATGATGATGAAGTATTTCGTCGCGTCGAGCGGCTGGCCCGGGCCGAACAGCTGGCCGGCAAAGGTCGGCGTCAGCATACTGGCGGCCGAGCCGCCGGAGCCGTGCAGCACCAGCACCGGCTGCCCGGTCGGCGCGCCGACCGTGGTGTAGTGCAGCCGCAGTTCCGGCATCACCTCGCCGCTGTGAAACTTGAAGTCCTTCGCGACCCACTCGCCATCCTGCGGCGTGGGGTAATCTGCAGCCATGGCCGGTACCGACATCGAGACGAGGGCGGCCAGAAGCGCCGCGCACAAACGGATCATGGTGCTTCTCCCCACGCGCGGCACGTTTGTCCAGCCGCTTCGACGCAAGCCTAGCATGACGGGGAAGCGTTGTCCGAGAGCTGCGCCGCGCGGCTGGCGAAGCTGTGTTCAGCTCGCTCTTAGCACGTTCAGCGCGTACCATCCCCAATAGACACGGTGACGCTGGATCAGGCCGTCCTTGATCTCCATGACCTCGACGAGATCCATCTGGTCGCCGTCCGGAGACCGGCGCGGATATTCCCAGGTCAGAATTCGGCCGTCGCTGAAGAAACCCTGCTTGAAACGCCGTCGCTGCGGCGGGTTGGTGCGGAACACGCGCGTGATGAACTCGCGCAATGCGTCGCGGCCCTGGACGATCCCGTCTTTGGCCTGCATCAAATGCTGGACCAGCGGGCTTTCGATCGAGGCGTCTTGCGCATAGAGCGCCAGCGCTGCCTCGAGGTCCTTGTTGCCGAGGGCCTGGTCCCAGAGCCTGTAGATACGTTCCGCGTCGCCGCTGCCTTCTGTCATGATTGTTCCCTTGCGCTTTGTCTGATGGCGCCGATTTGAGCGGAAGAGGCCGTCGCAACGTTTCAGGAAAATCTGAAATGAGTTTCAGGGCGCGGCGAATGCGGCTAGGACGTTCTTGCGCGACCCGGAGGACGATGTAGTGAGATCATCCCAATCCGTGCAGACGGGATTTTCGCGGATCGCCGAGGCATTGGGCGATCCGGTGCGCGAGGCCATGGTCAGCGCGCTGGCCGACGGCAAGGCGCTGCCGGCCGGCGAGCTTGCCGCGGTGGCCGGCATTTCGCCGCAAGGCGCCAGTGCGCATCTGCAGAAGCTGGTGGATGCGCGCGTGCTGTCGGTGTGGGCACAGGGCAGGTTCAGATATTACCGGATCAGGGACGACGACGTCGCGGCGTTGATCGAGAACCTGGTCGATCTTGCGGCGAAAGCCACTGCCGGGCGCAAGCGGGCGATGCCCGCCGAGCAGCTCAGGCAATCGCGCACCTGCTACCATCATCTGGCGGGCCAGCTCGGCGTGCTGCTGTCGAATGCGCTGGTGCGCCGCCGCCTCGTCCTCATCGACGGCCGCGACGGTCGCGTGACCGAGCAGGGGCTGGCCTGGTGCCGTGCCGAAGAGATCGATTTCGATCCGGCACGGCAGCCGCATCTGCGGCTCTGCAATGACTGGACCGAGCGCGTGCCGCATCTCGCAGGTCCGTTCGCCAATGCGGTGCTGGCGCGGCTGGTCGCGATGCGCGGCGTTGCGCCGCATCGGATTCCGCGCGCGTTGCGGATCACCGACCGGGGGCGGGCGTTCTTCGATCGGCTCGGCGTGCAGGTTCCATTCTGAAGCCGCGAGACCGTGCTAGCGGCCGTCCTCGACCTCGGTCTCGGGACGGTCATTGCCGGAGGCGGTTTCGGTCAGCCATTTGCCGTCCGAGGTCTCGTACTGGATCGCCTCGGTGCGTCCGGGAACGCGCTGTTCGTTGGCGGCGCGCCGGGCGGCGGCAAGCGCCGCGGCATGAGTTGGAAACGGCTCCGAGAACACCCCGTTGACGGTATAGGCCCAGCCGCCATCGTGCTGGACGACCTTATAGATCACGTGGCTCATCCGGAACCTCGTTTGCGCCGTGGACGATGAGGCTGCCAGAATAGACCACGATGTCGTATTTTGCAGCAGCCGATCGTCTTTAAGACACGAGCCCCGAGGTGCGGGCGAGGGAGACCGACATGTGCCGCAATATCAAGACGCTGTTCAACTTCGAGCCGCCCGCCACCGAGGACGAAATCCACGCCTCGGCGCTGCAATTCGTGCGCAAACTGTCCGGCTTCAACAAGCCGTCGCAGGCCAATGAGGCCGCCTTCAACCTTGCCGTGACCGAGGTCTCGGACGCCGCGCGCAGGCTCCTGATCTCGTTGCAGACCACGGCGCCAGCGCGCGATCGCGAGATCGAGGCGGAGAAGGCGAGGGAGCGTTCGCGGCTGCGGTTCGGCTGAGGCGGGGCATTCCGTGATGCAGGTCACGGTAGGGCGCCTTGCCTCCGGGCATCATGGCCGTTCACCCCCGGTCCCGGAGCAAACGCCGTGAAGCCTGCCGCCCTGCTCATACTCTGTTCGATTGCGTTCGCCGTTCTCTGGACCTGCGGCATGCTGTCGTCGAGCGGCACGATCGACCTCGCCAACGTCATCATCCTGTCAGCCTGCGGGGCGTTCGCGGGTGTTGGCTGGTATTACGCGATGCGCTGGGTCTTCCAACTCATGCACCTCGCCCGGCCTTCCGACCCTCCGGCCAATTCGGGCACGGAGCGGTGAGCATCAAGCGCGACACGGATACAGCTGGCCGTGTCGCTGCGCGATGACAAGGAGGATTACTTCTTGTCCTTCTTGCGGTGCTTCTTCTTTTTCTTGTGATCGTCGTCCTCGTCGTCATCATCAGCGAAATCGATCGCGTCGACGTCAAGGGCGATCGCCTCGGCTGCCGCGCGCTCGGCTGCATCGCGTTCGGCGAGCTCTGCGGCTTCACGCTCCTTGGTGCGCTTGTAGTCTTCCCAGGCGTCGAAGATCATGTGCAGCCACGGCATCACCTGCTCGATCGATGGCAATTGGCCGGGCGGGCCGGCTTCGCCACGCGGGCCGGCCGGACCCTGCGGGCCCTGTGGACCAGATTCGCCGCGTGGACCCTGCACGCCAGCCTTGCCTTGCGCGCCCGGCTTGCCCTGGGGGCCAGCCTTTCCGACCACGCCAGCCTTGCCCTGCGGGCCCGGCTTGCCGCGCGCACCTTCCGGCCCCGGCCGCCCCGGATGTCCCTGCGGTCCGGGCTTTCCCGGCTCGCCCTGACGGCCCTGCGGCCCCTGCGCCCCTCGTGACCCCTGGCGGGAAACTGTCTCGTCAGCCACTGATATGCTCCGTCGCGATTTGAAGCCGCTTGTAACAGAGGTTGGAGGACGGCTTCAATTCTGCCTGCCGCCGCCGATGCAAGCGATCAACAGTCATAATTCCATGCGCATATGACAACGGAGGGCGTGTTGCGGGTTCTGGACGGCATGTACCGCGAAGCCGCGGGCGAACTGCAACGGCTCCACATCGTCGCGACGCGGCACGATGTGCTTGACGAAGCGGCTTTTCGCAGCACGGGTGTGCTCGAGCTCTATGAGGAGCTGTTCCCCGCGAGCGAGCGCGACAGCGCGGACGACATCGTGCGCTGGCTGTTGTCGGATGATGTCGGCGAGCGGCGTCACTTCAGCGTCGGCAGCCACGAGATGTCCTATCGTCTCGACTCGCGCTGCTTTATCCTGCGTGCCGGCGCCGGGCGCGCGGTCGGGCTCGGCTTCTTCACCTACGATCACGCAAGCGACCTGATCTTTTGCAACCATGTCGGCATCGGGAAGGCGTGGCGCGGCGGCGGCCTGGCGCGCGCGTTCTATCGCGAGACGGTCGCCATGCTCGATGCGCTGTTTCCGAACAATGTCGGCGTGGTGCTCGAGGTCGAGCCATTCGATCGCGATCGCATAGCCGCGATCATCGCCGATCTGGAGCGGACCGGCAGGCGGCAGCTCGCGGCGGATGAGCCGGACGAGATCCGCCGATTGCTGCGCGTAAGCTGGTACGACAAGCTCGACTATTCCGTGTTCTGCGACGCGCGCACGATGCGGCCACTCGCGTGCCGCTCGCCATGTCTTGATCCATCACTGCCGACGTCGGATCGGGCAAATGGAGAAGAAAGCTACTGGCTGATGTGGCAGGAGCGGGCCGGCGCGGCCTCTGCGGAGGTGTGCGCAGGTCAGCTCTGGCACAAGGCTGCCACCGCGATCTATGTCGAGATCCTCGCAAAATCCCTGGTCGCGGCGGATCCGATCGGCCGGCGCGGCTATTGGGACTATGCGACCGCACTGGTGGGCCAGACGCTGCAACGGACCGCGGTGGCAGACGTGCGTCTCGCACGCTGCCTCGGTGACGGGGCCAGCGCGTTGCTGTCGCGCTGGCGGCGTCTTGCGATCGAGCTGCCGATCTAGGCCGCGGCGTGCTCGCTGTGCGGCACGTCGATGCCGTCGGCCGAATATTCGCGGATCTTGTTCCGCAAGGTCCGGACCGACAATCCGAGCACGCGCGCGGCTCGGGTGCGGTTGCCGTCGCAGCGTGCGAGCGTCTGCAGCACCAGTTCGCGCTCGACTTCATCGACGGTCGCGCCGATCAGCAATGGGACGATTTCATTTGGAGCCAGCGACGGCAGCAGTGCTTCCGGCGACGGTACGGTGGACGCGTAAGACATGGACTCCTCCCGATCAACGCCCGCCTCGTCGATGAGGCGCAGACATCGAGAACCAACTACCCCGTAAACCAACGGTGTGCCGGTTTGGTTAACAATTCCCTAACGCGCCCCTAACTCCCTGCTTTGTAAGCAAAATACCCAGAAATCGCCACGATTGCGGTTCCATCCGTCACAGTGTCCGGTAGCCGCCGTCGACCATCACGATCGATCCCGAGACATAGGCCGAGAGGTCCGAGGCGAGGAAGATCGCGGGGCCGACGATGTCCTCGGGCTTGCCGGCGCGGCCGAGCGGGGTGTGGTCCATGAAGACTTTCGCGAGGTCGGGATTGGAGGCGCGCACCTTCTCGTTCAGCGGCGTCTCGATGAAGCCGGGACCGATCGCGTTGACGCGCACGCCGTCCTTGCCGAGCTCGGCGGCCAATGCCTTGGTGAAGCCGAGCACGCCGTGCTTGGAAGCGGTATAGGCCGGTGAGCTCGGGGTGCGCAGATGCACGAAGGACTGGATCGAACCGATATTGACGATGCGCCCCTTGTTCTTGCGCAGCGGCGCGAGGAAGGAGTGCGTCACGTTGAAGACGCCGGTGAGATTGATCGAGATGATGTCTTCCCAATCCTTGATCACGGCTTCGTCGGCGCCAAGCATGCCGTTGCGGCGCGCGATGCCGGCATTGTTGACCAGGATCGAGACAGGTCCGACCTTGTCGGCGATTTGCTTTGCCATCGCGATGCAGGCGTCGAGATTGGTCACGTCGAGCGCAAAGCTCTCCGCCTTGCCGCCGGCGTCCCGGATCTCCTTGGCCGCTTCCGCCGCCGCATCGCCGTTCATGTCGAGCAGCACCACGCGCGCACCCTCGCGGCCGTAGCCCGCGGCGATGGCACGCCCGATGCCCGAGCCTGCGCCGGTGATGACGGCGATGTGATTGTCGAGAAGGGCCATGGTGTTTCCTCGTTCTGATTTATGAGCGTTGCCGACAACACTATTCAAAACTGCACCAACCGAAACGCCAAGCCGCGTTTGCGCGTTGCTGTTATCCGGATTCGGATGACAGCACGGACCGATCATGGACCCGAATATCAGACACTGGAAAGGTGCGATCGAGCGCTTCTGCGCGGCGCCTGATCCCGACTATCGCGAAATGGCCAGGATGATCGCCGAGATCGCCGCCACCGACATCGATGACACGCTGCGGCATGCAGCCGCACAGTTGCTGCCGATCCTGCGCCAGGCGGCGCTGAAATCAGCCGACCGCCGCACCAGGTCGATGGCGCTGCGCCGTCTCGGCATCGTCAGCGATGCGCTGCACATGCTGTCCGCGCCGCAATTCGGCCGGCGTGGCTTGACGCCGAAGGCGCTGACGCAGGAAGAGCGCTACCGGCAATTGCTTGGCCTGCCGTTCGGCCGCCGCCTCGCCGCGACCGAGGTCCACCAGGCGTTCAAGCGCGCTGCCAAGACGGTGCATCCCGACGGCGGCGGCAACGGCCCGGCATTCCTCGAACTCGCCGCCGCGCGTGACGCGCTGATCAAGCATCACTGACGCGCGATCGCGTGCGGCCTGACAGCACGAGGGCGGACGCCGCGCCGTTGCCGCGGGTCCGCCCTGTGCGGGATCGGGGGGGAACTCAGAACGAGCAGGTGCCGTTATTGAGGAGGCCGGTCTTGTAGCTGAACGCGGCGTCGAAGGTCGGCAGCTCCTCGCTGACGACGGCGAAATTCGCCGGCCACGGCGTGGTCGGAATGCTCTGGTCCCAGATCTGGCAGAAGCCGGTGTCCTGCCAACGGATCAGATGATAGGGCGTGGCGCTGGCGGGGCTTGCCGCGGCAAGCACGGACACAGTGGCAGCCACGGCGGCACAGGCAATCGCAAGACGGCGCATGGGAAATCTCCGGTTTGAAAAGTGAATGCTCCGCAGGGAAATCCTGGAGCTCAGGGGCCGATCGCCCCGGACATGCAGTGAGTGTTGCAACCCCGGGAACAGGTTCAACACGGTTCGCGTGGACATTGCCTTCACCAACGGGCGCCTGCTGTGCCAAATTGCGCCTGACGACGCGCTTGCTACAGTCGGCGCATTGCGATTCGTGCCCGCGTCGCGACGTGAGCCAATCGACGTGAGTAAATCTTGGGGAGACCGCACATGAAACTTTCATCCACCCTTCGCGCCGCGCTGGTCGCACTGATGGCCTTCACCGGCCTCGCGTTCTCCACCGCCGCTCGGGCCGACAGCGGCTTCGTGACGCTCACGATCTACAAGGCCGGATGGTTCATCGGCGGCTCCGGCGGCAGCGGCGTGCTGACGTTCCGCGGCCGCTCCTATCGGCTCTCCACCGGCGGCCTCGACTACGGCCTGGTGTTCGGTGG
Organism: uncultured Bradyrhizobium sp.; assembly: GCF_947648125.1. Lineage (GTDB taxonomy): Bacteria > Pseudomonadota > Alphaproteobacteria > Rhizobiales > Xanthobacteraceae > Bradyrhizobium. The sequence goes on along the minus strand of NZ_CANSMR010000003.1, from coordinate 412,059 downwards.
CTCCAAGACCGTGCTGCGCGGCCGCGTCAGCAACATCAATCGTCCGTCCGACGTTGCCGGCGTCTACGGCGCGGCGGGTGCCGGGCTCGCCGTCGGCCGCGGTGCCCGCGCGATCGTGCTGACCAATCAGAAGGGCGCGGTGCTTGAATTGACCGGCCACCAGGTCGGCCTGATGGCCAACGCCGATCTGAGCGGGCTTGCGATCACGATGCAGTAGAGCATCATGGTGTGGAGCTGCACCAGTGCGCAGCTGCGCTACGCGCCGACCTCTCCCAAGGGAGAGGTGAAGCTCCGAGGCCGCTCCAATTCAAATTCATCTCATCATGCTTTAGTGACCCCATCGCTACTGTGCATGGGGTTGTTTTCGATGTTTTTGTCTAGCTAATCGCGCGAGCCGCCTCGGTCCAGGCCGGGACGGCGCGGCGTTCACTTGAACAGATGCAGCGCTGCGTATTGCAGCAGCATGATGGTCTTGCCGTCGACGATGCGGCCATCGCTGATCATGGCGAGCACGTCGTCGATCGCGAGCTCCAGCACCTCGATGTCCTCGCCCTCGTCGGCGAGCCCACCGCCATCGCTGACGCGCATCGCGGCGTCGTATTCGGCGACGAAGAAATGCAGCTTCTCGGTCACCGCGCCCGGCGTCATGAAGGCTTCGAACACCTTGCGCACATGGACGAGCCGGTAGCCAATCTCTTCCTCCGCCTCTGCACGGATGCGTGCTTCCGGCGCGGCGTCGTCGAGCATGCCGGCGGCGGCCTCGATCAGGAGATCATCATAGCCGTTGGCGAAAGCGGGATAGCGGAACTGGCGCACCAGCACCACGGTGCGGGTGTTCAGATTGTAGGGCAATAGCGCCGCGCCATTGCCGCGGTCATAGACCTCGCGCACCTGGGTCTGCCATTCGCCGTTGCTGCGGCGGTAGTCGAATGTCGCGCTCTTCAGCTCGTAGCGGCGCTTCGAAAGCAGCTGGACGTCCTTGACGCGGACGCGGTCGGCGATGCTCATGCGTCGATCCTTAATTCCGTCACGACGCCGCTTCGCGACCGTCGAGCCATTTGGCCAGCATCACCGAGGTCGATTCCTCATAGCCGAGCGATTGGTAGAACGCGCCGGCCTTGGCGTTCTCCCGTCGCACCAGCAATTGCAGCTTCGGCACACCGGCATTGCGCAGCCAGTCTTCGGCCGCCGCCATGATGGTGCGGCCGAGTCCCTCGCCCTGGCGGTTGGGATCGACGGCGACGTAATAGACCCAGCCGCGATGGCCGTCATGGCCGACCATCGTGGTTGCGACGATCGTGTCCGAGCTGCGGCCGACCAGCACGGCCGAGCTCGGTCCGCGCCGTGCCAGTGCGATGTCGGCAGCCGGATCATTCCACGGCCGGGTCAGGCCGCACGCCTGCCACAGCGCGACGACAGCGGCGACGTCGGCGTCGGTGATCTCTGCAATGGCGAGGGAGAGGGGCATTGTCGCTTGCACGGTTACAGCACTTTGCCCGGGTTCATGATGCCGAGCGGATCGAGCATCGCCTTGACCTGCCGCATCAGCTCGATCGCGACCTTGTCCTTGACGTCAGGGAGCTCGTCGCGCTTGAGCACGCCGATGCCGTGCTCGGCCGAGATCGAGCCGCCCATCCGCAGCACGATCTCGAACACCACGGCGTTGACGTCGTGCCAGCGTGCCAGGAAGTCGGCCGCGTTGGCACCGACCGGCTGGCTGACATTGTAGTGGATGTTACCGTCGCCGAGATGGCCGAACGGCACCGGCCGCGCGCCCGGGATCAGCTTCACGACCGCCGCATTGGCTTCCGCAATGAAGGCGGGCACCGCCGCGACCGGCACCGAGATGTCATGCTTGATCGAGCCGCCCTCCGGCTTCTGCGCCGCCGACATCTCGTCGCGCAGTTTCCAAAACGCCTGGCGCTGGCTCAGATTAGCGGCGATCACAGCGTCATCGACGATGCCGTCTTCCATGCCCTGGGCGAGGATCGCCTCCAGCGCATCGCGGGCATCGTCGCGCGACGACGACAATTCCATCAGCACGTACCAGGCGTGCTTGCTCTCCAGTGGATCGCGGATGTCGATGCCGTGGCGGATCGAGAAGTCGACCGCGATGTCGGCGAGCAGTTCGAAGCTCGTCAGGCTGCCTGCCGCCTCGTTGCGCGAGATCGACAGCAGCTTGAGAGCCGCCGCCGGCGACTTCAGGCCGACATAGGCGGTCTCGACCGCGCGCGGCTTCGGAAACAGCTTCAAGGTTGCGGCCGTGATGATGCCGAGCGTGCCTTCGGCGCCGATGAAGAGGTTGCGCAGGTCGTAGCCGGTGTTGTCCTTCTTCAGCTTGGACAAGGCGTTGAGCACGCGGCCATCCGCGAGCACGACCTCGACGCCGAGGGCCATCTCGCGCGCCACGCCATAGGCGAGCGCTCCGGTGCCGCCGGCATTGGTCGAGAGGTTGCCGCCGATGGTGCAGCTGCCTTCGGCGCCGAGCGACAGCGGAAACAGCCGATCGACGTCGGCTGCCTTCTGCTGCGCGATTTGCAGCACCACGCCGGCCTCGCAGGTCATGGTGTTGGATTCGACATCGATGTCGCGGATCTTGTCGAGGCGCCGCAGCGACACCACGACCTCGCCATTGTGCGGCGTCTGGCCGCCGACCAGGCCCGTATTGCCGCCCTGCGGCACCAGCGCGATCCTGTGCTCGCTCGCAAGCTTGCAGATCGCGGCGACTTCGGCGGTCGAGCCCGGGCGCAGCACCAGCGGCGAGCGGCCGTGAAACAGATCGCGCTCCTCGGTGACGTAAGGCTCGATGTCGGCGGCATCGGTCACGGCATATTTGTCGCCGACAATGGCGCGGAATTTTGCAAGCAATTCGGGCGGAAGCGGCGGCACCGCTGATTGGACGATGTTCATTTTTTCTTGGTCTTTCACTCAGTCGGGGATCTTTATTGAGGCATGACCTCTGCGCAAACGCCTCGCGTTTGTCGCGGGGAAAACCGGCTCGCACGTTTCCGGGTCATGCTTGTTACCGTCCAACCGCTGCGCGGCGCAGCCGGTCATTGATGGCTTCGCCGAGCCCGTCCTCGGGTATGGGCATCACTGCGATAGCATCCGCGTTTCTCGTGTCGAGCGTACGAAGGTAGCCGAACAGATTGGCGGCGGCTTCGGCGAGATCGCCGCGCTCGGACAGGTTCATCTCCACCGAGGCACATTCGCGCCGCACGACCTTGACCGGTCCGAACGACAGCAAGGCTTCGCCGACATGGACGTCGCTGGCATTGAGCCGCACCGGTGTCCGCGGCGCATAATGCGAGGCGAGCATGCCCGGGGCGATCGGCTGAGCGTCGCTTTCCGCATCGGGCGGCGGCGATTGCAGCGGATGGCCGAGCACGCGCTCGATCTCGGCGCGCGGCAGCCCGCCCGGCCGCAGCAGCACCGGATCGGAGAAGCAACCGACGATGGTGGATTCGACGCCGACCTCGACCGGGCCGCCGTCGACGATCATGTCAATCCGGCCCGCCAGATCGACGTTCACATGCTCGGCCGTGGTTGGTGAGACATGGCCGGAGAGATTGGCCGACGGCGCTACCACGGCACCGCCGAAGGCCTTGATGATGTCGCGCGCCACCTTGTGGGCCGGAATGCGTATCGCGACCGTATCGAGCCCGGCGGTTGCGAGTTCGGCGACCGGGCAGGAGAGCGCCTTCGGCAGCACCAGGGTCAGGGGACCGGGCCAGAATGCTTCCGCCAGGCGCAGGGCCTGCCCGTCGAACAGGGCGATCCGGCGCGCGGCGCCGAGATCGGCGACATGGGCGATCAGCGGATTGAAGGCCGGCCGGCCCTTGGCCTGGTAGAGCCGGGCGATCGCGGCGGCGTTGCCGGCGTCGGCGCCGAGGCCGTAAACCGTCTCGGTCGGAAACGCCACCAAGCCGCCCTCGGCCAGAACCCCGGCCGCGGTCGCCGTGGCGGCGGCGCCTGCGGGCAATACGTGCGTTTTCAGGCCTGTATCCACTGTGACTAGATTCCTCAATTGGGTGCCTTGTGGTCCCTTGCGGTCCTCGAAACCCGACGCTATAAGCCGGCCTCTTAGTCGGAGTGTGGCTCAGCCCGGTAGAGCACTGCGTTCGGGACGCAGGGGTCGCAGGTTCGAATCCTGCCACTCCGACCATCTTTCCAAGCACTTATAGTTTCTGTGTTTTTTGTGCGCAACGAAATGCGCATCGATTTCGGGCGCGGCAGCCATGTCCGTTGATTCGATTCGACCCCGCTCGGAACCTGACGCGCGACGATTGTTGGGCGCGAGGGTAAAGGCGCCTGACGTGATGTTGCTAGCACGTCACCAAGCACCAGAAGGCCTCCTGTCGGATCTGTCAGCCGATCCTAGCCGACATCAAAGCACGAATAGCCCGTGGCGAGTAGTGCTCAACGTGCCGTCGCAAATGCTGACATCGCGTTTGTCAGGGGTTGCCGACCTCGAAGGCCAGCAGAACGTTGCCGGGCAGGCCGCCCCATTGCGCGTAGCCGGAATTGACATACAGCATGCCATCCACGATGACCGCGCCGGGGCCGTCCATCGCGCCGCCATGGGCCGGAACAGCATTCACCGTGGTGTAGTCGCGCGCGGTGTCGATCTCCCAAAGCAGCCGCGCATCATCGGTGGCGTAGGCGCGCAAGAAGCCGCTCACGCCGCCCGAGAAGACGATGCCGGGAATGAGGGTGACCGCTGCGGACAGGGCAGGACTGCACTGGGGGCGATCGCCACAGGCAACCGGCGCCACCTGCATCGCGATTTTTCCGGTCGCAAGATCGAGCCCGAACAGGCCGCCGCCTTCGCTTGAGTTGAGACGCCTCGAGCCGTCCCTCAGGAACCGCACATCGGAATTGGCGACATAGATTCGGTCCTGATCCGCTGCGGAGCCCCATTCGGTTCCACCCAATGGGCCTCCCTGGCCGATCCGCGTCTGCCACAGGATCTTGCCCTCATGGTCGGGATCGAGTGCGTGCACCACGCCGGACTTCTGGCCGATGACCAGCTCGCGTTGTCCGTTATGCAAGGTCACCAGGATGGGCGATTGTCCGAAGTCGTGGTCGGGGCCGCGGTCCTGCGGACAGTTGCTCTGGTCGGTGCCGAAACACGCAACGACGAAGCTGTCCTTGGGCGTGGCCTGCTGATGCCAAAGCATTCTGCCGGTCGCGAGATCGAATGCGAGGATGGCATCGCTGGTGTCGGTTGCAGGGTCGGCATAGCTGTTCGATGTCGCGACATAGAGCGCCTGGCGCGGAACATCGATCGTCGGTGCGGACCAGACCGACGCTCCGGCCGGACCGAACAGCTGGGTCCCGATGGCGTTCGTCCGTGTCGGATGCGGCGCTTCAGCGATGGTGTAGGTCTTCCAGATCTGCGCGCCGGTCTCGGCCTTCAACGCAACGACGCTGCCGCGAAACGTGCAGCATTGGTAGGTGGGGCGGGACCCGATGGCCTCTTCAATCGATGAGACGCCGACATAGACGACGCCGGCATGGAAGGTTGCGGCACCGGTGATCCGGGCGGCCAGATGATCGTCGACCTTGCTCTTCCAGATCAGCGCACCGGTCGCAGCGTTCACGGCGTAGACGTTGGCGCGCACATCGCCAAAGAAAATGGCGGACCGACCATTATCCAGCGGGGCAACGCTGATAGCCGTCCGGACCGGCGCCTCGGTCGGAAACACCCAGCGGGTGCATCCACTCTTGGCGTCGAGCGCGTGGACCTTGCGGTCGCCGCCGCCCACGAACAGCAAGCCGCCGACCACAGTCGGTTGAGCGTTGGCGTTGGACGTGTCAGCGAATCCGAAGGCCCACTTCAGACGCAACCGGGAGACCTGGCCTGGCGTGAGGCCGGCCATGGCCGCCGGCTGAAACCGGCTGTTGTTGAGATCCGCGCCCCAGCCGTTCCACCGTGGCCCATCGATCGCTTGCGGGAAACCGGCCTCGCTCTGTACGCATTGGCCTGCACTGTCGGCCGACGCATGCGAGGCGGCCTTGCCGGTGACGAGCGAGGCGATGGCCGCCCGCTCGTCGTTGGTCAGCCCCTGCGCGAAGGATGCCATCGCACCCGTGGTGATCGCACCCAGAACCTCATCGAACGACTTCGATTGCAGCGCGGTGCGGCTCGGCGCGCGGATATCGGTGTTGGTGCTGTCGTGACATTGCGCACAGCGTTGCGCGTAGAGGGCGGCTCCGCCTTGCTGCGCGGTCGCAGGGAGGCATGTCCAGATCAGGAAGACGGCGATTGCAGCACTCAGTTTCATCGGCGGTCCACCGGCGTTGGCTTTGATGAGACGAGCGACTGAAGCGTACCACAACCTGCCGGCTTCCATTGTGCATGATGAGGCCGGCGGCGTGTGTCGGGCGGTGCCGGACCTGATCGCGACCGACCGCCCCCAATTCGAGCGCCTGACGGCGTGATCTCCCATTGACAGGCTGCTCGATGTGATAGAATTATAACACAATAAGTTGCAAAAATAACAAGATGTCATCATCGCATCAGCGTTCCGCGCGGCGATGGGAGGAAAATGGAATTGTCCGGTTCGATCGCGGCAGAGCCTCAGCCGTCGGCGTCGCTTTTGACGGTCGGTGGCATCAACAAGCGCTTTGGCGGCGTGCGCGCGCTGCGCGACGTCAACCTCGAGGTCGTCTCCGGCGAGGTGCATGCGCTGCTGGGCGAGAACGGCGCCGGAAAATCCACGCTGATCAAGATCCTCAGCGGCGTTCATGCCGCCGACAGCGGCACGATCGAGATCGCCGGCAGACCGGCGACGTTCGACAGCCCGGCAAGATCGCGCGAGGCGGGGATTGCCGTCGTCTATCAGGACCTCAGCCTCGTCGAATCGCTGAGCGTCGCCGACAATCTGTTGCTCGGGCGCGAGCCGCGCGCGCGGTTCGGCTTCGTCCGGAAGCGCGAACTGATGGCCAGGGCCGAAGCGTTCCTGGGTGAGCTCGGCATTCCCCTGGATACCAAAGCGACGGTCGGTTCGCTGCCGTTCGCCTATCGCCAGATGACCGAGATCGCCAAGGCGTTGATGGGCGAGGTGCGGCTCTTGATCCTTGATGAGCCGACATCATCGCTGACGTCGGATGAGGTTTGCATCCTGTTCGACGCGATCGGCAAGGCGACGCGCCGCGGCGTCGGCGTGATCTATGTGACGCATCGGCTCAACGAGGTGTTCGAGATTTCGCAGCGTGTCACGGTGCTGCGCGATGGCGCCAACGCCGGCACGTTCGTCACCGCCGAGACCGACATGAAGCGGCTGGTGAACGCCATCATCGGCACCGATCGATTGGCGCCGGCAGCATCGCGCGCCGCGCCCGCGGCAGCGCGTTCGTTCGATTCGTCGCCGGTTCTGTCCCTGTCGGGTGTGTCGAACGACCGGCTGTCGGCCGTCGACTTGTCCGTGATGAAGGGGGAGATCCACGGCCTTGCCGGATTGATCGGCAGCGGACGCACGGAGATTCTGGAGACGATCTTCGGGCTTCGGCCGGCCGAGAGCGGCGCGCTCGAAATCGAGGGCCGGCCGTGGCTGCCGAAGCGCGCGGCGGACGCAATCGATCAGGGCGTCGCGCTGGTGCCGGAGGATCGGCACGTACAGGGTTTGGTGCTCGACCATTCGATCGAACGCAACATCACCCTGCCGCGGATTCCGCATTTCTCGCGCTGGGGTTTCATGCAGCAGCGCGCCGCCGCTCGGCGCGCGGACGCTGCGGTCGCGCGACTCTCGGTGAAAGCGCAAGGCGCTTCCAGCCTGGTCAGGACACTGTCCGGCGGCAACCAGCAGAAGGTCGTGTTCGGAAAATGGAATGATCCGCGGCCGCGTGTGCTGCTGCTGGACGAGCCGACTGTCGGCGTCGACGTCGGCGCACGCGAGGAAATCTACGGCGTGATCCGCAATGCCGCCCGCGACGGCAGCGGCGTCCTGATCGTCTCATCGGATCTCGTCGAACTGATCGAGCTCTGCGACCGCATCTCCGTGATCGTCGATGGACGCGTGGCGCGAACGCTTGCGCGCGGGGAGATCGATGATGCCGAAGAGCTCCATCATCTTCTGCAGATGTACCAGGCATCCGGACAAGGCCTATTGCAAGAGCTGCCCGCATGACCGAACTGACTGCGCCCAATGTCGTCGCCGCGTCGACCCGAATCGATCGTCGTCGCAAGCTCTTGCAGAATCTGCTGCGCGGCGAGCGGCCCTACATGCTGTACATCGCCTTCGTGGTGTTGCTGGTCGTGTTCAGCCTGTCCTCGCCCTGGTTCCTGTCGGTCGACAATTTCCTGAACATCGGACGGCAGACGACGCTGGTGTCGATCATCGCGGTCGGCATGACCTTCGTGATCATCGCACGTCAGATCGATCTGTCGGTCGCATCGACATTGGCGCTGTCGGGCATGGCCGCGGCGCTCGCCATGAGCCAGATCAACAACAGCTGGATCGTCGGCGCCGTTGCCGGTCTCGGCACCGGCGCGCTGGTCGGGCTGCTCAACGGCATCCTGACCACGCAGCTCTCGATCCCGTCTTTCCTGGTGACGCTTGGGTCGCTGAGCATGGCGCGGGGACTGGCGATGATGGTGACCAACACCAAGCCGGTCATCATCACCAACGAGACCTACTTTGCGATCTTTGGCGAAGGCACGTTCCTGGGCATCCCCGTTCCGATCGCCTGGACGCTGGTGGCGATGATCGTCGGCATCCTGCTGCTACACTACAACGTGTTCGGCCGTCGCATCTATGCGGTCGGCGGCAATCCGACCGCGGCGCTCTATTCCGGCATCAACACGAAATGGGTGACGACCGCGGCCTTTGTGCTGACCGGCGCGCTGGCCGGGCTTGCCGCGCTGGTGCTGTCCGCGCGCTCGCATGCCGCGCGGCCCGACGTCGTGCAGGGAATGGAGCTCGACGTCATCGCCGCCGTGATCCTCGGTGGCTGCAGCCTGTTCGGCGGGCGCGGCTACATCCTGGGGACACTGTTCGGCAGCCTCATCATCGGCACGCTCAACAACGGCCTCGTGCTGCTCGGCGTCAGCTCGCCGATGCAGCTCGTCATCAAGGGAGCGATCATCGTGGCCGCGGTCGCTTTCACGAAACGCTAGAGCACGATCCGGAAAATTGTAGGGGCAAGGTCGCCGGCCTCCGGTCAATCGGCGACCACATAAAGGGAGGAAACAATGAAGCCAATCTTGCGACAAACCCTGCCGCTGACCGCGCTGATCGCGGCGATGGCCATTTCGATTGCCCCATCGGCCCGCGCCGAAGTGCCGGCAAGCTGCGTCAAGGGCGTCGATCTCGCGACGCTTGGACCGAAATCGATCGTCGGTCAGGGGCCGCATGGCGAGAAGGCCGCTTCGCCCGAGGTGCTCGCGCTGTCGGACGCCGACGCCTCCAAGATCAAGGAGAAGCACTTCAAGGTCGGTATCTCCATGCAGACCGTCAACCTCGACTGGGCGCAGCTTCAGATCCAGGGCATCACCGACACGCTGAAGAAGTATGGCGTGACGGTGACCGGCGTCGCCTCCGCCGAATATCAGGTCGATAAGCAGATCGCCGATATCGAGAACACCATCCAGCAGCACCCGGACGGCATCATCTCGATCCCGGTCGATTTCACCGCGACCGCGCCGACCTACAAGAAGATCGCCAAGGCCGGCATCAAGCTGGTGCTGATGGACAGCATTCCGACCGGCCTTAAGCATCCGGAGGAATATGCCTCGATGATCTCGGCTGACAGCCAGGGCAATGGCCAGATCGCAGCCCAGATCCTGGCCTCCTGCATGCCGCAAGGCGGCACCATCGGCCTCGTCAATTTCGGCGTCGACTATTTCAGCACCAACGAGCGCACCAAGGGCGTCCGCGAGTGGATGCAAAAGAACCGTCCCGACATCAAGATGAAGCAGGTCGACTTCACCGATCCGCCGAAGGTGTCGCAGATCGCAGGTGACTTCCTCACCGGCAATCCGGATATCAAGGGTCTGTTCGCGGTGTGGGATCAGCCGGCGCTCGATACGCTGAGCTCGATGCGCGCGCAGAGCATCGACATTCCGGTCACGACCGTCGATCTCGGCTTGCAATCGGCGATCGAGATCGCCAAGGGCGGTCCCTTGAAGGCGACCGGCTCGCAGCGCCCCTATGATCAGGGCGTCGCGGAAGCGATGGCCATGATGAATGCGCTGCTCGGCAAGGAAACGCCCGGCTGGATCGGCGTGCAGTCGCTGCCGGTGACGCAGTCGAACGTGCTGGAGTCCTACAAGACGGTGTTCAAGAAGGAGCCGCCGCCGGAACTGACCGACGCCTGCAATAAGGCGAAGCCTGCCTGCAACTGAACTTTGGCCTGCGATGCGCGGTTCGCGAGCCCGCGCATCGTGGACGAAGCTGACCCGGGCGCGCCAGCCCCCGCCCGGGTCAGCGCGTTTTCAAGCGAAGTGGGCACCGGTTCGTGTGAAGAAAACGCGTCAGAACCAGAATCCAGAGCCCCGTTCCGATGTAATCGGAACGGAATAGGCTCTAGGTCGTGCTGGTCACGTATTCGACGGGAAGGCTGCGGAAGTGCTTGCGCATATCCGATGACGCCGCGCCGCCGACGATGATCCGCGAGAACGCGCCGATATCGGAGAAGAATGCCGATTTGAGACTGCCGAGCTTGCTCGCGTCGATCACCAGGATGCTTTCCATCGCGGTCTCGATGACGGCCTGCTTGACGGCGACCTCGTGAAAATTCGAGCAGCTCGCGCCGCGAGTCCAGTGCACGCCGCCGGCGGAAATGAAGGCCTTGTTGATCCCGAGCCGCCGCAGATAGGACAGGCCGTCATCCGACGCGAACGATTGCGACGAGGGATGATAGAGCCCGCCCATCACCATCACCTGCGTGCCGGGCCGATGCGTCACGATCGACGCCACGTTCATCGAATAGCAGATCACCGAGAGCGGCAGATCCTCGGGCAGGCAGTCCGCGAGCGACTGCATCGTGGTGCCGCAGTCGATGAAGATGGTATCGCCTTCCTTGATGGAGGCGGCGGCAGCCCGACAGGCGAGGCGCTTGTCCTGGGTGTGCTGGTCGATCTCCTGCTCGAACGTGTACTTGATGCCGGTCGGCGACGCCGCATTGACGACGTAGCCGCCGAGCAAGGCGAGGGCGGCCTCCGGACCAGCAAGGTCGCGCCGCACCGTCATTTCGGAAACCTTGAGGAGCTCGGCGGCGTCCTTCAGATGCAGCGCGCCACTCGATTCGACGGCGCGGCGCAGCCTCTGCAGGCGCTGGACGCGTGTCTCGCTTGGTCGTGCGGTGGGGGTTTCAGCCATTTTGATCGCCGAGCTTGCTTATCCGATTGACAATGATCTTACAATGTTGTGAGTTTATCAACGTCGATTTGTTACAATAATAACATCCAATCCGGCGGGCTGATCCGGTGTCGAGACGATGTTGTCCTCGGCAGGCGGCAAACCCGGCGGCAAGGTCAGGGGAGGATCACATGTTGCGATCGGCACATCCAATCTATCTGGCCACCTCGTCGATTCGCTAGGACCGCACGGCGCCGCCATGACGCAGAGCGTCTTCATCCAGAATCCGTCCCCGTTGGCCGTGCAATCGCCTTCCCCGGGCGGCGAGCTTGCGCATCCGTTGCCGCGCAACAGCGGCCGTGCGCTCGAGATGGACTGGGTCGACGACATCAGGATCAACCTGTCGGCCGCCGAACGGCGGGTTGCGAGCCTGCCGGGCCGGCGAACCGTCAAGAAGGACGCGCAGGCTGCGTGGCTTCTCAAGGCAGTCACCTGCATCGATCTGACGACGCTCAACGGCGACGATACGACCGAGCGGGTCAAGCGCCTCTGCGCCAAGGCCAAGGCGCCCGTGCGCAACGATCTTCTGGAGAAACTCGGCTTTGCCGGGCGCGCCCTGCATACCGGAGCGGTCTGTGTCTACCATCGGTTCGTCGGCGCGGCTGTCGAAGCGCTCGATGGATCCGGCATCCCGGTCGCCGCGGTCTCGACCGGGTTTCCCGCAGGCCTCGTGCCGCATGAACTGAAGCTGAAGGAGATCGAGGCGTCGGTCCGGGACGGCGCGCAGGAGATCGACATCGTCATCACGCGCGAGCATGTGCTGACCTGCGATTGGCGGGCGCTCTACGCCGAGGTCCGGGATTTCCGTGCCGTCTCCGACAACGCGCATCTGAAGACGATCCTGGCCACGGGTGATCTCAAGACGCTGCGCAATGTCGCCAAAGCATCGATGGTTTGCATGATGGCCGGTGCCGACTTCATCAAGACCTCCACCGGCAAGGAAGGCGTCAACGCGACCCTGCCGGTGACGCTGGCGATGCTGCGGATGATTCGCCTCTATCAGGAGCGCACCGGCTACAAGATCGGCTTCAAGCCGGCCGGTGGAATTTCGACGGCAAAGGACGTGCTCAACTACCAGTTCCTGATGAAAGAGGAGCTGGGACGCGACTGGCTCGAGCCGGATCTGTTCCGCATCGGCGCCTCCAGCCTGCTCGCCGACATCGAGCGCCAGCTCGAGCATCACGTGACCGGCCACTACTCGGCTTTCAACCGCCACCCCGTGGGATGAGACTCCAGCGATGAGCGTCGCAAGCTATTTCGAGACCATGGAGTATGGCCCCGCGCCCGAGGCGGATGGCGAGGTGCGCGCCTGGCTGGCGCGGCATGGCGCCACGTTCGGGCATTTCATCGCCGGCAAGTTCGTCTCGCCGCATGCGGGGAAGCATCTCACGACGTCCGAGCCCGCCACTGGCAAGACGCTGGCGCGCATTGCGAAGGGCACCGCAGCCGATGTCGAGGCTGCGGTCAACGCCGCGCGCACCGCACAGGTTGCGTGGGCCAAGCTCGGCGGTCATGGCCGCGCGCGTCATCTCTACGCACTGGCGCGCATGCTGCAGCGTCACGCCCGACTGTTCGCCGTGCTGGAGGCGATCGACAACGGCAAGCCGATCCGGGAAACCCGCGATCTCGACGTGCCGCTCGCCGCCCGTCATTTCCTCTATCACGCCGGCTGGGCGCAGTTGCAGGACCGGGAGTTCGCCGATCAGGTGCCGATCGGCGTGATCGGCCAGATCATTCCGTGGAATTTCCCGTTGCTGATGCTGGCCTGGAAGATCGCGCCGGCGCTCGCCGCGGGCAACACGGTGGTGCTGAAGCCGGCGGAGTTCACCTCGCTCACGGCGCTGTTGTTCGCCGAACTGTCGGCCGAGGCCGGGCTGCCGCCGGGCGCGCTGAACGTTGTGACCGGCGATGGTGCCACCGGCGCGATGCTGGTCGAAAGTCCCGGCGTCGACAAGATCGCCTTCACCGGGTCGACCGAGGTCGGGCGGCAGATCCGCCAGACGACTGCAGGCACCAGCAAGTCGCTCACGCTGGAGCTCGGCGGCAAATCGCCGTTCATCGTGTTCGACGATGCCGATCTTGATGGCGCGGTGGAAGGCGTGGTCGATGCGATCTGGTTCAACCAGGGCCAGGTCTGCTGCGCCGGCTCGCGGCTGCTGCTGCAGGAGGGGATTGCGGAGACCTTCCGCAGGCGCCTGATCCGCCGCATGGAGACGCTGCGCGTCGGCATGCCGCTCGACAAGGCGATCGACATGGGCGCGGTGGTCGCGCCGGTGCAGCTCGAGCGGATCAAGGCGCTGGTCGAGACCGGGGTGAAGGAAGGCGCCGAGAAATATCAGGCGTCCGGCGCGATGCCGACGGAGGGTTGCTTCTATCCGCCGACCCTGCTCTGGAACGTGCATCCGTCGTCGACGGTTGCGACCGAAGAGATCTTCGGCCCTGTCCTGGTGGCAATGACGTTCCGCACGCCTGACGAGGCTGTGATGCTCGCCAACAACACGCGCTACGGCCTTGCCGCCAGCGTGTGGAGCGAGACGATCGGGCTGGCGCTCGACATCGCGCCGAAACTCTTGGCCGGCGTGGTCTGGGTCAACGCGACCAATCTGTTCGACGCCAGCGTCGGCTTCGGCGGCTATCGCGAGTCCGGCTTCGGCCGCGAGGGCGGCCGTGAAGGCATGTATGAGTATCTCAAGCCGAAGGCCTGGAGCGGGCGCAAGGCGCGGGCTAAGGCATCGCCGCTGCCGGCGACGTCCGGCGCCAGCGCCGGCTTCGACGTGCCGCCGATCGATCGAACGGCAAAACTGTTCGTCGGCGGCAAGCAGGTCCGTCCGGACGGCAATTATTCGCGCGCGGTGCTCTCGCCGAAGGGCCGGCGCCTCGGCGAGGCCGGCGAGGGCAATCGCAAGGATATCCGCAATGCGGTCGCCGCGGCGCGCTCCGCCGAGGGCTGGGCGCGCGCGACGGCGCATAATCGCGGCCAGATCCTCTATTACCTTGCCGAGAATCTCTCCGCGCGCGGCGACGAGTTCGTCCGGCGCATTGCCGACATGACCGGTGTTTCGGCAGCAAAGGCGCGCATGGAAGTCGATGCGAGCATCGAGCGGCTGTTCAGCTATGGCGCCTGGGCGGACAAATTCGAGGGGACAATCCATGCGCCGCCGCTGCGCGGTGTGGCGCTCGCGATGCACGAGCCGATCGGCGTGGTTGGTGTCGCCTGTCCCGACGAGGCACCGCTGCTCGCTTTCATCAGTCTCGTGGCGCCGTTGGTGGCGATGGGCAACCGGGTCGTCGCGGTGCCGAGCGAACGGCATCCGCTCGCCGCAACCGACTTCTACCAGGTGCTCGAGACCTCGGATGTGCCGGGCGGCGTGGTCAACATCGTCACTGGTGACGGCAACGATCTGGTCAAGGTTCTTGCCGAGCACGACGACGTCGACGCGCTCTGGGCGTTCGGGTCGCAGGACGCTTCAATGACGGCCGAACGGCACTCGATCGGCAATCTCAAGCGCACGCTGGTCGATCATGGCCTCACGCTCGACTGGTACGACAAGGCGGCGAGCGAGGGCCCGATCCTGCTCCGCCATGCGGTGCAGGTGAAGAACATCTGGATTCCGTATGGCGACTAGGGACGTCACCTTGCGGTGATATCGATCGGGGTCCGGACCGTCAGAGTCCGGCGAGCTTGAAGACAAGGGAGGGACGCAACATGCTCAAGGGCATCGATCCACTGCTCAATGCCGACGTGCTCTACGCCCTGCGGGCGATGGGGCACGGCGATCGCCTGGTGGTGTGCGATACCAATTTTCCGGCCGACTCGATCGCGCGCCAGAGCGCGCTTGGCCGATTGCTGCGCATCGACAATGTGAGTGCCGCCAAGGCCCTCGAAGCCGTTCTCTCGGTGATGCCGCTCGATACATTCGTCGACGATGCCGCGATCCGCATGGAGATTGTCGGCCAGCCTCAGGAAGTGCCGCCCGTGCAGCGCGAGGTGCAGGCCGCGATCGATCGCGCTGAGGGACGATCCTGGCCGCTCGTGGGTGTCGAGCGCCATGCGTTCTACGAGAAGGCCAAGACGGCCTATTGCGTGATCGCGACCGGCGAGCTGCGCTTCTATGGCTGCTTCCTGTTCAGCAAGGGCGTGATCGCGCCCGACGGGGAGTGATGACATGAGCAAGAATGGCGTCGCCGTCCTCGGCGTCTTCGTCGTCGACCTGGCGTTCCGCGCCGGCAATATGCCGGCGATCGGCGAGACGATCGCCGGTTCGGGATTCGCGATGGGGCCCGGCGGCAAGGGATCCAACCAGGCGGTCGCGGCCGCGCGGGCCGGCGCCAGCGTGAGCTTCATCTCCCGGATCGGCAGCGACGCCTTCGGCGAGCTTGCGATCAAGACCTGGGAGGCCGAGGGAATCCGGCCGCGCGTGGCCAGGACGGCGGAAGCGCCGACCGGAGCTGCGTTCATCTATGTCCACGAGACGCGCGGCGATAACGCGATCATCGTGGTGCCGGGCGCAGCGGGCGGGATCGGCCCGGCCGATGTCGACGCGGTGGCGGACGCCATTCGCGACAGCCGCGTGTTCGTGACGCAGCTCGAGCAGCCGGTGGATGCGGCGCGGCGCGGGCTCGAGATCGCGCGCGCCGCCGGCAGCATCACGGTGTTCAATCCCGCGCCGGCCATCAAGTTCGACGCTGGCCTGTTTGCGCTCTGCGACTATGTCGTTCCCAACGAGACCGAGGCCGAAGGGTTGACCGGCATTGCGGTCGGCGATCTCGCCGGCGCCCGCCGCGCCGGCGATGCGTTGCTGGAGAAAGGCGCCGGAACGGCGCTGATTACGCTCGGCGAGCGCGGCGCCTTATTTCACGCGCGGGATCGCTCGCTGCACGTGCCGCCCTTCGCCGCCGGCAAGGTGGTCGAGACCACCGGCGCGGGCGACGCCTTCGTCGGCGGCTTCGCGGCGGCGCTCGCGGACGGAGCCGATCCGCTCGAGGCTGCGCGGTTCGGCTCGGCCACGGCCGGAATCTCGGTGACGCGACCAGGTACCGCGCCCGCGATGCCGCGGCGCGCGGAGATCGACGCGCTGCTGAAGGGATGAACGCGCGATGATGCGGAATGATCCGATCAAGCATGTCTTCATCTGGCCGGCGGTGCTCGTCGTGCTGGCGATCTCGATCTTTCCGCTGATCTATTCGCTCACCACGAGCTTCCTGAGCTATCGCCTGATCCCGCCGATCCCGCCGCGGGTGGTCTGGCTCGGCAACTATGTCACGCTGTTGCAGGAGCCGCGGTTCTGGAACGCGATCTTCACCACGACGCTGATTGCCTTCATCGCCGTCGGGCTGCAATACGCGATTGGGTTCGGTGTCGCGCTGGCGCTGAACGCGCGGGTGCCGGGCGAGCGGCTGTTTCGTGTGGCCCTGCTGCTGCCGATGCTGCTCGCGCCGGTCGCAGTCGCACTGGTCGCGCGCATGATGTTCAACCCGACCATGGGGCCGCTCAACCAATTCCTGTCGAAGTTCGGCCTGGTCAACCTGCCGTTCCTCACCAATGGACATTGGGCGCTCGCCTGCATCATCGCGGTCGAGGTCTGGCAGTGGACCCCGTTTGTCATCCTGATGATGC
This sequence comes from uncultured Bradyrhizobium sp., assembly GCF_947648125.1. Lineage (GTDB taxonomy): Bacteria > Pseudomonadota > Alphaproteobacteria > Rhizobiales > Xanthobacteraceae > Bradyrhizobium. The sequence continues at coordinate 395,079 of NZ_CANSMR010000003.1, read as the reverse complement.
TGGCCGGCCTGCAAACGCTGCCCGAAGACGTCTACGAGGCCGCCGAGCTCGAGAATGCCAGCGCCTGGCAGCAGTTCTGGGGCATCACCTTTCCGATGCTGCTGCCGATCTCGGCCGCGATCGTGTTCATCCGCCTGATCGAAAGCTACAAGATCATGGACACGGTGTTCGTGATGACGGGCGGCGGGCCGGGCGTGGACACCGAGACGCTGACGCTGTTCGCCTATCAGGAGGGTTTCAAGAAGTTCAATCTCGGCTACACATCGGCGCTCAGCTTCCTGTTCCTGATCGCGATCACGATCATCGGCGTCACCTATCTAGCGCTGCTGCGGCCTCATCTGGAGAAGCGCCGATGAGCGGGCAGGGCTTGACGGGACTGTCGCCATGGAGCCGCCGCATGGTTGCGGCCGCCGTCCTCGCCTGGTGTCTGATCACGGTGTTTCCGCTTTATTGGGTGGTCGTGACGGCGTTCAAGACGCCGCCGGGCGTGGTCGGCGGGCCGACCTATCTGCCGTTCATCGACTTCACGCCGACCTTGCAGCCCTTCATCGATCTCTATCAGGGAATCCGCGGCGAGTTCTTCCGCACGTTCCTGAATTCGACCATCGTCGGCCTGTCGGCCGCGGCCATCGCCACCGCGATCGGCGCAATGGCGGCCTACGCGCTCGTGCGGTTCGAGTTCAGGGTGCGCCTTGGCGCGGGCCTCGTATTCTTCCTGCTCGCGCTCGGCGGCTATCTGCTCTTCAACGCGACGTTCGGATTGACCCGCCCGCAGGCCCTGTTGCTCGCGTTTCCGATCGCGCTGATCGCTGCTGTCGCCGCCAATCGCCTGCCGTTGCCCGGACCGATCCTCGGCAATGAGGACATCCTGTTCTGGTTCGTCAGCCAGCGCATGTTCCCGCCGATCGTCACGGCCTTCGCACTTTATCTGCTCTACAGCGAGATCGGCCGGCTGGGTTTCCAGCTCATCGACAGCTTCGTCGGCCTGACGCTGTGCTACGTCGCCTTCTCGCTGCCGATCGTCGTCTGGCTGATGCGCGACTTCTTCGAGGCGGTGCCGATCGAGGTCGAAGAAGCGGCGATGGTCGACAACGTGCCGAGCTGGCGCATCTTCTTCGGCATCGTGGTGCCGATGTCGATGAACGGGCTGCTGGCGACATTCATGATCACGCTGGCCTTCGTCTGGAATGAGTTTCTGTTCGCGCTGTTCCTGACCAATTCCAGATGGCAGACGCTGCCGATCCTGGTGGCGGGACAGAACAGCCAGCGCGGCGATGAATGGTGGGCGATATCGGCGGCGGCGCTCGTCGCCATCGTTCCCATGATGATCATGGCGGGCCTGCTCAGCCGGATGATGCGGTCGGGCCTGCTGCTCGGGGCCATCAAATAGCAAAAACTGTGTAGGGAGGACTAGACGATGTTGCGACGGACGTTCCTGATGCTGACCACCTCGCTCGCGATGGCCTGTGCCGCGAGCCAGGCGAATGCTGCCTGTAGCCCGGATTACACCGGCGTCACCCTGACGGTGGCGTCGCAGACCGGACCGTATATCGCGTCCGCGCTCAAGCTCGGCGCGGACGAATGGGCCAAGAAGACCTGCGGCAAGGTCAATGTCGTCGAGTTTCCCTGGTCCGAGCTCTATCCGAAGATCGCGACATCGCTCACGGCGTCGGACGCGACGTTCGATCTCGTCAGCTTTGCGCCGGCCTGGCTGCCGGATTTCGTCCCCTATCTCAGCGAGATGCCGAAGGAGATGCAGTCCGGCAAGGATTGGGACGATATCGAGCCGGCCTATCGCGAACGCCTGATGGTGTGGGAAGGCAAGATCTACTCGCAATCGATGGACGGCGACGTCCACACCTATACGTATCGCACCGACCTGTTCAGCGATCCCAAGGAGAAGGACGCCTTCAAGGCCAAGTACGGCTACGACCTCGCGCCGCCGAAGACCTGGAAGCAGTACCTCGACATTGCGGAGTTCTTCCAGCGGCCCGACAAGGGTCTGTGGGGAACGGCGGAAGCTTTCCGTCGCGGCGGTCAGCAGTTCTGGTTCTTCTTCAGCCATGCGGCGGCCTACGCGAACAATCCGAACTATCCAGGTGCGATGTTCTTCGACCCCGAGACGATGGACGCGCAGATCAACAACCCGGGCTGGGTCAAGGGGCTCGAGGAATACATCCGCGCGTCGAAGCTCGGGCCGCCCAACGCGCTGAACTTCTCGTTCGGCGAGGTGAACGCTGCGGTGGCCGGCGGCCAGGTGGCGGAATCGATCGGCTGGGGTGACACCGGTGTCATCGCGGCCGATCCGAAGCAGTCGAAGATCTCGGGCAAGGTCGGCTCGGCGATGCTGCCCGGTTCGGACGAGATCTGGAACGCCAAGACCAAGAAGTGGGATAAATTCCCGAGCGTGCTTCCGGGCCCGTTCATGGCATTCGGCGGCTGGCAGATCGCGGTGCCGAAGGCCGGCAAGAACCAGCAGGCGGCGTGGGACTTCGTCAAGACGCTGACGAGCCCGGAGGTGTCAGGCCAGGCGGCCATCACCGGCGGCAGCGGCGTCAATCCCTATCGCAAATCGCACACCGCCAATCTGCAACTGTGGAGCAAGATCTTCTCGCCGGAAGAGGCCAAGGAATATCTCGGCGCGCAATCGGACTCCATCAACGCCAAGAACGTCGCGCTCGACATGCGTCTGCCCGGCTATTTCTCCTATACCGAGGTGGTGGAGATCGAGCTCGGCAAGGCGCTGGCCGGCCAGACCACGCCGCAGGCGGCGCTCGACGCGATGGCGAAGGAGTGGAATCGCCTGACCGACGAATTCGGCCGGGCCAAGCAGCTTGCCGCCTATCGCGCGGCGATGGGCCTCCCGCCCAAGAACTAGCTTTCCAGTGAGACCTCCCGGATGATGCGCGAGCGTCATCCGGGGGCTGACTAACCGTCGACGAAAGGACGGAAAAGGATTCCATGGCGCACGTCGAGATCGAGAACGTCGGCAAGGCATATGGGCCCTACAAGATCATCGAAGGGCTCGACCTCAACGTGGCCGACGAGGAATTTGTCGTGCTGGTTGGCCCGTCCGGCTGCGGCAAGACCACGACATTGCGCATGATCGCGGGACTTGAGGCCGTCACCAGCGGAACCATCCGCATCGGCAACCGCGACGTCACGCAGTTGCGCCCTGGCCTCCGCAATTGCGCGATGGTGTTTCAGAACTACGCGCTCTATCCGCACATGACGGTCGGCGAGAACATCGGCTACGGCATGAAAGTGCGCGGCGAATCGCGTGCCAACATCGAGAAGGCCGTCAATGACGTGGCGCGCGTGCTCGACCTCGAACAGTACCTGCAACGCCGGCCCAAGCAGCTTTCCGGCGGGCAGCGCCAGCGCGTGGCGATCGGCCGTGCCATCGTGCGCAGCCCGGACGTGTTTCTGTTCGACGAGCCGTTGTCAAATCTCGACGCCAAGCTCCGCATCGAGATGCGGACCGAGATCAAGGCGCTGCATCGCCGTCTCGCCAAGACGATCGTCTATGTCACGCACGATCAGGTCGAAGCCATGACCATGGCCGATCGCGTCGTGGTGATGAATAGAGGCCGGATCGAGCAGGCGGCCGATCCGATCACGATCTACGAGAAACCCAGCAATCTGTTCGTCGCGGGTTTCATGGGCGCGCCCAGCATGAACTTCATCGATGGCGAGATCATAGCCCGCGACGGCGCGCTCACCTTCACCGCGCCATCCGGCACGGCGTTGCGCATTCCGAAGTCCCGTGAGGCGGCGTATGCAGGCAGCGTCGGCAAGACCGTGGTGCTCGGCGTGCGGCCCGATCATGTGTTGCGGCAAGGCGCGCCGGCGGGCTCTTCCGTCCGGTTGCTTGTGAAGGACGTCGAGCCGCTGGGGCCGCACACGCTCGTGATCGGGACGGTCGCCGGCTTTGCGTTCACGGCGCAAATGCCGGTCGGCGTCGCCGCGGAGCCGGATCATGTCATTGACGTCGCGCTCGATCTCGAGCGAACGCATTTGTTCGACAAGGCGTCAGGGATGGCTGTTTGCTGATCTGCTCTGGCGACGGCAGCAGGTTGGCGGGCGCCGGAACCGGGAAGTAAGACCGGCGCTCCGGACCTAACCCTCGGCGATGGGCGGAGCACGACTGGGCTCCAGCCGGTGAGCCGGAGAAGGCGCCCCCAAGAGCCGAAACGAGGCCTTTTGCCGGCGAATTGACCAGGACATTTGGCCGAATCGGGTCCTGCCCCTGCGTCTGGACGCGCGGATCGAGGGGACTCATCGGAAATCGCAGGGCGCGCGGCCCATGGCGGCTTCTGACGCGATTGTCTTCTGTGTTATCACCTGATCCGTCGAAACTGCGTTCGTGCAGATACTGCCCGAACCTACGAGCCCGGATCCTGATGATGTTGTCGCTGCCCAAAACCAAAATACGTGTGCTGCTGCTGGAGGGCGTGAATGATTCCGCAGCCCGGATGTTCGAGGCGAACGGCTATACCGAGCTGCAACGTCTGCCCAAGGCGCTGGGACCGAAAGAACTCAGGCAAGCGCTGTCGGGCATCCATATGCTGGGAATTCGGTCGCGGACCCAGTTGACCGCGGAAATCCTCGAAGCCGCCGACCGACTGCTCGTCGTCGGCTGCTTCTCGGTCGGCACTAACCAAGTGGATCTCGACGCCGCGCGAAAGCTCGGAATCCCCGTATTCAATGCGCCATACTCCAACACCCGCAGCGTGGCGGAGCTGACCATCGCCGAGATCGTCATGCTGTTCCGCCGGATCTTTCCGCGTTCGGTCTCCGCGCATGCCGGCGGCTGGGACAAATCCGCCGAAGGCAGCCGTGAGGTGCGCGGCAAGACGCTGGGCATCGTCGGCTACGGCAACATCGGCTCGCAGCTGTCGAACCTCGCGGAATCCATGGGTATGCGTGTGATCTATTTTGATCAGACCGACAAGCTCCGCCACGGCAATACCGAGCCCGCTGAATCGCTTGACGCGTTGCTCGCGGCGAGCGACGTCGTCTCGCTGCATGTGCCGGAGACGCCGACCACCGCCAACATGATTGGTGCGGCCCAGCTCCAGCTGATGAAGCCCGAGGCCTATCTGATCAACAACTCGCGCGGCACCGTGGTCGATCTCGATGCGCTGGCGAGCGCCCTGCGTGAGGGCCGGCTGGCGGGTGCCGCGGTCGACGTGTTTCCGGTCGAGCCGGTGTCGAACGAGGCGCGCTTTGTCTCGCCGCTGCAGGGCCTCCCCAACGTCATCCTCACGCCGCACGTCGGCGGTTCGACCGAGGAAGCGCAGGATCGCATCGGCGGCGAAGTTGCACGCAAGCTGATCGACTATTCCGACGTCGGGTCGACCTTCGGGGCGGTCAATTTTCCGCAGGTGCAACTGCCGGCGCGGCCGACCGGCACCCGCTTCATCCATGTTCACCGCAATGTTCCGGGCGTCATGCGTCAGGTTAACGACGCGGTGTCCCGGCACGGCATCAACATCCTGGCGCAATATCTGCAGACTGATCCGGAAGTCGGCTATGTCGTGCTCGAGACCGACGTGGTCGGCGGCGAGGGCGAGGGCCTGCTGGCTGATTTGAAAGCCATTGACGGCACGATCCGGGTGCGGGTGCTGTATGACGCGAACCGGCCGCAGGGGTGATCGACCGCGTCAATCCGCCGAGAAGCCGAACGGGACGCTCGAGGTCCTGAAATCATCGGGAAGAATCTCGCGTCCGATCGGCGGTGCCGATCGCGCCGCGCATCTCGGGCGATGGCAGACCCGGCAGGCGACGCCGATCGGGGTCGGCTCATCCGCGTTCGGCCCTTGTCCGTCGCGCGTGTAGATCAGCTGGCCCGCATGCTCGGCGGCACAGCCGATCGCGATCGCCCGCTCGACGCGGATGGCGCCGAACGCGCCGCCGCCGGCGGTCACGGTGCGTGCGATCGAAAAGAACCGCTTGCCGTCGGGCAATTCCAGCCATTGCGTGACGATCTGGCGCGGCGTCTTGAAGATATCGTGGACCGACCATAGCGGACAGGCGCCGCCGTGCTTCGCAAACGGAAACCCTGCACCATCGAGCAGCTTGGAAATGTTGCCGGCCGGATCGACGCGGATCAGGAAGAACGGCACTTTCTCGAGGCCCGGCCGCTGCAGGGTCGTGACGCGGTGCGCGATCTGCTCGAAGCTGGTGCCGAACTGGCGCGCCAGCGCCTCCAGATCGTAGCGACGCGTCTCGACCGCTTTCGCAAATACGGAATAGGGCATGATGAGCGCGGCCGCCGCATAGGCTGCAAGCGCGCGGCGGGCCAGCAACTCGGCGCTCTTGCTGGTGAACTTGCCGTCTTCCACCGCCGCGCTGATCTCGCCTTCCAGTTCCAGATAGGCGAGTTGCTTGGCCAGCTGGAAATTGAGGCCCGCGGTATCGAGCGAGTCCTCGAGCAGCAACTGCCTGCGATGGAGGTCCAGCCGCCTGACCGAACCGAGCATGACGTTCGGCGGCAGATAGCGGACCTGGAGCTTGTGACGCTCGCGAAGCCGCTCGATAAATCCGGCCGGGCCGGCCGGTTCATGGACGAGACGCTCGGCCGCATCGTCGAGATTGGCAAAATTGTTGCGGCGCGCGGCGAGAAAGCGCCTGACTTCCGCGACGGGATCGTTGGCGTCAAAATTCTCCTGACCCGGGTGCGACCCGCCACCCACCAGGTCAGGAGCCCGTCGCTCCGCAAGTGCCAGCTGCTCCTCGCGATAGGCGGTGTAGAGGCGCAGGAACGCCTCGGTCATTCCGGGATAACTGACCGCGAGATCGCTGACCTCGAGCGCTGGGATGTCGATGTCGGCAAACATCGGTTCCTTCAAAACCGACTGCATGCGCGCGGTGTGATCCGCGCCGCCGTCGCCGGCGAGATCGGCCAGATCGATCTTGTAGGTGCGAGCCAGGCGAAGCAGCATATCCGCCGTCACCGGCCGTTGATTGCGTTCCAGCAGCGCGACATAGGGGGCGGAGATTTCGAGATCGGCCGCCATGTCGGCCTGGGTCAGGCCGAGATCGCGCCGCAGCCGCCGCAGTCGCGGGCCCATGAAAACGGAACGGGCGCTTGAGGTTACCATCGCCTCATCCAATTCTTGTAAGATTCTTACAACAATACATCGGTTTCTTGTAAGTTATGACAAGTTTTCCGCGCCAGGTCTAGCTCCCCGTGAGGCTGGGCTTACAAAGAGACCAGTTATTTCGTCACCGAAGGGATCACGGACATGAACTTCCAACCGCGCGGGATCAGCGACCGGACCATCCAGGGGCCGGCTTCGTATCAGAGCGAGCTTGAGGCGGCCGAAGCGCTGCTCAAGACCAAGGACACCTGGAACGGCGTCACCGCCGAGGCCGTGGCGCGTATGCGCCTGCAGAACCGCTTCAAGACCGGTCTGGATGTCGCCCGTTACACGGCTGCGCTGATGCGCGCCGACATGGCCGCCTATGACGCCGACAGCACCAAGTACACCCAGTCGCTGGGTTGCTGGCACGGCTTCATCGCCCAGCAGAAGCTGATCTCGGTCAAGAAGCATTTCGGCAATACCGATCGCCGCTACCTCTATCTGTCCGGCTGGATGATTGCGGCGCTGCGTTCCGAGTTCGGCCCGCTGCCCGACCAGTCGATGCACGAGAAGACCTCGGTGCCGGCGCTGATCGAAGAGCTCTACACCTTCCTGCGCCAGGCGGATTCCCGCGAGCTCAACGACATCTTCCGTGCGCTCGATGCCGCGCGCAAGGAAGGCGACAAGGCGAAGGAAAAGGCGCTGATCGAGAAGATCGACAACTTCCAGACCCACGTTGTGCCCGTCATCGCCGACATCGACGCCGGCTTCGGCAATGCTGAGGCGACCTACCTGCTCGCCAAGAAGATGATCGAGGCGGGTGCCTGCGCCCTGCAGATCGAGAACCAGGTCTCCGACGAGAAGCAGTGCGGCCACCAGGACGGCAAGGTCACCGTGCCGCACGAAGTGTTCATCGCGAAGATCCGCGCCTGCCGCCATGCGTTCCTCGAGCTCGGCGTCGAAGACGGCATCATCGTGACCCGTACCGACTCGCTCGGTGCCGGTCTGACGCAGCAGATCGCCGTGAGCCACAAGCCCGGCGACCTTGGCGACCAGTACAACAGCTTCCTCGACTGCGAGGAAGTGACGGCTGCCAATGCGCGCAACGGCGACGTCATCATCAACCAGAACGGCAAGATGATGCGTCCGAAGCGTCTGCCCAGCAACCTCTACCAGTTCCGTCCCGGCACCGGTGCGGATCGCTGCGTGCTCGACTGCATCACCTCGCTGCAGAACGGCGCCGACCTGTTGTGGATCGAAACCGAGAAGCCGCATATCGAGCAGATCGCCAGCATGGTCGATCGCATCCGCAAGGTCATTCCGAACGCGAAGCTCGCCTACAACAACTCGCCGTCGTTCAACTGGACCCTCAACTTCCGTTGGCAGGTCTACGACGCGATGAAGGAAGCCGGCAAGGATGTCAGCAAGTACAACCGCGCCGAACTGATGAAGGTGGAATACGACGGCACGCCGCTGGCGATCGAAGCCGACGAGCGTATCCGTACCTTCCAGGCGGATTCGGCCAAGCGCGCCGGTATCTTCCACCATCTGATCACGCTGCCGACCTATCACACGGCTGCGCTGTCGACCGACAATCTCGCGAAGGAGTATTTCGGCGAGCAGGGCATGCTTGGCTACGTCAAGAACGTGCAGCGCGCGGAAATCCGTCAGGGCATCGCCTGTGCGAAGCATCAGAACATGGCGGGCTCCGACATCGGCGACGATCACAAGGAGTACTTCGCCGGTGAGGCCGCCCTCAAGGCGGGCGGCGTCCACAACACGATGAACCAGTTCGGCTAATCGATCGAACGGATCAAAGCGACTATCGGCTGGACAGGCGGGATTGCGAGGCAGTCCCGCCTGGCTGCTTGTCTGGCGGGGCGATTTTCGACCACGGTGACGCGGTCGAAAATCGCCCCGTAGTGTTTGCAAGACCGTTCCCGTCAGGCTTCGCCCGGCTTGTCGAGGTTCCCTCATTCCACGCCAGCGTGGTATGGCATCGCTGCGATCTCGAGGGCGCGCCACGCGATGACTATCGGGCACTATGCATCCGCCGTCACCAGCTCCGCCGTGATGGAGCTGCTCAGGCCGTTCGATCCCCATATCGTCGGAACGCTGCCGCTCGGCCTTGCCGTGCCGGGCAGCGACATCGATATCGTCTGCCACACGCCCGATCCGGATGCTTTCGCGGATATCGTTTGGACCCATTATCAATCAGCCAATGATTTCGTGCTCTACCGATGGGCCACGGGAACGCGGCCGACGATTGCCCGCTTTGTGTGGAATGGCTGGCCGTTCGAACTGTTCGGGGATCAGCGTCCCGCGCATCAGCAGCGGGGCTGGATCCATTTCGAGGTGGAGCGGCGGCTGCTTGCGCTTGATGACGGACGGCTGCGGCGAGCCGTCGGCAAGTTGCGCGCAGATGGCCTCAAGACCGAGCCTGCGTTCGCCGCCGTGCTCGGGATATCGGGCGATCCCTATCGCGGATTGCTCGAACTCGCGGCGGAATCGGACGCCGAGTTATGCGCCCGGCTCGCGGCGTGCGGTCTCGGCTGATCGCGAGGTTCATTCGCCCGGAACGAGGTGACCCACCGGCTGTCGCACGAGGCGCCGGTGCCTGCGGCGGGACAGATAGAGCAGCAGGCCGGTCACGGCGAACAGCGGCATCATGGCGGCGGCCAGCATGAAGGCGAGCTTGCCGGGCCACCCCAGGATGGCGCCGCGGTGGATGTCGAGCACGCCGGCAAGGACGCGCTCGCCCAACGTCTTGTCCGCGTAGCGATCCGACGAGATGACGCGCCCCGTGACGGCGTCGATGCGGAATTCGTCGCGCACGCTCTCGAGCCACGAGTCCCGCGGCCATGATCGCACGCGCACCGCGGTGCCCGCGCCGGCCGGCAGGGTCAGCAGGACCCGTCCGTAGTCGTTATTCTCCTGCTGCAGGAACGTGGTCCAGACCCGATCGAAGGCGAGCGGCTTTGCCTCGGCGCTGGTGTCAGTCTTGGCATCGCCTTTGCCCCCTGAGACCGCCGCGCCGCGTGGCGGCTTGGGCTGCATCGCCGCATCCGTGGCCTGAGGCCGCGCCAGCAGCCAGTTGGCGCCGGCCTTGTACCACTCGAACGAGTACCACAGGCCGGTCAGCGTCATCACCAGATAGACCGGCAGCACCCAGGTGCCGATCACGGCGTGCAGCGAGCGATGCAAGCCGCGTCCGCGCAGGCCCAGGTTTGGTTTCAGCCACATCTTCACGCTGCGTGCGCGATGCGGCCAGCGCAGCACGAGGCCGGTGATCAGCATCACGATCAGGCCGATCGCGGCTGACCCGGTGATCTTGCGGCCGATGCCGTTGCCGTCGCCCGGCAACAGCAGCCAGCGATGCAGCTTGCGGATAGTGGCGAAGAAGTCCCCGCCGCGCGGCGAGCCGAGCACATGTCCGTTGTAGGGATCGACATAAACCGAGGACGGCCGCGCGCCGCCTTCACTGCGGGCGAAACGGATACGTGCCGCGGCCGACGGGTCGCTCGCCATCGTCACGGCGGAGGCCCTGCCGAAGTCGCCGGCCGACTGCAGCCGTGCGACCAGCTCATCCGGTGTCAGCCGCCGCGTCGCACCGGCATCGACGCGCATGATGTGGCTGTTCAGGCTGGCCTCGATCTCGTCCTCGAACACCATTGTCGCGCCGGTGATGCCGACCACGGCCCATAGCAGCGCCAGTGCGAGGCCGGCGAGGGAATGGACCTGCAGCAGCGCGGCCTTGATCGGGCGGCGGATATCATTCATCGAATCCGGCCTTTCGGATCAGGGCGATTGCGGCCGCTTGCTGCGCGGCGATCTCGTCGATGGGGAGAGCATCGGCCGCGAACGATCCGATTCCCTCCACAATCGGGGCCGGCTTAGCGGTCGCCAGCACGGGGTATTCCAGCTCGGCGGTGGAGAAGATCGTCTGGGCCTCGGATGTGACGAGGAATTCGAGGAAGGCGCGCGCGGCGGCCGGATGCGGTGCGTGCCGGGCGATCGCCGCGCCCGTCAGGTTGACGTGACTGCCGCTGCCCGCGAACGCAGTGGGTACGGCCTTCACGGCGTCCGCCCATGCGCGCCAGTCATTGCCTTCGCGGCCGTCGCGAAGCTGCGCGAGCGCGACCGTGTTGCCGATCCCGATGTCGCAGCGTCCTTCCGCGATCTCGCGGATCACGTCGTTGTCCTTGCCGGCCGGCTTGTGGGCCAGATTGCGTTTCAATCCGCCGAGCCAGGTCTCTGTTGCTTCTGTTCCGTGATGCGCAAGATAGGCCGTGATCAGCGCGACATTGTTCTGGTGCGCGGCCGGCCGCATGCACAATTTGCCGCGCCATTTGGGATCGGCGAGCTCTTCGTAGCTGATCGCGGCGAGGGTGCTGTCCTTGCGTGCGAACACCACACGCGGTCGGATGGTGAGCGCGATCCACTGGTTGTTGTTGCCGCGCAGGTTCGCCGGAACCGCCCGGTCAAGGGCAGGAGAGGCAATCGCCTGCGTCAGCCCGCGCACGGCAAGCTGGGTCGTCTTGTCGAGACCGATGGTGAGCAGGACGTCAGCGAGCGAATTGTCGCCCTCGGATGTCAGGCGCTTGACCAGGCTGTCCTCGATGAAGACGGTGTTGACCTTGGTGCCGGTCGCTGCCGTGAAGGCCGCGACGACAGGCTCGACCAGATTGGCTTCGCGGGTCGAGTAGAGCGTGAGCTCGTCGGCGCGCACCGGGGTGCAGGCGCACCCGAGCGCGGCCAGGCCGGCGAGCAGTCCGATCGCTGTCCGCGCCACGCCCATGCTAGAATTTCACCGTCGCCGACAGCGAGAAGCGTCGCGCGTCGCCCATCGCCACGGCCAGATTGCTGACGGCCGAGGGATAGTAGACGGTGTCGAACAGGTTCTTGACGTTGAACTGATAGACCACCGGGAACGTCTGGACCTTGGTCTCATAGGTCGCGAAGACATCCGCGACGGTGTAGGCCGGCAGCACGAAGCTGTTCGCGGCATCGCCGGGCCGGTCGCCGACATAGCGCGCGCCGCCACCGAGACGCAGCCGGCCGGGCAGGGCGGTGCCGAAATCGTAGACCAGATAGAGCGAGGCGGTGTTGAGCGCGACGTTCTGCAGGGCGTTGCCGGCGAGCGTCGGATCCTCGGTGACGCGAGCATCGGTATAGCCGTAGCTGCCGATCATGCTCCAATTGTCGGTCAGCCTGCCGGTGACGTCGAGTTCGACACCGCGCGAGCGAACCTTGCCTGCGGTGCGGTACTCGACGATGCCGGTCGTGGCGTTGAGCTGCGAAACCAGCACGTTCTTCTTGTCGATATCGTAAAGCGCAAGCGTGCCGGAAATGCGCTTGTTGAAGTCGAACTTGACGCCGGTCTCCCACTGGGTGCCCTCTTCCGGGGCGATGTTGGAGCCGATCACGACGCCGCCGGTGAGCGGCGCGATGGTCGAGGTCGGCTTCAGCGACTGGGTGTAGCTCGCATACAGCGAGACCTCGTCGGTAAGCTTGAGGATCGCGCCGCCGAGCGGCAGTGCCTTGTCCCCCGAGACGTTGGTGTTGATGATGAAGGGCCGTCCCCTGCCCGCGATCTGGTCGTAGTCCATGTAGCGCACGCCGCCGACCAGCGCGAAGCGCTCGGTCAGGTGCAGCGTGTCCTGGAAGAACAGCGACCACTGGCCGAGCTTGTCGGTCTGGGCACTGTCGGTGGCGGACACCGTGGTGCCCGGCGTGATCAACCCATAGACCGGATTATAGAAGTTGAAGCTCGGCGTCGCCTGCCGGATCAGATTGTCGCGGTAGATCGTGCGATACTGGCCGTCGCCGCCGAACAGCACCTCGTTGCGGAAACCGCCGAGCCAGATATTGCCCTGCAGATAGGACGTGCCGTAGCTCGCATTGCTGAGCGAGCCCTGCGTGCCGTCATTGCTGCGGGTCTCGGCGCCGGTCTTGGTGTTGATGCCGGTGATGCGGAGCTGGTTGGCACTGAACGTCTCGGTGTTGTAGCTGTACGCCGCGAACAGCTTCCAGTCCTGGTTCAGCCGGTGCTCGACCGAGGCCTGCATCAGGTCCGAGGTGCCCCACACGTTGTTGAACGGCTCGTCGAGCCGGCGCGTCGCCGGGATCGCCAGCGGCGCCTTGGTCACGGGATCGAATGCGGTGCCGCGGTCGAACGGCGTGATGAACTCGCGGTGCTCGTAGTTGAGCTGGACCGTGGTGTTGTCGCCGTACCAGGCCAGCGACGGCGCCACCAGCATTTCGCGATGACGCCCGAAATTGCGCCAATAATCCTCGCTCACGCCATAGCCGATGAAGCGATAGGCGAGGCCGCCATTGCCGATCGGACCGGTGATGTCGATGGTGCCGTCGGCGCCGCTCTTGTTGTTGGCGTAGGTCGAGCCGAGCAGGGTCACCGATCCGTGCTGGTAGAGCTCGGGGCGCTTGCTGATCGTGTTGACGATGCCGCCGGGATCCATGATGCCGTAGAGCAGCGAAGCCGGGCCTTTCAGCACCTCGACACTTTCGACCGCAGCGTTGAGGCTGCGCCCTTGCACCAGCGGCATGCCGTTGCGCATGATCGAGCCGTCGCGGTTGTCGCCGAAGCCGCGGCGCATCACCGCGTCCTGGGTGCCGGCCAGCGTGTTGCCCTGTGTGACGCCGCTGACATTGGCAAGCGCGTCATCGAGGTTGCGCGGCAGCTGATCCTTCAGCACCTGCTCCGGCACGACGTTGACCGTCTGCGCGGTGTCGAGCGGTGAGGCGCCGCTGCGCAAGGTGGTCGAGCTCGGCATCGCGCGATAGTGCAGCTTGGCCTCGTTCAGCACCGCGGCGGTGGCGGCAGCGCGCTCGGAAGGTGCCGGTGGCGTCGGCTGCGCATTCCGGCTGCGCTGCCGTGCCGCGGCGGCCGCCTGCGTTCGCTGTGCCGACCGCGCCGAATTGGCTGCGGGCTTGCGCTTCTGCGTCGGCTGGTCGACCGTGACCGGCGGCAACGGGACGCTCGATTGGGCGCTTGCCGGCGTGACCGCCGAGGAGATGTCGGCGAGCAGGAATGCTGCGCCGATCAGCAGGTGGGTGCGGCCCTTGTCGGCGGCATTTCGACGGTCGCCGACAACCCGGCGATCAGTATTCACAGGCACTCTTGTATTTCCGATTCACGCAAACCTATTCACGCCGCGCCTCTAGCAGTCGGCGCGCGCGAAAAGAACCGGAGCAGACTTGAATCCCTCTAACCGGATTGGATTTGAATCGTTCTAAGACACAGCGGAGCTTGCGCGTGTGCGCGAGCCCCGCATCTCATGACTTGGATGTCATGACTTGGTTTCACGTTAGCGCGTCAAATGGTCGCGCGATCCTGGCCTGAGTCAGCGGTCGTTGTCCTGTCACGCGTCAAGCGTAGGGTAGCTCGTGTAGGGCGCGATGCGCCTCACGACATCGCCAGGCTGACGGGCGCTGAGCCGACCATTCCCGTGCTGACGCCGTCGCGTGCCATGGATTCGATTGCGGTCCAGTTCTCGCGGAAGATTCGCGCCGCCTCGTTGGCACTTTCCGCCTGGATCGTCAGACTGCAGGCGCGTCTCGCGCCATTGCTGGCCAGCTGGAAGTAGAGAACATATCCAGACGATTCCGCGCTCCGTGCGCCCGACGCTGCCTGCTGCATGTAGGTTTTCCCCAATCGTGTTTTTGTTGCGCCATCCGCTGGCAGGATTGGACCGAGATGCGGCACAGTCGTGGTTCAAAACGTGCAATCTGCGCAATTGCGCATTTTGTCGGGCGGTGTTGCCGGGATTCAACAGGCGATGGAACCGATAGCTGGCAACGGCTGCAGCTCAGCCGCGATCACGACGCGCCTTCAACTGTCGCGGCGTGGCTTACGCATCGCCATCCGGATGCACCATCAGGGTTTCCTGGATCGCGGTCGCGAGCATCGACCCATCGCGGTCGTGGACGCGGGCGATCGACAGCCCGCGGCCGCCATCGGCGCAGGGGCTCTCGGTTTCGACATGCATCCAGGCGTCGGGCGAGAATGCGCGATGAAACCAGATGCAATGGTTGAGGCTCGACAGATAGAGCGGCGCGCGCGACTGCAGGTCGCGGAGATGGCCGCCGACGCTGGAGAAGTTGAGCCACCAATCCGAGAGATAGGCGAACACCGCGGCCTGGGCGCGGGAACCTGTTGCGAGCGGTTGCCTGCATCTGATCCAGAAGCGCAGGCGCGGCTCTGCGGTCGCGGCCGAGAGCTGACGTTCGATCTCGGGGATGCGGAAATCCATGCTGGGCTTGATGTGCGGCGAATAAGGACCGAGCGGCCGCAACTGCGCCATCAGCCCGTCGGGGATTCTGGTCAGATCGGGCAGGGTTTCCGGATCCTCCGATGGTGCGAACGGCGCTGCGTGGCGCGGGCCCGGCTGGGCCGCGCAGAACGTGGCCTGTGCGCTCAGCACGGTGCGTCCGTCACCCTGGCTGCCGACGACGTGGCGCGAGGAGAACCGCTTGCCGTCCTGCAGGACCTGCGCGTCAAACGTGATGCGCCGGGTGGGGTCGGCGCCGCGCAGGAACAAGAGCTGCAGCATCGCCGCCGAGCGATCCTCGGGCGCGCTGAGCGTTGCCGCCATCATCGCCTGGCCGAGGATCTGGCCGCCATAGGAACGGCCGTTGAGATTGCCGTCGCCGAAGCGGCTGCGATAGCGCAGCGGCGCGATGGTCTCGAGCGAGACCAGTGCCTCAGCCGCCTTGTCATCCCACGGATCGCACGCGGATTCATTACCCTCCGCGGCGTGGATGTCTTGCCCGTCCATCACATCGCCGGGAATTTCTGCGGTCCCGGGTAGCGCGGATAACCAGCGGCGACGCCATATTCGCTGATGCCGAATCCCGTCTCGTTGCCGCTCTCAAGCCGGACGACGTGGTCCGACAGCGTGCGCGCGACGGCGCGCGTCGCCGCGTCATCGAGGTTCCAGATGTCGTGGGCTGCATGGTTCTCGCCGCGGTCGTCGCCATGGGTCCAGCCTTGCAAGCCGCCATACATGCCGGCCTTGAGATAAAATCGCGCCGGCAGCCCGTGCATCCTGACGCGGCGCGGCTCGCCGCGATCGAAGCTGAAAGTGAAGTCGGCCGCCGCGATGGTCTGGCCGAGCGGATCGTCGGCCCATTCGATCGCGTGCTCGACCGAGGTCACCTCGCGATGCGAAACCGATCCATCGGCCTCGCGGCGGAACTCGCTGCCCGAGAGGTAATGCGGCTTGCCGGGTGTGCGCTCCTTGATGAAGATCGACAACGCCGACTGCGGAAACTGGAACATCGACCAGGTCCAGAAGAAATTGCGATGGATCGCGACCGGCGGCCTGGTTTCGTCGGTGCGCATCTCGGAGCGCAGGCCCCAGGAGCGGTCGCGCTGTCCCCACCATCGTTCCGGTTCGATGTCGTAGCGCTTGCCGTCGGCGACGATCCAGCCGCGCCAACGGCCAAATTGCGAGACGCGCGCGAGGTCCTCCTCGACGACGCCGTTGCGCTCGCGAAAATTCTGCTTCTCCTGCGCCGCCGGAAAGCTCGCCTTGAACTCGAGCGCGAAGCTGATGCCGGACGGATTGTCGGCGAGCGAGACCCGGTGCAGGCTGTTGCCCTCGACAATCTCGATCCTGAGCCCGCCGACTTCCGTTTCCAGCGGGCGCGTCCCGAGCCGGCGCGAGGCGCGGAAATTGTGCTGGCGGCGGCCGATCGTGATGCCGGCGAATCCGTCCATCACGTTGCGGTTCGGGTAATAGCCGAGCCCGATGTCGATCAGCAGCTCGCTGCCATCGATGGGATGCGCGGTGTACCAGTAGCGCTCGGTAAACCTGATATCGCCGCCGCCTGCCTTGGCAAACGGCTGCGGCGTCTGGTGGCCGATGAGATCGTCCTGGGCTGTCAGCATTGTTCTTGTCCTTAGGTTTGAGCCGGTTCGGTCAATCGGATGGGTGGCGCGGGATCAGTCCTTGGCCGGGCCCGCGCCCACGATGTCGCCGAACAGCACCCAGGTCTTGCCGTCGAAGCGGGCGAAGCGGCGCTCGGTGATCGCCGCATAGTCCTGCGGCGTGGTCTGGATCGTGATGCCCGGGAGCAGCATCGGCAGCTCGATGCCGCTGAGGTTGGTGGCCTGCTTCAGCACGTTCTCCCGCGTGAGATTGTCGCCGCAGCGCTGCAGGATGATCGCGCCGAGCTGGGCCGTGGTGTAGCCGGTCACCGCGATCACGTCGTTCGGGTCCATCCCCGGCATGTGTTTGGCGGCGAAGGCGAGATAATCGGTCATGCCCTTGTCATTGGCCCAGGCCGGATCATTCGGCGTCTTGTAGGAGGTCGTGGTCAGGATGCCGGTCGAGGCCTCGATCCCCGCCGGCACCAGCACGCCGGCAATCGAATTCGCGGTCGAGCCGAGGAAGATCAACGGCTTCCAGCCGAGCTCGTGGATCTTGCGGATCGCCATCGAGGCGAATTTGTTCTGCGCGGCGATCAGGATGGTATCGGCGCCGGATGCCTTCAGATTCACGATCTGCGAGTCGATCGTGGGCTCGGTCGACTGATACATCGCCTCCTTGACGATCATCGTGTCGGCTTTCGCGCCCAACCCTTCCTTCAGACCAAGGACAAAATCCTTGCCGATGTCGTCGGCCTGCAAGAGCACGCCGATCCTGGCATCCGGCTTCTCGCGCAGCACGTAGCGTGCGATGATCCGGGACTCGTTGACGTAGGTCGGCGAGTAGGGCGTCGTCCAGGGAAACTGCTTGGGATCGTTCCAGCGGGTGCCGCCGCTCTGCACGAGCAGTTGCGGGACGCCGTTGCTGTTGAGGTATTTCTGGATCGCGGCGTTGGTCGGCGTGCCGAACGGCGCCATGATCGCGAGCACCTTGTCGTTCTCGACCAGCGCGCGCGTCACCTCGACGGTCTTTGGCGGGCTATAGGCGTCGTCGCGGGTTACGAAGTTGATGTGGCGGCCGTTGATGCCGCCTTTCTCGTTCAGCATCGTGAAATAGGCGAGCATGGTCTTCGGGAAGCTCGCATAGATCGACGCCGGTCCGCTGTAGGGCGCATTGGCGCCGACCAGGATCTCGGTGTCGCTGACCCCTGGACCGTAGGCCTTCTGGGCGTTCGCTGATCCGAGCGCGCCGGTGAGCGCGCACGCCCACACTGCAAGCGTGACGATTGGCTTCCGCATCTTCCCCTCCCATGACGCCCTCTTTTGCGGGGCTCGTTGATCGCTGCGGCGGTGCCTTCAAGGGCTTTACCCGTCGCACTGGCTGTGTAATAATAGACCGTCTGTCCGGATTATCAACTTAAATCTCCGGGCGGGGTATCGGCTTCACGCATGACGGAAACATCCGCAGGCGTACGCGGCCGCATGGCGGTGAGGAGGAAACATGAAGCTGACGCAGGCGCTCATCTCGGCAGTGCAGTTGCGCAAGGATGCCCCCGGCACCATCCATGCGGGACGGTCGCGAAGCTGGAAGGAGATCGGCCATCGCGTCGCCTGTGCCGCGGGCGGGCTGCGGCGGCTCGGCGTCGAGGCCGGCGATCGCGTTGCGATCCTCGCGCACAACAGCGACCTCTACATCGAGGCGCTCTATGCCATCGCGTGGGCCGGTGCGGTCGCTGTGCCGCTCAATACCCGCTGGGCGGTCGCCGAGAACGCCTATGCGATCGACGATTCCACGCCGAAGTTGCTGCTGGTCGACAAGGCCTTTGCCGAGACCGCATCGGGACTGCGCGGCGCGAAATCGCTCACCGCGATGGTCTATCTGGACGAGGGACGGGTCCCAGACGGCATGCAGGGCTATGACGAACTCGTCGCGCATGCGCCGATCGAGGACGCATCCGGCGCCTACAACGATCTCGCGGGCATCTTCTACACCGGCGGCACCACCGGCTTCCCCAAGGGCGTGATGCTGTCGCACGCCAACATCATCTATGAATCGCTGGTCTGGATCTATGCGCTCCGTTTCCGCGAGGACACGCGGTACCTGCACTCGGCCGGCATGTTTCATCTGGCCGGTACCTCGCCGATGATCGCGCTGACGCTGGTCGGCGGCACCCACGTCACGATCCCGAAATTCGAGCCCGAGCTCGCGATGCGGACCATCGCCGAGCACAAAGTGGATTACTGCCTGTTCGTGCCGACCATGCTCAACATGATGCTCAATCATCCGTCCTTCGGCACGTATGATCTGAGCAGCGTCAGGGATTGCGAGTATGGCGCGTCTCCGATGCCGGATGCGCTGCTGGTCAAGCTGATGCGCGTGCTGCCGAGCTGGCGCTTTCACCAGGGCTACGGCATGACCGAGAGCGCGGCGCTGGCGACCATCCTGCCCTGGGAATACCACGCGCTGGAAGGTCCGTTGGCGGGCAAGCGCAAATCGGCGGGGCGGGCGGCGCCGGGCGTCGAAATCCGCATCATCGATCCCGCGGGCAACGAGGTGCCGCGCGGGACGGTCGGCGAGATCGCGATCCGCGGCGCCGGCGTGATGCTCGGATACTGGCGCAAGCCCGAGGAGAGCGCGCGCGTGCTGCGCAATGGCTGGCTGCACACCGGTGACGGCGCCTGGATGGACGAGGACGGCTTTGTCTATATCGTCGATCGCCTCAAGGACATGATCGTCTCCGGCGGCGAGAACGTCTATTCCGGCGAGGTGGAGAACGCCATCTTCCAGCACGAGCACGTCAGGGAATGCGCCGTCATCGCGGTGCCCGATCCGCAATGGGGCGAGGCGGTGCACGCGATCGTGGTGCCGAAGGACGGCGCGCGGCTCGATTCCGATATGGTGATCGCGCACTGCCGCACCCTGATCGCCGGCTACAAATGCCCGCGCTCGGTCGACATCCGCCTCGAGCCGTTGCCGCTGACCGGCTCCGGCAAGATCATGAAATCGGCGCTGCGCGAGGAGAAGTGGCAGGGCTATACGAGGTCGGTCAATTGATGCAGGAGGTTGCCAAACGATCGGACGATGTGTCGGACGCCGCGCCGGAGCCTGTTCGTCCGGTCGCGGTCAATGACGACGCGGTACGAACGGCACTCGCGCAGCATCTGTCGCGGATATCCGGGAGCCGGACGGAGATCACGAGCTTTGGCCGCAAATCGTCAGGCTTCTCCTGGATCACCTATGCCTTCGTGGCGCGCTCCGCTGTTGAAGGCGATCGCAAGCTGATCCTGCGCGTCGGTCCGCCGAACGGGCTGTTTGCGCCTTACTCGGTGCTGCCGCAGGTTTATGCATTGCAGTCGCTGGCCGGCAGCGGCGTGCCGGTTCCGGCGCTGGTGTCATCAGAACAGGATGGCGCCGAGATCGGCTTTCCTTTCTTCATCTGCGCGCATGTCGAGGGCGACGTTCCCGCGCCATGGGCCGCGAGCGAGCTCGATCCGGCCCACAAACGCGCGATCGCCCGGCAGTTCGTCGAGATCCTGGCGTCGCTGCACCGGATCGACCCGGTCGGAACGCCATTCGCATCGCTGCAGCAGGGCGGAGAACGCGCCGAAGTCCGCGCGATCGCCGGCTGGCGCGCGTCGCTGGCGCGTCCGACCGCGCGCTATTATCCGCTGCTTGATTGGGGCGGACGCTGGCTCGAAGATAACTGCCCGCAGCCGCCATGCCGCACGATCGTGCATGGCGACTACCGGATCGGGAATTTCATCGAGCACAGCGGGCGGATCGCCGCCATCCTTGATTGGGAGCTCACTCATCTGGGCGATCCTCATGAGGATCTGGCCTGGGCGATGATGCCGACCTTCAACGCCAGGAGCCGCAAGCTCTATGGTGTGCTCGAACGGGCGGAGGTGATCGACCTCTATCAGCGCGCCTCCGGCATTGCGGTCTCGGACAAGAGCCTCGCCTTCTACGAGGCCTACGCGTTGTATCAGGCCGCCGCGATCCAGATGTGCGCGGTGCGCGCCTTCGAGGTCGATCGCTTCAACGACATGCGGCTTGCGGTGATGGCAAGCCAGATGCCCTCGATCGTCCGGGCTTTCGAGCGCGCATTGGAGGCCGCGGCATGAGTGCATCCTTCGAGCGGCTGATCGACGGCATCATCGATGCCCTGCAAAGCCATGTCGTGCCGAACAGCAACGACGATTTCGTCCGCGGGCAGGTGTTCTCCGCGATCTACGCATTGAACGGGTTGAAGCTTGCGGCCGACTGGAAGGCCGGGCCGCTGCTGGAGCAGGTGCGCCTGCAGGACGATACTTTTGCCACGGTCAAGCGATTGGCTCGCGGCATGGCACATCCGGAGATTCCAGCAACGCCGCGCCTCCCAAGCGACATGTCCGATGCTGGCGCGATCGAGGCCTTGCGCGACGATGGCGACCGGCGGCTGGGGCAGCTCCTGCTCTGGGCGAGCGGCGCCGACGCGCGCGCAGCCAATCGCGATCTCGCGACCGAGATCGAGCGCCTGCTGCGGCGGACGATCTGCGACCAGCTCAAGATCGAGCTTGCGACGACGCCGAAGTCGATGTTGCAGCAGATTGCAGGCGGCGATGGCAGCGCGGCGCAGGGCTGAGGCAGTCACGCAGCGGTCCACCGGATTGCATCGTTGCGCGCTGCTCCGGAACTCAGCCGCGGTGTTTGCAAAGAAGCTTGCCGGCCGGCGGCGCACGTGCTATTCATTAATCGAACGGTCGTTCGGATTATTATTGACAGCCGGTGAAGGCATCCGCACAAGCGGCCGGCGAGGGAGACGGAGCGATGAACTTGATGACCGGCGTCTCGCCATGGGAGCGGCTGATCCGGCCCGACCGGGTGCACGGATCGCTGTACACCGACCCCGAGATCTTCGAGGCCGAACTCAAGAACATCTGGTACCGGACCTGGGTCTACGTCGGGCACGAGAGCGAGGTGCCCAACGCCAACGACTACGTCGTCAAGTCGATCGGCCCGCAATCCGTGATCATGACGCGCGACGAGCAGGGCAAGGTCAATCTGCTGCTCAACCGCTGCTCGCATCGCGGCAACCAGGTCTGTTCGTTCGAGCGCGGCAATGCGCGCTCGTTCACCTGCCCGTTCCACTCCTGGACCTTCGCCAACGACGGCCGGCTGGTCGGCTACGCCTTCCCTGACGGCTACGAGGGGCAGGACAAGGCGCAGCTCGCGCTCGGGCGGGTGACCCGCGTCGAGTCCTACCGCGGCTTCGTGTTTGGCTCGTTCGCTGCCGATGGCCCGACCTTGAAGGAACATCTCGGCGGCGCCGCCGAGACCATCGACCGCCTGGTGCGCACGTCGCCGGAGGGCGAGGTCGAGATCACCGCGGGCTTCCTTAAGCACCGCGTCAAGGCGAACTGGAAGTTTATCCTGGAGAACGAGTGCGACGGCTATCACCCGGCCTTCGTGCACACCTCGATCTTCGGCGTTGCCGACAGCATGATCGGCAAGCTCTATGGCGGTGCCTCGACCGCGCTGACACGTGACTACGGCAACGGCCATACCGAGATCGACCTGCGGCCCGAGTTTCGCAAGCGCGATGCGCCGATGAGCTGGTTCGGTACCAGCGAGGAGCGGCTGCCGGACTACACCGCGCGGATGAAGGCCGCCTATGGCGACACCGCGGCGCGCGAGATCATGATCGACGGCACGCCGCATGTGATGATCTTCCCGAATCTGTTCATCGCCGAGATCCAGATGTTCGTGATCCAGCCGCTCGGCGTCGACGACAGCGTGCAGCACGTCACCGCGCTGCAATTCAAGGGCGCGCCGGACCTGAACCGGAGGCTGCGCCAGCAGACCATGGGCTCGGTCGGCCCGGCCGGCTTCCTGCTCGCGGATGATTCCGAAATGTATGAGCGCTGCCACCGCGGGGTGCTGGCGCGCAATCCCGAGTGGATCTTCCTCGGCCGCGGCGAGAAGCGCCAGCGGCAGGATGAGCTTGGCTTCACGGTCGGCCACGTCACCGACGAGGTGCCGTCGCGCGGCATCTGGACCCACTATCGCAAGCTGATGGAGCCGGCCTGATGCTGTCGCGCGAGAGCAGCGCCACGTTGATGAGCGCCATCACCGCCTTCCTCTATCGCGAGGCGCGGCTGCAGGACGAGCATCAATACGAGGCCTGGGAAAAGCTCTGGACCGACGACGGCGTCTATTGGGTGCCGGCCAACGGCGCCGACATCGATCCGGAGCGGCAGATGTCGATCATCTACGACAACCGCTCGCGGATCGCGCTGCGCGTCCGGCAGCTGATGACCGGCAAGCACTTCACCCAGACGCCGCAGTCGAACCTGCGCCGGTTGATCTCCAACACCGAATTGATGGACGAGCAGCCGGACAATGGCGACATCGCGGTCGCCAGCAACAGCCTGATCTTCGAGTCGAGTCTGCGCGACGACACGCTGTGGGCGGCGCGCAACGAATACCGGCTGCGCCATGTCGATGGTGAATTGCGGATGGCGAGCAAGAAGGTCATCCTCGTCAACAACGACAAGGCGATCTACACGCTCTCGTTCCTGGTTTAGGGAAGGTCTCGACATGATCGACAAGGGTCCCGTCCTGCTCGACATCACCGACGGCATCGCGCGGCTGCGGCTCAACCGTCCCGACGCGGCCAACGGGATGAGCGCTGAGCTCTTGAGTGCGCTGTGCGACGCCATCATGGTCTGCCACGGCCATCCGGATTTGCGCGTCGTGCTGCTGAGCGGCGAGGGCACCAATTTTTGCGCGGGCGGCGATGTCCGCGCCTTTGCCTCCAAGGGCGAGATGCTGCCCGATTATATCCGCCAGGCCACCGCGTATCTGCAGAATGCGGTGACCGGATTGCTGCGGCTGGAGGCGCCTGTGATCGCCTCGGTGCAGGGCTTTGCGGCGGGCGGCGGCGGCTTCGGCCTGGTCTGCGCTTCCGACATCGTGATCGCGGCGGAATCGGCAAAGTTTCTGGCTGGCGCGACGCGGGTGGCGATGGCGCCGGATGCCGGCGTCTCCGTGACGCTGTCGCGGCTGGTCGGCTTGCGGCGGGCGATGTCGATCCTGCTGACCAATCCGGTGATCCCGGCGGCGGAAGCGTTGCAGATGGGCATCGTCACCAAGGTCGTGCCCGATGCGGAGCTGGCCGATGCATCGCTTGCGCTGGCGCACGAGCTCGCGGCCGGCGCGCCGAAGGCGCTGGCGGCGACCAAGCGGCTGGTCTGGGCCGGCACCGGCACCAGCATCGAGCAGTGCCTGTCGGAAGAGGCGCGCACGGTCGCCGAACTCTCGGGAATGGCGGATGCGCGCGAAGGGCTCGCTGCCGTGATCGAGCGGCGCAAGCCTGTATTCACGGGGCGCTGACGTGGCGACCTTGCCATTCGGACGTCTCGATGGCCGCCGCGCCTTCGTCTCCGGCGGCGCGCGCGGCATTGGGGCTGCGATCGTGCGCAGTTTTGCCGGCGCGGGCGCCAGGGTCGTGATCGCCGATCTCGATGTCGCCGGAGCCTCGGATCTTGCACGGGAGACCGGCGCCGACGTCGCCGGGCTCGATGTCAGCGATGCAACGGCCGTGCAGGCGGTGATGGCGCAGGACGGCCCGTTCGACATCGTCGTCAACAATGCCGGCGTCGATCAGCACGCCTTCTTCACCGACACCACGGCGGAGGATTGGGCCCGCCTGATCGCGGTCAATCTCACCTCGGTGCTGGCCTGCACGCACGCCGCGCTGCCGGCGATGCAGGCGGCGCGGTTCGGCCGCATCATCAATGTCACCTCGGAGGCGGCGCGGCTCGGCTCGAAGGGCGGCGCAGTCTATTCCGCGGCCAAGGGGGGCGTAATCTCGTTCACCAGGAGCATCGCGCGCGAGAATGCACGCTTTCGCATCACCGCCAACGCGATCGCGCCGGGGCCGATCCGCACGCCGATGCTGGAACAGGCTGTCGCGAAAGGCGGGGACAAGATCCTGCAGGCGATGACGGGCGCGACGCTGCTCGGCCGCCTCGGCGAGCCGGAGGAGGTTGCGGCCGCCGCGCTGTTCCTGGCCTCGGACCAGGCCGCCTATATCACCGGCGAGACGCTCGGCGTGTCCGGCGGCATGGGTATCGGCGGCTGAGATGGCCAACACAGGCGACGATATCGCCATCACGCCGGTCGATCGCGCAATCGAGCGCCTGCGTGCGATCTATCGCGGCTGGAGCCGCGACACATCGGTGGCGCAGATGCGCAGCGACTGGGATGCGGCCTTTGCCGGCTGCGCGGCGACGGTGACGTGCGAGCCGGTTTCCGCCGGCGGGGTCGACGGCGAATGGCTCGTGCCGCCAGGCGCACCGCGCGACAAGGCGATCCTCTATTTTCATGGCGGCGGTTTCCGCATCGGCTCGGTCGCCTCGCATCGCGACTTGGCCGCGCGGATCGCGGATGCGTCGGGCTGCCGCGTGCTTTCGATCAATTACCGGCTCGCGCCAGAGAATCGGTTTCCCGCCGCGCTCGATGATGCGCTGACGGCCTATCGGTATCTGCGCGATCTGGGACTGCGTCCGGCCGATATTACCTTCGCCGGGGACTCCGCTGGCGGCAATCTCGTACTCGCTGCGATGCTGGCGGCGAGGGAACGCGGCTTGCCTCTTCCGGCGGCCGGCGCGCTGATGTCGCCCTGGACCGATCTCACCGCGAGCGGCGCGAGCTATCAGAGCCGGGCCGAGGCCGATCCGATCCACCAGCGCGCGATGATCCTGGCGCTGGCCAAGAACTATCTCGGCAAGGACGGCGATGTCAGCGATCCGCTGGCCTCGCCGCTCTATGCCGATCTCAGTCGGCTGCCGCCGCTCCTGGTGCAGGTCGGCGACCGCGAAACCGTGCGCGACGATTCGGTCGACCTCGCTGCGCGCGCCAAGGCGGCCGGCGGCGAGGTCGAACTGCAGGTCTGGGACGGCATGATCCACGTCTTCCAGATGTTCCCCGAGATTCCGCAGGCGCGAGAGGCGATCGCATCCCTCGCAGTTTTTCTGCGCAACCATCTTCACATCGGCCATGAGAGGGCGCCACAATGAACGTCATGACCTCGGATCCGCGCCAGCTCTCTGAGACCGCATTCCATTTCCCGGAGCAGCCCAATCTGCCCGAGGAGCTGCGCATGCTGCGCGAGCAGGTCCGTCGCTTCGTCGAGAAGGAAGTGGTGCCGCATGCCGAGGCGTGGGAGCGCGACGGCAAGATCCCGCGCGAGATCTATTGCCGCATGGGCGCGCTCGGCTTCCTCGGCATGCGCCATGCGCCCGAATATGGCGGCACCGACATGGGCCCGCTGGCCTCGATGGTGTTCGCCGAGGAACTCGGGCGCTCGAGCTTTGGCGGCTTCACCTCGTCGATCCTGGTTCATACCGACATGTCGGCGGTGCACATCAGCCTGCGCGGCACGCCGGAGCAGAAGCAGAAATATCTGCCTGCAATCATCCGCGGCGAGACGGTCTGTTCGATCGCGGTGACCGAGCCGGACGCGGGCTCCGACGTCGCAGGTCTGAAGACCCGAGCGCGGCGCGACGGCGATCATTGGGTGATCAACGGCGCAAAGATGTTCATCACCAACGCGGTCTATGGCGACATCCTGATCGTTGCCGCGCGTACCGATCCGCACGCCAAGGGCAGCCGTGGCATCTCGCTGTTCATCGTCGAGCGCAACACGCCGGGCATCACGGCAACCAAGCTCGACAAGCACGGCTGGCTCTGCTCGGATACCGCCGAGATCGCCTTCGACGACGTGCGAGTACCGGCGGAAAATTTGCTCGGCGAGGAGAACAAGGGTTTCTATGGCATCATGGAGACCTTCCAAAACGAGCGCATTTGCATCGGCGGCATCTGCGCCGGCGAATCCGCCAAGGCGATCGAGCTGACGACGAACTACGTGAAGACGCGGCAGGCGTTCGGCGGCCCGCTCTGGAACCAGCAGGGCGTACGGCTGAAGCTCGCCCAACTCGCGGCGAAGGCTGCGGCGGCACGGGCGCTGGCCTATCAGGCCGCTGAACTCGCCGCGGCCGGGCAGGAGTGTTTACGCGAAGTGTCGATGGTGAAGGCGCTGTCGCCGGAGGTGCTGCACGAGGTCGTACATGGCTGCCTGCAACTGCATGGCGGCTCAGGTTTCATGCGCGGCACCCCGATCGAACGCATGGTGCGCGACGCGCGCGTGCTGACGATCGGCGGCGGCGCCACCGAGGTGATGCTGGAAGAAGTCGCGAAGCGGATGTGAGGGGATCAGTGGCGACCCACCCACGTCACGAAGCCGGGCTGCACGTCACGTCGGCTGCGGTGCTCGATATTCGGCTGCGATGGTTTCGTCGCGATGACGTCCGCTTGCAAGGTCAAAAAGCGGCGTAAGAGCGACTGTCAGGACGAGGTTGACGACCACCGCGTACAACGCGGAATAGCCGGGGAAAGTGAAGCTGCCCACCGCAAGAGTATAGGTCGGCGTGAGATTTGCGGCGACGAACATTGCGGTCCCGGCGACGATCCCTACGGCCCAGCCGAAGAGCAGCGCCCAATCGTTAAACCAGCGTGTATAGACGCCGAGCATGACCGAAGGCAGGGTCTGGATGATCCAGATGCCGCCGAGGAGCTGCAGGTAGATAGCATATTTCGAGGGGATGAAGACGATAAAGACCAACGCGCCGAACTTTACGATCAGGGATACCCATTTCGCCATCTGGGCTTCCTGTCGGTCTGTCGGTTCGCTGTTGATGAACTCGCGGTGAATGTTGCGGGTGTAAAGGTTCGCTGCGGCGATTGACATGATCGCGGCGGGTACAAGCGCTCCGATCCCGATGGCCGCAAAGGCGATCCCCACGAACCATGACGGGAAGCTTTGGAGGAACAGCGCCGGCACAGCGAAGTTGTTGCCGAATTGCTTGAAGCCGTCAGCGTACTCGGGACGTCCGCTGACGCCCGCGGCGATGGCGAAGAAGCCGACCAGGGCAAGCAAACCGAGCATGAACGAATAGCTCGGCAACAGCGCTGCGTTCCGACGAACGGCGCCCCCGCTGCTGGCGGCGAGGATGCCGGTGATGCAATGTGGATAGAGGAAGAGCGCAAGCGCCGATCCCAGCGCCAGCGTGGCATAGGCGCCATACGCACCGGTCGTGTTGTCGCCGGGAACAGCCAGCAGCAATTTCGAAGCGGGTACCGCCGCGAAGATCTTTTCAAATCCACCGAGCTGTATCGGAACGACGACAACCACGGCAAATGCTGTCAGATAGATAAGGATGTCTTTGACGATCGCGATCGAGGCCGGTGCCCGGAGCCCGCTCGAATAGGTGAAGGCTGCGAGAATGATGAATGCGATGACAAGGGGAAGGTCTCCGGCATAGCCCTCACCCGAAATGCCCAGGCCTCCGATCACGACCTGCAGCCCGACGAGTTGCAGCGCGATATACGGCAATGTCGCGATGATGCCGGTGATCGCCACCGCCAAGGCGAGCCAGCGGTTACCGAAACGGCCACGGACGAAGTCGGCGGCCGTGATGTAATTGTGCCTGTGGCAAACGTACCAAAGGCGCGGAAAAGCCAGGAACAGAATGGGATAGACAACAATCGTGTAGGGGACCGCGAAGAACGCAACCGCCCCGGCCCCAAAAGCCAGCGCCGGAACGGCAATGAACGTGTAAGCCGTATAGAGGTCGCCACCCACCAGGAACCAGGTGACGACGGTGCCGAAGCGACGTCCGCCAAGCCCCCATTCGTGCAGCAGATCGAGGTCGCCCCTGCGCCACCGCGCGGCTGCAAAGCCTAGCCAGGTTACGAAGGCAAACAGCATCAGGAAAATGATGAAGGCAGTCCAGTCGACGTTCTGCACGACATTCCTCCCGAATAGCCCTCCTTGGTTATCTTCTCCTTTTGCGCGGTGGTGCCTGCAGCACCTAGTCGTCGGTCGCAAAATAGACGATTGCGGTCAGGATGGCCCCCAGGATGATCCAGAGAAGCTGGTACCAATAGAAGAAGGGCATGCCAATCCACGAAGGTTCAACCTTGTTGAAGAATGGCGGCCAGAGAACGGCGACAAATTGAACAAGAAAGAGCAGGTACCACGAGCTCCAGCCTGCGTGTGTGCGGTCTTGTGGGGTCATGTGCTCACCCAACAGGGTTGCCTATTGCCAACTTCCGCAAGCCTGCGGAAGATCGATCCTCGCCCCCGAAGCGCGATGGCGGCTGACGCTGGATGATCGGTCGCTGCTTCATTTGGGCAGTCGCGTTAGGCCGGCGCCGTTCTCCTCAACGTCCCCGCCATCGCTCGTTGGAGCGACGGAGACGATCCCTCGGCGCGGCCGCCATCGCGAGATGATAAACCCTCGTTCAGCGTCCACAAAGCCAACGCTATTCTACAACAACCCGCCCGGGAAGCACTTGCGCTTAAAGTCGTAGATCCTTCCAATCTATCTATACAGGCTTAGCCGGAAGGCTTGCCCTGGCCGACGGTTCTCGCAGTCACGCCGGGCTTGAGGCGCCAGTCCGGGCCGAAGTCCCGCAGCGGATGGAAGAACAGCGGTTCGGTCGTCTCGATCTGCCGGAGCCGGTCGGCATAGTCGTCGAGATAGTGGAGGCGGGTGGCTTCATCGACGAAGTTGACCGACCATGAGACGAACGGCGGCAACACCTTGCAGCCCGCATAGGCCAGCGCGCCGTTCTGCAGCGGCCAGAGGATGACATCGAGCGCTCCGACCAGTCCGTCGGAAGCGCACATGTCGGGATACGCCGCCGTCGAGGTCACGACCATGGCGCGGCGGCCGGCAAGGCCGCCGGTGTCGTAGCGACGGCCGCTGCCATAGACGGCACCATTGACAAACACGCGGTCGATCCAGCCCTTCATGATGGCAGGAACGGAGAACCACCACAGCGGAAACTGCAGGATCAAGAGGTCGCACCACAGCAGCTTCTCGATCTCGGCGACGATGTCGCCGCTGAGCGACTCCTGGTGCAAATTGTATTTCTGCTCGCGGTCATATTGCAGCCGGTCGGGAAACCGCCGCTCGCCAAAGTCCTCGGCGGTCGCGACCGGGTTGAAGCGCATGGCGTAGAGATCGGAGATCCTGACTGTGTGCCCGAGCGCGGTCAGTTCCGCGACCGACCGTGCCAGCAGCGCTGCGTTGAACGACTGCGCCTCCTGATGGGCAAAGACGATCAGGACCTTCATCGTTCTAGTTCACCGGCTTGAAGCTGAGCGTCGCCGTATCGGCCTGCATGATCTGCAGCTTCTGGTTGGAGAAGCGGACGCCGGGGCCGAAGCTGATCGGCGCCATCACGCCGGTCTCGACATCCTTGGTCTTCTCCAGCTCGGAGATGGTGCAAGCCCAGGTCGGCTGCTTGCCGCAGCGCTCGATCGCTGCGATCAGGACCTTCGCGGCAGCATAGCCGGTCATGGTGTAGCGGTTGATGCCCTTGAACTCGGCCTCTGACACCAGCGGCTTTGCCTTCTCGAGGAACGCCTTGCCGGCGGCGCCCGCGAACGGCTCGACATAGTCGACCGCGTAGATGCCGTCGCCCGCCGGACCCATCAGCTTCAGCACCGGTTCGATGCGGCCGGGCCAAAAGATGCCGGTCACCGGCTTGATGCTGAGCTTCTCGAGCTCCTTCATCATCGCGATGTTCTCGCCGATGATGCCGCCGGCCAGGAACACCTCGGCGCCGGAATCCTTCAGCTGCAGCATGTCGGACGAGAAGTCCTGCTGGCCTTTCTTGTAGTTGCCGCTGTAGACCACGTTCAGCTTCTTGGCCTTGACCACCGAGTCGAAGCCGTCGCGCACAGTGATGCCGTAATCGTCGTCCTGGGTGATCAGGCCCCATTTCTTGCCGGGGTTCTTGTCGGCCAGGAAGTTGACGAGGTGGATGATGCCTTCCTCGTAGGATTGCCCGACCACGAACACGTTCTTGCGCGGCGGCTCCCAGAGGAATTTGACCGGCGCGACGTCGATCACGGTCGGGATGCCGGATTTCTCCAGCACCGGCATGATAGCGATCGACTGGCCCGAGCCGGAGATGCCGATCATCGCGAACACCTTGTCGACGTCGATCACCTTCTTGACGCCCTGGATGGTCCGCGCGGTGACGTAGCCGTCGTCCTCCAGCACATACTTGATCTTGCGGCCGTTGACGCCGCCGGCGGCGTTGGCTTCCGCGATCGCGATCTTGTGGCCGATCGAGGCCGCGACGCCGAGCAGTGCTGGCGGCCCGGTCAGGGGCTCGACGTCGCCGATCAGGATCTCGGTGTCGGTGATACCAGGGTCGGCGGCGGCAGCGGGGCCGATGGCAAGGCAGGCCGTGGTGAGCAGCAGCGAGGCTGCCGCCAGATGTCTGATCATTGTCTCCTCCTCATGGTGTTGTTTTCTTGTTAGTAGCGCAGCGGCCAGTGCACCCAGGTCCGCTTGATGTCGTGCCACGCGCCGACCAGCCCGCGCGGCTGGAAGCGCAGGAACAGGATGATGACAAGGCCGTAGAGCATGCTCTTCAGCTCCTGCGCGCCGGTCGTGAACGTTGCGTCCATCTGCGCGCTGAACAGGCTGAAGACAAGCCTGGTCGCTTCCGGCAGCAGCACGATCAGGACGGTGCCGAGCACGGCGCCGAGCGCCGAACCGAGCCCGCCGACGATCAGGATCGCCAGCGCCTCGATCGAGAGCAGGAACGGAAAGCCCTCGACGCTGACGAAGGAGAGATAGATGCCGTAGAGCGCGCCGGCGATGCCGGTGATGAAGGCCGAGGTGACGAAGGCGAACAGCTTGTAGGCATGCAGGTTGATGCCCATGACGCGCGCTGCGGTGTCGTTGTCCCTGATCGCGACGAAGGCACGGCCGACCCGGCTGCGGCGGATGTTGAGGGTGGCGAACAGCGTCAAGGCTGCGAAGGCGAGGCAGAGATAGGTGAAGGCGGCGTCGCTGTCGAAGCTGATGCCGAGGATCTCCGGCCGCTGCACCTGGATGCCGCGGGCGCCGTTGGTCAGCCAGCGCATCTCCAGGATCACGGTGTTGATGATGAAGGAGAAGGCGAGCGTGGTGATCGCGAGATAGAGGCCCTTGAGCCGCAGCGACGGCGCGCCGACGATCAGGCTGGCGAGTGCCGGCACCACGCCGGCGCCGAGGAAGCCGACCAGCGGCGGCATGTGATATTTCGAGACCAGCACCGCGTAGGCATAGGCGCCGGTGACGAGGAAGCCGACATGGCCGAGCGAGATCAGGCCGGTGTAGCCGGTCAGGATATTGAGTCCGAGCGCGCCGGTCACCGTGATCAGGATGATCATCAGGAACGACAACGCGTAGGAGTTCAGAAGCCAGGGTGCAGCGATCAGCGCCAGCAGCAGCACCGCCGACCACAGCCACACCGGCGGGGAATCGATCAGCGCAACCAGCTCGCCATAGCTCTGCTTGTAATCGCCCGTGCGCATCACACCCTCTCGATGTCGCGTTCGCCGAAAATGCCGAACGGGCGGACCATCAGCACCACGATGATCATGGCAAAGCCCGCGACCTCCTTCATTCCGGAGCCGAGATAGCCGCCGGCCAGGTTCTCGGTCATGCCGATCAGGAGGCCGCCGAGACCGGAGCCGAGCACGGCGTCGAGCCCGCCCAGGATCGTGGCCGGAAACGCCTTCAGTCCGAGCTGGAACATCGCCGGCGACAGGTCGTAGGACAGCGCAAAGAACACGCCGCCGATGCCGGCGATCACCGACGACGCAGCCCAGGCCAGTGCATGGACCTTCGTGGCGCTGATGCCCATCAACAGCGCGGTGCGATCGTCGGCCGCGACCGCGCGCATCGCGACGCCGACCTTGCTGTAGCGAAAGAACGCCCAGATCGCGGCGAGCAGCAAAAGCAGCGTCGCGATCACGGCAAGCTGCCCGGTACGCACGCCGATGCCGCCGAGATGCACGATGCCGCGGCCCATGCCGATATCGAGGCCGTGCGGATAGGCGTCCCAGATGAAGTTGATGGCCGAGCGCAGAATCACCGCGAGCCCGATCGTGACCATCACGGTCGCGAACACCGGCTCGCCCAGCATCGGCCGCATCACGAAGCGCTCGATGATGAGGCCGAGCAGGATCGCGGCGAGGATCGCGCCCAGCGTGACGACGAACACATTGCCGCTGACCGTGATCGAGATCGTCCAGGCGATATAGGCCGTGATCATGGTCATTTCGCCCTGTGCGAAATTGACCAGCCCGGTGGACTTGTAGATCACCGCAAAGCCCATCGCGATCAGGCCGTAGATCGCGCCGATCGCTAGCCCAGAGATCAGGAGTTGCAGGAGATACTGCATTCAGCCCTCCGCCTGGTAGATGATGGCGAGCTCGCGCGCGAACTTCTTCTCGATCATGGCGCGGCGCACCTTCTGCGTGGCGGTGAGCTCGCCGTCGTCGTGGTCGAGCTCCTTCTCGAGGATCGCGAAACGCCTGATGTTCTCGACCCGGGCGAAGCGCTTGTTGGTCTCGCCCACGATGCGTTCGACCAGCTCGTGCACTTCCGGCAGCTGCGACAGCGACTTGTAATTGGTGTATGCAAGGGCCCGGTCGCGCGCCCAACGGCCGACATTGTCGTAATCGACCTGGACGATGGCGCCGAGGTACTTCTTGGCTTCGCCGACCACGATCGCTTCCTTGATGAATTCGGAATCCTTCAGCGCGTTCTCGATCTCCGACGGGGCGATGTTCTTGCCGCCGGCGGTGATGATGATCGCCTTCTTGCGGTCGACCACAGCGATCTCGCCATTGTCGAGGACATCGATGATGTCGCCGGTGCGCAGCCAGCCGCCTTGTTCCAGCGAAGCGGTGGAGGCCTTCTCGTCGAGGAAGTAGCCCTTGAAGACGCCGGGGTTGCGCAGCAGGATCTCGCCATCGCTATCGCACTTCCATTCGGTCTGCGGCAGCGGCACGCCGCAGCCGCCGATCCGGTGGTGGCTCTCGGTCTGGATGAAGGCGACGCCGCCGCTTTCGGTGAGGCCGTAGCCCTGCGACACCGGGCGGCCGATGATGTCGAAAAAGCGCAGCGTCTCTGGCGAGATCGAGGCGCCGGCGCACAGCCGATGCCGGCTATAGGCGAAGCCGAGATGACGCTGCAAATTGCGGAACATCAGGAGATAGAGCAGCCCGTAGGCGGCGCGATCGAGCCAACCTTCCTTGCCGGCCTGTCGGCGGTCGGACAGCGTGCGGCCCCAGGCGAGGCAGGCCTTGGTAAGGGTCTGCCGCAGCCGGCCGCTCTCGCCGAGCCTGAATAGAAAGCCCTGCTGCAGTTTCTCGTAGATGCGCGGCACGCCGACAAAGAACGTCGGGGCGATCTCGCGGATGTTGATCGCGACCGTGTCGATCGATTCGGCAAAGGAGACGGTGCCGCCGAGCACGAGATGCGTCACCGTGCCATAGCAGCGCTCGGCGACGTGGCAGAGTGGCAAATAGCTCACCGCTTCGAACGGCTTGTCCGCAATCCCGACGGTTTTGGCGTAGGCATAGGCGGCGTAGACGAGATTGCGATGGGTCAGCATCGCGCCTTTGGGCGGGCCGGTCGTGCCCGAGGTGTAGACGAGGATGCAGATGTCGTCGGGCGCGCCCTGGCCGATCAGGCGATCGAGGGTGACGTTGGCCTCCGGGTTCGCCTCGGCGTAGGCCTTGCCGCGTTCGCACAGTGCCGCGAACGACATCAACTCCGATTGCCGGTAATGCCGCAGGCCCTTCATGTCGATACAGACGATAGCTTCCAGATCCGGCAGGCCGCCATTGTTGGCCATCGCGTCGAGCACCTTGTCGGTCTGCTCCTGATCGCCGGTGACGACGATGCGCGCGCCGGAATGCTTGACGATATATTGCAGCTCGACCCAGGGATTGGTCGGATAGATGCCGACCGCGACCGCGCCTATCATCTGGGCGCCAAGATCGGCGTAAAACCATTCCGGCGTGTTCTCGCCGGCGATGGCGATACGGTCGCCCGGCTTGATGCCGAGCGATAGCAGGCCGAGCGCGACCGCACGCGCGGTCTCGTAATAGTGCCGCCAGGAATAGGGATTCCAGATGCCGTAGTCCTTCTCGCGCAGCGCCAGCGCCTCGCCGTGCATGGCGGTGCGTTGCCGCAGCAATTGCGGGATGGTGATGGCGGCATCCGCAAGCGCGGCCTGCAGTGCGTCGGCTCCTGCCGCAGGTGCGCTGCGCGTTGCATTGGCCTGGAGCGGCGGATGAGCGGTGCGCAGGCTGTCCATCGTCGACATCACGCGCCCGCCTTCATTGCTTCGGCGCGCTGGCCGCCGAGATAGGCCTCCGCGACGGCCGGATCGCGCCTGACCTCGTCCGGCGTGCCCTCGGCGATCTTGCGGCCGAAATTCAGCACATGGATGCGGTCGGAAATGTCCATCACGATGCGCATCTCGTGCTCGATCATCACGACGGTGATGCCGAGCTCGTCGCGGATGTCGAGCACGAAGCGCGCGATGTCCTCGGTCTCCTCCTGGTTCATGCCGGAGACCATCTCGTCGAGCAGCAGCAGTTTTGGCTCGCAAGCGAGCGCGCGGGCGAGCTCGACACGCTTTTGCTGGCCGTAGGAGAGCGTGCCGACCACGGCGTCCCGGATATGCTCGATCTCGAGGAATTCGATGATGTGCTCGACCTGTTGCCGGGCCTCGATCTCCTCCTTGCGGGTGCGGCCGAAGAACACCACGGCGTCAAGCACGGTCGAGCGCAGATGGGTGTGGCGGCCGGTCAGGATGTTCTCGACCACGGTGCCGTGCTTGAACAGCGCCAGATTCTGAAACGTGCGGCCGATCCCGACGGCGGCGAACTTCCACGGCGAGATGGTCGAAAGGTCGATCCCGTCGAAGATGATCCGACCGCTGCTCGGCCGCAGCACGCCCGAGATCATGTTGAACAGCGTGGTTTTGCCGGCGCCGTTCGGGCCGATCACACTGCAGATATCGCCCGCCGCGACTTCAAGGCTGACATCGGCGACCGCTTGCAGGCCGCCGAAGCGCTTGGACAAGTTCTCGATCGCAAGCAGCGCGGTCACGATAGCCACCGCTTGCGGCGTTTGTAATGCTTGACGTCGCGCAGGCTCTTGCGGCCAGAGGAGGAGACGCCGAGATAGAACTCCTGGACGTCCTCATTGGCGGTGAGCTTCTTGGTCGTTCCGTCGAGCACGACGCGGCCGGTCTCCAGGATGTAGCCGTAGTCGGCGATGTCGAGCGCGCGCTGCGCGTTCTGTTCGACCAGCAGCACGGTCATTTTCAGTTCGTCGCGCAGGCGGACGATCACCTCATAGATGCGG
Organism: uncultured Bradyrhizobium sp.; assembly: GCF_947648125.1. Lineage (GTDB taxonomy): Bacteria > Pseudomonadota > Alphaproteobacteria > Rhizobiales > Xanthobacteraceae > Bradyrhizobium. Next base: position 358,815 of record NZ_CANSMR010000003.1, on the reverse strand, counting down.
TCGATGATCAGCGGTGCGAGGCCGAGCGACGGCTCGTCGAGCGCGAGCAGAACCGGATCGGTCATTAGCGCGCGGCCGATCGCAAGCATCTGCTGCTCGCCGCCGGACATGTAGCCGGCGATCTGGTCGCGCCGCTCGTAGAGCCGCGGAAACAGCGCAAACACCTTGTCGCGGCGCTCGCGCGCCTCGGCGCCGGTCCTGGTGTAACCGCCCATCTGCAAGTTTTCGTCGATGGTCAGCGCCGCGAACACGCGGCGGCCCTCCGGCACCTGCACGATGCCGCGGCGCACCAGCTCATCCGGCGCAAGACGATGCACCTCGTCGTTGCGGAAGCGGATGTTGCCGTTCTCGATCACGCCTTCTTCGGTGTAGAGGATGCCGGACATCGCCTTCAGCAGCGTCGACTTGCCGGCGCCGTTGGAGCCGAGCAGGGCGACGATGCTGCCCTCGGGCACCGCGATCGAGACGTCGCGGATCGCCTCGATCGCATTGTCATAGACGATCCGGATGTTGCGGAATTCGAGCAGGCACTCCCGCGCCGGCGCGGCCTGGGGCGCTGCCTGCGGCGTCTGATGCGGGATCGTCGTCGGCATCGCGCTCAGACCCGGCCAGCCGATCGGCGCGGCCGCGCGGCGAAGATCGCATCGGTCACGATCTTGGCGGTCTCGGCGCAAGCCTGGGTGCCGCCATTGCCATACTGCTTCACCGCATCGCCGACGCACCACAGGCCCTCGATGCCGGTCTCGCGCGGCAGGTCGTAACCGGCGCAGCTGCGTTGCGCCGGCCAGTCGTCGCGCATCACCCGGATCGACAGGATTTTTGCCTGGTCGAAATTGGCGAACTGCTCGCGAAGGTCCTCGAGTGCGAGCGCGACTTCGGCGTCGGAGTCGAAATCGCCGAGCGCCGGCACCGGAACGGCGTAGGCGACGTAGAGATGCCAGCCGGGCGGAGCCAGCTCCGGGCAGGTGGCGGAGAGGTTCGCCATGTTGCAGATCCGGCGCGTCCTGCCGAAGGTGACGATGCCGGGGTGGTTGATCAGCGGCTCGCGGCTCGCGACATTGATGACGATATTGGCCGCCGGGCGAAGGTCGTTCTTCACCTTGGCGAGATAATCCGCCGGGAAAGCTTCGCTGCCGGCGAGCGCGACGGTGGCCTTCGGTCCCGCATTGCTGATCACGAGATCGGTGTCGATCCGAACCTTCTCGCCATCCCTGAGCGCGGTGACGCCCTCGACGCGGCCGTTGGCGGTGTGGATCGTGGTCGCCGGTGTGCCGAGCCAGATGTCGCCATTGCGCCGGATCGCGCTCCCAAGACTGTTCCAGACGCCGATCGTGCCCTGCGGGCAGAAGCCGAACTTCTTGAAGGCACCCTTGCTGGTGAAATAAGTGAGGAAGGCGCGGGCTGGCAGCTCGGCAGCATTGCAGGCGAAGATCGCTGCGCAGAGATTGCGGAACAGCGCATGCACGGTGGCGTTGCTGGTGTAGCCCTTCAGCCAGTCCTCGGTTGATTGCCGCCCGTCAGGCAGATTGCCGGAACGGGCGTCGGCGAATTTCTCCAGGATGCGCGAGGCCTGTTTCGTCAGCTGCCCGAGCAGCAGCGACCAGCCGCCGCGGCCGACATCGATCACCTTGCCGTCGATGAAGAACGAGCTCGCAGGCTCCGGCGCGCGGATGTCGAGCGGAGCTCCGACGGTGTGGAAGGTCTCCTCGAACACGCCGCCGAACTCGATCGCGATCGCGCCGATATTGACCTTGAAGCCCTCGATCTCCTCGGTCGAGGCGCGCCCGCCGAGCCGGTCCTTGTCGTCGACGACGAGCGTATGCAGCCCGCCATGGGCAAGCCGCGCCGCGGCGCACAGCCCGCCGGCGCCGGCTCCGATCACGACAGCATCGACTTTATGAGAATCCACGCGCAGCCTCCCTCAATGCCGCCGGGTTGGTCCCGGCGTGCGCAATCTGCTTGCTTGATGGCAGGCACTCTAATATAATCCGACCGGTCGTTCAAATTATTTTTTGACGCAGGTCAATGAGCCGGTGTCGCTTGCTCGACGAGTTCTGGTGGATGGTGCCCGCAAAGAGGAGGAGGGCGTGGAGCGGCGGTAGTATAGAGAGACGGGTGCCGTCCGATTCCGGCGGCGCCGATGGTGCACGAGAGACGCGGGTATGGCGCGGACGCGCTCAGAAAACTACGACGAGATCCAGCGGGGCATTCTCACCACCGCCTGCGGCCTGTTCGCACGGCAGGGCTACATGCGTGCCTCGATCGCCGACCTTGCGGATGCCTGCAAGCTGTCGCGCGGCGCGCTGTACCATTATTTCGACTCGAAGGAAGCGATCCTGTTCGCGATCCTCGATGCGCATATCCGCGAGATGATTGCCGATGTCGAGGCCGCGATGGCCGGCAAGACGGCGACGCTGGAGCAGTTCCGCGCCGCGATCCAGGCCATCGTCGCGCTGAATGCGCGCTCGAGCGACGAGCAGCGCGTCATCCTCAACGACCTCTCGTTCCTGGGCGAGACCGAGCAGGATGCGATCAAGGCGCTGGAGCGGCAGTTGGTCGACATGATCTCGGATCTTCTGGTCAAGCTCGACAAGGAAGGCAAGATCGTCAAGCGGACCAAGAAGATCTACAGCATGATGCTGTTCGGCATCCTGAACTTCAGCCACACCTGGTACGACCCGAAGGGCGGCGTCGACCCCGGCGAGTTCGCCGACATGGTGGTGGACCTGTTCCTGTACGGCTTCACCATGCCGGTGCCGGCGAAGGATGCCGCGCGGCCGCTGCGCCAGCGCGCGTGAGCTGGCGCGTTTTCGAGCGGTTGCGTCACCGTTGCAGGATGTGCACGTAACAGACCGCGCCGACGCCGACCATATGCGCCAGCCCAATCCGCGCGCCGCCATGCTGGCGCGGGCCGGCCTCGCCACGCAGCTGCATCACGATCTCGCCGATCTGGCCGATACCGGTGGGACCGATCGGATGTCCCATCGCGATCAGGCCGCCGGAGGGATTGATCGCGCATTGCCCGCCGATATCGAGCGCACCGTCCTTCAGCATGCGAACGCCATGTCCTTCGGGGCAGAGGCCGATGCTTTCGATGTAATGCAGTTCCTCGACCGTGAAGGCGTCGTGCAGCTCGATGATGTCGAGATCCTTCGGCGCCAGTTTGGCCTGCGCCAGAGCAAGATCGGCGGTCTCCTGGGTGAGCGCGGCGTCGAAGCCGGCGCCGGGCGGATAGACCCGCTCGCTGCGGCCGACCGAGGCCGTGGTGCGGATGGCACGGCCGGCGTCGATGCCTAGTCGGCGAATGCCGTCCTCGGATGCGACGATCACCGCCGCGGCGCCTTCGCCGATCGGCGTGCATTGCAGTGACGTCAGCGACCCCGACACCCGCTTGCCGCCGAGCACCTCGTCGAGCGTGCGCTCCTGCTGCCGCTGCGCATTGGGATTCTTGGCGCCGTTGCGGTGGTTCTTCACCGCGACGAGTGCGATATCGTCGGTCGAGGCGTTGTGCCGGACCGCATATTCATTGGTCAGCAGCGCGAAATGCGTGAAGGGCACAATGGCGTCCTCGGCGAGGTTTCCGAGGCCGGTGTCCGGGCGCCGCACCGGATTGCGCTTGTCGACACCAATTGCCAGCGCAACATCGGAGATGCCGCTTGCGACCTCAATACAGGCATGGCGGAACGCGGTTGATCCGGAGGCCGACGCATTTTCGACATGCATCAGCGGCGCGCCGGTCGCGCCGAGATGGCGCAGCATTGGCCGTCCCGACGCCATGCCGAGCAGCGCGGTCGCGACATAAGTCGATTCAACCGCGGGCCATTCGATGCGCGCATCTGCAAGTGCGGCGCGGATCGCGGTGAGGCCGAGCTCCACATAGGGCGTCTCGCTCGGGTTCTGGTAGCGGTGCCAGCCGATGCCGACGACGTAGACCGGCCGCAGCTCATTGAGTGATCGTGTCATGGCAAACCTCCGGATCAATCAGGATGCGACGCTGAAGCGGAGATCGAGCACGGTCTCGCCGCTCTCGGTCTGTCCGACTGCGGCGAGCGTGCCGGCCACGCGCTGCCCCGGCGCAACCGGTGCGCTGCCGTCGGCCAGCAGGGTGCGGATCACGGGCCCGTCGTCGAGCGCGACCTTGACGATGGTGAAGGGGGCAGGGCGGTTCTTGTCGGCGTGCAGGTGAACGGTCGCTTCGGCGAGCAGCGTTCCATGGGCCGAGAGCTCGCAAGGCGTCAGCGCATCGCCATGGCTGCCGCAGCGCTCGCAGCCATAGGTCTGCATCGGGAAGAAGACGTATCCGCAGCGGCAGCGGCCGCCCATGAGGCGGGCGGTCGGCCCGGCCCCGTCGCTCGATCCTACGGAATACAGGCCTGGTTTCAATAGCTTGTTCGATAGCATGCGTTTCCTCCAAAGAAACTTGTTGACCAACCAACAAACATTATTCTAGCTTGAATGCAAGCAAGAAGTCGCCGCACGGCAAAAGGGAGCGAAGCTGAATGGCACGAGCAGTTCGACGCGCGCAGGAGCCACAAGGTAAGGCGCCCGTGTCGGTGTCACGGCGGACCCAGGTCGAGCGGCGCGATGAAGCGGAGCGGCGGATCCTCGAAGCGGCCGCGCTGATCGTCGCCGAAAACGGGCTCGAGGCGATCACGCTGGCGGAGGCCGGCGAACGCGCCGGCTACAGCCGCGGTCTGCCGTCGCACTATTTCAAGACCAAGGCCGATCTGTTGTCGGCGCTCGGCACCTACATCATCGAATCCTTCATCACCGAGCGCCGCGCCTCCGCGCCGGGGCTGACCGGCTACGACAGCCTGCTCGCGTCGTGCCGATACTACTTCGTGATGCCGGCGCGGAATCCTGTGATGGCGCGCGCCTTTCACGCCGTGCTGGCCGGCGCGCTTACCGTGCCGCCGATCACGGCCACCGTGGCGAAACTCAATCGCGAAACCCGAGGCGAAATCGCCGCCGCCCTCAGGGCGGGAATGGCCGAGGGCCGGTTGCGCGCCGATCTCGATCCGGAGACCGAAAGCGCGCTCATCCTCGCGTCGCTGCGCGGATCGGTGGCGCAGTGGCTGGTCGATCCGGAGGGACTGGATCTCGATGTCGTCAGCGCGCACTTCATCGCGACGCTCGAACGGAGGCTGGCGAAATGAGCATCCTGCCGAACAGCGTCGAATATTGGGCCGCCAATCGCCCCGACGATGTCGCCTTCATCGAGGGCGATCGCCGGATGACATGGTCGCAGCTCAACGACGCGGCGAACCGCGTTGCGCATGGCCTCGCGGCCCGCGGCGTGGTCGCGGGCGACATCGTGGTGCTGCGGACCCAGATCCGGATCGAGTGGCCGATCCTGAGCGAGGCGATCGGCAAGCTGCGCTGCTCGCTGCTCGGCCTGAACTGGCGGCTGACCCCGCCGGAGACGCAGTACGTGCTGTCCAACAGCGGCGCCCAGGTCATCGTCTGCGACGATGACGATCCGGCTGCGCTGAAGCCCGCATTCGAGGGCTTGCCGATCAAGCTCGCGGTCTCGATCGGTGCGGCGTCGCCCGGCTTCGTCGCATTCTCCGAACTGATCAACACGCCTGCCGAGCCGCCGCTGCATTCAACCGGCCGGCCGCCGCTGATCCTCTACACCTCAGGCACCACGGGCCTGCCCAAGGGCGTGGTCTCGGTGGTGCAGCCGGGCGTGCAGATGGATCAACGCACCAGCGAATATCTCAGCGACGTGGCGCAGACCCGCCGCGGCCAGCCGGGCGGCGTCTCGCTGCTGACGCTGCCGCTGCATCATGGCGCCGGCCCGTCGCAGGTCTGGGGTGCGATCCAACTCGGCAATCCGGTGATCCTGATGCGCCGCTTCGATCCGGAAGGCGTGCTTCGCCTGATCGCAAAGCATCGCGTCACCTACTGGACCGGCGTTCCCACCATGTACAAGCGCCTCGCCGCGCTGCCGAAGGACGTGCTCGACGCTTACGACGTGTCGTCGATCCGCGCGCTGTCGGTCGGCGCAGCGCCGGTGCCTTACGAGCTCAAGCGCTGGATCATCCGCTATTTCGGCTCGGGCGTGCTGGGCGAAGGATACGGCGCGACCGAAGTCGGCATGATCAGCTTCCTGCCGCCCGAGATGCAGGAACGCAAGCCCGGGTCCAGCGGCCGCCCGCACAAGCATGTCGACATCTCGATTCGCGATGCCGAGGGACGCGAGCTGCCGCACAACCAATCCGGCGAGATCTGGATCAGGACGCCGGTGACGATCCGCTCCTATCTGAACGGCAAGCCGCTCGGAACCGACACGCGCGACGACGATGGATATTTCCGCGTCGGCGATGTCGGGATGCTCGACGACGACGGCTATCTGTTCATCACCGATCGCGCCAAGGACATGATCATTGCCGGTGGCGTCAACATCTATCCGGCCGAGATCGAGGCCGCGATCCTCAGGCATCCCGACGTGCAGGACGCAGCTGTCATCGGCATCCCCGACGACGAGTTCGGCGAGCAGGTCAAGGCGTTCTGCGAGCTGAAGCCGGGCCACATGACCGACGAGGCCGCGATCCTCAACTTCTGCCGCGACCATCTTGCTTCGTACAAGCGGCCCAAGACGCTGTCGATCGTCGATGAACTGCCACGCAACACCATGGGCAAGTTGCTCAAGCGCGAATTGCGCGAGCCCTACTGGAAGGGACGGGAGAGAAACGTATGAGTGATATTCTTGATCTGAACGGCAAGGTGACGTTGATTACCGGCGCGGGCCAGGGCGTCGGGCGCCAGATCGCGCTGCATTTCGCCGCGCACAACGCGGCCGGCATCGTCGTCAACGATTACTTCCTCGATCGCGCCGAGCAGGTCGCGCGGGAAATCAACGCCGCCGGCGGCAAGGCGGTCGCGGTGCAGGCCGACGTCACCGATCTCGTCTCGGTCAAGGTGATGGTCGGCAGGGCCGAGCAGGCCTTCGGCCCGATCGACGTGCTCGTCAACAATGCCGGCAACGCCGGCGCGACCCCCGATCCCGATGCGCGCAAGCCGTTCTGGGAGACCGGCCCCGAGGTCTGGAACAGCTTCATCGGCGTCAATCTCTACGGCGTCATCAACTGCGCCTCGGCCTGCATCCCGCAGATGATCGAGCGCAAGGGCGGCCGCATCGTCACCATCATCTCGGATGCCGGCCGCGCCGGCGAGGCGGGCCTCGAGGTCTATTCAGGCGCAAAGGCGGGCGCCGCGGGCTTCACGCGCGCGGTCGCGCGCTCGCTCGGCCGCCACAATATCACGGCGAACTGCGTGGCGATTGCCGCAACGCTGACGCCGGCGATCGAGGCGCGGCTGAAGGCCGATCCCGAGCGGCAGAAGAAGATGATGGAGAAATACGTCATTCGTCGCCCGGGCCTGCCGTCCGACGTCGCCAACATGGTGCTGTTCCTTGCCTCCGACGCGAGCGCGTGGATCACCGGCCAGACCTATCCGGTCAATGGCGGCTTTACCTTCGCATTGTGAGGCGCATCGATGAGCACTGAGAACGAACAGGTCGTTCTGACCGAACGGCGCGGCCACATCCTCGTCGTCACGCTGAACCGTCCCGAAGCGCGCAACGCGTGCAACGTCGCGCTCGCGCGCGGCATCTCCGATGCGATGGATCTGCTCGACGCCGAGGACGCGCTGTTCGCCGGCGTCATCACCGGCGCGGGCGGCAACTTCTCGGCCGGTGCGGATCTCAAGGCGGTTGCGCGCGGCGAGCGCAGCGTGACCGAACGCGGTGGCTTCGGCTTGTTTCGCCGGCCGCCGCGCAAGCCGCTGATCGCAGCCGTCGAGGGCTATGCCGTCGGCGGCGGGCTCGAGCTTTGCCTGTCCTGCGATCTCATCGTCGCCGCGCGGGACGCCAAGATGGGCCTGCCGGAAGTCCGGCACAATGTCGTTGCTATCGGCGGCGGCCTGTTCCGGCTGCCGAAGCGGATCCCCTATCACGTCGCCATGGAGCTGGCGCTGACCGGGCAGTTCAAGGGCGCGGAGTACTTCGAACGCCTCGGCCTCGTGAACCGGATCGTCGAACCCGGACAAGCGCTCGAGGCGGCGGTTGCCTTCGCCAACGAGCTCCTCGTCAACGGCCCGACGGCGCTTGCCGCCTCGAAGGAGATCATCTTTCAGGCCGCGAACTGGACCGATGAAGAGGGATGGACCGCGCAGGGGCCGATCGCGGAACGCGCGCTGAAGTCCGAAGATCGCACCGAGGGGCTGAAGGCGTTCGCCGAGAAGCGCAAGCCGGTCTGGAAGGGGCGCTGATCATGCAATCCGCTGCCCGCCGGAGCGCGCTTCCCGCTGCGATCGCAGATCGGCTTCGCCTGCCGCTGATCGCGGCTCCCATGCTGCGCGTCTCCGGCGTCGATCTCGTGACGGCAGTCTGCCGCTCCGGCGCGATCGGCGCGTTTCCGACCGCGAACGCCCGCTCGGTCGAGGAGCTCGATGCCTGGCTCACCCAGATCGAGCGCAATGTCGCCGAGCTCGGCCGTCCCGCCGCGCCGCACTGCCCGAACCTCATCATCCGCCAGCCGCGCTTCAAGGACGATCTCGCTTGTCTCGTCCGGCACAAGGTCGAGATGGTCATCACCAGTGTGGGGTCGCCCGCGGCGGCGGTCGCGCCGCTGCATGATGTCGGCTGTCTCGTGTTCGCGGACATTGCCTCACTCCGTCATGCCGAGAAGGCGATCGAGGCGGGAGCCGACGGTTTGATCCTGCTCACGGCGGGTGCCGGCGGACAGACCGGCTGGGCCAATCCGTTCGCTTTCGTGCGCGCGGTGCGCGCCATGTTCGACGGTCCGGTCGTGCTCGCAGGCGGCGTGACTGATGGCACCGCGCTCGCCGCGGCGCGGCTGCTCGGCTGCGATCTCGCCTATATGGGAACGCGCTTCATTGCGGCGCGCGAGAGCATGGCGAGCGATGCCTATCGGCGAATGCTGGTCGACAGTACGCTCGATGACATCATGCTGACGAAGGCCTTCACCGGCCTCGATGCCAGCATGCTGCGGCCCTCGATCGTCGCCGCGGGTCTCGATCCCGCAAATCTCGACGAGTCCGTGTCGGAAGCGCGGGCGCGCGAGAAGTTCGGCGGCAAGAAGGAGGCGGGAGGACCGCGGCGCTGGATCGAGGTCTGGAGCGCCGGTCATTCGGTTTCCGGCGTGCACGTGGTGACCGGAGCCGCCGACATCGTCGATGAGATCGCCGCGCAATATCACATGACATTCGAAAGAGGCGCCGCATAAGGCGTCCAGATCCAGTGGAGGAAACCCATGAAGACGATCAGCCGTCGAACGCTGCTCGGGACAGCGGCTTCTGGCCTCGCGGCATCCATTGGCGGCAAGGCATTTGCCGGCGCCTCCTATGATCCCGGTGCCAGCGATCTGGAAATCCGCATCGGGCAGTTCGGACCGCTCAGCGGTCCGGTGTCGTCGTTCGGCGTGCTTGCCAACGCCATGGATGCCTATTTCCGCATGCTGAATGACGCCGGCGGCATCAACGGCCGCAAGATCAAGTTCATCAATTATGACGACGCCTACAGCCCGCCGAAGTCGGTCGAAGCGGCGCGGCGCCTGGTCGAAGGCGACGAGGTGCTGTTCATCGCGGGCGCGATGGGCACGCCGGGCAACATCGCCGTGCAGAAATATATGAATACGCGCAAGGTCCCGCAGCTGTTCCTCGCCGCTGCCGCCAGCAAGCTGTCGGACCCGGCAGCCAATCCATGGACCATGGTTGGCGGATCGACCTACGAGATCGAGGGAGGTGTCGTCGGCCGCTACATCGCTGCCACCATGCCCGAAGCGAGGATCGGCCTGCTGTATCAGAACGACGATGCCGGCAAGGCAACGCTGGCAGGCCTGAAGACTGGTCTCGGCGCCAGGACCGCACAGATCACGTCCGAGCTGAACTACTCGGTCGGCGATCCGACCATCGATTCCCAGATCGTTCAGATGAAACTGTCCGGCGCCGACGTGGTGTTCCTCATCACTATCCCGAAGATGGCGAGCCAGGCACTGCGCAAGATGGCCGCGCTCGAATGGCGGCCGCAGATATTTCTCGGTGCAGGCAATGCCTCGGTGCGCGCGACGCTGAAGCCCGCCGGTTTCGAGACCGCGCAAGGCATTCTCGCGTTTGCGACACGGATGGACCCCGGCAATCCGCTCTGGGCCGACGCGCCTGACATGAAGCAATACATGGCGTTCCTCGACCGCTACGTCCCGAACGCCGATCGCGCCGACGACCTCTACGCCATCGGCTATACCGCCGCGGCAACCGCCGCCCACGTCGTCGGGCAATGTGGCGACCAGCTGACGCGGGCCAACATCCTGCACCAGGCGACCAACCTGAAGCACTTCGCGGCGCCCCTTCTCATTCCCGGGATCACCCTCAACACCACGCCGAGCGACTATGTACCGATCAAGCAGTTTCAGCTGATGCGGTTCAAGGGCGAAGCCTACGAGAAGGTCGGCGAGTTGCTCACCGCGGCTTGAGGCTGCGGCCGTCCGCCGTCCCTGCCGATCACCTCATCTGCACATCCTTGTGAAGGACGTGACGGCCTCCCGCGCGTAACGCGCGCGGGGCGCGCTGCGTAATCCTGCCACGAACGCCACAGGCACGGCTAATGGTGGCATCGCAGCGAGGGAAGAAACATCCGCATGAATCTGTCGTTCAACATCGCCGAACACGGCGAGGGGTCTTATCGTCTGCTCGCGATCCTGCGCTGGGTCATGGTGGTGATCTTCGTGTCGTTCGGCATGCAGAAGTTCACGCCGCAGTCGGCGCAAGGCATCGCGCAATTCATCAGCAACAGCCCGTTCGTCTCGTGGCTGTCGGTGTTCGGCCTTCGCGGCGAGGCCTATGTGCTCGGCGTCACGGAATTCAGCATCGCCGTGCTGCTTGCCGCCGGTGCGTTCAGCCCGATCCTGTCTGCAATCGGCTCATTGATGGGCGTGATCACCTTTGCGGTGACCTGGTCGTTCTTCTTCACGACACCGGGTGTGGTGAAGTGGAGCCTGTCGACCGACCCGATGGCCTGGAACCTGGCCGGCGAGTTCCTGTTCAAGGACATCGTGCTGCTCTGCGTCTGCCTAGTGCTGCTGTTCGCCTCGTTGCCGCGGTCGATCGTCCGGTCGCGGACCGGATAGGTGCGCGCGCGCCGCGCGTTCGATAGTTAAGCCATGCTTAACCACGGCATCGCGCGCGTCCTGCATCGGGAACAGGACAATCCGTCGCAGGCAGCAGTATCTTGTCAATCGAATCCCATGGGCCTATGCAACCCTTGATTGACGAATTGTTGCTAGTAAGAAATCGTCCCCGGTTGGGAGCGGAATGTGACGACGTCAGACATATCGGCGGTGAGCCCGGCAAGCGTCGGTATTGCCTCTCCGTCGCAGCACATTTTCCGTATTCTCAAACGTCCCGCATTTTTTAGTTCCATTGCAGTTCCCGCGCCGTGGCTGGAGTGGGAGGGCGGTCGCGATCGCGGGTTCCGGAAGTGACCGCCGGAACAGCGATCGGGCCGCCCGTTCCCCAGCGGAACGGGTGACGGGGCAAGACGCGCGATCGTGAATTCGGACGCTTGGGTTCCACCGCTAGGATCGCGATGTCGCCATCTCTCGATGGCTGAACAGGTCTCCACCTGCGGGTCACATCGCACCATCGTCCTGAATTCGTTCTGCATGAGACAATGGCTCTTGAGACAATGGCTCTTCGCCCGGATCGCGGCCGTCCTGCTCGCCGTTGCCGCTAGCGTGCTGACGGCGGCGCGGGCTAATTCCGACATGGATGCGCAGATCAGGGACATCGTGACGACGGAACTGGCGCCGACCGCGACGGCGGCCGATCCGGGCGGCCTTGCCGCGGCGGTCTATGCCGGCGGCCGGGTCGCCTTGTTCAACTACGGTTTCGCCGACACTGCGGCCAAGCGGCCGGTCACCTCGGACACGCTGTTCAACCTCGCCTCGCTGCGCAAGCTGTTCGAAGCGACACTGGTCGCGCTCGGCACCGAGCGCGGCGAGTTGCGGCTGGACGATCCCGTCGGCAAGTATCTGCCCGAGCTGCACGGGGACTATATCAGCCGCGTCACGGTCGGCGAGCTCGTCAACCATACATCGGGGTTGCTGCTGCCGACCGATCATCCGCCCTGGCCGAACGAGACCTTCAGCCGCGATCAGTTCATCGCGATGCTCAACGCCTGGACGCCCCAGAAGGGAGAGCAGCCGGGCAAGCAGCGCATCTACAGCCATGCCGGCTATGTCCTGCTGCAACTGGTGCTGGAGCAGCGCTATCGCATGCCGATCGCGACGTTGATCGAGAGCCGTATTCTCAAGCCGCTCGGCATGACCTCGACCTTCGTGCCGGATCGTGGCGAGGACAATCGCGCGGCGTTGGCACCGGAGATCATGCAGCGCATGGTCCAGGGCTACTCCCACGACGGCACGGCGATCGGCCCGCCCGGCAATCAGCAGAGCTATTACGATTTTCCCGGCACCGGCCAGATGTTCTCGTCGGCGCGCGATCTCGGCATGCTGCTGCGCGCCTGTCTCGACGGCGCGGTGATCGATCCGCAATTGCGCGCCGCATTGCAGATGACCATGCGCGAGAGTTTTCGTGTCGATGCGAAGTTCGGGCAGGCGATGGCGTGGGAGCATGTGCGGCTGGACGGCGTCACCGTCATCGACAAGCCCGGTGGCCTCAACAATGCCTCGGCCTATATCGGCCTGGTGCCGGCGCGCCGGTTCGGCATCGTGCTGCTCGCCAATCGCGGCGACTATCCGCACGAGATCGCGCGCTACAGAATTCTGCCGGCACTCGCGCGGCTCTGATCAAAACCAAAATACCCTAGCGATACTCCGTGCCAATCCGATGACACGGCCTGCGCGGTCGGGCGGGGATGCATGCAAAAATCGTCATGGCGCGGAACGGTGATCGGCTGTATAAGCCGGTAGCTTCTTCTCCCACTTGAAGAGGCTGATATGACTGATCTACACAATCCTGATTTGCACGCTCCTGATCTACATGCTTGGCTTTCGCAACAGCCGCATGGCTTGCGGACCTTCAGGACCTTCCAGCAAAAACTCGAGACCCTAGGCAAGGACGACCCGGAGCAACGCGGCGTTTGCCGGCTGCTGAGCGGCCTCGTCGGCAATTACGTCGAAATCTTCGACGAGGAGCCGCTGCCCGTTGCTATCGCCGATCGCGCCTATGGCCGGCTGCTCGATCTCGTTGCAAGCCTCGATCTCAAGGGAAATCCCGACCGACGCCTCGCCGACATCAATCGCGTCGCGTCCTGCGATCTGTTGAATTGATCTGGCGTCAGCCTCGCGCGGCGGCGAGTTCGCGGTAGAGCGCGGCGTAGCGGCCGGCGCGATTGTGCCAGGAGACATCGGTGGCCATGCCGGCCTGCTGCAGCCGGCGCCAGGTCACCTTGTCGTTGAACAGCAGGTTCGCTGTGCGCAAGCCGTGGGCGAGCGCCTCCGAGGTCACGGGTGCGAACTTGACGCCCGTTGCAGGACTTCCTGTGGCCGCGGCTTCGTCGAAGCCGAGCACGGTGTCGGCAAGGCCGCCGACATTGGCAACGATCGGGACCGCGCCGTAGCGCAGCGCGCAGAGCTGGGTGAGGCCGCACGGCTCGAAGCGCGACGGCACCGCGAGCGCATCGGAGCCTGCCTGGATCAGATGCGCCAGCGCCTCGTCGTAGCCGATCACGACGGCGATCCGCCCCTGATTGTCATGCGCCAGCGCGGCGTAGCGATCCTGCAGATCGCGATCGCCGCTGCCGAGCAGCGCGAGCTGGATGCCTTCGCCGAGCAATGTCGGAATGTTCTCCAGCAGCAGATCGAGGCCCTTCTGCCATGACAGCCGGCTGATGACGCCAAGCAGCATCGCATCCGGCGCCGGGTCGAGCCCGAAGCGCCGTTGCAGCGCCGCCTTGTTGGCCGCGCGCTCTGCCATTTGCCCGGCGCTGAAGCGCGCGGCGATGTTGGGATCGGTGGCCGGATTCCACACATCGATGTCGATGCCGTTGAGGATGCCGCTCAGCAGGTCGGCGCGTTCGCGGAGCAGCCCGCCCAGCCCCATGCCGCCGTCGTCGCTCTGGATCTCCTGCGCATAGGTCGGCGACACCGTGGTGATGCGGTCGGCGAATTGCAGGCCGGCCTTCAGGAGGCTGATGGTGCCGTAATATTCGACACCATGAAGCGAGTAGGCCTCGCCCGGCAGGCCGAACGCCGCCAGCATGTCCGGCGAGAATTGCCCCTGATAGGCGAGGTTGTGCACGGTCATCACCGTGGCTGGCCGCCTTTGTCCGCCGTAATGAAGGTAGGCCGGGGCGAGCCCGGCCTGCCAGTCATGCGCATGCACGATGTCGGGGACGAAGCTCTCGATCGCACCCCGGCCGATTTCGGCCGCCATCCGCGACAGCGCCGCGAAGCGGATGCCGTTGTCGGGCCAGTCGCGTCCGTCGGGGCCGACATAGGGATTGCCGGGACGCGCATAGAGATGCGGCGCGTCGAGGGCGAGAAGGTCGAGGCCGCCATGCGTGCCGCCGAGCACGCGGATCGGCCCGCCGTAGAATTCTCCCCAGTTCAGCAGCGTTTCCGCCGAGGCCAGCGCCTTGAGCACATCGGGATAGCCGGGCACCAGCGTCCGCGTCGTGACGCCGTGCTGCTTCAGCGCCGCCGGCAGCGCGCCGACCACGTCGGCGAGGCCGCCGGTCTTGACGAGCGGGTAGACTTCCGAGGCGACCGCGAGGACGCGGATCGGCGTCATGTCGGGAGCCTGTCGATCATCGGTTGCGTGATCAGCGTGATCCCGTTCTCGGTGGTGCGGAATCGCTTGCCGTCGAACTCGGGATCCTCGCCGACCACGAGCCCTTCCGGAATCCGCACGCCGCGATCGATCACGACGTTTCGGAGCCGCGCGCCGCGGCCGACATTCACATAAGGCATGATCACTGCGTTCTCGACATTGGCGTAGGAATTGACGTGGACGCCGGTGAACAGCAGCGACCGGCGCAGCGCCGCGCCCGAGATGATGCAGGCGCCCGAGACCAGCGAGGTCACCGCCTGGCCGCGCCGTCCGTCCTCGTCGTGGACGAATTTCGCGGGCGGGGTGATCTCGGCATAGGTCCAGATCGGCCAGGCGCGGTCGTAGAGGTCGAGCTCCGGCACGACGTCGGTGAGATCGATGTTGGCGCCCCAATAGGCGTCGACGGTGCCGACGTCGCGCCAGTAGGAACGGGGATCGTCGCCGGAGCGGACGCAGGAATCGTTGAACTGATGCGCCACGGCGCGGCCGTGCTTGACGATATAGGGGATGATGTCCCTGCCGAAATCGTGGTTGGAGTTCGGATCGGCGGCGTCACGGCGCAATTCATCGAACAGGAATTGCGAGTCGAACACGTAGATGCCCATGCTGGCGAGCGACTTGTCGGGCTTGCCGGGCATCGGCGGAGGATCGGCCGGCTTCTCCAGGAACGACTGGATCAGGCCGTTCTCGTCGACATGCATGATGCCGAAGCCGCTGGATTCGGTGCGCGGCATCTCGAGGCAGCCGACCGTGACGTCGGCGCCGCTCTCGACATGCTGCTTCAGCATCACCTCGTAGTCCATCTTGTAGATATGGTCGCCGGCCAGCACCAGGATGTACTTGGTGCCGTGCGCCTCGAGGATGTCGATGTTCTGGTACACCGCGTCCGCCGTCCCGAGATACCAGTTGGTCTCCGAGACGCGCTGGCTGGCGGGCAGGATATCGAAGCTCTCGTTCCGTTCCGGGCGGAAGAAGTTCCAGCCGCCTTGCAGATGCCGGATCAGGCTGTGCGCCTTGTACTGGGTCGCCACCGCGATGCGGCGGATGCCCGAGTTCACGGCGTTGGAGAGGGCGAAATCGATGATGCGGGACTTGCCGCCGAAATACACCGCCGGCTTGGCGCGCCTGTCGGTGAGCTCCTGAAGTCTGCTGCCGCGTCCGCCGGCCAGCACGTAGGCGAGGGCGTGACGCGACAATGGTTCATTTCCGACTGATCTCATGGTCATCCTCCCAGAACTTCAGGCGTGGCCCCGCTACCTTCTCTTGTCCGGAAGGCCTGATCGGGCGCCAACGGGGCCGATTGGAACGTAGCAAGCGCGCCCCGGTTGGGCAAAGCGGGATGGCGGATTTTCGTTCCCGAACCGTGGCTCGTGAAGATCGGGGTTGCGGACCGGTTAAGGCTATTGACGGCGCGCGATTTCGGCCTAGAGCAGGCCTGCGAATTTCCCGCCCAAGGTCGGCTTCTCATGACAGTTTTGTCCGTCACGCCCCAGAACATCCGTGCAACGCTGCTGCTGCGCCAGGAGATCGCGCTGCTCGACGTCAGGCATGAAGCGGAATTCGCCACCGGCCATCCGCTGTTTGCCGCCAACATGGCGGCCGGCCGGATCGCGCTCGAAGCCGAGCTCCGATTGCCGCGCAAGGACGTGTCGATCGTGCTCTATGACAATGGCGAGGGGCAGGTCGCTGCCGCGGCCGGCGAGTTGCAGGCGCTGGGCTACAGCAACGTCGCTGCGCTTGCCGACGGCCTACAGGGCTGGAAGGCGGCCGGCTACGAGGTGTTCGAGGACGTCAATTCCTACGCCAAGGCCTTCGGCGAGCTGGTCGAGTCGCGCAGGCATACGCCGTCGCTGAGCGCCGACGAGGTCGCCGCGCTGATTTCGGACAAGGCCAACATCGCGATCCTCGATGTCCGCCGCTTCGACGAATATGCCACCATGAACATTCCGGGCTCGGTCAGCGTGCCCGGCGCGGAGCTGGTGCTGCGCGCAGGGCGCGCGGCGCCCGATCCCGACACCACCATCATCGTCAACTGCGCCGGCCGCACCCGCTCGATCATCGGTACGCAGTCGCTGATCAATGCCGGACTGCCGAACAAGGTGCGGGCGCTGCGCAACGGCACGATCGGCTGGACGCTTGCCAAACACGAGCTCGAACACGGCGCCGGCAAGCGTGGCGACGTCGGGCCGTTCGCGGGCGGCGCCGACAATGCGCGCGACGTCGCCTATCGCGCCGGCGTCCGCCACATCGGCGCGGCTGAACTTGCCGCGCTGGAAAAGGACGCGCGCCGCACGCTGTATCGCTTCGATGTCCGCGACGCCGAGGAATATGCCGCAGGCCATCTCGCCGGCTTTCGGCATTATGCCGGAGGCCAGCTGGTGCAGGAAATCGACATGGCCGCGCCGGTGCGCGGCGCCCGCATCGTGCTGACTGACGACAAGAGCATCCGCGCCGACATGACGGCGTCCTGGCTCGCGCAGATGGGCTGGGAGGTCTATGTGCTCGAAGGTGGCTATGAGGACCGGCTCGAAGTCGGACCGCCGCGCGTCGTGCCGAGGCCCGATCCCGCGCACCGCTATCGTCGTCCCTATGAAGGCACCGGCGTCGCGGAGCAGGCGATGCAGGCCTATCTCGATTGGGAGTACGGCCTCGTCGACCAGCTGCGCCGTGACGGCACACATGGGTTTTATGTGATCTAGCGGATGACGCGGTGGCGGCGGTGCGACCGCATCGGTGCCGAGTTGCTGGGGCACGGCGCCAAAATATCGAAAACAACCCCATGCAAAGTAGCCGGTGGCTGCCGGCGGACACGGCAACTTGACTTGTCGGGCAACTCAGCGGTATTGTTCTATTATTCAGAAATCGTGCAGGCGCCCTCAGCTTGCGCAGTGTCGTCACCCGCGCATGCGGGTGATCCAGTATTCCAGAGACCGCAGTGCTTGAGTCGAGGGGCCGCGGCGTACTGGATCGCCCGGTCGAGCCGGGCGATGACGGCGGTGGACGAGGATATCGCCTCACATCCTCTCAGGATGACGTCTTGTTTCGCAGCTAAACTGTAGACCCTCATGGTGACGAGCCGGATCGCATCTATCGATGCGATCCGACCTAAGAGCGAGCTTCGCTCGTCTCGACCGCGCTAGCGGGAGAGGTGCACCGAGTTTGCCGCGAGACTCAGCCCACCCCTACTTCGGCAGCGCCACCGGCGTCAGCTTGAACGGGCCGGGGTCCTTGCCCTTGTTGTCGCCGATCACGTAGGACAGCTTGCCTTCGGCGACCCAGCCGATATCGCCGACCTGCGTCACTGAGACCGGCTCGGCCAGACCATCCTTGATGGTGTCGATGGTGGCCTCGCTGCCCTTCACCGTGACCTTGTCGAGCTTGCCGTTGCCCTCGATCAGCAGGAAGCCGCCGCCATGGGCGCGCAGCGCGTCGGCGTGGTCGAGCGGCCGCGACGGCTTCAGCTCGGTCACCGCGCCCGCCTTGCCGTCCTTGATCTCGATCTTGAACAGCTTGGCCGGGATGAAGGTCGTGACATAGAGGTTGCCGTCGGCGCCGATCGCGATGCCGTCGAGCCCGACGCCGTCCTTGGCCGGCGCGAGCTGCGGATCGGTGGCGAACGTCGCCAGTGCCGTGCCGCCGGGCTTCAGGCTATAGACGAACGGCGCGAAGGAATCGCTGACATAGGCGGTGCCGTCGGCGCCGACCACGATGTCGTTGCAGAACGATTTCGGATCGCTCAGGGCAAAGCTGCCCTTCGGCGCGCCGCTCTTGAGATCGAAGGTCTTCAGCCAGGCGCCCTTGACGTCGCTGGGACCCGCGACGCCCATCGCGCTGATGTCGTTGGAGCAGACATAGAGCGTTCCGCTCTTCTCATCGGCGAGCACGCCCAGCGTCGAGCGGCTGTCGGCGGCACCGGGCTTGACCAGTTGCTCGGCCTTGCCGCCCGAGATCTTGGTCACGCCGCCATGGTTGAAGCTGCCAACGTAAAGCGTCCCGTCGGAGGTCGAGGTCACGCTCTCCGGAAAACTCTTGTCGGGAACGCCGACCGGGGCTGTTTCGGCGCGGGCCATGCCGGCGGTGCCGAGCGCGAGGACGATGGCCGCAGCGCTCGATAGATTCTTATTTTGACGCGTTTTCTTCACGCGAACCGGCATCCACTTCGCTCGAAAACGCTCCGCCGATGCGCGGCGGATCTTGAGCAGTTCTCCCGTTGCGCGCGGATGTCCCGCGTCGCCATTCTTTTTTATCATGATCGCGTTTCCTCAATGAACCTGATTGGACCAGGCAGGAATTTTTAGGCGATCGTCTCCGGTCGATGGTTGTTGTCTGCAGGGTTCCCGACCGGATTGTTCACCCGCCTGCCTTGTCGCCGCGATATATACGATAGTATATAGCGTGAGGGAAGCAGCGAAGGAGGAAGCTGCGATGGCTGGAGAGCGCGTCATGGAACGGGAATTGGCGTCGCACCACCAATGCGTGTGCTGCGGTGGAGTCATCGAGGGGCTCGCCGACGATGGTGCGATCGGCTTCGATGCGCGGATCGGCCTGTTTACGGACGAGTGTGCGTTCGTCTGCAACGAATGCACCGCGAGTCTGATCGCGGCCGCCGCACGGCGCAGGCTGGAGACGGTTCGGCGCAAGTCGTAGGGAGGGATGCTTCCGGTTCCGTCATTGCGAGCGAAGCGAAGCAATCCATCTATCCAGTTGCGCGCGGATAGATGGATTGCTTCGTCGCTTCGCTCCTCGCAATGACGAAGTTGCTGCGGGATCTCAGTCCGGGCTGAACGCGTCGTAGACCAGTTTCCGGAATGCCGGCGTGATGCGCTGGCGTTCGTTCTGAGTCTGCTCGAGCATGATGTAGATCATGTCGAGCTTCGGATCGACGCCGAAATAGGTTCCGCTGCCGCTGTCCCATTTCAATTCGCCGATCGAGCCGGGCGGCGGCGGCTTGGCAATGCCGGGATCAGTGCGCACGGCGATGCCGTAGCCATAACCGAAACCGTCGCCGGGAAAGTACCAGTAGTCGCGGCCGACGCCGGAGCCCGGCCCGATATGGTCCGATGTCATCGTCTTGAAGGCCGTGGGGCTCAGATAGCGCTTGCCGTCGAGCTCGCCACCACTGAGCAGCATCTGCGCGAAGCGCGCATAATCGAGAATGGTCGACACCAGGCCGCCGCCGCCGGATTCCCACTCCGGATGCGCGCGCCGGTCGTTCTCCCCCTCGATCAGGATGGTGTCCGACGGCAGCGGCTCGGCCAGCCGCGTCCGTTCGGTTTCCGCATCGAGCACATATCTGGTGTCGTTCATCTTCAGGGGATCGAAGATGCGCTCCTTCTCGAACTGGTAGAGCGTCTTGCCCGCGACGACCTCGATCACCCGGCCGAGCACGTCGGTGGAATGACCGTAGCGCCACATCGTGCCGGGCTGCCGAGACAACGGCAGCTTGGCCAGCCGCGCCACGAATTCCTTGTTGTCGAACTTGCCGTCGAACAGATGTCCTGCGCGGTAGAGCTTCTGGATCCAGTCGGCGCCGATATATTCGTAGGTGATGCCCGAAGTGTGCCGCATCAGGTCCTCGATCGTGACCGGGCGGATCGGCGGCACCAGCTCGAGCTTGCCCAGATCGTTGCCGCCATCCGGCTCGATGCCGACCTTCACGTCGGCGAACGCCGGAATGTATTTCGACAGCGGATCCTGCGGCGACAGCTTGCCTTCGTCGACCAGCATCATCGCGGCGGTGTTGGTGATCGGCTTGGTCATCGAATGCAGCGCGAACATCGTGTCCGGCCGCATCGGCGACTTGGTCGTGACGTCGCGGTAGCCGAAGGTCTTCAGATAGACCGGCTTGCCGTGCTGCTGGATCAGGATGGCGGCGCCTGGAATTTTTCCTGTCGCAACCTCGTTGTCGAAGAACGCGGTGATGCGTTCGAGTTTCTCCGGCGACGGGGCAGGGGCGTCGGTGGCGCGCGCCGCACTTGATGCGACAAGTGCAAGACACATGATCGCGGTTGCTGTCTCACGAAGCGTCCGCACGGCAGTGTGGAATGCTCGATCGTATCCGCATGACATTGAAAGCCGCCCCTGCCTGATGCCATGAACGCCGCAGTTTTAGCGCAGGCGTCCCCGCACCATAATCATTTTCGGGCGAGTTTATTCCCTAACGATGGTCGAAATTCATACAATTTGCGTGGCGCCGACCGGCGTGCGCACGGCATTCGATAGCACCTGGAGCGCCTGGCTCAGTTCGGCGCGATTGCGCGCCGCGCCGAGCGATACGCGCAGGCCACGCGGCGCGGCATCGCCCGCCGCAAAGGCGTCTTCGCCGACCACGGCGAGGCCGTTGCGCATCAGATGCGACAGCAGGTCGGTGCCGTCGAAATGTTTCGGCAGCGGCATCCAGAGATGATGGCTCGCCGGCCGCGCCGCGTAGGTGACGCCCTTGAGGAAGCGGGCCGCAAGCTGCTGGCGCGCGGCCGCCTCGCTGCGGATGGCGCGGATGATGTCGGCGGCGACACCGGAGCGCAGCCATTGTGTGACCAGCGCGACCATCAGCGATGGCGGCATCTGCATGGTGGCCTGCATGCTGGCGCGCATCCGCTGCTCGGCGCTCGCATCGGGCGCCAGCAGATAGGCGACGCGCAAGGCCGGCGCGATGCATTTCGCGATGCTCGCGGCAAGGTAGGTGCGTTCGGGAATCAGCGTTGCGATCGGTGCCACCTGCGGCTCGAGCGGGCCGTAGACATCATCCTCGATCAGGACGCAGCCGCGCTTGCTGATGATGTCAGCGATCGCCTTGCGCCTGATCGCGCCCATCGTCGCCGTGGTCGGGTTCTGCTGCGTCGGCACCAGATACACCGCCTTCGGCTTGTGCTTGCGGCAGGCCTCGTCGAGCGCGTCGGGACGGGCACCCTCGGCGTCCATCGCAACGCCGACCAGGCGGACATCGAGCCGCGCGGCCGCGGCCTTGATGCCGGGAAACGTCAACGCCTCCGTCACCACGACATCGCCAGGCGAGGTCAGCGCCAGCAGGGCGTTGAAGATGATCGCCTGCGAACCCGGATAGATCACGATGCGGTCGGCTGATGCCTGCGGCACGCGCGGCTGCAGCCACGCGGCGCCGACCTCGCGTTCGTCGGCGGTGCCGCCGGGACGCGCATAACCTAGATAGGCTGAAAATCCGGCCTCGGATCGAATGGTGGCCAACCCCTGCGCGATGCGCAGATCGAGATTGGCCTCCACCGGTTGCGGCGGCAGATTCATCGACAGGTCGATGTTGACGGGCGTGGGCAGGTCGGACACTGCGCGCGCCGTCGTCTCCGAGACGAAGGTGCCCTGGCCAACGCGGGCGTCGAGCAGCCCGCGCCGCCGCGCCTCGCCATAGGCGCGCGTCACCGTGGTGAGATCGATGTCGAGCGCCGATGCCAGCGCGCGATGGGTTGGCAGCCGCTGACCGCGCACCAGCCGGCCGCTCGCGATATCGGCGGCGAGCGCATCGACGATGCGCAGGAACATCGGGCCTTGCCATTCCGAAACTGTAGGGATCCAATCCATGCAATCTGGCGCTTTGTCTTTGATTGTATGCTCTTCGATACATATTGTATGGATCATCAGATCAGGTCAAGGACAACGACAATGACCGAGACGGTTTCCCTGCCCAAGGCGATGTTGCGCGGCTTCACCATGAAGTGCCCGAACTGCGGACGCGGCCATCTGTTCGGCCGCTTTCTCAAGGTGGCGGATCATTGCGAGGTGTGCGGCGAGGATTTCACCCCGCAGCGCGCGGACGATTTCCCGGCCTATCTCGTGATCGTGGTGGTCGGCCACGTCGTGGTGCCGGCGCTGCTCTGGATGGAGATGACCTACGCGCCGCCGGCCTGGCTGCAATTGGCGATCTGGCTGCCGTTCACGCTGTTCAGCGCGCTCGGACTGTTGCAGCCGACCAAGGGCGCGATCGTCGGCCTGCAGTGGCAGCTGGGGATGGAGGGATTTGCGGCGACGCGACGTGCGGTGGCGCCAGTGCGGGCGCGAAGCAATGCCGGGCGAGCTCGCGAAGCCTGAACCAACCACGGAAGTGTAGCCCGGATGAAGCGAAGCGAAATCCGGGAACAGCGGTCCCGCATATCGCTTCGCTCATGCGGGCTACAGCGCTGCAACGAATTAGCATCGTAGCCCGGATGGAGCGAAGCGTAATCCGGGGCAGTTGTGCCCGCACGACGACCCCCGGATTGCGCTTCGCTTCATCCGGGCTACGAAGGTCAAATCGGATGATGATGCGGCCGGAACATGCGGCCCTTCTCCGTCACCAGCACCACCGCGAGTGCAGCCAGCGTGCAGAGGAAGAAGCCGGTCGCGAACGGCAGCAGCGTGCCGTCGTAATCCTGGCCGATCGTGGTGCCGACGCCGATCCCGAGCAGGGTGGTGATCGTCCCGTACAGCGACGATGCAGTGCCGGCGATCTTGCCCTGCGGCTCCATCGCGAGCGCCGTGAAGTTCGCCATCATCAGCCCGAACGCGAACATCATCAGGCCCGCCAGCACCATGAACAGCGGCAGCGACAGCGTGTCGGTCTTCACCGCGAGGAACAGCGCGCCGGCGACGACGGCGAAACCGGTCAGCGCGGCGTGCGAGATCACCCGCATCCCGATGCGGCCGACGATGCGTGAATTGAGGAAGCCGGCGATCGCGACCCCGACCGCACAGGCGGCGAAGGCGACCGGGAAGTAATGTCCGAGCTTGAAGATTTCGGTGAAGATCTGCTGCGAGGAGAACACGAAGGCGAACAGCGAGCCCTGCACGCCGCCGGCGGCGAGCGCGTAGCCGAGCGTCTGGCGGTTGGTGACGGTCTGGCGGAATGCTGAGAGCACCTCAGGGATCGCCAGCGACTTGCGCAGTTCGAGCGGCAGCGTCTCCGGCATCCGCATCGCGCTCCAGGCCAGCGCGATCACGCCGTAGATCATCAGCAGCACGAAGATGCCGCGCCAGTGCGTCAGCAGCATCACCGCCTGGCCGAATGACGGCGCGATCACAGGCACTGCGATGAACACCATCATCGCCAGCGACATCACGCTCGCCATCCGCCGTCCGGCGTAGCAGTCGCGCACAATTGACGTCGCAATCACGCGGGTTGCGGCGGTGCCGAGCCCCTGCAGCGCGCGCGCCAGGAGCAGCGTTTCGAACGAGGGCGCCATGATCGCGAGCAGGCCGGCGATGGTGTAGACGGTCATGCCCCCGAGCAGCACCGGGCGGCGGCCGAAGCGGTCCGACAGCGGGCCCATCACGAACTGGCCGACGCCGAAACCGACCAGGAAGATCGACAGCACCATCTGCGGACGATTGGCGTCGGCGATCTGGAACGCGGAACGGATGTTCGGCAGCGCCGGCAGCATCATGTCCATCGCCAGCGGGTTCAGCGCCATGATGGAGGCGATGACGACGACGAATTCCGGAAAGCCCATCGGACGGTGGCCTGAGGACACCCAGGCATCGGCATTGATGTCAGACACTTAAAACCTCTTGGAGACTCCCAACATAGCGGCCTTGCTGCATTGCACAATCGGCGTTTTGGGATGGGAGACCGTCGGCGGCGGGTGAGGTAGCCGGGTCATGGAACCGGCCTCGAGGCCATGGGTTGGCGCATTATCGTTGCTGCTGCAACTATTTTGCTCGTCCCGCGCGGCAAGCTCTGCTATCCCGGTACCAGCATCCGTGCGGGGCAGGCGCATCGCCGCCGGTCACGCCCGCACGGCTAAAAACGGGTTTTGGGGAGGCCACATGTCCATCGAAATCTCCGCGCGCTCGCGCGGCGCTACGCTGTCGGATGAGGAGCGCAAGGTCCTCACCGCAACGCTCGTCGGCACCACGATCGAGTGGTACGACTTCTTCGTCTACGCCCAGGCCGCCGGCCTGGTGTTCGGTGCGCTGTTCTTCGCGCCGATGAATGCCAACAATCCGCTGCTGGCGCAGATCGTCTCGTTTGCGACGCTCGGCCTCTCCTTCCTGTTCCGTCCGCTCGGGGCCATCGTCTGCGGCCATCTCGGCGACCGCTTCGGTCGCAAGAACATGCTCGTCGTCACGCTGCTCTTGATGGGCGCTGCGACCGCGCTGGTCGGTCTGCTGCCGACCTACGCGCAGATCGGCGCCTGGGCGCCGGCGCTCCTTATTCTTCTCCGCATCCTGCAGGGCTTCTCGGCCGGCGGCGAATGGGGCGGCGCGGCGCTGATGTCGGTGGAGTCGGCGCCGATCGACAAGCGCAGCTTCTTCGGCTCGTTCCCGCAGATCGGCACGCCGCTCGGCATGATCCTGGCGACCGGCGTGCTGTGGGTGCTTACTGCGACGCTCGGCAAGCAGGCGATGATCGAATGGGGCTGGCGGATTCCGTTCCTGCTCTCGATCGTGCTGATCGTCGTCGGCATCGTGATCCGCCGCACTGTGGAGGAATCGCCGGTGTTCAAGGCGATGCAGCGGCGGCACAAGGAATCCTCCGCGCCGCTCAAGGAGCTGATGCGCAATCACAGCAAGGAGATCCTGCGCACCGCGCTGATCTTCATGGCGAACAACGCGGCCGGATATATCCTGATCGCGTTCATCATCAGCTACGGCACCAACACGCTGAAGATGCCGTCGGAGCAGTTGCTGCTGATCGGCACGCTGGCGGCGGTGAGCTGGTTCATCTTCACGCTGCTGGGCGGCATCCTCGGCGACAAGATCGGCCGCGTTCGCTGCTTCCAGATCGGCTACACCCTGATGGTGCTGTGGGCGGTGCCGATGTGGTTCTTGATCGACAGCAAGAATCTGCTGCTGTTCTTCGTCAGCGCCGTCGGCCTCACCGTCGCGCTTGGTTTGTCCTACGGCCCGCAGGCGGCGCTCTATGCCGAGCTGTTTCCGGCCAAGGTGCGCTATTCCGGCGTCTCGATCGGCTACGCGCTCGGTGCCATCTTCGGCGGCGCCTTCGCGCCGATGATCGCGCAATGGATCATCGGCACCTACGGCCAGTCCTGGCGCGTCGGCGTCTATATCGCGGTGCTGTCGTTGATCTCGCTGATCACGGTGTCGACGATCAGGGATCCGCAGGGCGTCGATCTGAACGTGAATGACGCGAGCTCTTAGGCACGGTAGGGCGGATTAGCCGCAAGGCGTAATCCGCCACTGCCTTTGCGTCACGGTGGATTACGCCTTCGGCTAATCCACCCTACGCAACGGCGCTAGCCAACGAGCAGCGCCTTCAGCTTCTTGACCGCGCTGTCGGGCGTCGTCAGCACCTCGCGGCCGGTGACCTCGGCGACGCGCTCGGCCGCCGGGGCCATGCTGTACTGGGCGAGCGCGATCAGGTCGCAATCGCGCAAATCCTTGGCTGCCTCGACCACGATGCGGTCGTGCTCGGCGCGGTCGCCGCGATCCAGCGCCGCCAGCGCGCCCTCGGCGAGCTTCGGCACCAGCGTGACCGAGGATGGAAACTCCGGCGGCATCGAAACCAGCGTTGGTGGGAAGGTCGAGAGCAGACCGATCCGTTTTCCCTTCGCGACCGCATGCTCGATCATCGCCTCGTTCGGCTTCAGCACCGGCATCGGCGCGAGCGCGCGCGCCACCGCCTCGATGCAGGGGCCGAACGCCGAGCAGGTGAAGAGAATGCCGTCGGCACCGGTGCTTGCCGCGTAGCGGCCCATCGTCAGGAAGCGCTCGGTCATCCGCTCGGTGAGCTTGCCGTCGCGCGCGAGGTCGGCCGACAGGCTGTCGTCGAGCAGGTTCATCAGCCGCGCCTCCGGCCAATGTTTTGCGAATGACGCCTCGATCGGCACGATCGAGTGTTTCAGGGCGTGAATGAGCGTGATGCGCATCGATGCTTCTTGTTCTCCCTCTCCCCGCTGTTCGCGGGGTCGAGACGAGCGAAGCTCGCTCTTAGAGGGTTGGGGTGAGGGCTCTCTCCCCGCATCCGCCTTCGCCAAGGCTTCGGCGGGACAGGCGCGGGGAGAGGTGACTTCGCTTACTTGAACGGGATCGCGTACATCAAGCCGCCCTTGCTCCAGGTGCCGTTGAGGCCGCGCTCGAGCTTCAGCGGGCTGGCCTTGCCGACATTGCGCTCGAAGATCTCGCCGTAATTGCCGCCGGCCTTGATCGCCGCGACCAGCCATTTGTTGTCGAGGCCGAGCCGACTGCCGAGATCGCCGGACGCGCCGAGCAGGCGCTGGATCGCCGGGACCTGCGACTTCGTCATCTCGTCGACATTGGCCTGCGTGACGCCGAGCTCTTCGGCTTCGACCAGGCCGTAGTGCAGCCAGGTGATGATATCGCTCCAGACCTCGTCGCCGTTGCGGGTGAACGGGCCGAGCGGCTCCTTGCTGATGGTCTGCGGCAGCACGACATAGTCGTCGGCCTTCGGCGCCGCGGTTGCGACCGCGCCGGCAAGCGCCGAGGCGTCCTGGGTCATGGCATCGCAGCGGCCGCCGAAGAAGGTCTGGTACATGGTGTCGGGGCGATCGAACACCAGCGGCTTCCAGTCGATGCCGTTGGCGCGGCCGTAGTCGCCGAGCGTCACCTCATGCGTGGTGCCCTGCGCGACGCAGACGGTCGCGCCCTTGAGATCCTTCAGCTCCTTCACGCCGAGATCCTTCTTCACCACAAAACCCTGGCCGTCGTAGAAATTGACCGGGCCCTGGCGCAGGCCGAGCGTGGTGCCGCGCAGATAGGTCTGCGTCGAGTTGCGGTAGAGCACGTCGATCTCGCCGGATTGCAGCGCGGTGAAGCGGTTCTGCGCGGTCAATGCGACGTAGCGCACCTTGGCGGGATCGCCGAGGATGCCCGCGGCGAGCGCGCGGCAATAGTCGACATCGAGGCCCTTGAAGTTGCCTTGCGAGTCCGGCGCGGAGAAGCCGGCAAACCCGGTCGACACGCCGCACACCAGTGTGCCGCGCTGCTTGATGGTGTCGAGCGTGGCTGCGCTTGCGCTCGCGATGCCTGCGACGAGAACGGCTGTAGTGATCAATCCCCTGTACATTTTACACCTCCTGCTAATGACCAATGTCCTTGAGCGCGCTGTCTACCGCAGCGCCTAGTCTTTCGACGATCATGTCAATGTCGCCGGAAGTTGCGATATAGGGCGGGGCGAGCAGCACATGGTCGCCGCGCTGGCCGTCGGCGGTGCCGCCCGACGGGTAGCAGCCGAGGCCGCCGGCAAACGCCGCGGACTTGATCCGCTGATGCAGCTTCAGCTTGGGATCGAACGGCTGCCGCGTGCCGCGGTCGGCGACCAGCTCGATGCCCCAGAACAGGCCGCGGCCCCTGATGTCGCCGACATGGCGGTGATTGCCGAAGCGCTCGGTGAGCCGCTGCTCGAGCTGGCGGCCGCGCGCCTTGACCTGGTCGAGCAGCTTCTCCTCGCTGATCACCTTCTGCACTTCGAGCGCGGCGGCGCAGGCGAGCGGATGCGCCAGATAAGTGTGGCCGTGCTGGAACGCGCCGGAGCCGTTGCGCACGGTGTCGACGATGGCACCGCTCGCAAGCATCGCACCGATCGGCTGGTAGCCGCCGCCGAGGCCCTTGGCGACCGCCTGGATGTCCGGCGCAATGCCTTCCTGCTCCCACGCATGCAGCGTGCCGGTACGGCCCATGCCGCACATCACCTCGTCGAGGATCAATAGCGCGCCGTGACGGTTGCAGATCTCGCGCACAGCCTTGAAGTAGCCGTCCGGTGCCGGCACGCAGCCGGCGGTGGCGCCGACCACGGGCTCGGCGATGAAGGCGGCAACGTTCTCGGGGCCGAGCCGCTGGAATTCCGCCTCCAGCTCGGCGGCGAGCCGCGCGACGAACGCGGCCTCCGATTCATCGTCGCGCTTCTCGTGATAGGCGAAGGCCGGTGTGACATGGCTGAACGAGGGCGACAGCAGCGGCGCGTAGGGCTCGCGGCGCCAGGCATTGCCGCCGGCCGACAGCGCGCCGAGCGTGTTGCCGTGATAGCTCTGGCGGCGCGCGATGAAGCGGGCGCGCTTCGGCTCGCCGCGCTCGATGAAATATTGCCGTGCCAGCTTGATCGAGGCCTCGATCGCCTCCGATCCTCCGCTGACGAAATAGACATAACCGAGGCCGCCGGGCTCGTGGCCGACCAGCCGCTCGGCGAGCTCTTCCGCGGGCTCCGACGAGAAGAAGCCGGTATGCGCATAGGCAATCTTTGACGCCTGCCTGGCGATCGCGGCCAGAATCCGCGGATGCTGATGGCCGAGGCAGGACACGGCGGCTCCGCCGGAGGAATCCAGAATGCGGCGGCCATCCTCCGCGATCAGCCAGACGCCGTCGCCGCCGACCGCTTTCGGCGGGGTCTCGCGCAGGCTGCGATGCATCACGCGGCTCTTGTTGGCGGCCATGATACTTATCCTTTCTCGACAAAATATTGCGACATCTCGGCAAGCCGGCCCTCGGTCTCCTCCAGCTTGCGCTTGGCGCCCGCACCGCCCAGCGTGAAGGCGACGGCGGCCAGCGACTGCGCGACGGCGATCGCGCCGGTGAGGCTCGGGAAGAAGCCGGGAGAGGAGGCGGCCTCGAACAGCAAGAGATGATCGGCGCCCTCCGCCATCGGCGCGCTGATCGTGTCGGCGATCGCGATCAGCGTGGCGCGCGCCTGATGCGCCGCACGCGCCGTCTCGACGCTGACCAAGGTGTAGGGCGCGAAGCCGATCACGACCACGGCGTCGCCTGAGCGGAAGGCGCCATGGTCGAGATCGAACGGGCCGGAACCGCCGACCAGCTGTACGGCATCGGGGCGGAATAGGCGAAGCTGGTAGGTCAATAGTTCCGCAACGCTGCGGCAGCTGCGAAAGCCGGTGATCCAGATCCGGTTCGCGGCGTGCAGCGCACGCGCGGCGTCCGCGATCGCGCTCGCGGAAATCCGCGTAAGGCCTGCAGCTTCAGCCTCGATTTTGTCGTGCACCAGCCGAACATCGGCATTCGGCCCGGCGCGGCGGCCCTTGGCGCGGCCGGAGAAGGGCGAGCCCTGCGCCGGCCGGCGCGCCTCGGTGAGTGCGGCGCGCAATTCGTCCCAGCCGGAATAGCCGAGTGCCTTGGCAAGACGGGTGAAGGATGCAGGATCGGCGCCGGCGACCGAGGCGAGCTCGCGCATCGAGCGGGTGGTGGCGTCGTAGTCATTGGCTGCGACAAACCGGCCGACTTCCTGCAACCGCATTGGCAGCGACGGCAATGCGCTGCACAATTCGTTCAGGGGCGATGGTTTCGGCTGAGCCTGGGCCATGAAACATATGTTGCACGAATATCAATTTGGTGCAACATATGAAGTGCGCAGCCTCGAATACGCTCTTGCGCATGGCAGAAGATCGCTTCTCAGAGGATCCTGTGCTGTGACGATATCGACGCCGAACCACCCTCCCGCCCGGGCTCCAAGTCGCTCCTGGCGGCTATCGCTCAGCGATCCCCGCGTCGCCGGCCTGTTCTGGCAGATCCTGGTGGTCGCCATCGCGGTCGCCATCGTCGCCTGGCTGTGGTCGAACGCGGTCCATAATCTCTCGGTGCGGCGGATCTCGACCGGGTTTGCCTTCCTCGGCCGCGAAGCCGGCATGCCGATCGCGGATTCCTGGATCGATTACTCGCCGAAGAACACTTACCTGCGCGCCTTCATCGTCGGCATCGTCAACACGCTGCGCGTCGCCGTGATCGGCATCGTGCTGGCGACCGTGATCGGCACGCTGGTCGGCATCGCGCGGCTGTCGTCGAACTGGCTGCTGGCGCGGCTCGCTGCCGTCTATGTCGAGGTGCTGCGCGACCTGCCGCTGCTGCTGCAGCTGTTGTTCTGGTACGTGCTGATGCAGGGCCTGCCGGCGGCGCGCCAGGCGTGGAAGCCGGTCGAGGGCGTGTTCCTCTCCAACCGCGGGCTCATCCTGCCGTCGGTCCCGTTGCATGAGGCGAATTGGTGGACGATCCTGGCGCTGGTTGCTGGCGTGATCGCCTTCACCTTCGTCAGGCGCCGCCTGATCGCGCAGCAGATGCTCGACGGCAAGGCGCGGCCGGCCTGGCCTTACGCGCTCGGCCTCGTGGTCGCGCTTCCCGCACTGGTGTCGTGGCTCGCGGGCGCGAGCTGGAGCATCATGCTGCCGGAGCTGCGCGGTTTCAATTTCGTCGGCGGCCTGACCTTGGCGCCGGAATATTTCGCGCTGCTGATCGCGCTCGTCACCTATACCTCGGCGTTCATTGCCGAGATCGTGCGCAGCGGCATCCAGGCAGTGCCGCGCGGGCAGTCGGATGCCGCCAAGGCGCTCGGGCTGAAGCGCAGCTTCGTGCTGCAGCATATCGTGCTGCCGCAGGCGCTACGCGTCATCATCCCGCCGATGACCAGCCAGTATCTGAACCTGACCAAGAATTCCTCGCTCGCGGTCGCGGTCGGCTATCAGGACATCGTCTCGGTCGCCAACACCACGCTGAACCAGACCGGGCAGGCGATCGAGTCGATCGCGCTGATCATGATGGTGTTCCTCACCATCAGCCTCGGCATCAGCCTGTTCATGAACTGGTACAATGCGCGGATCGCGCTGGTGGAGCGCTGACATGAGCTCGGTCGCACATCTTCCGCAGGATCCGCTGCCGATCGGGCCGCGGCCGGCGCCGCGGGCGCTCGGTGGGCATCTCACCGCATGGCTGCGCGCCAATCTGTTCGCATCGATCCCGTCCAGCATCATGACGCTGTTGCTGCTGTTCGTGCTCGGCAAGGCGTGCATCGGCCTCTGGCAATGGGGCATTGCCAACGCGGTCTGGATCGTCTCCGGCAACGACACCAGCGCCTGCCGCGCGCTGCGCGGCGCCGGCGCTTGCTGGGCCGTCGTGCCCGAGAAGTACCGCTTCATCTTGTTCGGCACCTATCCGTTCGACGAGCAGTGGCGGCCGGCGCTCGCGGTCGTGATCTTCATCGCGCTGTTCGCGGTCTCGAGCCGCCGCAGCTTCTGGCGCAAGGAGCTGTTCCTGCTATGGGCCGCAGCCTTGATCGCGATCGGCTGCCTGATGTGGGGCGGCTTCCTCGGCCTGTCCTTTGTGACGCAGGACCGCTGGGGCGGCCTGCCGGTGACCTTGATCCTCGCGACCTTCGGCTTGGCGTTCGGCTTCCCGCTCGGAATTTTGGTGGCGCTCGGCCGCCGTTCAAAACTGCCGGCAATCCGCTCGCTCTGCGTGCTCTATGTCGAGCTGATCCGCGGCGTGCCGCTGATCAGCCTGCTGTTCATGGCGAGCGTGATGTTCCCGCTGTTCATGCCCGACGGCGTCAACATCGACAAACTGCTGCGCGCGCAGATCGCCTTCATCCTCTATGCCGGCGCCTATCTCGCTGAAGTGGTGCGCGGCGGCCTCCAGGCGGTGCCGCGCGGACAGTATGAAGCCGCCGACGCGCTCGGGCTGTCGTACTGGGAGAAGAACGCGCTGATCGTGCTGCCGCAGGCGATCCGCCACGTGATCCCGCCGCTGGTCAACACCTTCATCGCCTTCTTCAAGGACACCAGCCTGGTCCTGATCATCGGCATCTTCGATCTCCTGACCACCGCGAAGACCGCGATCGTCGATCCGGCCTGGCAGTCCTTCAGCGTCGAGGTCTATGTCTTCGTCGGCGTGATCTATTTCGTGTTCTGCTTTGCAATGTCGCGCTACAGCCGCGGCCTCGAGGCACAGCGCACGTCCAGCTGAGCGATCGTCTCTCGCCAATTCCCGAATGTTCGGTCTGCCGTCGTGCCCGGGATCAGCCCCCGGGTACGACGGCCTTTTGGAGCGATCGCCCCTTGCCAAGCCGTCTCGATCCTATTTATGATCATAAAATGGATAAATCGGCTTTACCCTCGCTGGACCCGTCGCGGCGCGCCTCGATCAAGCGCAAGCGGTCGGACGCCGTCGCCGACCTGATCCGCAGCCACATCTTCCAGGCCGGCCTGGAGCCGAACGACCGGCTGCCGCAGGAGGGCGAGCTGATCGAGATGTTCGGCTGCAGCCGCTCGACCATCCGCGAGGCGCTCAAATCACTGGAAGTGCAGGGGCTGGTGCAGAACACCACCGGTCCCGGCGGCGGCGCGCGGGTGGCGCCGGTGTCGATCAACCGGATCGTCGGCCTGCTCAGCAACTACTTCTATTTCCAGTCGATCTCTACCGCGCAGATCTACCAGATCCGCCGCCTGATCGAGCCGGAGCTCGCCTTCAGCGTGGTCGGTCACCTCTCCGCGGCGCATTTCGCCGCGCTCGACAAGGCGATCGCGGTTCAGGAGCATCATCCCGGCGGCAGTGCGGACTGGGAGCACCACCGCCACGCCGAGATCGATTTCCACGACATCCTGATCGAGGCCTGTCCCAACCCGCTGCTCGGTCTGGTCGCCCGCTTCGTCAACGAGGCGATCCGGCATCTGATCGGCAAGCTCGGCGTACAGGAATTCGCATCCAGCTTCACCTGCGAGAACATCGAGTTTCACAAGCGCCTGATGGCCGCGTTCCGCTCCGGCAACGCCGCACGCGCCCGGCGCGTGATGCTCGACCACGTGCTGAGCGCCGAAGCCGTGGTGGTCCCTGCGGAAGACCGGCGCATGGATCTGCCCGTCTTTCACCAGCCGTTGCGGCTCGACTGAACCGCATCGGCTGACTGCTGCATCACGCGTTGGAGGAAACAACAATGGTCACGCGGCGCGAGAATGAGTTGTGGAGCTGGCCGGCTGTCGATCTGGCGCGCGCGATCGCGACGCGCGCGATCTCGAGCCGGGAAGCCGTGGAGTCCAGCCTCTATCGCATTGCGCAGGTCAATCCGGCATTGAACGCCATTGTCGAGGTGCTGGCCGATGAAGCGTTGGCCGCGGCGGACACGGCGGACGCCGCGGTGAAATCAGGCGCGGAGCTCGGCGTGCTGCATGGCGTGCCGGTCACGATCAAGGTCAATGTCGATCAGCGCGGCCACGCCACCACCAACGGCGTCGTCGCCTTCCGCGACGTGATCGCCACCGACGACAGCCCGGTGGTCGCGAATTTCCGCAAGGCCGGCGCGGTCATTGTCGGGCGCACCAACACCCCGGCCTTCTCGCACCGCTGGTTCACCAACAACGATCTGCACGGCGCGACCTATAATCCGTGGAGCCGGCACCTGACGCCGGGCGGCTCCAGCGGTGGCGCGGCATCGGCCGTCGCATCCGGCATGGGCGCGATCGCGCACGGCAATGATTTCGGCGGCTCGATCCGCTATCCCGCCTATGCCTGCGGCGTCGCCGGCCTGCGTCCGACCCCGGGACGAATTCCTTCGTTCAATCCGTCGGCGACTTCCGATCGTCCGATCACGGCGCAAATGATGTCGGTGCAGGGGCCGCTCGCGCGCTCGGTTGCCGATCTGCGCACAGGCCTCGCCGCAATGGCGCAGCCGGATGCGCGCGACGCTACCTGGCTGCCGGTGCCGCTGCAAGGTGCGCCCCTCAAGCGTCCGGTCGGCGTTGCGATCGCGGCGGCGCCGTTCGGCGACGAGGCGCCGGAGGTCAGCGCGGCGGTCCACGCCGCCGGACGCTGGCTCGCAGAGGCCGGCTTTGCGGTGGAGGAGACCTCGCCGCC
This sequence comes from uncultured Bradyrhizobium sp., assembly GCF_947648125.1. Taxonomy (GTDB): domain Bacteria; phylum Pseudomonadota; class Alphaproteobacteria; order Rhizobiales; family Xanthobacteraceae; genus Bradyrhizobium. The sequence continues at coordinate 324,453 of NZ_CANSMR010000003.1, read as the reverse complement.
GCGCCTCGCGGAGGCTGCGGATCTCTGGCATCGCCTCGTCATCAATGAGGAGCGGCGCGTGCTGGCGCCGATGATCCGCAAGTTCGGCGACGATCGGAGCCGCTACAATCTGGACTGCCATATTGCGTATGCGCCAGAGCTCGACGGCGATCAGGTGCTGGCCTGCTTCGAGCAGCGACTTTCGATCGTGCGGGCCTGGCAGCTGTTCCAGGAGCGCTGCCCGGTCATCATCCTGCCGGTCTCGGCGCAACTGCCGTTCCGCTTCGATCAGGATCAGGAAGACGCAACGGTCGTGCGTGCGCTGCTCGATGCGCAGCGGCCGCTGCTTGCCGTCCCCGCGCTCGGCTTTCCGTCGGTCGTGGTGCCGACGGGGACCGCCGGCGGCGTGCCGGTCGGCGTGCAGGTGATCGCCGGCCGTTTCCGCGAGGATGTCTGTCTCGCCGTCGCCGAGGTGATCGAGGCGCGTGCATCGACGCTGACGCCGATCGATCCGCGCGACTGAAGGCACGCGGTTTTCGAGATCAACAACAAGCACTGAGCATCATGGGAGAGCACAACGTGACGAATGCACCGATCTGGCAATGGTCGGCCGTGGAGACGGCGGCGGCCATCAAGAAAAGCGAAGTGACGTCGGAGCAGGTGGTTCGTGCCCATCTTGACCGCATGCACGCGGCCAATCCGGCGCTCAACGCCGTCGTCATCGATCTCGGCGACGCTGCGCTGAAGGCGGCCAAGGCCGCCGACGAAGCGCTGGCGGCGAGCAAAGGGAAGGGCGGCGGCGTCGGACCGCTGCACGGCGTTCCGGTCACGATCAAGATCAACATCGACGTCGAGGGCCAGGCCAATTCGAACGGCGTGGTCGCGTTCAAGGACAATATCGCGCCGGGCGACTCACCGGTGACGGCCAATCTCAAGAAGGCCGGCGCAATCATCATCGGCCTGACCAACACGCCGGAATTCTCGCTGCGCGGCTTCACCGACAATCCGCTGCACGGCCTGACGCGCAATCCCTGGAACGCGGACGTGACCTGCGGCGGATCATCCGGCGGCGCCGGCGCGTCGATCGCGGCCGGCATCGGCACCATCGCGCACGGCAACGACATCGGCGGCTCGCTGCGCTGGCCGGCGCATTGCAACGGCATCGCCACCATCAAGCCGACCCAGGGCCGGATTCCGGCGTTCAATCCCAGCGCCACGGCTGAACGGCCGCTGATGGCGCAGTTCATGTCGTCGCAAGGACCGCTGGCGCGCCACGTCGCCGACGTGCGCCTCGGCCTGGAGGTGATGGCGCAGCGCGATCCGCGCGATCCCTGGTACGTGCCGGCGCCATTGACGGGGCCGAAGCCTGCCGCGCCGGTGAAGGTCGCACTCGCAAAGATCCCCGAGGACATGGTGACCGATCGCGGCGTGATCGCGCTTCAGCGCCAGGCGGCCGATCATCTGGCCGATGCAGGCTACGCGGTCAGCGAGGTCGAGGTGCCCGACCTCAACAAGGTCTGGCAGCTCTGGTGCGACCTGATCATGACCGAGACCCGCATCCTGCAGCAGGATCAGATGCTGGCGTCCTCCAGCGCCGACTTCCAGAAGACGTTCCACGGCTTCATGGCGCTGGCAAATCCGTTGGACCAGGCCGGCTACATGAAGGCGATCGCCGAGCGGTCGCGCCATATCAGGAACTGGATGAGCTTCCTCGAACAGTACCCGCTCGTGCTGATGCCGACCACGGTGCGCAAGACGCCGGAGGTCAATGCCGATCTCGGCGGCGATCGGCGCGTGAAGGATTTGTTCTGGAACGACCTTCGCTTCATTTCGGCGATGAACGTGCTGGGGTTACCGGCGGCCGTGGTGCCGGTCGGGCTGCATGAGGGATTGCCGGTCGGCGTCCAGATCGTCGGCTCGCGCTATCGCGAGGACATGTGTCTCGATGCGGCCGAGGCGATCGAGCGCAAGGTCGGCATCCTGGCAAGGCAATTGTGGGAGCGGCGCTGAGGCGATCTCGAAGCCATCCAGCACACCAAGGAACGCCGCGGCGAAATCTCGTCGCGGCGTTCGCATGATCGGAGTCGCGCACGTGGCGACGCACCGGCCGTGTTCCTCCTCCCGGAATTTCCGCACAGAATCGCAGAGCGCCATGCCGGCCACGGGGTTGTCGGCGATCCCTGATTCCTTCAGGACATCGTCCGAACCGTCCAAACCCTTGGGAAAGAAATGTCCATCACGAAACGCTCACATGTTCTGGTCGCAATTGCCGCCGTGTGTCTCTCATTTGCGGCCGGCGCAGCTCGCGCGGAGGACGGTGTCCTGCGGGTCGGCATCATCACCGACATGAGCGGGCAATATTCCGACGGCAATGGCCCGGGTTCGGTGATCGCGGCGCAAATGGCCGCGGAGGAGATCGGCGGCACGGTCGGTGGACGCAAGATCGAGATCATTTCGGCGGATCACCAGAACAAGCCTGACGTCGCGACCGGCATCGTGCGCAACTGGATCGACAACAAGGGTGTCGACGTGATCGCCGAAGGCGTCAATTCCGCGGTGGCGCTGGCGATCCAGACCGTGACGCGCGAACGCAAGAAGCTGTTCCTGATCTCGGGCTCCGGTTCATCCGACCTCACCGGCAAGCAATGCTCGCCGACCAGCGTGCAGTGGACCTACGACACCTATGCCTCCTCGAACGCCACGGCGAAGGCCGTGGTCGCGCGCGGCGGCACGCCCTGGTTCTTTCTCACCGCCGACTATGCGTTCGGCCAGGCGCTGGAGCGCGATGCGAGCAAGGCCGTAACATCGGCCGGCGGCAAGGTGCTGGGCGCGGTCCGTCATCCGTTCGACACCGCCGATTTCTCGTCGTTCCTGCTGCAGGCCCAGTCGTCCGGCGCAAAAATCCTGGCGCTCGCCAATGCCGGCTCCGACTTCCGCAACGCGGTGTCGCAGGCCGACGAGTTCAACATCCGCGCCAGCATGCAGCTCGTCGCGCTGCAGGTGACGCTCACCGACGTGCCTGCGCTCGGCCTCGCGCATGCGCACGATCTGCTGTTCACCGATTCCTTCTATTGGGATCGCACGCCCGAGACCCGCGTCTTCGCTCAGGAGTTCTTCAAGCGGCATGGCGCGATGCCGACGGCCTACCAGGCCGGCGTCAACTCGGCGCTGCGGCACTATTTCAAGGCGGTCGCCGCGACCAACTCGGTGGATTCGGAGACCGTGATCGCGCAGATGCGCAAGACCCCGGTCAATGATTTCTTTGCCCAGAACGGCGTGGTGCGCGAGGACGGCCGCATGGTGCACGACATGTACCTGATGCGCATCAAGAAGCCGGAAGAGTCCAAGAGCAAGTGGGACCTCTACGAATATCTCGCGACGGTGCCGGGCGACCAGGCCTTCCGTCCGCTCGCTGAAGGCGGCTGCCCCTACATCGCCAAGGCGCAGTAGGGCGCGAGAGGATCGGGGCCGGCGTTCCGCTGCGCTGGTTATGGAAGCGGCGGTGGGGTGAGCACACTTACGGGCTCCCTCTCCCCTTGCGGGAGAGGGTGGGGAGAGGGGTGGCCCCGGGCGAGATGATCGAAGAGGGCGCGCCCTCGCAATTTCGTTCGCTTGCTGTTTGATAAATTCGGAGAGAGCGCGCCGTGTGGCACCCCTCTCCCTAACCCTCTCCCGCAAGGGGAGAGGGAACCCGGCCGCCGGTGCGTCCCTCACGCGCGCGCCCACTGAGTTGCCCCACGGCGCAAGCCCCTTCGCTTTCCCTGCGCCCTCTTCGAGGTGAAGGAGGAACGAGATGCAGGCCTCGGCAAATCATGCCGCGAGAGCCTGAACGTTTGGCTCGGCGGCTGCGCACAGCATTCGGTGTCGTCCCTGCGAAAGCAGGGACCCATAACCACAAATGCTGATTGTTGCGGCAATGCCCGTGCGACGAGTCCCTTCAACAATCCCCGCCGCGGAGTATGGGTCCCTGCTTTCGCAGGGACGACAGCTGTGATGAAATCGAGCACTTCGCGCATATCCTCCATCGCGAACCGTCATCGCGACGACCGCATCCAGCATCCAACAGAGGCACCATGACCAACACCATCGAGGCTCCCGACGGCGGCTATCGCTTCATGCCCGGCGTCAGTCAGTATTCCTGCGGCGTCGGTGCGCTGCCCGGTTATGCCATCGAGCGCGTCAGGTTCTCCGAACCGGTGCCGTTGAGCGTGGGTTTTGAGCGGATTGCCGATATGATCAGGGATGCGGGCCGTCCGCTGACCACATTCGCTGCCTGCGAGCTGCGCTCGCCGGCGCCGTTCACCGAGGACGGGTTCAAGGCGTTCAACGAAATCTACATCAAGACGCTGATCGCCTGGGGCGTGATGCGCGACGGCGTCAATCCGGTGGCGCGCAGCAACGTCTGTCCACAACTCGATCCGCCCGCCGAGCCGAGCTTCCACGCCTTCTGCTACACGGTGCCGGCGGCGAAGGATGCGCCGACGAGCTTCGTCGTGGCCGGCAGCGGCGAGTCGGTCGAGGGCAAGGCCAATTATCGCGATCATACCGTCGCGCTCGGCGACGCCAGCCCGGCCGGCATCCTGGCGAAGGCGAAATTCGTGGCTAACGAGATGGAACGCCGGATGAGCGCGTTCGGCGGCTCCTGGCGCGACACCACCGCGGTGCAGCTCTACACCGTGCATGACGTCTATCCGGTGCTCGAAAGCGAGCTCGGCCGCCGTGGCGTGCTTCGCAACGGCTTGACCTGGCATTTCGACCGGCCGCCGGTGGTCGGGCTCGACTTTGAAATGGATTGCCGGCGCGTGCATCGCGAGCGCGTGGTGTGATGGTTCGGTCGCGTGATGCATCAAAAGCGCGTGTGGGTGCATGTGTAAGCGCGTGCCCTTCCTTGACACGGATCGCCTCAACCGTTTCCCTTCGCCATCGAAATCAGCGGCTGGGTGAACGCGGGTGCAGAACCAATCTGTGATCAGGCGGCGCGATTTGCTGGCGCTGATCGGGACCATCGCCGGCAGTTCGGCGATGTATCAGGCGATGACGAGCCTCGGTTTCGCATCCGAGTCCGCCTATAAGGGCCCGCTCAAGCTCGCAGGCGACGTGAAAAGCGCTTCGGTGCTGATTCTCGGGGCGGGGCTTGCCGGCATGACGGCGGCGCTGGAACTGCGCAAGGCCGGCTACAAGGTCCAGATCCTTGAATTCAACAATCGCGCCGGAGGCCGCAATTGGTCGATCCGCGGCGGTGACAGCTTTACCGAGCTCGGCGGCTTCAAGCAGACTTGCCAGTTCGAGCAGGGGCTCTATCTCAATCCCGGCCCGTGGCGGATTCCCTATCATCACCGCGCGCTGCTCGATTACTGCCGGCGGTTGAACGTGACGCTGGAACCCTTCATCCAGCTCAACCACAATGCCTATCTGCACGCGACGCGTGCGTTCGACGGCAAGCCGCAACGTTTTCGCAGCATCAAGGCGGATTTCCAGGGCGGTGTGTCGGAGCTGCTCGCGAAAGTCAGCCAGCAGGGCCGGCTCGACGAGTTCGTCAGCAAGGAAGACCAGGAGATACTGCTGCAGGCGCTGCGGGACTGGGGCGCACTGGATCGCGACTACAAGTACAATGCCAATCTCCGCTCCGCCGACGTCCGCGGTTATGCGCGCGATCCCGGCGGCGGCTTGATGGGCGATCCGCTGCCCAGCGATCCGATCTCGCTCCAGGAACTGCTGCGGTCGCGGATGTGGCGCTACGTCCAGAGCTTCGCGCACTACGATTTCCAGACCACGATGTTCCAGCCGGTCGGCGGCATGGACATGATCGGCAAGGCGTTCGCGCGCGAGGTCGGTGATCTCATCCGCTATAACGCCAAGGTCACCCAGATCCAGCAGAACGGCTCCGGCGTCACCGTGAGCTATGTCGACACCGCCAGTCCGTCCGCGGTGCAGCAGGCGACTGCCGATTGGTGCATCTGCACGATCCCGCTGCCGATCCTGAGCCAGCTGCCTCTCGATGTCGGCGGGCCGATGAAGAATGCGATCGATTCCTTGCCTTACGCCGCCTCGGTGAAGGTCGGGCTGCAGTTCAAGCGTCGGTTCTGGGAGGAGGATGAGGCGATCTATGGCGGCATCAGCTACACCGACCTGCCGATCCGGGAGATCGGCTATCCGAACTATGGCTTCAACCGCGGCGGCCGCGGCGTCCTGCTCGGCGCCTATTTATATGAGGGCGCCAATTCCTTCGAGTTCACGGCGATGACGCCGGCCGAGCGGGTCGCCAGCGCGGTCGAGTTCGGCGCCAAGATCCATCCGCAGTACAAAAGCGAATTCGAGAACGGTGTCGCGGTGGCCTGGCATCGGGTGCCGTTCACGCTCGGCTGCGCCGGTGAATGGACCGAAGCCGGGCGGACGCAGCACTACCGCAATCTCTGCCAGATCGACGGCCGCATCGCGCTGGCAGGCGAGCACGCTTCGCAGCTGCCGGCCTGGCAGGAGGGCGCAATCCTGTCCGCGCTCGACGCCATTACCCGATTGCACGAACGCGTGGTGAAGACATAATGGTGCGGACAGGAACATCCGTGATCGCGGCGCTGGCACTGCTGTCGGCGACCGCGGCCCTTGGGCAGGACAGCGGGGTGACCAAGCGCACCTTCTCTTCGGGCTATCGTTTCGTGGAGATGACCGGCGAGGAGCTGTTCGCCAATGTCTGCCAGGGCTGCCACATGCCGGATGCGACGGGCGCGAGCGGCGCCGGCACCTATCCCGCGCTTGCCGGCAACAAGAATCTCGAAGCCGGCAGCTATCCGATCTACCTCGTCATCAACGGCCGCCGCGGCATGCCGGCGTTCGGCGACATGATGACCGATGGTCAGGTCGCCGCCGTTGTGAATTATCTGCGGACGCACTTCGGCAACAACTATCAGGACGCGGTGACGACCAAGGACGTCCAGGACGCCCGCCGCTAACCATTTGGGGAGAGTTTGATGAAGTTCACCAGTATCGCACTGGGCGCCGCGCTGTCGGCGATGGCGACCGCTGCCTCGGCTGAGGTGGTTAGGCATCCGATTCCCAACTCGACCTTCCCGATCGCGCAGGCCGTGACCGTCACCGGCAACACCACGACGGTCTATGTCAGCGGCCAGGTGCCGCCGGTCGTCAACAAGGATGCCGATCCGTCGAGCCCGCAGGCCTATGGCGACACCAAGACCCAGACCGTCGGCGTGCTGGGCCGCATCAAGGCCATTCTGGAAGGCCAGGGGCTCGGCATGGGCGACGTCGTCAAGATGCAGGTGTTCCTGGTGCACAACACGGCTGCGCCGATGGACTTTAAGGCCTTCATGGAGGGCTACACCCAGTTCTTCGGCGGCAGCCAGCCGAACCTGCCGGCGCGCTCGGTGGTCGGCGTCGCCGCACTCGCCAATCCCGGATTCCTGGTCGAGATCGAGGTGATCGCGGCCAAGGACACTAAATAAGGACGCCAAATAAGGACTCCAAATAGCGTGGGCGAAAGCGCGGAGCATGCGCGCGGAAATTGAAGGGCTCGCCGTCTTGCCAAAGCGCGTGTCGCCTGTCTGAATTCAGCTCCAATCAGGTGGTGGAATTCTGGGAGAGCACGATGTCGCACAAGGCCCGAAACATGGTCCGATCGCTGCAGTTCGCGGCAGCGGTCGCTCCGGTCCTGCTCGCGTCCGGCGCCGGCGCGCAGGGACTGACCGAGCAGCAGCAATTCGCCCGCGGCATCTACCAGGAGCTGGTCGAGATCAACACGACCACCGCGACCGGCGATACGCAGAAGGCGGCGGAGGCGATGGGCGCGCGGCTTCGCGCCGCGGGCTTCCCCGAGAGTGACGTGCACGTGTTCTCGCCCGCGCCGCACAAAGGCAATCTGGTGGCCCGGCTGCACGGCTCCGGCGCGCGCAAGCCGATCCTCCTGGTCGCCCATATCGACGTCGTGCCCGCCAACCGTGAGGACTGGTCGGTCGATCCGTTCAAGCTCACCGAGCAGGACGGCTATTTCTACGGCCGCGGCTCGGGCGACGACAAATACATGGCGTCGGCGTTCATCACCAATCTGATCCGCTACAAGAAGGAAGGCTACAAGCCGGACCGCGACATCATCGTAGCCCTCGAGACCGACGAGGAGATCCTCGATGCCAACGCGCTCGGCATGCAGTGGCTGATCAAGAACCACCGCGACCTGATCGACGCCGAGTTCGCGCTCAACGAAGGCGGCGGCGTCGGCCTGAAGAACGGCAAGGCGATCCGCAACAGCGTGCAGACCAGCGAGAAGGTCTCGATCGGCTACCAGCTCACCGTGAAGGATCGCGGTGGCCATAGCTCGCTGCCGCGCAAGGACAATGCGATCTATCGGCTCGCCGAAGGCCTCGTCCGGCTCTCCAAATACGATTTCCCGATGAATCTCAACGAGACCACGCGGATCTATTTCACCAAGACCGCCGAGGTCGACAAGGCGCATGCCGACGATATCAAGGCGATCCTGGCGCCGCAGCCCGATCCGGCGGCGCTGGCGCGATTGTCGGAGAATCCCGGCTACAACGCGCAGCTCCGCACCACCTGTGTCGCGACCATGCTGGAGGGCGGCCACGCCATCAATGCGCTGCCGCAGCTGGCAACCGCCAAGGTGAATTGCCGGATCCTGCCCGGCGAGCCGGTCGAAGGCGTTCAGGCAACGATCGAGCGCGTGCTCGCCGACAAGCAGATCGAGGTGACGCCGACCGGCAAGGCCGTGCTGAGCCCGCCATCGCCGTTGAACGAAGAGATCATGGGATCGGTCGAGAAGCTGTCGAAGGAGTTCTGGCCGAATGCCGAAATCGTCCCCGTGATGAGCACCGGTGCCACCGACGGCAGCTATCTGCGCAATGCCGGGATTCCGACCTACGGCCATTCCGGACTGGGATCCGATGTCGATGACAACCGGGCTCATGGCAAGGACGAGCGCGTGCTCGTCAAATCGTTCTACGAAGGCGAGGAGTACCTCTATCGCCTGGTCAAGATGCTCGCCGGCGGGAAATGATGGCTGACAGCAAGACAAAGATGCGGGTTGCGGTCGCCGGCCTCGGCGCGATCGGCACCGATGTCGTCAAGGCGCTCGATCAGGGCATCGAGGGCCTGACCCTGGTCGCGGTGTCGGCGAACAGCCCGGACAAGCACCGCGGCTGGATCGAAGGTCTCAAGTCTGCGCCGAAGCTGGTGCCGATCGAGCAGCTGGCCGAGGTCGCCGACATCGTGGTCGAGTGCGCGCCGAGCAAGCTGGTGCGCTCGATCGTGGCGCCGGTGGTCGGGCGCGGCAAGACCGCGGTCGTGCTCAGCGTCGGTGCGCTGTTGCACAATGAGGACCTTGTCGACCTCGCGAAGGCGCATGGCGGCCAGATCATCGTGCCGACCGGCGCGCTGATCGGGCTCGATGCCGTGACCGCGGCCGCGGTCGGGACCATCCACTCGGCAAGGCTGGTGACGCGGAAGCCGGTCGCGGGCCTCGTCGGCGCGCCGCATCTGGTCGAGAACAACATCCGGATCGAGGGCATCACCGAGCCGCTGCGCATCTTCGAAGGCAGCGCGCGCGACGCCGCAAAAGGCTTTCCAGCCAATCTCAACGTCGCGGTGGCATTGTCGCTCGCCGGCATCGGCCCCGATCGCACAAGAGTCGAGATCTGGGCCGATTCGACGGTGACGCGCAACACCCACCGCATCGAGGTCGATTCCGATTCCGCGCGGTTCTCGATGGTGATCGAGAACATCCCCTCTGACAATCCGAAGACCGGCCGCATCACGGCGCTGTCGGTGATCGCCTGCCTGCGCAAGCTGCGCGCGTCCTTGCGGATCGGAACCTGATGAAGATCGAGCCCGACGACCTGTTCCTGATCATCGACGTGCAGAACGATTTCTGCCCCGGCGGCGCGCTGGCGGTTGCCGACGGCGATGCCGTCGTGCCGGTGATCAACCGGCTCGCAGCGCGGTTCGACCATGTCGTGCTGACCCAGGACTGGCATCCGGCGGGCCACAGCTCGTTTGCGACCTCGCATCCGGGCGCGGCGCCGTTTTCCTCGATCACGATGCCCTATGGGCCGCAGACGCTGTGGCCGGATCATTGCATTCAGGGCACGGCTGGTGCCGCGTTTCATCCCGATCTTGCGACCGACCGGGCCGAGCTTGTGGTCCGCAAGGGCTTCCGCGGCGCGATCGATTCCTATTCGGCGTTCTTCGAGAACGACCGGACAACGCCGACCGGGCTCGCCGGCTATCTGCGCGAGCGCGGCCTCAAGCGTGTCGTGATGGCCGGGCTCGCCACGGATTTCTGCGTGCAGTATTCGGCGCTCGATGCGCGGCGGCTAGGGTTCGAGACCGCGGTCGTGCTGTCGGGCTGCCGGGCCATCGATCTCGGCGGTTCGCTTGCTGCCGCCATACTGGCGATGCGCGAGGCTGGTGTGGCGCTTGTCGAGGAGATTCCCTGAGCGTGGCCCAGCAGGGGCAAAAACCATTGTTTTGACTGGCCTTTTGTTCTAATCCCCAGCCGTTGATGATCACGCATCGGAGCTTTCGTGTCGGGACAGGTTTTGCGGATAGGGACGCGCAAGAGCGCGATGGCGCTCGCGCAGACGGACGAGGTCGCGCGGCTGCTGCGCGCCTCGGCGCCGGACCTGGCCGTCGAAATCGTCAAATTCGAGACCCGCGGCGACCAGGACCAGACCAGCAAGCTGTTGCGTCACGGCGGCAAGGGCGGCGCCTTCGTCGCCGAGATCCGCGAAGCCATGCGTGCCGGCACGCTGCAAGCGGCGATGCATTCGCTGAAGGACGTTCCGGGCAATGAGGAGACGCCGGGTCTTGTCCTCGCCGCGATGCTGGCGCGCGATGCCGCCAATGACAGCCTCGTGTTGCGGCCGGGCCTGTCGCTGGAGACCCTTCGCGCCGCGCGCGGCAAGGGGTTCATGATCGGCACCAACGCCGTGCGCCGTGCCGCCTATCTGCGCCGGCTGTTTCCGGAAGCGACCGTGATCCATTATCGCGGCGCCGCCGACACGCGGGTGGCCAAGCTCGATCGCGGCGACAAGCAGCGGCTGCCCGATGGCGGCGAGGTGGGGCCGGCGGATGCGCTGGTGATGGCGCGTTCCGGCCTCGAGCGCATCGGCATGACCGCGCGCATCGCGCATGATTTCTCCGTCGACGAGATGCTGCCGGCGGTTGGTCAGGGCATCGTCGCGGTCGAATGCGTCGAGACCGATTGGGCGACGCGGGCGCGGCTCGCCGGGATCGACAACGCAGAGGCGCGGCTTGCCGCCGAGGCCGAGCGCGAGGTGCTGTGGGTGCTCAACGGCCATTGCAACTCGCCGATCGCCGGCCACGCCACACTCGCCGGAAACGAGATGACGCTGCGCGCCTCCGTGCTCGACGAGGCCGGTGCCGGCTTCATCGAGGTGACGCGGCGCGGACCGGCCGACCGGCCGCGCGAACTCGGCCGCGCCGTCGGCATGGAGCTGCTCGCGAAGGGCGCCGCCGAGATCATCGCGCGGACCCGGGTGGACGAGTAGCGCCGCGGTCGCAATCGATTTCTCAGGCGATGTCGGCGAAATCGCCGTGCCGGCCCTTGCCCGCTGCGAAGCGGCGCGCGCCGGCCTCGGTCTCGCCGCTCGCAACCGTCGCAAGCCCGAGACGAAACTCGTTCAGCGTGGCCTGGTCCCAGCCGAGTTCCCATTGCTCGATCGCGGAGAGCCGGTCGCTGCGCAACGCCGCCTGCGGCAGGCGGCACAGATCATGGGCGAGGCTGCGCGCTTCGGTGAGCGCCGTGGCGGGTGCGACCACGCGGTTGGCGAGCCCGATCCGTCCGGCCTCCTCGCCGGAGACGCCGCGTCCGGTGAGGATCATGTCCATCGCGCGGCTGTGCCCGATCAGCCGGGGCAGGCGCACGGTGCCGAGATCCATCAATGGCACGCCGAAGCGCCGGCAATAGACGCCGAAGGTGGCATCGCGTGCTGCGACCCGGAGATCGCACCAGATCGCAAGCTCGAGCCCGCCCGCCACGGCCGGTCCCTCGACTGCGGCGATCACCGGCTTCGACAGCTTCATCCGCGTCGGGCCCATCGGGCCATCGCCGTTCTCGACGCGGTGGCCGCGATGGCCGGCGGCAGTGCGCTTGAGGTCGAAGCCGGCGCAGAACGCGCCGCCCGCGCCGGTCAGGATCGCGACCGACAGCGACGGATCGCGATCGAAGGTGCGAAATGCCCGTGCCAGTCCTTGCGCGGTCTCCGGATTGACCGCGTTGCGCGCCTCGTCATAGCGATCGATGGTCACGATCGCGACAGCCTGCTCGGTTCGGTATTTGACGGTCGGGTGGTCCAGCATGCTCGGTCCTCGATTGCCAATATTGGAGCGGATCAGCGTGCGCTTGTACGGGCCTCGATGATCGCAGCCAGGTTTCGGTGAAAATGCGTGATCGCGCCTTCGAACAGGCCGAAGGTGAAGTGGGCATTCGCCCGGGTCGCGAGCCCGCGCTGCGCGGCGCAGGCCATCTCGCGATCCTCGGCCGCGCCTGCGGTGACGAAGTCGCGTCCCTGGGCGACCGCGGCGCGGCCGTCTTCCGCGGCGATCTGGTTCGACAGCGTGTAGGTGACGAGCCGGGTGCCGTCCGTGGCGAGCGGCTCGAGCACCGTCATCAGCCGATTGGTCGGGAAGGTCGACAGCATCACGTTCGGAAACAGGTGATAGACGTGCGTCAACATACCGCTCGTGCTGCGCTCACCCGGCGGCACGTTGCGCAGCTTCTCGATGCGCCGATAGGGAAAGCTGATCCGGCTGTTGCGGCCGAATGATTCGATCACGTTGAGATTGTCGTATTGCAGCGGATAGAACGTATCCTGATGCGTCGATCGGATGTGATAGCCTTCGAGGAAGCCTTCAGCGACGATCTTCCAGTTGGCCTCGACCTCCTGCGTCGTGGTCGCGTAGAGCTTCCAGTCGTCGCCGAACAGCGTCGGCATGTCGCCGGCGTCTGACGTTGCGGGGGGAGCGTCCTGCGAGACGAACACCAGGCCGTCGCGCTCGATGCAGGTGAGCGGCACGAGGCCATGCGTGCTCTTGTCGAGGCCCGGAAAGCCGTAGTCGTCGGGGATGCCCCGGAGCCGGCCGTCGAGGCCGTAGGTCCAGCCGTGATAGCGGCAGGTCAGCGCCGTCCGGCAGCCGGCGCCGTCGACCAACTGAACGCCGCGATGGCGGCATGCATTGCGGAAGGCGCGTGCGATGCCGTCAGCGCCGCGGATCGCGACAACAGGCGTCAGCGCCGCGTCGCGCGCGACATAGGCGCCGATCTCGGCGAGTGCGGCGGACGGGCAGAACGGGGTCAGCGTGCGGCGGAACACATGTTCGATCTCGGCCGCGAAGCGATCCTGCGACAGATAATGCGCGACGGGTTCATGCCAGACGCCGTCGCTGAGATCGGTCGATTTGGCGTCGATATGCCGGAGGATGCGGTCGACGATGGATGCTTCGTCCGCGAGCTGTGCTTTCATCGCCGTCCTCCCGCTCGGTTGGCCGGGCTTGCCGCCGGTCCGCTTCGGGCGACAGGATTTCGTATTGCGCCTCATGCGACAAGCGAAACGAGCCGGGTTCGGATGAATGACATTCATCCGAACCTATTTTTCGCGCGACATCGACAGCGGCCGGCCGTTAGGATCGGCTGATGAGCAGGAACAACCCGAAGCCGGGGCGGCGGCGACCATTGCAGGGGAGGGACGACCTCGCCGCTGCAAGCCTCCGGCCGGCGCACCTGCTGGCACTGCAGGCGTTCGATGTCGCGGTCAGGCTCGGCAGCTTCAAGGAGACTGCGGATGTGCTGAATGTCAGCGCCTCGGCGATCAGCCATCGCATCCGCAATCTCGAAGTCCATCTCGGTGTCGCGCTGTTTCATCGCGCCCATCGCGTTGTTCGGCCCACCCACGCCGGCGAGAGGCTGGCTGCTGCGACCGGTCGCGCCTTCGCGCTGCTGGCGCAGGCGGAGTCGGCAGTCGGGGCTGCTGGCCAGCACCGGCTGCGGCTGAAGGTGCTGCCGCAATTCGCGTCGGCCTGGTTGATCCCGCGGCTGTCCTCGTTCCTCACCCAGCATTCCGGGATCGATCTCGCGATCGAGACCTCGAACCGCAACGTCGATTTCGACACCGAGACATTCGATGCCGGCATCAGCTTCGGCCCCGACAAGCCCGAAGGCGTCGTCGCAAATCGCCTGATGGATGTGAGGACTGTCCCGGTCGGTGCGCCGGCGCTGGCGCGGCGGTTGAAGCTGCGCACCACAGCCGACCTCGGCCGCGCCGCCCTGATCCATGTGACGACATTCCCCGCAGCCTGGCCGCTCTGGTTCAGGCATGCCGGTGAGCCTGTGCCGCCCGCGACGCGCGCGATCTCGGTCGACAGCTTTGTGGCCGCGCTGCAGGCCGCCGAACGCGGTGCCGGCGTCGCGCTCGCGCTCGAGCCCTTCATCGGGGAGAGTGAGCGGCGCGGCACGATTCGCCGGCTATTGCCGGTCGGCCACGTCACCGGCAGCTACTGGCTGGTTCATCCGCCGGGCGCGCAGCGCAATCGCGCACTGCAGACATTCAAGAAGTGGCTGTTGGGCGAGCTCGCGAGACCCGATTAGCGCTTCGGTTCTGATTCAATCAGTACCGAAGCTCCCTTATTTTGACGCGTTTTCTTCACGCGAACCGGTGTCCACTTCGCTCGAAAACGCTCTCGCTCGCAACGGCCAGCTGCCGATGATACGGAAGCGGGATGCGCTGTCGGCTTGCTTGAACAGCGCGATGCGGTCGATCGCCAGCCGCGCAAGCTCGATCGCCGCGAACCGCTCGCGCAGCCGCGCCATGATCGGGCCGCGCCGCTCGTCGCTCAATCGCCCGGTCAGCGTCATGTGGAAGCGGAATTCCTCCATGACGTAAGGGTAGCCCCAGCGGTCGAGATAGTCGCGCTGCCGCTCCGTGAGCTGTTCGGGTTTGCGCCGCGCGCGATCTTGCGGCGTCAGCGGCGCACGGAACGTGTCGAACGCGGTGACGCAGTCGGCGGCGAGCTGTTGCAGATCATCCGAGCGGCTGGCCGGGATTACGGCGATGAAGCCGCTGATGGAATCGACGACAGGTTCGATCACCGGAATGCGCCGCGCGCGGCCGGCGAAGGCAGCGCAGGCGTCGAGCAGCTCGGACTCGCTCCTGCCATTGGCGAGCGCGGTCGGCGCCTTCAGCGTGGCGTGAAAGCCGTATTTGCGCGGATCCTCCGTCACCTCGCGCCAGTCGGGCGCAACGCCACCGGGAAACGGCAGATCGTCGCCCGACACGGCATCGTAGCCGAGCAGTGTCGAACCGAAGTGGTGCAGGACGCTGTCGGGTGACGGCGCATAATAGATTGCGTAGCGTGGAGTGTTGGCCATGGCAGCAGAACAGGTCCTGACTATGCTGCCGCAACCGTCTTGCGCGGTGCGAGCGAATGAACGAGGCAGCTCGCGTCCGCCAGATGCACCAGCCGTCCGGCTGATATCACGGCGACGATGCGCGGCCGCAGCGGCACCTTGTCGTCGACGACAATGATGTCGGCGCGGCGGCCCGCGGCGATCATGCCGCGATCGGCAAGCCCTGCCGCGCGTGCCGGCGCCGACGAGATCAGATCCCAGGCTTTGGTGAGCGGCAGGATCCCATCGGCGGCGAGGCGGAATGCCGCGAGCAGTTGCGCCGGATAATAGTAGTCCGACGCCAGCACCGAGCAGAGGCCCTGTGCGATCATGTCGGATGCCTTGGTCCAGCCGGTGTGGCTGCCGCCGCGCACCACGTTGGGCGCGCCGAACACGATGAAGTCGCCGGCGGCAGCGGCATCGCGCGCGGTCTCTTCATTGACCGGGAATTCTGCAATCGTGGCACCAAGCGCGCGAAACTCCTGGCGCATCGCCGGGCTGTTGTCGTCATGCGAGAGCATCCGAATGTTTGCCGCACGTGCAGCGGCAGCCAGCCGCGCGATCGACGCCGGCACCTCGGGACGGCGCGCCACGATCCGATCGAGCATGTCGTTGACGGCCTCGAGCGACAGCCCGGTGCGTTCGGCCAGCTGGTTGCGCTTCTTCGGCTTGACGTTGCTGTGGTCGTTGAAGGCGAACAGGTCGATGCGGCCTTCCGTGAGCCATTGAATGATTTCGGCCTCGGCCTCGAGATTGTGGGTCTCGTGACGCAGGTGGAAGCGCGTATCGGCGGCGAGCTGCGGCCGCAGCGCCTCGATCGCATCGAGCAGCTTGCGGGCATTCTCCGCGCTGCGCAGACCAGGCTCCCACGACCAGGTCGTCCCATGGAACACGGTGGTGATGCCGTTGGCGATCGCCTGCCGGTCGCTGTCGATCAGCGCCACGTCGGTCGGGAAATCGACGCCGGGGCGCGGCATCATCTGCCGCTCGAACGCATCGCCGTGCAGATCGATGATGCCGGGCAGCACCAGCAGGCCGCAGGCATTGATGTGGAGCGCGGCGCGGCCCTGTTCGGCGTCGACTGCACCAATGTCGCGGCCTGAGGTCCGCAGCGAGGTCTCGATCAGTGCACCGTCAGCCAGCGTGCGTCCGCCCTCGATGAAAATGTCCGTCACGATGCCGCGCTCCGTTGCTTGTTCTGTGATTGGGATACGGCCTCGGCCTCATACTTGTCGAGAAATTCCTCGACCGCGAGCTTACGGAAGTCGGGTAGCACACGACGAAGTGTTTCGTGATCCCAGTCCCACCACGCGAGCGATGTGAGGCGATCCGCTGTTGTCTCGGAGAAGCGCCGCTTCACCGGCCGCGCCGGATTACCGGCAACGATGGTGTAGGCGGGCACATCCTTGGTCACGATCGCGCCGGCGGCGACGACGGCGCCGGTTCCGATGTTCCGGCCCGGCAGCAGGATCGCACCATGACCGATCCAGACGTCATGGCCGATATGCACGTGATGCGCACGTCGCCAGTTGAAGAAGTCGGTGTCGTCGCTCTCGCCGGGAAAATAGGCGCTGGCGCGGTAGGTGAAATGCGCCTGCGTCGCGCGATGCATCGGGTGGTTGCCGGGATTGATGCGGGTCATCGCCGCGATCGAGCAGAACTTGCCGATCGAGGTGTAGGTGATCTGGCTGTCGTTCACGACATAGGAATAGTCATCCATGCTGACTTCAAGCAGGATCGTGCGCGCGCCGACCTCGGTATATTTGCCGAGCTTGCTCTCGCGCACCGACGCAGTCGGGTCGATCGTCGGCACAACCGAGAGTGTTTTTCCGGCCATCGGGGCCTCCGCAAATCTTTGGCTTCCGGGGGATGCGCGCTCGTCATCGGGACGCTTGATGACAACATCATGACGCTGCGATGACGGCAAGGGAACGGCAAGGGACAGTGTGGACGATCGCCGCACTGCAACGTCACGTCACATAACTGTTAAACACCGGGGATAGCGATGGCTCAACGCGACGCGGTTGGAGCATTACATGCTGGTGGTGGAAGGTTTGACGTGCCGGTTCGGCACAAAAGCCGCAGTCGACAATGCATCCTTTTCGATCGCGCCGGGCAGCTTTGTCGGCGTGATCGGCCGCTCCGGTGCCGGCAAGTCGACCTTGCTGCGGATGATCAACCGTCTCGCCGATCCGACCTCCGGCCGTATCCTGTTTGAAGGGACCGATGTGACCGCGCTGCGCGGCAAGGCGCTGCGGCAGTGGCGGGCGCGCTCGGCAATGATCTTCCAGCAATTCAATCTGGTCGGCCGTCTCGATGTGCTGACCAACGTGCTGATGGGCCGGCTGGCGCAGATCCCGTCATGGCGCTCGCTGGCGCAGGTCTGGCCGGAGCAGGACAGGGCGCTCGCGCTGTCGGCGCTCGAGCAGTTCGACATCGCCCAGCTCGCGGCGCAGCGCGCCGACCAGCTCTCCGGCGGCCAGCAGCAGCGGGTCGCGATTGCCCGCGCGCTGGTGCAGGAGCCCGACATCATTCTTGCCGACGAGCCGATCGCCTCGCTTGATCCGCGCAACACCAAGATCGTGATGGATGCGCTGCTGCGCATCAACAAGCATTTCGGCATCACGGTGCTCTGCAACCTGCACTCCCTCGACCTCGCGCGAACATATTGCGATCGCCTGGTCGGCATGGCTGCGGGCCGCGTGGTGTTCGACGGCGCCCCGGCGGCGCTGACCGACCATATTGCCCGCGAGCTCTATGACCTCGAGGCCAATGACGTCATGGGCGCGGCACCGCTGCCCGTTCCCGATGGCGCAGCTGCTCCGGCGCTCGGCACCGCTGCCGCGGCCTGAGCGGCGCATTTTCGAAAAACAGGGCAACCGGGCATTTCGCCCGGCCAACAGGCGTAACTACCAAAGAGGGGTAACATGATCACTCGTCGCATCATTCTGGCCGGCGCCGCCGCGCTGGCGTTCGCAGGATCGGCTTCGGCCGAGGACTGGAAGGCCAAGTATCCGGAAATCACCTTCGCGGTGATCCCCGCCGAAAACGGCTCCGGCGTCACCGAGCGCTACGGTCCGCTCACCGAGTATCTGTCCAAAGAACTCGGCATCAAGGTGACCCTACGCGTTGCCAACGACTACGCGGCCGTCATCGAGGGCCAGCGCGCCGGTAACATCCACATCGGCTACTACGGCCCGGCGTCGTTCGCCCGCGCCCGTCTCACCGGCGTCAAGACCGACGCGTTCGTGATCGACGTCAATGCCGACGGTTCGAAGGGCTACTATTCGGTGTTCTACGTGCTCGCCAAGAGCCCGTACCAGAAGGTCGAAGACCTCAAGGGCAAGAATATCGGCCTGGTCGATCCCAACTCGACCTCCGGCAACAACATGCCGCGCTTCAAGCTGAACCAGATGGGGATCGATCCGGAGACCTATTTCTCCAAGGTGGTCTTCACCGGCAGCCACGAGAACGCCGTGCTGGCGCTGGCGCAGGGCACCGTCGATGTCGCCGCCAACTGGTGGAATGCCGACGACGATTCCAACCTGACCCGCATGCTCGCCAAGAACATGGTGAAGTCGAGCGACGGCACGCCGCTGAAGAAGGAGGACTTCCGCATCATCGTGAAGTCCGACCTGATCATCAACTCGCCCTACGCCTATCTCGAGAGCCTTCCCGACGACATGAAGGCGAAGATCAAGCAGGCCTTCCTCGACATGCCGAAGAAGGATCCGGAAGCCTTCAAGAAGCTGTCCGACGGCAAGAACCTGCCGTGGCAGCCGGTCACCAACGCCGACTACGACAAGACCATCGAGTTGATCAAGTTCGTCGACGCCCTGCGCAAGAAGGCGTCCTGATCGCACATCGCCGCTGAATCGGGCCGGGTTTCGACAACCCGGCCCTTTTCGTTCATCCCTCGAGCAGACTGGCCCGCATCGATGGCGACCGCCATTTCCATCCTTCCAGCGCAGCAACTGGCGACGCTGAACGATGCCTATCGCAAGGCGGTCGCGCGCAAGCGGCTGAAGGCGACGGTCGCGGCTGCGGTATTCTGCGCGGCGCTGTTTATCGCGGCGCTCGGCGCCGATGTGAACCTGCACACGTTCTTCACCTATTTCGGCAACTTCGTCAGCTATTTCGACCGCATCCTGACGTTGGATTCCGGTGCGCGGGTCTGGACCGATCCGGTGGAATGGTTCTGGGGCCTGAAGAAATGGCTGCGGCTGCTCGGTGAGACCCTGCTGATCAGCTATGTCGGCACCCTGACCGGTGCTGTGCTCGCCTTTGCACTGAATTTCCTTGCCGCCCAGAACACCTCGCCGGGACCGTGGGTGCGCTTCATCATCCGTCGCCTGCTCGAATTCGCCCGCACCGTGCCGGGCATCGTGTTCGCGCTGATCTTCGTGATCGCGTTCGGCCTCGGGCCGATGGCCGGTGTGCTGGCGATCGCGATCCACACCACCGGAGCGCTCGGCAAGCTGTTCGCCGAGATCGTCGAGAATGCCGACATGAAGCCGGTCGAGGGCATCCGCTCCACCGGCGCGAGTTGGCTGTCCTGCATGCGCTTTGCCATCCTGCCGCAGGTCTCGGCGGGCTACGCCAGCTACGCGCTGCTGCGCTTCGAGATCAATGTCCGCGAGGCCTCGGTAATGGGCTTCGTCGGTGCCGGCGGCATCGGGCAGGAGCTCGTGGTCGCGATCCGCAAGTTCTACTATTCCGACGTCAGCGCCATCCTCGTCACAATCATCGTCACCGTCTTCATTATCGACATCTCGACCGGCTGGCTGCGCGCCCGGCTGTTCGGCAAGGAGACCCGGCGATGAGCCAGCTGCCGAAGCCGGATACCGCGGAACTGCGTGCGAAGTACCCCGGCGTGTTCGAACGCCCGGCGTCGGCACGGCTGGCGCTGCCGGCCATGATCGCTGTGGCGCTTGCAATCTTCGTCTACGGCCTGGTCGATCTCGACTTCTCGCCGACGAAGCTGATCTCAGGGATGAGCCAGCTCGGCTGGATCACCATGATGATGATCCCGCCGAATCCCGGCTCGTCGTTCCCGCTTTACATGCAGGCGCTCGGCGAAACGCTGTCGATCGCGCTGCTCGGCACCACGCTTGCGGCGCTGCTGGCGCTGCCGGTCAGCCTGCTGGCGGCGCGCAACATCATCCCGTCGAACCTGATCCGCTTTCCGGTGCGCCGCTTCCTGGATTCGATCCGCGGCGTCGATACGCTGATCTGGGCGCTGGTCTGGATCAATGTCGTCGGCCTCGGGCCATTCGCCGGCGTGCTGGCGATCATGGTCTCCGACTTCGGCGCGTTCGGAAAGCTGTTCTCGGAGGCGATCGAGGCCGCGGATCGCAAGCAGGTCGAGGGCATCCGCGCCTCCGGCGGCAACGCGCTGCATGAAATCCGCTTCGGCCTGCTGCCGCAGGTCTTGCCCGTGATCGCCGGCCAGGTGCTCTATTTCATCGAGTCGAACACCCGTTCGGCCACCATCATCGGCATCGTCGGCGCCGGCGGCATCGGGCTACAGCTCGCCGAGCAGATCCGTGTGCTGGAATGGCAGAAGGTGTCGTTCCTGATCCTGATGATCCTGATCGCGGTCGCCGCGATCGATTTCATCTCGAGCAAGCTCCGCTTTGCAATCATCGGGCAAAGGGCAGTGGCGTAGTTTTTTCTTCGCCTCTCCCCGCGTGCGGGGAGGAAGAGTCAGCCGTTCTCGACCAGAAACTCCACGCGCTCGGCGGCGAAGCGCGAGCGCTTGGTCACCAGCGGGCGGTCCAGCATGTCGACGTCGGTCGCGTCGACCACCAGCACCGGCCGGCCCAGCGGCAGATCGAGCCGTGCGGCGTCGGTCGCATCGGCGATCGCCGCGGTGATCCGGGTCGATGCGCGGCGGTAATCCTTGACGCCGTAATGCCCGAGCAGCTTCGTCATCGAACGAACGTCGGCAAACACGCTGCCGGCATCGGGAAACCGCTCGGCCGACAGCCAGGTGGTCGAAACGCAGATCGGCGTC
The DNA here is from genome assembly GCF_947648125.1 of uncultured Bradyrhizobium sp. Classification (GTDB taxonomy): domain Bacteria; phylum Pseudomonadota; class Alphaproteobacteria; order Rhizobiales; family Xanthobacteraceae; genus Bradyrhizobium. The sequence goes on along the minus strand of NZ_CANSMR010000003.1, from coordinate 303,034 downwards.
CGGTCGGCGAGCCGCACCGCTTCGATCCGGATCAGCGGCGCGCCAATCTTCAAACCCAGCTCGCGCGCGATCTCGCGATTGGCAACATCGCTGCCTGCATCGATCAGCTGGCCGCGCGGCTCATGGCCGCCGGCGCCGACGATCTCGGAGAATCGCGTGCGTGAGCGCAGCGGATAGGCAAGGCGCTGGGCTTCGACATAGGTGCCGCTACCGCGCTCGGCGCGCACCAGGCCGCGCTCGGCGAGTGCGGCGAGCGCCCGCCGCACGGTGTGGCGGTTGACCCGGTAAGTCTCGGCGATCTCCATCTCGCCCGGCAGCTTTTCGCCTGCAGCGAAGCGGCCGTCGGCGATGCCGCGCTCGATGCCGTCAGCGACCTGCCGCCACAAGGCGACGCCGGAACTTTCCTGCATGCTCATGGCGCGGTGATACCAGAAATCTTCGGTTTGTCACGAAACAGTCATGGCGCTCGGCTATCAAGTTGTCTATTATCATAGACAACTTGATGCAAGCAAGGTTGCTCATGAGTTCGACCATCAGTACGACCGGACCAGACAGCAAACAGGGCCAGCGCAAGGCCGCGATGACGGTGCTGGCGCACTCCGCCGCGGCCGACATCGCAGGCCGGCTGGCCGCGATCGCAGTGCCCGCGCATGAGAACCTGCGCGAGCCGGAGAACGGCCTCGTGATGATGCGCGGGCGGATCGGCGGTGACGGTGCGCCGTTCAATCTCGGCGAGGCGACGGTGTCGCGCGCGGCGGTGCGGCTTGCGACCGGCGAGGTCGGCTTCGGCTACACGCTCGGCCGCGATGCGCACAAGGCGCAGATGATCGCGCTGTGCGACGCCATGGTGCAGTCGGCGGAGTTGTCCGGCGAGGTGGAGGCCAAGGTGATCGCGCCGCTGCGTGTCGCGATGAATGCCGAACGCGCCCGCAAGGCCGCGGAGACCGCGGCAACGCGGGTTGATTTCTACACGATGGTGCGCGGTGAGGGATGATGCAATGACGACGATTGCCGAAATGCCCGCAGGGTTTGCCGACAAGGTGCTGTCGGCGCAGTCCACGTTCCGCTCCGTGATGGATGCGATGGCGCGCCCGGGCAGCGTGCAGCGCGTCGCCGCTGATGTCGGAACGCCCGCCGGCATGATGCGCGGCTCGGCCGCGATCGCGCTGACGCTGTTCGATCACGACACGCCGATCTGGCTCGACGCCGCGATGTCGGCGACGCCGGATGTCGCTCGCTGGCTGAAGTTTCACGCCAGCGCGCCGGTGGTTACGGATTCCTCGATCGCAAGCTTCGCGCTGATCGGCGATGCGGCGAACCTGCCGGCGCTCGAGCGTTTCGCGTTCGGCAGCAGCGAATATCCTGACCGGTCGACCACGCTGATCCTGCAGGTCGACAGCCTGACGCAAGGACCGGCCTTCGAGCTGAAGGGGCCCGGCATCGACGGCAGCGCACTGTTGCAGGCGATGATCAAGCCGCGCGACCTGTTCCAGCGGCTGTCGATCAATGAAGCGCTGTTCCCGCGCGGCATCGACGTCGTGCTGGTCCATGACGACAAGATTGTCGCGATCCCGCGCACCACGCGGCTGATGGCAAGCGGAGTGTGAGCGATGTATGTAGCCGTCAAGGGAGGCGAGCGCGCCATCGAGAACGCTCATCGGCTGCTGGCGCATGAGCGGCGCGGCGATCGCGATGTGCCCGAGGTGACGCTGGCGCAGATCTCCGAGCAGCTCGCGCTCGGCGTCGACCGCGTGATGACCGAAGGCTCGCTCTACGACCGCGAGCTCGCGGCGCTCGCGATCAAGCAGGCGCGCGGCGACATGATCGAGGCGATCTTCCTGGTTCGCGCCTTCCGCGCGACGCTGCCGCGTTTCGGCGCCACCGAGCCGGTCAACACCGGCGAGATGCAGGTGCGGCGGCGCATCTCCTCGACCTTCAAGGACGTTCCGGGCGGCCAGATCCTGGGGCCGACCTTCGATTACACCCATCGTCTGCTCGACCCGCAGCTTGCTGAAGGCTTTGTGCCGGAACAGCCGATGACCGCGGAAGCCTCGCAGGCGTCAACGCCGCGGGTCACCGACATCCTTGGCCGCGACGGCTTGATCGAAACGTCGCCGCAGGCCGATAGCGACGCGGCGGTCGGCGACCTCACGCGCGAGCCGCTGAGCTTCCCGGCCGATCGCGATCTGCGGCTGCAGAATCTGGCGCGCGGCGACGAGGGCTTCCTGCTCGCACTCGGCTATTCGACGCAGCGCGGCTACGGCCGCAACCATCCCTTCGCCGGCGAGATCCGCTTCGGCGAGGTCGAGGTCGAATTCTCGGCCGAGGACGTCGGCTTCGCGGTGCCGCTCGGTTCGATCGAACTGACCGAGTGTCAGATGGTCAACCAGTTCAAGGGCTCGACGACCGAGGCGCCGTGCTTCACCCGCGGCTACGGCCTCGCCTTCGGCCAGAGCGAGCGCAAGACCATGTCGATGGCGCTGGTCGATCGCGCGCTGCGCGCACGCGAGCTCGGCGAGGAGGCGGGGGCGCCGGCGCAGGATGAGGAATTCGTGATGTCGCACTCCGACAATGTGCAGTCGACCGGCTTCGTCGAGCATCTCAAGCTGCCGCACTACGTCGACTTCCAGTCCGAGCTCGGCCTGCTGCGCAAGCTGCGGCAGGAGTTCGCGGAAGCCAACGCGGCCGTGGAAATGCAGGAGGCCGCGGAATGAACGCGCCGACATACAATTTCGCCTATCTCGACGAGCAGACCAAGCGGATGATCCGCCGCGCGATCCTGAAGGCGATTGCGATCCCCGGCTATCAGGTGCCGTTCGCCAGTCGCGAGATGCCGATGCCCTATGGCTGGGGCACTGGCGGCGTGCAGGTGACGGCGGCGATCCTCGGGCCCGATGACGTGCTGAAGGTGATCGACCAGGGTTCGGACGACACCACCAACGCGATCTCGATCCGCAAATTCTTCGGCAAGACCGCGGGGGTCGCGACCACGACCTCGACCACGGACGCGACCGTGATCCAGACCCGGCATCGCATTCCCGAAGCGTCGCTGCACGCCGGGCAGGTGCTGGTCTATCAGGTGCCGATCCCCGAACCGCTGCGCTTCCTGGAGCCGCGCGAGACCGAGACGCGACGCATGCACGCGCTCGCCGAATACGGGCTGATGCACGTCAAGCTCTACGAGGATATCGCGCGCTTCGGCCACATCGCGACCGCCTACGCCTACCCGGTGAAGGTGAATGCGCGCTACGTGATGGACCCGTCGCCGACCCCGAAATTCGACAATCCGAAGATGGACAATTGCGCGGCGCTGCAGCTGTTCGGCGCCGGCCGCGAGAAGCGCATCTACGCGATCCCGCCCTACACCACCGTGGTCTCGCTGGATTTCGAGGATCACCCGTTCACGCGCTACCGCTTCGACGCGCCCTGCGCGCTGTGCGGCGCCGATAATTCCTATCTCGACGAGATCGTCACCGACGACAAGGGCGGGCGGATGTTCGTCTGCTCCGATACCGACTTCTGCGAGCAGCGCCAGGCGGCCGGCTATTTCGGCACCGAGAGCGCGGCGCCGCACAAGGAGAAGGCGCATGTCTGAGCTCGTCGGCCTCGACAACGATCAGCCGCTGCTGGTGGCCGAGGGGCTTGCCAAGAACTACGGCCGGCTCCCGGCCTGCCGCGACGTCTCGTTCGCGCTCTATCCCGGTGAGGTGCTGGCGATCGTCGGCGAGTCCGGGTCGGGCAAGTCGACGCTGCTGCAACTGCTTTCCGCGCAGCTCGCGCCGAGCGCGGGACGGGTGTCCTACCGGATGCGCGACGGCGTGCTGCGCGATCTCGCCGAACTCGGCGAAGCGGAGCGTCGCTTCCTGTTCCGCACCGACTGGGGTTTTGTGCATCAGGACCCGGCGCAGGGATTGCGCATGGGCGTCTCGGCCGGCGCCAATGTCGGCGAGCGGCTGATGGCGGTCGGCTGGAATCACTACGGCCGAATCCGCGACACCGCATCGACCTGGCTCGATCGGGTCGAGATCGATGTCGGCCGCATCGACGATGCGCCGAAGACCTATTCCGGCGGCATGCGGCAGCGGCTGCAGATCGCGCGCAACCTCGTCACCGAGCCGCGGCTGGTGTTCATGGACGAGCCGACCGGCGGCCTCGACGTCTCGGTGCAGGCGCGCCTGCTCGACCTGATGCGCAACCTCGTCAGCGAGCTCGGCCTTGCCGCCATCGTCGTGACCCACGATCTCGCGGTCGCGCGCCTGCTGTCGCATCGCGTGATGGTGATGAAGGGCGGCCGCGTCATCGAGACCGGTCTTACCGACCAGGTGCTCGACGATCCCCGCGAGCCCTATACCCAGCTGCTCGTTTCCTCGATACTGCCGCCATGAGCTTGCCAATGACCGCGATGATCGAACTTGCCAACGCCGAGAAGACCTTCACCATGCATCTGCAAGGCGGCGTCGAGCTGCCCGTGGTGCGCGGCGTCTCGTTCCACGCCGATCCGGGCGAATGCGTGGTGCTGTCGGGCCCGTCGGGCGCCGGCAAATCCTCGATCCTGAAGATGATCTTCGGCAATTATCGCTGCGACAGCGGCCGGATCGGAATCCGCCATCGCGGCAAGGTTGTTGACCTCGCGACCGCCGAGCCGCGCCAGGTGCTGAGCATCCGCCGCTCGACGATCGGCTATGTCAGCCAGTTCCTGCGCGCGGTGCCGCGGGTGGCGACGATCGACGTCGTCGCCGAGCCGTTGATCGTCAACGGCGTGGCGCGCGAGGAAGCCCGCGAACGCGCCGGGAGACTGTTGCGCCGACTCAACATCCCGGAGCGGCTGTGGACCTTGCCGCCCTCGACCTTCTCCGGCGGCGAGCAGCAGCGCGTCAACATTGCGCGCGGCTTCATCTCGGACCTGCCGATCCTGCTGCTGGACGAGCCGACCGCTTCGCTCGATGCGGCGAATCGCGCAGTGGTGGTCGAACTGATTGCGGAGAAAAAGACCAAGGGCGTCGCGATGGTCGCGATTGTCCATGACGACGAAATCCGCCATCTGATTGCCGACCGTATCGTGGACGTGACTTCGTTCGCGGCTGCTGCCTGAAGGACTGTTTGAAATGACTGCGAAGCAAGACACCATCATCGGCAACGCCCGGCTGGTCCTCGCCGATCGCGTGATCGAGCAGGGCTGGGTCGCGATCGCTGATGGCAAGATCGCCGAGTTCGGCGAGGGCAGGGCGCCCGAAGCGGCGGAGGACGCCGGCGGTGATCTGTTGATGCCCGGCCTGATCGAGCTGCACACCGACCATCTCGAGATGCACTACGTGCCGCGGCCGAAGGTGTTCTGGAATCCGGTCGCTGCCGTGATCTCCTATGACGGGCAGCTCGCGACCTCGGGCATCACCACGGTGCTGGATTCGCTGCGGGTCTGGCGCGAGGACGGTGCCGAGGACGTCGACGGCCGTGCCGGCGTGCTGGCGGCGGCGATCTCGGCCGCGCGCGAGGAGAATCTGCTGCGCGCCGATCACTTCCTGCATCTGCGCTGCGAAGTGCCGATGCCGGATGTCGTCGCAGAGGCCAAGGAGCTGATCGACCGGCCGGACGTGCGGCTGATGTCGCTGATGGATCATACGCCGGGCCAGCGCCAGTTCCGCGACGAGGTGAAGCTGCGCGATTACTACCGCGGTAAGGGCGGCGGCATGACCGACGCCCAGCTCGACGTGCTGTTCGCCCGGCGTTTCGCCTATCAGAAGGAATATGCGGTGGCGAACACCCGCGCGATCGTCGCGCTGGCGCATGAGTACAGGATACCGCTGGCGAGCCACGACGACACCACGGATGAGAACGTGCTCGACGCCGTCAATGACAAGGTCGCGGTCGCGGAATTTCCGACCACGATGGAAGCCGCGCGCGGTCTGCACGCCGCCGGCATCGACATCCTGATGGGCGCGCCGAACGTGGTGCGCGGCGGCTCGCACTCTGGCAATATCGCCGCCGTCGATCTCGCCAATGAGGGCATGCTCGATATCCTGTCGTCGGACTACATCCCCTCCAGCCTGCTGATGGCGGCACTGCAACTGCCGCGGCATGTGCCGGCAATCGATCTCGCCTCCGCCGTGCGCACAGTGACCAAGACGCCGGCCGAGGCGGTCGGGCTAACCGATCGCGGCGAGATCGCGGTCGGCAGGCGCGCGGATCTGATCCGCGTGCATGTCGCGCGCGATCTGCCTGTGGTGCGCAGCGTCTGGCGCGAAGGAGCCAGGGTCGCATGAGCGAAGTCCCTGCCGTCGCCGCGCAACACGCCAGCACGATCGGTCCCGGCCGGTTGATCCTGGTGGTCGGTCCGAGCGGCGCCGGCAAGGACACGCTGCTGGGGCTGGCGAAGGCGGCCTGCACCGGCGATCATAGCATCGTGTTTCCCCGTCGCCTGATCACTCGCCAGGCCTCGTCGTCGGAGGACAATGAGGAGGTCAGCGCGGACGCCTTCCAGCGTGCGGTCGCCGCCGGCGACTACGCCATGCACTGGGAAGCTCACGGCCATCGTTATGCGCTGTCGCGGGCGATCAACGACGAAATCAGTGCCGGGCGCACCGTGATCGCAAATGTCTCCCGCACGGTGATCGCAGCCGCCCGCCGCAACTACGCCAATGCCGTGGTTGTCTCGATTACGGCGCCGCCGGATGTGCTCGCAGCGCGGCTCGCGATGCGGGCACGCAGCAGCGACGGGCTGCTCGCGCAGCGGCTGGCCCGCACCGTCGACGAAAGCACGTCGACGCCCGATTTCACCATCGTCAATTCCGGCACCGCCGAATATCACGCGCGACAGCTTGTCCGCATCATCAAGGGCGAGCGCTGGGACGACTAGAGCGTTTTCGAGCGAAGTGGATACCGGTTCGCGTGAAGAAAACGCGTCAAGAAAGAAGCGAGGAGAACAGCACGAATGTCGGTGATTTCCACGATCGAGCAGCTTGAGGCGATCTACGGCTTTCCGAACGACGCGTCGACCGTGAAGGTCGCCGATCACGTGACGCCGCTCTATCGTGTGCTCATCGAGAAGTCGCCGTTCGTGTCGCTTGCGACCTCAGGGCCCGAGGGACTCGATTGCTCGCCGCGCGGCGACCTGCCGGGCTTCGTGCGCATCCATGATGCGAAAACGCTGATGATGCCGGATCGCCGCGGCAACAATCGCTGCGATTCGCTGCGCAACATCGTGCGCGATCCTCGCGTCGGGCTGCTGTTCCTGATCCCGGGCTCGGGAAGCACGCTGCGCGTCAACGGCCGCGCCTATGTCTCGGCCGAGCCGGAGCTGCTCGCCTCCTTCAAGATGGAAGGCAAGGCCCCGCGCACGGTGATCGTGATGAATGTGGACGAGATCTACTTCCAGTGCGCCCGCGCGATCGTGCGCTCCGACCTCTGGAACCCGGACAAGCGGGTGGATCCAAAAGCTTTGCCGACGCCGGGCCAGATCCTCGCTGAGATGAGTGAGCACACGGTCGGCGGCGAGAAATACGATCGCGAATGGCCGGAGCGCGCGCGCCAGACGATGTGGTGATTCGGCCGGGCGATTGTCGAGCCCTTGCCGCCGTCATTGCGAGCGAAGCGAAGCAATCCACTATCACCGCACGAACGGAGGCATGGATTGCTTCGTCGCTTCGCTCCTCGCAATGACGGGGCTATGCCTTCGCCTGCTCATCGAACGCCTTCAGCGAGACCGCAGCGATCTCGCGCAGCGCGTTGCGGTCGGCGCCCGAGGAGGCCATCACGCACATGCCCGACGTGACCGCAGAGAGATAGCGGGCAAGCATGGCCGGATCGGCATTTTCGCCCAGGTCGCGTTCGCCCTTGGCGCGGACAAAGCGTTCGCGCAACTGGTCTTCGGTGCGGGTGCGGCGCGCCGCCAGTTCGAATGGAACATTTTCCGAGCCGGTGCCGCAGGCAAGGCCGCCCTGGACCAGCAGGCAACCGGGCGGGTTGGCGGGATCGGTCTGGGCGTCCGCGTGCTCCATCAGGAATCGTTCGGCCACCTCTCGCGCGGTCGAGGCGCCCACAACCTTTTCCATCCAGGCGTCGCGCCTTTCGGTGTAGCGGTCGAGCGCGGCCTTCAGCAGGCCTTCCTTGCTGCCGAAGGCGGCGTAGAGGCTGGGCGGATTGATGCTCATGGCCTCGGTGAGCTGCGCGATCGTCGTGCCCTCGTAACCGTGGCGCCAGAACACGTCCATGGCCCGGTCCAAAGCGGCGTCCGCGTCGAAGGCGCGGGGGCGTCCCATTCCCATTTTTCGTTACTCCGTAAGCCGGGTGCCGTTTCTCTGACGGATTGTCCCTAGCTTATCCTCTTGTTGCACGTGATGTTTTTCCGCGACTTCCCATTTCCCCACGAATGAGATAATAAATTCATAGTGCTCGATACATAAGTATCTTGCGGACCGGCGTCCAGCTCCACATCTGTAGTGAACACTACAGATATCTGGAGCGCGTGAATGCCCTCGTCAACCCAAAATCCCCGTTCCGGCCGTTTCCGACGCGTCGTCGGCGGCGTCGTGATCCTCGGCGCCGTCGCGGTGGCCGGTTCGATCGCGACCGGCCACTATTTCCACGCTGCGCAGGCGACCGCGGCCGCCGCCCCTGAACCGGCGGTGCCGGTGACCGTCGCCGTGATCCAGCCGCGGCCGACCACCTTGTTCGATGACTTCTCGGGCCGGCTCGAGGCCGTCGACCGCGTCCAGCTGCGGCCGCGGGTGGCGGGCGCGATCCTGGCGACGAATTTCACCGAGGGCGCGCTGGTGAAGTCCGGCGACATCCTGTTCAAGATCGACCCCGCGCCTTACGCGGCCGAGGTCGACCGGGCCCAGGCGCAGCTCGAGGCAGCCAAGGCTCGCGTGGTGTTCACCACGAGTGAAGTCGAGCGCGGCGCCCAGCTGGTCGGCAACAACATCGTGACCAAGCGCGATTTCGACCAGCGCGACAACGCCAATCGCGAGGCGATCGCCAACGTCAAGGCCGCCGAAGCCGCGTTGCAGACCGCAAAGCTCAACCTCGACTACACCGAGGTCCGCGCACCGGTCGACGGCCGGGTCGGCCGGATCGAGGTCACCGTCGGCAATCTCGTCGCGGCAGGGACATCCTCGCCGGTCCTGACTTCGCTGGTCTCGATCAATCCGATCTATGCGAGCTTCGATGCCGATGAGGAGGTCGTGCTGCGCGCGCTGAATTCGATCGCGGACGCCTCCGGCAAGCGCGGCAACCTCGATCAGATCCCGGTCGACATGGTGACGTCGGGCGGCCTCAGCGCCAAGGGGCACATCCAGCTGATCGACAACCAGGTCAACGGGCAGAGCGGCACGATCCGCGTCCGCGCCGTGTTCAAGAACGAAGACGGCCGGTTGATCCCGGGACAGTTCGCCCGCGTGCGCATGGGCCAGCCCAAGCAGCAGACGCTGGTGCTGATCGACGAGCGCGCCGTCGGTACCGACCAGGACAAGAAGTTCGTCATGCTGGTCGGCGACGACAGCCGCGCCGTCTATCGCTCCGTTACGCTTGGCGGCGCTGTCGATGGCCTGCGGATCGTCACCGCCGGCCTGAAGTCTGGCGACCGCATCGTCGTCAACGGCCTGCAGCGCGTGCGTCCCGGCGCACTTCTGAAGATGGAAGTCGCCGAGATGGGCGCGCGCGGCATGCAACAGGCATCCACTGAAACCAACCAGCACGTCGTGCAGCGCTAGGCGCTGCACGCGGGGGGCGGAGCCATGAATCTCTCAAAATTCTTCATCGACCGGCCGATCTTCGCCGGCGTGTTATCGATCCTGATCTTCCTGGCCGGCCTGATCTCGCTGCTGGCGATGCCGATCTCGGAATACCCCGATGTGGTGCCGCCGTCGGTCGTGGTGCGCGCGACCTATCCCGGCGCCAATCCCAAGGTGATCGCCGAGACGGTCGCAACGCCGATCGAGGAGCAGATCAACGGCGTCGAGGGCATGCTCTATATGTCGAGCCAGGCCACCACCGACGGCGCGATGACGCTGACGGTGACCTTCCGGCTCGGCACCGACCCCGACAAGGCGACCCAGCTGGTGCAGAACCGCGTGCAGCAGGCCGAACCGCGCCTGCCGGCCGTGGTGCGCCAGCTCGGCATCATCACCAAGAAGAGCTCGCCCGACCTCACCATGGTCGTGCATCTGCTGTCGCCCAATAATCGCTACGACATGACGTATCTGCGCAACTACGCAGTGCTCAACGTCAAGGACCGGCTGGCGCGGATCGACGGCGTCGGCGACGTCCAGCTCTATGGCGCCGGCGACTATTCGATGCGGGTCTGGGTCGATCCGCAGAAGGCCGCCGAGCATGCGCTGACCGCCAGCGATGTGGTGCGCGCAATCCAGGCCCAGAACGTCGAGGCCGCGGCCGGCGTGGTCGGCTCCTCGCCCAGCGTCAAGGGCCTCGACCTCCAGCTTTCCGTCAATGCCGAGGGGCGGCTGTCGACCGAGGAGCAGTTCGGCGACATCGTGGTGAAGACCGGTTCGGCCGGCGAGGTGGTGCGGCTGCGCGACGTCGCCCGGATCGAGCTCGGCGCCTCCGAATACGGCCTGCGCTCGCTGCTCGACAACAAGCAGGCGGTCGCGATCCCGATCTTCCAGGCGCCGGGTTCGAACGCGCTGGAGATCTCCGACCATGTCCGCGCCACCATGGCCGAGATCAAGAAGAACATGCCGGAAGGCGTGTCGTACCAGATCGTCTACGATCCGACCCAGTTCGTGCGCTCCTCGATCGAAGCCGTCATCCACACGCTGCTCGAGGCGATCGCGCTCGTTGTGCTGGTGGTGATCCTGTTCCTGCAGACCTGGCGCGCTTCGATCATCCCATTGATCGCGGTGCCGGTGTCGATCGTCGGCACCTTCGCGGTGATGCATGTGTTCGGCTTCTCGATCAACGCGCTCAGCCTGTTCGGCCTGGTGCTGGCGATCGGCATCGTGGTCGACGACGCCATCGTCGTGGTCGAGAACGTCGAGCGCAACATCGAATCCGGCCTGTCGCCGCGCGATGCCACCAACCAGGCGATGCGCGAAGTGTCCGGCCCGATCATCGCGATTGCGCTGGTCTTGATCGCGGTGTTCGTGCCGCTCGCCTTCATCTCCGGCCTCACCGGACAGTTCTACAAGCAGTTCGCGCTCACGATTGCGATCTCGACCGTGATCTCGGCGATCAACTCGCTGACGCTGTCGCCGGCGCTGTCGGCGCTGCTCTTGAAGGGACATGACGAGCCGAAGGATTGGCTGACGCGGGGCATGGAAAAGTCGCTGGGCTGGTTTTTCCGCGGCTTCAACAAGGTCTTCACCAAGTCGTCCGAGAACTACGGCCGGACCGTCACCAAGGTGATCTACGGCAAGGCCGTGGTGATCGGCCTCTATGTGCTCTTGATCGGCCTGACCGGCGTGCTGTTCAAGCAGGTGCCGAGCGGCTTCGTGCCGGGCCAGGACAAGCAGTATCTGGTCGGCTTTGCCCGGCTGCCCGACGGCGCCACGCTCGACCGGACCGAGGAAGTGATCCGCAAGATGAGCGACATCGCGCTGACCCAGCCGGGTGTCGAGAGCTCGGTGGCATTTCCCGGCCTGTCGATCTCCGGCTTCACCAACTCCTCCAACGCCGGCATCGTGTTCTCGACCCTGAAGCCGTTCGACGAGCGCAAGGATCCGTCGCTGAGCGGCCCGGCGATCGCGGCAGCGCTCAACAAGAAATATGCCGGCATCCAGGATGCTTTCATCGCGATGTTCCCGCCGCCGCCGGTCAACGGCCTCGGCACCATCGGCGGCTTCAAGCTGCAGATTGAGGACCGCGCCGGCCTTGGCTATGAGGCGCTGAACGATGCGACCAAGGCGTTCATGACGGCGATGCAGAAGGCACCGGAGATCGCCGGCGTGTTCTCGAGCTTCCAGGTTAACGTGCCGCAGCTGTTCGCCGACATCGACCGCACCAAGGCGTTGCAGCTCGGCGTGCCGGTCACGGAGGTCTTCAACACGCTGCAGATCTATCTCGGCTCCTACTATGTCAACGACTTCAACAAATTCGGCCGAACCTATTCGGTCTATGTGCAGGCGGACGCGCCGTTCCGCGCGCGCGCCGACGACATCAGGCAGTTGAAGGTACGCTCGTCGTCCGGCGACATGGTGCCGCTGTCGGCCTTGCTCAAGGTCCGGCAGAGCGCGGGTCCGGAGCGCGCGATCCGCTACAACGGCTTCCTGTCGTCAGACATCAATGCCGCCGCGGCGCCGGGCTTTTCGTCCGGCCAGGCGCAGGAGGCGGCGACCCGGATCGCCGCCGAAACGCTGCCGCCGGGCTTTGCCTTCGAATGGACCGACCTGACCTATCAGGAATTCATCGCCGGCAATTCGGGGCTCTGGGTGTTTCCGCTCGCGATCCTGCTGGTGTTCCTAGTGCTCGCCGCGCTCTATGAAAGCCTGGCGCTGCCGCTCTCGATCATCATGATCGTGCCGATGGGCCTCTTGGCTGCAATGTTCGGCGTCTGGCTGTCGAAGGGCGACAACAACGTCTTCACCCAGATCGGCCTGATCGTGCTGGTCGGATTGTCGGCCAAGAACGCCATCCTGATCGTCGAATTCGCGCGCGAGCTCGAATTCGCCGGGCGCTCGCCGATCCGCGCCGCGATCGAGGCCAGCCGGCTGCGATTGCGGCCGATCCTGATGACGTCGATGGCGTTCATCATGGGCGTGCTGCCGCTGGTGCTGTCGACTGGCGCGGGCTCGGAGATGCGGCGCGCGATGGGCGTGGCGGTGTTCTCCGGCATGATCGGCGTCACGGTGTTCGGCCTGTTCCTGACGCCGGTGTTCTATGTGCTGCTGCGCACTGTCACCGGGATGAAGCCGCTGACGCAGCACGGCGAGGCGACCATTCCCGGAAAAGCACACGCGGCATGATGCCGCGTGTGTAAGCTTGATGTCAGCTTCGAAGGGATCAGGCCGCGATATCGAGCAGCAATTGTGACGAACCGCGGACCAGCACCTTGCGGCCCGCGGGCGTCAGTTCAAACGAATCTCCTCGCAGCGCAACATAGCCGAGCGTGATCAGGCTCTCGACGGCGAACCGGTTCAGCCGTGAAGGGTTTGCTGCGGGAGCCCGCAACGCTTTCAGCGCATCCCACTGATCGGGTCTGAGTTCGAATTCTTCGCTCATTGGTCCAGGCACTCCAGAAGTTCTTGGCGTGCGAGATACAGAGCGCAGATGAATTTCGTGCGACCACAACGAGTCAGGATTTCGATTTATGTGGACACGCCGTCACATCGCCGTGTCATTGGAATACTTCAATTTTTTCGAATCATTGCGGCGCAACAACGCGTGATGTTGTCACAGAGATTAACCGCACACCGTCACACAGGTTAATCGCGAGGATTAACCGGGTTAAAGCGGCTGGTTAACCGCGCCGCACACTTGCACCGCCATCGACCGGCAACGTCACACCGGTGACGAAATTGGCCTCATCGGACGCGAGGAACAGCGCGGCGTTGGCGACATCCCAGCCGGTGCCCATCTTGTGACGCAGCGGCACCTTGCTGTCGCGTTCCGCCTCGACCTCGGCGCGGCTCTTCTTGAATTCGCGGGCGCGCGTGTCCACCGCCATCGGTGTGTTCATCAAGCCCGGCAGGATCACATTGGCGCGAATGCCATATTGCGCATTCTGGTAGGCGAGCTGTTCGGTGAACGCGATCATTGCCGATTTGGTCGCCTTGTAGGCGACGTAAGGATAGGTCGTGATCGCGGCCATCGACGAGATGTTGATGATCGAGCCGCGCTGCTGCTTGCGCATGATCGGGATCACATGCTTGGCGGCCAGGATGCAGCTCTTCAGATTGATCGCGACGCAGCGGTCGAATGCCTCCTCGGTGATGTCGAGCAGCTCGGCATCACCGCCGGAGAGGCTGACGCCGACATTGTTGTGCAAGATATCGACGCTGCCCCAGCGGCCATGCGCATCCGCCACCATCGCCTTGATGTCGGCATTCTTGGTGACGTCCGCCTTGAAGGCGGTCGCAATGCCGCCCTTGGCCGCGATCATTTCGACGGTTTCCTGCGCCGATGCCAGATTGTGATCGACGCACAGCACCCTGGCGCCTTCGCGGGCGAAGGTCAGCGCGGTGGCGCGTCCGTTGCCGATGCCCTCGCCGGGGCTCTGGCCGGCGCCGACGACGATGGCGACGCGATCTTGCAGGCGCATGTCACTTCACTCCCGGGATCGGGTACTGCTGTAGTACCTCTTTGTAGGTCGGTTCGTTATCGATCTGCATGGTGGCGAGCACGCGCACCACGGCGCAGTAGAACGCGATCGTCAGCACCAGGTCGGTCATGTGCTCGTCGGACAGCTCTCGCTTGATCTCGGCGAAGGTTGCCTCCGACATCGCGAGCTCGCGCACCATCTCGCGGGCGCCCCTGAGGATCGCTCTCGCCAGCGGCTCGAGCTTCGACGGCTCGCCAGAGGTCTCCGCGATCAGGCCCTTGATGTCCTCGTCGGTGACGCCGAACTCCTTGCCGATCTTCACATGATGGGTGAACTCGTATTCCGACTTCTCGAGCCAGCCGACCTGCAGGATCGCAAGCTCACGCAGCCGCGGATCGAGCTTGCTCTTGAAGCGGATATAGCCGCCGATGCCGTTGAAGGCGCGCGCCATGTCCGGCGAGTTGACCAGCAGCTTGTGCAAATTGGTGTTGCGCTTGAGCATGTCGCGATATTCGGGCGCGACCTGGTCGGCTTCGAGATAGGGCAGGCGGGCCATTGTTGTTGTCCTTGGTTCGGCGGCTTGCGGAACAGGCGGCTAAAGCGCGATGAGATTGGGTTGAATCGTCATCGCGCTTTAGTTCAATTGTTTGAGCATGATCTTTTCGGAAAACCGCTTCGCACTTTTCCGGATCATGCTTTGGCGCTTCAGCCGTAGAGCGCTTTGTGCTCTTGCTCGTAGTTGGCGTAGGAGTCCTTCATGCTGGCGCCGTTCAGCAACATAGTGGCGACCACGGCGCCATCGGCATCGAACACGGTCGAGCGCACCCACATGCTCTCGGTGCGCTTGCTGCCCGACAACGCGACGACCTCGCGCTCGACCCAATAGGTCTCGCCCGGGAACAGCGGCCCGCGCACCAGCCGGATCTCCTGATCGGCGAACAGCCCGACGGCCGGGCCACGGACCGGCAGCCGGTCCTCGCGCGCGCGGTACTGGAACAGCACGCTCAGCATCTCCATCGGGATGATGGCGCGGCCCCAGGGATTGTACTCCAGCGAATAATAGTCCGAAGGCTCGGTGATCACCTTGAGCTTGTCGGCCAGCGAGAACGGATAGAGATCGCCCATGTTCTGGTCGAAATCCATCTTGATCGCCTGCCGGGGCGTCTTCATGCCGACCTTGATGTCGGCGAGGATCACGGGATCGGTCAGCGGCTTCAATTCGCCAAGCCGGCGACTAAGCGCGGTCTCCGTGCCGTCGCCGTCGATCGAGGCGGTGCCGCGCAGGATCTCGGTGCCGTCGCGCTTGATCATCCCGACCGCGCAAACGGTCTGGCCCGGCTTCGGCTTCTCGATCTGGGCCTGCACCTCCTCGCCTTCGAACACCGGATTGCGGTAATGCGCGGACAGGCACCCGGTCATGAACCAGGCGCGGCCCCAGATCCGCTCGCACAGCGGCGCGAACTGGCTGAAATGGGTCGGTCCCTCGATCGTGCCGCCGCGGAAGCCGAGCTTCTGCGCGGTTGCATCGTCGTGGATCGAAGCGTGGGAGTCGTAGGTCTGGGCCTGAAGCATCTGCTTCGGGCTGCGCCAGGGACCCACCAGCAAATTGCCGTTCTCCACGATTTCCGTCGTGAATGCGGATTCGACTCTAATCATCCTTGGTCTCCCTTTGCGCGTCACCGTTTCAAAGATGCCGGGGTTCGGCAAGCCTCGCAGAGCAAACATGGCCTCGCATGCGCAACACGAGATATGTGCTGCGGCCATGGAACGGGGCTGTTCATGCATAACAAAATCAGTGCATGCTGATGCATGATCATGGGCAAGACAATGAGACCGGTTCGGACCGGCGTGACCTGATCGGCGGGGAGCCTGAATCTGATGGCGTTGATGGAAGTTGGACTGGACGACAAATACCGGTTGGATACGAAACGAATCTTCCTCTCCGGTACCCAGGCTCTGGTCCGATTGCCCATGTTGCAGCGCGAACGCGACCGCGCGCACGGGCTGAACACCGCGGGTTTCATCTCCGGTTACCGCGGCTCGCCGCTCGGCATGTACGACCACGCGCTGTGGCGGGCGAAATCGTTCCTGAAAGAGCACGACATCGCCTTCGTTCCGGGCCTCAATGAGGATCTGGCGGCGACCGCGGT
The DNA here is from genome assembly GCF_947648125.1 of uncultured Bradyrhizobium sp. GTDB lineage: Bacteria > Pseudomonadota > Alphaproteobacteria > Rhizobiales > Xanthobacteraceae > Bradyrhizobium. The sequence continues at coordinate 286,675 of NZ_CANSMR010000003.1, read as the reverse complement.
GTGGGGCAGCCAGCAGGTCGGCATGTTCCCCGGCGCCAAGGTCGATGGCGTGTTCGGCATCTGGTACGGCAAGGGCCCCGGCGTCGACCGCTCGCTCGACGCACTCAAACACGCCAATTCAGCCGGCACCTCGCCGAATGGCGGCGTGATCGCGCTCGCCGGCGATGACCATGGCTGCCAGTCCTCCACTCTGGCGCATCAGAGCGAGCAGGTGTTCGCCTCGGCGCTGATGCCGGTGGTCAATCCGGCGACGCTGCAGGACTATCTCGACCTTGGCATTCTCGGCTTCGCGCTGTCGCGCTATTCCGGCTGCTGGGTCGGCTTCAAGGCGATCTCGGAGACGGTCGAAAGCTCGGCCTCGATCGTCAGCGATCCCGATCGCATCAAGATCATCATGCCCGACGATTTCGAAATGCCGCCGGGCGGGCTCTCGATCCGCTGGCCGGATCCGCCGCTGGAGGCGGAGCGCAGGCTGCACGGGCCCAAGATGGAGGCGGTCGCGGCCTTCGCCCGCGCCAACCGGTTCGACCGCATCGTGCTGGATTCGAAGTCGGCGCGGCTCGGCATCATGGCGACCGGCAAGGCCTATCTCGATCTGCGCCAGGCGCTCGCCGATCTCGGCATCACCGATGCCGAGGCGCAGGCGCTGGGCCTGCGCATCTACAAGGTGGCGCTGACCTGGCCGCTGGAAGCGCGCGGCGCGCGGGACTTCGCCGAAGGCTTGCAGGACGTGCTTGTCGTCGAGGAGAAGCGCGGCTTCATCGAAGACCAGCTTGTCCGCATCCTCTACAACATGGACGCATCGAAGCGTCCGTCGGTGGTCGGCAAGCGCGACGAGAGCGGCGCGCCTCTGCTGCCGAGCGAGGGCGAGCTGACGCCGACCATGGTGGCTGCCGCCGTCGTCGCGCGTCTGCGCAGGCTCGGCCATCACAGCCCGCTGCTGGAGCAGCGTCTGGCAAAACTCGAGGCGTTTGACCGCCCGGCCGAGGGCACGGGCACCGCGAAGCTGCAGCGCACGCCGTATTTCTGCTCGGGTTGCCCGCACAATTCCTCGACCAAGATTCCGGAAGGCAGCCGCGCCATGGCCGGCATCGGCTGTCACGGCATGGCGCTGTCGGTGCCGAACCGCAACACCCAGACCATCTCGCATATGGGCGCCGAGGGCGTGAGCTGGATCGGGCAGGCGCCGTTCACCAGCGAACAGCACGTGTTCCAGAATCTCGGCGACGGCACCTACACGCATTCCGGCTTGCTGGCGCTGCGCGCGGCGGCCGCGGCCGGCGTCAACATCACCTACAAGATCCTCTACAACGACGCGGTCGCGATGACCGGCGGCCAGCCGGCCGAAGGCGGCTTCACGGTGGCGCAGATCGCGCACCAGGTCGCGGCCGAGGGCACCAAGAAACTCGCAATCGTCTCCGACGATCCCGACAAATATCCCGCCAATTACTTCCCGTCCGGCGCCACCATTCATCATCGCCGCGAGCTCGACGCTGTGCAGCGCACGTTGCGCGAGATCGAGGGCCTCACCGTCCTGATCTACGACCAGACCTGCGCCGCCGAGAAGCGCCGTCGCCGCAAGCGCGGGCTGTTTCCCGATCCGGCCAAGCGTGTCTTCATCAATGAGCGCGTCTGCGAAGGCTGTGGCGACTGCTCGGTGGCGTCGAACTGCGTCTCGGTGCAGCCGCTGGAAACCGAGCTCGGCCGCAAGCGCCGCATCGACCAGTCGAACTGTAACAAGGATTTCTCCTGCATTGAGGGCTTCTGCCCGAGCTTCGTGATGGTGCAGGATCCCAAGCTGCGCAAGGCCGACCGCACCGCGGCCGATCCCAAGGCGCTGTTCGCGGACCTGCCGGCGCCGCCCGCGGCCGCATTGAGCAGCCCCTACAACATCCTGATCACCGGCATCGGCGGCACCGGCGTCATCACCATCGGCGCGTTGCTCGGCATGGCCGCGCATGTCGAGGGGCTCGCCTGCTCGACGCTCGACTTCACCGGCCTGTCGCAGAAGAACGGCGCGGTCATGAGCCATGTCCGGCTCGCGCCCGCGGCCGACATGCTGACCACGGTCCGCATCGCGCCGGGCAATGCCAATTTGATCCTCGGCTGCGACCTCGTCGTCGCCACCAGCGTGCCGGCGCTGAGCCGTGCCGAGCGCGGCGTCACCCGCGCCGTCGTCAACGCCGACCTGTTGCCGACCGCGAGCTTCGTGATTGATCCCGACATCGACTTCGAGGCCAGCTCGATGCGCGATGCGCTGAACGGCGCGGTGAGACCGGATGATCTCGACATCCTCGATGCCACCGGACTCGCAACCGCGCTGATGGGCGACAGCATCGCGACCAACGCCTTCATGCTCGGCTTTGCCTTCCAGCGCGGCGCGATCCCGCTGTCGCTCGAGGCCATCCTGAAGGCGATCGAGCTCAACGGCGCTGCGATCGAGATGAACAAGACCGCGTTCTCGTGGGGCCGGCTCGCCGCGCACGATCTGCAGCGCGTGGTCAGCGCGGCGCGCTTCAAGAACGCAGGCACAGCACCTGCAAAGAAGACGCTCGACGAGGCGATCGCGTTCCGTGCCAAATTCCTCACCGGCTATCAGGACGCGGCCTATGCCAAGCGCTATCTCGACGACGTCGCGCGCGTCCGCTCAGCAGAAGCGGCGGCAGCATCGGGCTCGCAGGACCTGACCGAGGCCTTTGCCAAGGGCCTGTTCAAGCTGATGGCCTACAAGGACGAATACGAGGTCGCGCGGCTCTATTCCGACGGCGAGTTCAGCAGGGCCTTGAGGGAGCAGTTCGAGGGCAATTCCGGTCTGAAGGTCCTGCTGGCGCCGCCGTTGCTGGCGCAGCGCGATCCCGTCACCGGGCGTTTGCAGAAGCGCGAGTTCGGGCCGTGGATCTTCAAGGCGTTCGGCCTGCTGGCGGGGCTGAAGGGTCTGCGCGGCACCGCGTTCGACATCTTCGGCTACACCGCCGAGCGCAAGATGGAGCGCGCGCTGCCGGTGGATTATTCCGCGATGATCCTGCGTCACCTCGACGGCAAGAAGCCGCTCGATTTGCCGCGCCTGGTGGCGCTGGCGAAGGCCGCCGACCTCGTGCGCGGCTATGGCCACATCAAGGAAGGCAACGTCGCTCGCTATCGCACCGAATGCGCGCGACTGGAACGCGCGATCGGCCAGCCGCTGGCACAGGCCGCCGAGTAGGGCAGGCGGCGGGAACTTTCCACGGCCGCCTTGGTTGACCGGTAACTTTGCCCGCGGCCGCGGCTGGATTCGCGCGGCCGGGCTCCTACATGATGGCTGTTCTGTTCGAGTGATTTCAGGAGGCCCTTTGATGGTCCTGAAAAGCGCTTTTGTTGCAACTGTTTGCACCGCCTGTCTGGCGTTGGGTGGCGTGGCGTTTGCGGACGAGTATCGCCCCAGCGAGTTCTTCAGTCTCGATCTCTCCCAAGCGGTCTTGTCGCCAAAGCGGCTTGGCCCGCCGGCGCAGTTCCAGCCGGTTCCGGTCGAGGCGAAGACCGATCGCAGCCCGGATCAGCACGCCAATGTCGAGCCGAAAGTGGAGCAGCCGAAAGTCGAGCCTCAGAAGGCGGTGCGAACAGCCAGGGTGACGGCGCCGCATGAACGCAGGCGCGCAGTGGCGCGCGTTCCCGCCCGCGCCAAGCTCGCGCGGCGCCATTCGAACCCGCTCGATGCGGAAGCTCGCGACGTCAGGATCCAGACCTGGCCGTGCCGCACCGGCGGCATCTGCAACTGGCAGCGGTGAGGGGCGTTCGCGCGGCACTCTAGTCACGTCATTGCGAGCGAAGCGAAGCAATCCATGCTCCAGCACGCACGGAGCGATGGATTGCTTCGTCGCTAACGCTTCTCGCAATGACGGAAATCCCCCCCGAGTCATCCCGCCGTCGCAAAACCGTCGGCGCAGAGTCAAGAAACCGTAAGGGCGGAGTCAAACAGCGCAGGCAAAACCTTCGTTGCGATTCGACGAAGGTTATTCGATGCCGACAGCGATCTCCGCGAGGGGGCGAGGCCTCACAAGGCGTCAGCTTCTGGTGCGCTCGGCGTCGACGGCCGCGCTGGCAGGATTGGGCGCGCTGGCAAAGCCATATCTGAGCCGCGCCGCGGATCGGCCCGCGATCGCGGGCATCCAGTCCGGCGACGTCGCAAGCGATTCCGCTGTGATCTGGGCCCGCGCCGATCGCGCCGCGCGCATGCACATCGAATGCGCCGCGGTCGAGAGCTTCGCCTCCATCCTGCGCGCGGCAACCGCCGATGCACTGCCCGAGCGCGACTTCACCGCAAAACTGTTGCTCGATGGCCTGCCGTCGGGACAGGACCTGTTCTACCGGATCCGTTTCGAGGATCGCGACGGCATCGCCGGCGAAAGCCGCATTGGGCATTTCCGCACCGCGCCGGTCGACCGCCGCTCGGTCTCGTTCGTCTGGTCCGGCGACGTGGTGGGGCAGGGCTGGGGCATCGACCCCGCGCGCGGTGGCCTGCGCAGCTACCGCACCATGCTGAACGAGCGCCCGGATTTCTTCATCCACTCCGGTGATCACATCTACGCGGATTGCACGGTGCCGTCGGAGCAGACCCTGCCGAACGGCGAGGTCTGGCGCAACGTCGTCACCGAGGAAAAATCCGTCGTCGCGCACAGCCTCGAAGAGTTTCGCGGCAACTACAAATACAACTGGCTCGACGAGAATTTCCGCGCCTTCCACGCCGAGGTGCCTGTCTTCGCGCAGTGGGACGATCACGAGGTGGCCGACGACTGGTCGCCAATCGGCACCACTGATGCGACCGGCTACGATACCGACGGCACCTCGCGCCTGGTGGCGCGGGCGCGGCGGGCCTTCCATGAATTCATGCCGATGCGGCTGATGCCGGAGCGCGACGGCCGGGTCTATCGCAAGATCGCCTACGGGCCGCTGCTCGACGTCTTCATCATCGACATGCGCTCCTACCGCGATTCCAGCTGGAACAAGCAGGGCGATCCGGATCAGGCGTTCATCCTCGGGCAGGATCAGCTCGCGTGGCTGAAGCGGGAGCTGGTGGCATCGGATGCCGTCTGGAAGGTGATCGCCGCGGATTTGCCGATCGGGCTCGTCAGCCTGGATGCGGTCGCGCTCGGCGACGGCCCGCCCGAGCGGCGCGAGCGCGAGATCGCCGATTTGCTGTCCTTCATGAAGCGCGCCGGTGTCCGCAACACGGTGTGGCTCACCGCCGACATGCACTACACCGCCGCACATCACTATGATCCGAACCGCGCGGTGTTCCAGGAGTTCGAGCCGTTCTGGGAATTCGTCTCCGGTCCGTTGCATGCCGGCACCTGGTCGCCGGGCGAGCTTGACAACACCTTTGGCCCGAAGGCGATGTACCAGAAGGGCTGCTCGGCCGAGCAGGGCGACAATCTCGCGCCGTGCTTCGGCCTGCAGTTCTTCGGCCGCGTCGACATCGACGGCAAGACCGGCGTGATGAAAGTGACGCTGAAGGACGTCGACAACCACGACCTCTGGTCGGTCGACATCGAGCCGCGGCCGGATGCGCGGCCCGGCCAGATCATGGCGCAGCATATCTAACCCATAGCGTTTTCGGGCGAAGTGGAGTCCCGGTTCGCGTGAAGAAAACGCGTCAAACCAGGACTCGTCGCGACATCTTGATTGCGGGCGCCTTGCCCGAAGGGCCGGTTTGCGGGCAGACTGCCGTATTGGCAGTCCTGCCAATTTCATTCCTTACAGACGATTTGCTGGCGTGACGTCGTCGATGACATCGGCGTCCCACGCGTCAGGAGCTATCCATGGACAATCTGCAGACACAGGGCATCAGCCTGCCGCAGCTCGGGCTCGGCACCTTCCGCATGCAGGGCGATGCCTGCCGCGCGGCGGTCGAGAGCGCGCTCGGGCTCGGCTACAGGCATATCGACACCGCCGAGATGTACGGCAATGAGGAAGCGATCGGGGCGGCGATCGCGGACGCGAAGGTCGCGCGCAAGGACCTGCATGTGACCACCAAGGTCTGGCACGAGAATTTGGCGCCGGATGCGATCCGGAAGGCGTTCGACACCAGCCTGAAGAAGCTGCGGCTCGATCACGTCGACCTCTATCTGGTGCACTGGCCCTCGCGGAGCATGAAGCTGCCGGCTGTCTTCGAGACGCTGATGCAGCTGAAGGAGGAGGGCCGCACCCGCGCGATCGGTGTCGCCAATTTCACCACCGCGCTGCTCAAGACCGTGGTCGAGGACATCAAGGCGCCGATCGCCTGCAACCAGATCGAATATCACGCGATGCTGGACCAGGCGCCGGTGCGGAAATATCTCGCCGCGAAATCGATCCCGCTGGTGGCCTATTGTCCGCTGGCGCAGGGTCGCTTCGCGACCGACGAGACGCTCGCGCAAATCGGCAGCAAGCATGATGCGACCGCAGCGCAGGTGGCACTGAAATGGCTGCTCGATCAGGACGGCGTTGCCGCGATCCCGAAAGCCTCACGTGCCGAAAGCCAACAGGCCAATCTCGATGCGCTGAAGGTTGAGCTCGACGACGACGATCGCAAGGCGATCGCTGCGCTACGCAAGGACATGCGCTGCGTCAATCCGGGTTTTGCTCCGGCGTGGGATTGAGATCTGCGCGCATCTGGATAAGGACGGAGAACGAGAAAATGGCTCCCCGAGGAGCCATTTTCCGTTGTGTCGGTCTTTCGTAGGGGCCGGTACTTAGTAGCGGTCCCGCCTGATGACCATCGCGCGGTCATGGTCATGGTGCCAGCCGCGATGCCAGCCACGGTCATGGCGCATCTCGGCGCGCGCGCCCCAGCCACGATCCCAGTGGTGATGGCCACCGCGCTTGATTACGACGGTCTCGGCGCTCGCGATCGACGGAACGGCCACTGCAAGCGTACCAATCGCCGCAAGTACAAAGCCAATCTTTTTCATCTCATCCTCCTCAAATGATGCGAGGAGGCAACCGTGCGGGCATCGAAACGTTCCTCAGGAACCAGGGGAGTTTTCTGAACGCCTGTTCAGCAACTGTGCCACCGCAACGCTCGCCGCGCGTTCGCTGCACAATCGACGCGTGAGCGCTAAGCCTCTTTCGGTGGTCTTGCCTAACCCCGGCGTCCGACGCATCATCGCGCCATAAAAATCAATGTTCGGGGGGACGTTGCCGTGAGCGAATTTTCACGCCGGGATTTTTTGAAAGGTACGGGATCGGCCGCGGCTGCTGTGGTCGCAGGGCCGGCGGCTGCGGCGATGGGGCCAGACGACAAGTTCGACCTCGTCATCAAGAGCGGCGACGTGATCGATCCCAGCCAATCGCTGCGCGGCAAGCGCGACATCGGCATCCGCTGGGGCCTGATCGAGGCGATCGAGGACGAGATCCCGGCTGCGCGCGCCGTCAAGACCATCGACGCATCGGGCAAGCTCGTGATGCCGGGCCTCGTCGATCTGCACTGCCACGTCTATCCTTACGGCTCGGCGATCGGCATTGCCGCCGACGAGCTGGTGCAATTCCAGGGCACCACGACCGTGGTCTCGGCCGGCGATGCCGGCGTCAACAATCTCGCGGCGCTGCGCCGCTTCATCGTGGCGCAGTCGCGGACGCGGATCTACGCCTTCCTCCATATCGCCAACAACGGCCTGTCGGCCTTCCCGGTAGCCGAGCTCTACAACATCGACAATGCGCAGGTCGAAGCCTGCGCCATGGCGCTCGCCGAGAACCCTGACTTCCTGATCGGGGTCAAGGTACGGATGTCGGAGAACGTCATCTTCAAGCATGGCATCGAGCCGCTGAAGCGCGGCATCCAGGCCTGCGAGATGTGCGGCTGGCCGGCGCGGATGATGGTGCATATCGGCGGCGTCGAGACCAGGGAGTTGATGTCCGACATCCTCGATCTGCTGCGGCCGGGCGATATCCTCACCCATGCCTATTCCGGCGCGCCGAACATGTCCGGCGCCTTCACCAACATCGTGCAGGACGGCAAGCTGCTGCCGGCGGCGCTCGCGGCCAAGCAGCGCGGCGTCCTGTTCGATGTCGGCCATGGCGGCGGCAGCTTCGATTTCACGGTGGCCGAGATCGCGATCCCCGCCGGCTGCACGCCGGATACGATCTCGTCCGACATCCACGTCTTCTCCGGCAATTCGCCCGGCATCCCGTTCCTGCCCAACGTGATGAGCAAGTTCCTGGCGATGGGCTCCTCGCTGGATCAGGTGGTGGCGATGGCGACCTCGGTGCCGGCGCGGATCATCAACCGCACCCCGAAGATCGGCACGTTGCAGCGTGGCGCGCCCGGCGATGTCGCTATCATGGACCTCATCGAAGGCCCGGTCTCCTTCGTCGACACCCGCAACAACAAACGCGACGGCAATCTGCAGCTGAAGCCGGTGCAGACCGTGGTCAACGGCGTGCCGTTCGGCCGGCCCTATCAGGCGCCGTTTTCGGTGAGGTGAGAGCGAGTGGAGAGATGGATTGCTCGTCGCTTGCGCTCCTCGCAATGACGGCAAAGACCGGTCAGTCGTCATTGCGAGCGAAGCGAAGCAATCCATCTTGCTGTACGGCAGGCAGCTAGCCGCGGTTCTCCACATTGCTGCTGCGCGCCGGCACGCCGAACTCCTTGCGGCACACTTCAGCCAGCACCGCGACGCCTTCGCGGATCTGCTCGTGCGAGGGGCTCGCGAAGCAGAGGCGGAGCCGGCTGCCGGAATGCGCCTTGCTGGTCGACCATTCCGGTCCCGGATTGATCGAGACGCCGGCGGTAAGCGCCGCCTGATAGAGTTTCATGGTGTCGACATTGTCGGGCAGCTTGACCCAGAGGAAGATGCCGCCCTTCGGCGCCTCGAACTCGGCCGAGGTGCCGAACTGCTCGTTCAGCGCCTCCATCAGCGTGTCGAGCTTGGCGCGCAAACCCTTGGTCAGCCGCGGCACGTGGGTCGCAAAATGCGGCGCGCAATATTCCGACAGCACCATCTGCTCCAGCGCGCCGGAGCCGGCGTCGGTCTTCAGCGGCAGCATCCGCGACATGATCTCCCAGAGCGCGACGATGAAGCCGACCCGCAGCGCCGGCGCGATCGACTTCGAGAACGAGCCGATATGGATCACGCCGCCATGCGTGCTCATCGCATAGATCGCGGGGGGCCGTTCGCCGTTCCAGATCAGATCGGCATAGCAATCGTCCTCGAAGATCGGCACGCCGTATTCTTTCGACAGCTTCAGCATCTCGGCGCGGCGGCTCTCGGGGAGGATCGATCCGGTCGGGTTCTGCACCGTCGGGATGGTGTAGATGTATTTCGGCGTGATGCCGCGCCGCTTGTGATCGGCCAGCGCTGCGGCCAGCGCATCAATCCGGATGCCGTCGCCATCGAGGGGAATACCGACCGCGTTGACGCCGAGCCGGGTCAGCCGGTTCAGCGAGCCTTGATAGGTTTCCTGCTCGATCAGCACGGTGTCGCCCTTGGCGAGCAAGGTGTGATTGACGAGGTCAAGCGCCTGCAGCGAGCCGGAAACGATCATGATCTCGTCCGGCGTGCAGGCAATCCCGGCATCGCGCTTCAGCTTCTCGGTCAGGAACTGGCGGAGCGGCAGGTAGCCCTGCGGCCCGTGCGCGAGGTTGTAGGTCGCGAGATTCCTGCCCTCGCGCTTCAGCACGGCGCTGACCGCCTCCAGCAGCCCGTCGACCGGAACCTGATCGGGATCGTTGTTGCCGCCGACGAAGCTGTACTTCGCGAGCCCGGTCCATCGTGCGGCCGGCGCAGGCAGGCCGGCCGGAAGCAGCGGTGCAAAGTCGAACTGGGCTGAGGTGGACATGGACGTTTCGCTCCGTGTTGTTGTCGTTGAGAAGGCCCGCGGGAAGCGGCCTTCCATGAAGTCAGTTCTTGCCGGTCAGCCGGATCGGGCGGCCCTGGCTGATGAAGGCATAGTGCCCGGCGCCGACGCTGCCGACCATCAACGCCTCGACCGCCGGTTCCGCGATCTCGCCGGCGGCCGCCCAATCGACCACGAAATTCGCGCCGGTGCCGCCGCGGGTATCGGTGGTGGCGACCGAGACCTCGACGGTCGCAAACGGTTTTAGCGCGATCGGCGATTTGAGGTAGCTCTCCACCATCTTGCCTGATGTGTCGAAATAGGCGATCCGCTTCAGCACCAGGAGCCTTGTCTCGGAGGCGTTGTGCACGCTGAGCGTCACCGAGAAATCGGCCCTGAGCTTGCCCTGGCTCATCGACACGCTGGAATACACCGGCACGTAGAATGCACCGGATGCGGTGAGGCCTTCCGTTGGCACCGCGGTCAGCGAGTTCGCAAAGTTTTGTTCAATACTTCCGGAGGATTGTGCTAGCGCCTCCGTCATGCGCACGGTGAGCAGGCAGAGCAGAACTGCCAGAAAAATGCCGCCTGCGCGGATGTGACACATTGCTCGGTTGATCCTCACGCCCGGCCCTCTAGGTTGCGGCAACAGGAAGTCTTTGACGCATGCATGAACTGATTCGCGATATCACGCTCTGTATCCTGTTTGCCTGGGGGATTGGGCTGCTGGCCCATTTCTCCCGGCAACCGCTGATACTCGCCTACCTTATCGCCGGCTTTTTCATTGGTCCATTCGGCATGGGCTGGGTCAAGTCCCAGGAGTCGATCAGCGTCATCTCCGAGCTCGGGCTGATCTTCATGCTGTTCATGATCGGGCTGGAAATCGACCTCAAGAAGATCATCCGTGCCGGCAAGGTCATCCTGTTCGCCGGCGCCGGCGAGCTGATCGCCGGCTGCCTGATCGGTGTCGCGTTCTTTGCCGGTATCGGCCTTGCGATCGGCGGCGGCAAGTTCGATGCGGTCTATCTCTGCGTCGCCTGCGCGCTGTCCTCGACCGTCATCATCGTCAAGGTGCTCTACGAGAAGCGCGAGCTGGACACGCTGCCGGGCCGCATCACGCTCGGCGTGCTGGTGCTGCAGGATATCTTCGCGATCCTGTTCCTGGCGGTGCAGCCGAGCCTGGACAATCTGCAGATCGGCGTCGTGCTGCTGTCGATCGCCCGCGTCGCGGTGCTGGTCGCGACCGCGCTGGTGCTCAGCCGCTACGTGCTGCCGCGGCTGTTCCACCAGATCGCGCGCCGTCCCGAGCTCGTGCTGCTCGGCGCGCTCGCCTGGTGCTTCCTGATCGGTGAGATCGCCGAGCGGCTGCACCTGTCGCGCGAGATGGGTTCGCTGGTCGCCGGCGTCTCGATCTCGACCTTTCCCTACGCGCTCGACGTCACCGCCAAGGTTACGACGCTGCGGGATTTCTTCATCACGCTGTTCTTCGTCGCGCTCGGCATGACGATCCCGATCCCGGGCTTACAGGTGATCTGGCTTGCGCTTGTCATCGCGGCCTTCACGGTGGTGAGCCGCCTGGTCACGACGTTCACGCCGCTCTATCTGATGAAGCAGGGCCTGCGCGCCAGCCTGCTGCCGGCGATCAATCTGGCGCAGATATCAGAGTTCTCGCTGGTGGTGATCCAGACCGGCGTTGCCGCCAACCATATCGGGACCGAAACCGCGAATGCGGCATCGTTCGCCTTCGTGGTGCTCGCCGTACTCTCGACCTTCGCGATGGGCCGCAGCGACCAGATCGTGCGCGGCCTGATCGGTCCGTTGAAGCGGATCGGGCTGCGTGATCTCGACCATCGACGCGAGGGCGGCGGCGAGTCCGGGCAGGAGGGCGGCCAGGAGGAAGGACATGGCGAAATCCGGCGCATCGTCATCCTCGGTTTTTTCCGTGCCGCGAGCGCGCTGATCAGCCAGATCGAGCGGCAGAACCAGTCGCTGCTCGAGCAGATCAGCGTCATCGACTTCAACCCGCTGGTGTTCCGCACGCTGACCGACCGCGGCATGCACGTGATCTATGGCGACATCAGCAATGTCGATACGCTGGTTCACGCCGGCATCGGCAAGGCCGAGATTATCATCCTGAGCGTGCCGGATTTCCTCCTGGTCGGCGCGGACAACGAGAAGCTGGTACGCCACGTCCGCGCTCTGAACCCGACCGCGAAGGTTGTTGCCACCGCCGATCTGCTGACCGGTGTCGACGACCTCTACACGGCCGGCGCCGACTACGTGACGGTGACCCGGCTCAGCGACGCCGGCGAGCTCTATTCGGTGATCGAGGCCGCCGACGCCGGCCTGCTCGACGACAAGCGCGCCGAGCTGGACGCCCAGCTCAGCGACCGGCGCGAGGTGCTGCCGTAGAAGTCGGCTGCGTAGCCCGGATGAAGCGAAGCGAAATCCGGGGACTTTGCCCGTGGAAACGTCCCGGATTGCGCTTCGCTCCATCCGGGCTACGGGCTCCTGGTATGCCTGCCGGACGCATGGCGGGTTGCATAATGATACTGGCGCTGACATCGGAACCCGGCTAATCCACTGCCTGCATAAAGCGAGATGTCAGGACAATGGCCGATACGATCCAGGAAGTGCTGCAAGCCTTTGCGAAGGGTGAACTCGTCGTCGTTACCGATGATGACGATCGGGAAGGCGAGGGCGATTTGATCGTCGCGGCGTCGTTCTGTACGGCGGAAAAGATGGCCTTCATCATCCGCCACACCTCCGGCATCGTGTGCGCGCCGATCACCACCGAGGACGCCCGCCGGCTGCGGCTCGACCCGATGGTGGCGCACAACGAGTCCAACCACACCACCGCCTTCACTGTCTCGATCGATTACAAGCCCGACGGCGGCACCGGCATCTCGGCCGAGGAACGCGCCTCCTGCTGCCGCGCGCTCGCCAATCCCAATGCCGGCGCCAATGATTTCGCGCGCCCCGGCCACATCTTCCCGCTGATCGCGCGCGATGGCGGCGTGCTGCTGCGTTCCGGCCACACCGAGGCCGCGGTTGATCTGTGCCGGCTCTCCGGCCTGCCGCCGGTCGGCGTCATCAGCGAGCTGATGAACGACGATGGAACCGTGATGAAGGGCGAGCAGGTCGCGAAATTCGCCGCCGCCCACAAGCTCAAGCATGTCACGATCGCGGACATGATCGCCTATCGCCAGGCGCGCGAGAAGCTGATCGAGCGGGTCGCGACCTTCACCATCGAAAGCCCGATCGGCCCGCTGCAGGGCTATGCCTACCGCTCGCCCTTCGACGAGATCATGCACGCCGCCTTCGTCTATAACGGCATCGGCGATGGCCGGGACGTGCTGACCCGGCTGCACAAGCCCAATATCGTGACGGACCTCTTCACCGGGCCGGCGCGGATGGAAGCCGTGTTGCGGCACTTCAAGGCTGCCGGCCGCGGTGTGCTGGTCTATCTGCGCGACGGTGCCGCCGGTGTTCCGGTCCAGCCGGTGAGCGAACAGAAATCGGCGGAGGCCGATCGCAACAAGCAGTGGCGCGAAGTCGGCGTCGGCGCGCAGATCCTGCGCGATCTCGGCATCACCTCGATCCGGCACCTGACTTCGTCGGTGCACGACTACAAGGGTTTGTCCGGTTTCGGTATCGAGATCGTGTCGAACGAGAGGCTGGAGTGCTAGCACCCGTCATTCCGGGGCGATGCGTCAGCATCGAACCCTCAGGTGCGCGGTTGCGCACCGAGAATCTCGAGATTCCCCGGGGCGCAATGGCGCCCCTGAGGTTCACGCTCTCGCGTGCCCCGGAATGACGGTAACCCAATTCAATTGCGCTTCGCAGCATAGCGCTTTAATTTATCCGCCAATTTCCGACTGACGATGCGAAAGGATGTTTCATGAGCGTGCGCCCCCAGTCCAAGGACAAGCCGGCTGCCGCCAGCTTCCAGTGGGATGATCCGTTCCTGCTCGACGACCAGCTCACCGAAGACGAGCGCCTGATCCGCGACACCGCGCGGGCCTATGCGCAGGACAAGCTCTTGCCGCGGGTCACCAAGGCCTATCTGGAAGAGAAAACCGACCGCGAGATTTTTAACGAGATGGGCGAGCTCGGCCTGATCGGCGTGACGCTGCCCGAGGAATATGGCTGCGCCAATGCGAGCTACGTGGCCTATGGCCTGGTGGCGCGCGAGATCGAGCGCGTCGACTCGGGCTATCGCTCGATGAACTCGGTGCAGTCGTCGCTGGTGATGTATCCGATCTACGCCTATGGCGACGAGAACCAGCGCAAGAAATATCTCCCCAAGCTCGCGACCGGCGAATGGGTCGGCTGCTTCGGCCTGACCGAGCCGGATGCCGGTTCCGATCCCGGCGGCATGAAGACCCGCGCCGAGAAGGTGGCCGACGGCTACAAGCTCAACGGCGCCAAGATGTGGATCTCGAATGCGCCGATCGCCGACGTATTCGTGGTGTGGGCCAAGTCGGCCGCCCATGACAACCAGATCCGCGGCTTCATCCTCGAGAAGGGCATGAAGGGCCTGTCGGCGCCGAAGGTCGGCGGCAAGCTGTCGCTGCGCGCCTCGATCACCGGCGAGATCGTGCTCGACAACGTGGTGGTGCCGGAAAGCGCGCTGCTGCCCAACGTCTCCGGCCTCAAGGGCCCGTTCGGCTGCCTCAACCGCGCCCGCTACGGCATCTCCTGGGGCGCGCTCGGCGCCGCCGAGGACTGCATGCACCGCGCGCGGCAGTACACGCTCGACCGCAAGCAGTTTGGCCGCCCGCTCGCTGCCACCCAGCTGGTGCAGAAGAAGCTCGCCGACATGGAGACCGAGATCGCGCTCGGCTTGCAGGCGAGCCTGCGTGTCGGCCGCCTGATGGACGAGGGCAAGATGGCGCCCGAGATGATCTCGATCGTCAAGCGCAACAATTGCGGCAAGTCGCTCGACATCGCCCGCATGGCGCGCGACATGCACGGCGGCAACGGCATCCAGATCGAGTATCACGTGATGCGTCACGCCGCGAACCTCGAGACGGTCAACACCTATGAGGGCACGCACGACGTCCACGCGCTGATCCTCGGCCGCGCCATCACCGGCATCCAGGCGTTCTCGTAAAGGACGCGCACCCAGACGTCGTCATGGCTGCGCTTGTCGCGGCCATCCACGTCTTGGGGCTCGCAAAGGAAGACGTGGATGCCCGGGACAAGCCCGGGCATGACGAGGTCAAAGAGAAGCCGGACATCACGGACAATAGCCATGGCCGACAACGACGACATCCCGTTCAACCGCGATTTTCCGCTGAAGCCCGGCGTGGTCGAGCAGGTCCGGCCCGGCGTGCGCCGCGTCCTCTGCAACAATCCGAGTCCGTTCACCTTCACCGGCACGGTCAGCTACATCGTGGGTCAGGGTAAGGTCGCGATCATCGATCCCGGTCCCGACGACGAGGCGCATGCGAAGGCGCTGCTCGATGCGGTCAAGGGCGAGACCGTGACGCATATCCTGGTCACCCATACCCATCGCGACCATTCGCCGAACACGCCGCGGATCAAGGCCGCGACCGGCGCGCCCGTCTATGCCGAGGGGCCGCACCGCGCCTCGCGTCCGCGCTTCGAGAGCGAGAAGCACAATCCGGAATCCGGCGCAGACCGCGATTTCCGGCCCGACATCGAGGTCAAGCACGGCGACGTCATCGAGGGCACGGGCTTCGCGCTGGAGGCGGTCGCCACCCCCGGCCACACCGCCAACCACCTGGCGTTTGCGTGGGCCGAGCGCAGCATCAATTTCGTCGGCGACCATGTGATGGGCTGGTCGACCTCGATCGTGGCGCCGCCTGACGGTTCGATGATCGATTACATGGCCTCGCTGGAGCGGCTGGAGCAGCGGCCCGAGCAGCTCTATCTCTCCGGCCATGGCCCGGAGATTCCGGAAGGCCCGCGCTACGTCCGCTTCTTGGCGCGGCATCGCCGGGCGCGCGAGGCGTCGATCCTGCATCGCCTCGGCAAGGGCGAGGCCGACATCCCGACCATGGTGCGGGCGATCTATATCGGGCTCGATCCGCGCCTCGCCAATGCCGCCGGCTATTCGGTGCTCGCGCATCTGGAGGATTTGGTCGCGCGCGGCATCGTCGCGACGGATGGCGATCCCGTGATCGGCGGCACGTACAGGATGGCCTAACTCGTCATTCCGGGGCTCACGAAGCGAGAACCCGGAATCTATTTCACCATGGAGCCTGCGGCCCGATGGATTCCGGGCTCGCGCTAAGCGCGCCCCGGAATGACGGGAAGACTATTTCTTCACCGATTTCGCCGGCGGCGCCTTCGGTGCGACCGGCGCCGCCTTCTTCGCCGGCTTGGCGTTTTCGTTGTCGGCGGCGGTGTTGAGGTCCTCGATCAGCTTCTTGACCCGCGCGGCGTTGCTGCCGAGATCGGTGTCGAAATAACGCGAGGCGGAGCGGATATCGACGCGCGAATCCTCGTCGTCGGGCGTGACCCGGATCGAGACGTCCTCGCGAAAACCCATGATCGGCGTACGTGCCACCGCCTCGATGCGGCCGATCCGGCGCGGCGGCTGCGGCGCGCGTGCGTCGATGACGAGCCATTTGCGGCGGTTCACCAGCCGCAGCGTCATCTCATAGGCGCGGTCGACCGGGGTTTCCAGTTCGACGGTTTCGATATCGGGATAGGCGGCGCGCTGCTTCTCGGCCGAATAGAGGCCGGCATAGGCGGCCGGGTTGGTGCCTTCGCCGGTGCGCAGCCGCGCCAGCGCCTCGAATTTCGGTGGGTCGATCGCATCCGTGGTGACGTCGTAGATCCGCGGCAGCTTGCGGTACTGATAGGTCAGGTAGGCCGGGTAGGCGAGGATTGCGGCGTCGATCAGGAACGCGAGCAGGATCCGGCCCATGCCGCGGGTGCCGTTCTGCCAGATCGCGGCGAAGGCGGCGAGGCCGAGCAGGATCGACAGGCCGGCCAGGCCCAGCGCGCCGAAGAAGGTCGCCAGCGCCGGTTTGACCTCCAGGAACCCGAACCGGACGATCAGGATCGAGACCACCACCGCAACGACGGAGAAGATGGCGAGGTTGCGCGACCAGGTGGCGAGACCGGACACGGGCTCCTGCTGGTAGGGAGCGGAAAACCTGCGCGCCATCGTCGAATAATCTGCCGGTTGAGATGTCCTTGGGCGACCTCAGCCGCCGCCAATGATCGTGTGAGACCACGGACCTGCGGCGAATTCAAGGGATTTGGGCGTCGAAACATCCCGGATAGACCGTCATGCCCGGGCATGTCCCGGGCATCCACGTCTTAAGATTCGCGCCTAGCCAAGACGTGGATGGCCGGGACAAGCCCGGCCATGACGTCGACCTTGGTCGTCACGCCGCGGCGGTCGGGAAGGTGTAATCCTTGAACTGGTCGCGCAGCGCGGTCTTCAGGATCTTGCCGGTCGCGGTGTGGGGAATGCCGTCGACGAAGGCGACGTCGTCGGGCATCCACCATTTGGCGATCTTGCCGTCCATGAACTTCAGGATGTCCTCGCGGGTGGCGCTCTCGCCCTGCTTGAGCTGCACGATCAGGAGCGGCCGCTCGTCCCATTTGGGGTGATGGACGCCGATCACGGCGGCTTCCGCGACCGCCGGATGGCCGACCGCGAGGTTCTCGAGATCGATCGAGGAGATCCATTCGCCGCCGGACTTGATCACGTCCTTGGAGCGGTCGGTGATCCGCATGTAGCCGTGCTCGTCCATGGTCGAGACGTCGCCGGTGTCGAAATAGCCTTCCTCGTCGAGGATGTTGCTGTCGACGTGGAAATAGGCCTTGGCGATCGCGGGGCCGGAGACCTTGAGACGGCCGAAGGTCTTGCCGTCCCACGGCAGCTCCTTGCCGGCGTCGTCGGTGATCTTCATCTCGACGCCGAACGGCGGGTAGCCCTGGGTCTGCAGGATGTCGAGCCGCTCCTCGCCGGTCCGTTCGGTGAACGGCGGCTTCAGCGTGGCCAGCGTGCCGAGCGGGCTCATCTCGGTCATACCCCAGGCGTGGCGCACCTGGCTGCCCATGTCGAGGAACGCCTTGATCATCGAGCGCGGCATCGCCGAGCCGCCGCAGATCACCATCTGCAGATCCGGCAGCTTGACGTTGTTGGCGGCCATGTATTGCAGCAGCATCAGCCACACTGTCGGGACGCCCGCGGTATGGGTGACCTTCTCGGTGGACAGCAGCTCGTACACCGAGGCGCCGTCGAGCTTCGGACCTGGCATCACGAGCTTGGTGCCCATCGATGGTGCGGAGAACGCGATGCCCCAGCTGTTGGCATGGAACAAGGGGACCACCGGAAGCATTGTGTCCGCGGCGGAGGTACCGAGCGCGTCCTTCGAGTTGGCCATCAGCGCGTGCAACACGTTGGACCGGTGCGAATAAAGGACACCCTTGGGATCGCCCGTCGTGCCGGAGGTGTAGCACATCGCCGCGGCGGTGTTCTCGTCGAAGGTCTTCCACTCGAATTTGCCATCGGACGCCGCGATCCAGTCTTCATAGACGACCGCGTTCTTCAGCGTGGTCTGCGGCATGTGCGCCTTGTCGGTCAGCACCACGTAGCGCTCGACGCTCGGCAGCTGGCTGGCGATCTTCTCCAGCACCGGAACGAAGGTGAGGTCGGTGATAACGATGCGGTCCTGGGCGTGGTTGACGATCCAGGCGATCTGTTCCGGAAACAGTCGTGGATTGACCGTGTGGCAGATCGCGCCGATCCCCATGATGCCGTACCAGACCTCGAGGTGGCGCCAGGTGTTCCAGGCGATGGTGGCGACGCGGTCGCCGAGCTTGATGCCGTCGCGTTCCAGGCTCTGCGAGACCTTCAGCGCGCGGGCGTGAATTTGGGCGTAGTTGGTGCGATGAATGGGGCCTTCGACCGACCGGGTCACGACTTCCCGCGTGCCGTGATATTTGGCGGCGTGCTCAATAATCTTGTGACACAGCAAGGGCCAATCTTGCATCAAGCCAAGCATACGCAAATCCCTCCTCGATCCTCACGCATGATCCGCCGGCATCTTGGACGGCCGGCAGTAAAATCATGGAACTGACATGAACTGTACCGCGGAGAAAGCAAGCCGAAAATGGCCTGATGGCGCGTTTCGTCGCGGGGGCGCGGCAATGGTTACCGCTGCCGCCGCGCTGCTTTGCCTTGGCATGCAAGCAGGGTCTGCGCAGGCCGCCCGTGGCGCGCCTGGCTTTCCCTGGGACGATCTGTTCGGTGTCCGGCCGCAGAGGGCGCACAAGTCGGTCCGGCGCTCAGCTGTGCCGCTGCCGAAGCCGCGCCCCGCGGAGGCGCCGGCAGCAACCGAAGCGCCGGCAGCAGCTGACGCGCCCGCAGCAGCCGAGCCCGCGCCGCCAGCCAGGTCCGGCGCGACGGCCAAGCCAGCCGAAGCAGCCAAGCCGACCGAGCCGCCCAGGCCGCAGCTTTCGGCCTGCCGGCAGGCACTGACCGAGGAGATCGCGATCGCGCCGAGCATTCCGGATATTCATGGCGCCGGCGGCTGCGGCGGCGAGGATCTGGTGCGGCTCGAGGCCATCGTGCTGCCGGACAAGCGCAAGGTCGCGGTCAAGCCCGCGGCGATCCTCCGCTGCAAGATGGCAAGTGCGGTCGCCGACTGGGTCCGCACCGATATCGCGCCGCTGGCGCAGAGCCTCGGGGGCGGGATCAGCAATCTCGACAATTTCGACTCGTTCGAGTGCCGCGGCCGCAATCGCGTCGTCGGCGCGCAGCTCTCCGAACATGGCCGCGCCAATGCGCTCGACGTGCGCGCCTTCGGTCTCACCAACGGCAAGTCGATCTCGCTGACCGACCGCAGCGTGCCGCGCGATCTGCGCGAGACCGTGCTGCATTCGGTCTGCGCCCGCTTCTCCACCGTGCTCGGCCCGGGCTCGGACTGGTACCACGAGGACCATATCCACCTCGACCTGACGGAGCGTCGCAGCAATTACCGGATCTGCCAGTGGAGCGTTTACGATCCGCTGCCGCGCGTCGCGCCGCTGTTGCCGGCCGAGCGCCCCGAAGCGGCGCCGCCGCGCGCGGTCGCCGCAAAATCAGACGCGTCCAAGCCGGACGCATCCAGGCCGGACGCGTCCGAAGCCGATCGCGGCAAGGCCGACGAACCGGATGCGGCGAAATCAACTGATGCGGCCGCGCCCGAAAGCGCTGCCGAGACCAAGCCGCAGCCAACAAAAAAGCGCCGGCAAAGCCGGCGCCTTTGATCGCGATTGCGACGTGATTGGGATTAGTAGGGGACGTTGCCGCCGCCCTGCAGCGCCATCTGCGGCTTGTAGGGCGAGTCGCCGTGCTTCGGCTCCAGCACCACGACGATGGTGCCGAGCTTGACGCGGTTGTAGAGGTCGATGACGTCCTCATTGGTCATGCGGATGCAGCCCGAGGAGATCGACGAGCCGATGTATTCCGGCTGGTTGGTGCCATGGATGCGGAACAGCGTGTCCTTGCCGCCCGAGTAGAGGTACATCGCGCGCGAGCCCATCGGATTGTCCGGGCCGGGTGCCACGAAGGTCGGAACGCCGAGGCGCGAGATTTCGCCGGGGGTGGGGTGCCAGGCCGGCCATTCGGTCATGCTGCCGACCTTGGCAATGCCGGACCAGGCCATGGCTTCTTCGCCAACGGTGATGCCGTAGCGGATCGCCTTGCCGTCGTTCATCACGTAGTAGAGGTAATGGTTGTCGGAATCGACCACGATGGAGCCGGGGGCTTCCTTGCGGTGATATTCGACGATGGCGCGGCGGAACGGCTCGGCCACCGGCGTCTTGACGTAGGTGGTCTTGGCCAGCAGTTCCTTGTCATGCGGCTTGAAGGCGGCGGTGTTGGTGGCCTCATAGGTCGTGGCCTGCATGCAACCCGACAACATCAGGCCTGCGGCCAGGATCCCAAAGGTAACTTTGAACGACGACATGATTAAGTTCCAATCGAAAATCCGCGTCTCAAAGCGCCACGATTACGCCCTAAACGCCACGATTCCATGAACGGCATTATTGCCGAAACGTGCCTTTATTCCCAGACTTTAGATGCCTTTCCCGCATCGCGGGACGTCGCCTGTGGCTTTTTTGCCGCAAGTCTTCTGGTGTGGGGCCAGTTTTTGTGCAAACAGGCAACGGTTGTTCAATCGAAGCCGCTTCAACGTCACATTCACCGCCGCATGGCCGCCACAAAGGTGGATGTCCGGTTAATCGCCCGGTCATGAAGCGCCAGCCAGAATCGCGCTAAGTCGACGGGTCCTGCCAGCCCTGTTTCCAATCCTGTGTCTCGGAGTTCGTGATGCTGTCGGTGTTCGTTCCCTCCGATTTCTCCCTCAAGAAGGCTGCCGTCACCGACCTCGGCGCGCTGCCGGAGGGTGCGGTCTGGGTCGATCTGGTGAACCCGACCGTCGAGGAGGACCGGGCCGTCGAGAAGCTCGCGGGGATCGCGGTTCCGACCCGGGAAGACATGCAGGAGATCGAGATCTCCAGCCGGCTCTATATCGAGAACAGCGCGCGCTACATGACCGCGACGCTGATGTGCCAGTCTGACACGGACATGCCGCGCACCACGGCGGTCACTTTCATTCTGACCAGCCATCGGCTGGTCACGGTGCGCTACGACCTGCCGAAGCCGTTTGCGCTGGTCGAGAACAAGCTGGCGCGCTCCTGTGCGCCCGGTCTCACCGGCGAGCAGGTGCTGATGGAACTGCTGGATGCGGTGATCGACCGCTGCGCCGACCTCCTGGAGCGCTGCGGCGCCGACATCGACCAGGTCTCCCACGACATCTTCGAGCCGGAGAGCCAGCGCCACGGCCACGCCAAGCAATATTCGCAAATCCTGATCGCGATCGGCCGCAAGGGCGACCTGACCTCGAAAGTCCGTGAAAGCCTGGTCTCAATCGGCCGCCTCGTCACGTTCCTTTCGGCGATCGTAGAAGGCGTGAAATGGTCCAAGGACATGCGCGAGCAACTCAAGACCATGCAGCGCGACGTGGCCTCACTGACCGACCACGCTTCCTATCTCTCCAACAAGATCACCTTTGTGCTCGACGCCATGCTCGGCGTGGTCAATCTGGAACAGAACAACATCATCAAGCTGTTCTCGGTGATGGCGGTGGTGCTGATGCCGCCGACGCTGATTGCTTCGGTCTACGGCATGAATTTCAAGGCAATGCCGGAACTCGAATGGGCGCACGGCTATCCGTACGCACTGGTGCTGATGCTGATCGCGGCGGTCGTGCCGTACTGGATCTTCAAGTGGAAAAAGTGGCTGTAGCACTGGTTCCACACGTCGCGTTTTGGGACGCGTTTTCTGCCTTATTTCCTCTGCTAAAATTTGAGCGTTACGCTGAACGTTTGGGCGAAACTTGTCTGCGATAACGCCCGCCTCGAAGCCGGAGGACAGCAATGGTTGAGAAGATCATAACGCCACGGCGTAACGTCATCGACTTTGCGCGCTATCAACAGGACCGCGCAGCAGGCAAGGTGCAGGCGATCTCGCCGAGACTTTGCCGTTACTGTGGCGCTGCGATGTTGGATGGCGAGGACGAAGACGAATGCTCCAGCGCGTTGAATGACATCGCGCTGCAGCCGTTTGAGAAGAAGTCTCGCCGGTTCTACGCCGACTAGAGGCTGAGGCCTATTGGAGGCAGAAGCCTCGTCTGCGTCGTTACGCCTGCAATCGAAGCAATCCCTGGAGTACGGCCGCGGCGGCGGCCGGGATCGCCTCGAACCTCTTTCCCCCTAGATTCCCATCCAAGCCAAAGCTCAGACGTGCTGGCCACCGTTAATGTGGATTTCCGCACCGTTCACGTAAGAGCTGGTCTCCGTACAGAGAACGTAAATGATCTTGGCGACCTCGTCCGGGGTGCCGAGGCGATGCATCGGGATTTGCTGATCGACGATCTTCTCGGTGCCCGGCGACAGGATCGAAGTGTCGATCTCGCCCGGTGCGATCGAGTTGACGCGGACACCGACGCGGCCGAAGTCGGATGCCATTTCCCGCGTCAGCGATGCCAGCGCGGCTTTCGAGGTCGCATAGGCAACGCCGGCGAACGGATGCACGCGCGAGCCGGCGATCGAGGTGACGTTCACCACCGCGCCCCTGGCGTGCTTGAGTTCATCAATCAGCCCGCGGGCCAGCATGATGGGCGCGAAGAAGTTGACGCGGAACACGTGCAGCCATGTCTCGATATCGGTGTCCATGGTCCCGAGCCGCGCGCCGCCCGCCCCCTTCGGCGAGATCGCGGCATTGTTGACGAGCGCGTGCAACTCGTCGTTCACCAACCGTTTGCGGATCTCGCTGATCGCGCGAACCGTGTCGTCATGATCGCCGAAATCGACCTCGATGTGATCTTCCGGTCCAGCGCCCCAGGGGCAGACTTCCGGAAATGCATGCCGTGAGCAGGTGATGACGCGCCAGCCGGCGGAAGCAAACCGGATCGCGGTGGCGTGACCGATGCCGCGGCTGGCACCGGTCAGGAGCAGGGTACGGCGCGGCGCGTTGGAAGGAGGGGACATGGTGTCTTTCAGGTTGGCGTCTTCTAAGCTGTCGTCATCACGGATAGAGCCGCACCTTCGACCATGCGCTGCCGGCGCCGTCGCGGCGGAATTCGATGCGGTCGTGCAGGCGGTACGGGCGGTCGTGCCAGAACTCGATGCGCTGCGGCGTGATCCGCCAGCCGCTCCAGCCCGGCGGACGCGGTACCTCGCCGATCACGTATTTCGCGCCGGCCTTGGCGATCGCCTGCTCGAAGGCGAAGCGGCTCTCCAGCGGCTGCGATTGCTTGCTGGCCCAGGCGCCGATCTGCGCCTGCTTCGGCCGCGTGGCGAAATAGGCGTCGGCCTCGGCATCCGTCACCGGCGTCACCGGCCCGCGGATGCGCACCTGGCGGCGCAGCGATTTCCAGTGAAACAGTAAAGCGGCCTTAGGATTTGCGGCCAATTCGCGGCCCTTGGCGCTGGCAATGTGGCTATAGAACACGAAGCCGTCGGCATCGAAGCCCTTCATCAGCACCATCCGCACGTCGGGCAGCCCGTCGGCATCGACAGTTGCGAGCGCCATCGCGTTCGGATCGTTCGGCTCGGACTTGACCGCTTCCGCAAACCATTCACCGAACAGGGCGAAGGGCTCCTCCGCTGCGGTGAAATCACCCGATGTTAACGGTGCCGGGTGTTTGATGGAGGTCGTGTCGGTCATGTCAGGAGTCCCGATTTGCATTCGCCCGCGTCCGAGAGCGCGCTTCTAGCCCTATATAGGGCATGGGGGCGCGTTGGCCTATCGGCGATCCACCCTGCGGGCGCGGTGGTGACCTTGATCCTGATCGGCGTCGGCGCAAGCGGCTGCAGCCTGTCGCGCACCGATGCTTTCGCCAAGATGGACGACAAGGATGTGACGGGCTCGATCAGCCCGACCCAGGTCAATGCGGTGATGCCGACCGAAAGCGATCTCGCCTTTGCCCGCAACGCCGCCTCCGACGTGCTGACCAAGGGCGACAAGGATTCCAGCCAGCCCTGGGAAAATCCCCAGACCGGCGCGCGGGGCTCGGTGACGCCGTTGGCCCAGGCCTATTCGGGCGAGGACGGCAAGACGTGCCGGGACTTTCTCGCCAGCTATGTTAATAGAGCTACCGAGACTTGGCTCCAGGGCGCCGCTTGCAAGGCTGGACAGGGGCGGTGGCAGATCCAGAGCCTGAAGCCTTGGAGCAAGTCCTGAAGTTCCGGCTGATACCCGGTCCCGATCTAGTTGCAAAAATGCCACTGAGCCCCCACATGAAGGCAAAGTGGCCCCGGATGGGTTCCCGGCCAAAACTGATTTTCCCGTGAAGGAGACGTGACGGATGCGCGACCCCTATGAGGTCTTGGGGGTGCAGCGGAGCGCCAGCGCTGCGACGATCAAGAGCGCCTATCGCAAGCTCGCCAAGAAGCATCACCCTGACAACAACAAGAACGACCCGAAGGCGGCCGCCCGCTTTGCGGAGATCAACACAGCCAACGAGATCGTCGGCGACGAGGACAAGCGCAAGCAGTTCGACCGCGGCGAGATCGATGCCGACGGCAAGCCGCGCTTCCAGGGCTTCCCTGGTGGCGGCGCCGGCGGCCGTGCCGGTCCCGGCGGCTTCGAGTACAGCTTCCGCAGTGGCCCCGGCCCCGGCGGCGGTATGGGCGGTGGCAGCTTCGAGGACATCCTCAACAGCATGTTCGGCAACGCCGCGCGTGGCGGCGGTGGCGCGCGCGGGGGGCGGGCCAACCCGTTTGAATTTGAAGGCGGCGGGGTCGGCGTCGACCTCGATCTTTCGGTCGCCATGACAGTGTCGCTGGAGGAATCGGCTGGGGGCGGCGACAAGCGCGTGCGCCTGCCGACCGGCCGTGAGCTCAACGTCAAGATTCCGCCCGGCGTCACCGCGGGCCAGCAGATTCGGCTGAAGGGGCAGGGCGACACCGCGCAAGGCCATCCGCCCGGCGACCTGCTGATCACGATCTCGATCGCGCCGCATCCGTTCTTCAAGGTCGACGGCAACGATCTCCGGATCGATCTGCCTGTGACCCTCTACGAGGCGGTGCTGGGCGGCAAGGTCCGTGTGCCGACGCTCGGCAGCGCGGTCGAACTGTCGATCCCGAAGAACACCTCCAGCGGCCGTACCTTCCGCCTCAAGGGCAAGGGGCTGTCGAAGGCGGGGGCTGTTGGCGACCTCTACGTCACGACCCGCATCATCCTGCCCGACGGGAACGATGCCGAGCTTGAGGCATTGATGCAGACGTGGCGGGAGCGAAATCCCTACAATCCGCGCAGCGATCTCGGCTGACCGCCGAGAACGCGCCCCAAAAGACGCAAAAGACGCGAAACTGCACTACCCCGGACTCTATCGGGGTAGACGCCGGCATTGCGAGGGCGTCAAAGGATGACCGGCCGTCCGAGGTCTCAATCTGCGGCGTGCAGATCGGACTGCGGAAAAAGAGTGCGGCCTCGAGAGGGGGACCAGCGCGGTACACAAAACCCCAATCGAGGCCGCGTGCGCCGATCGGCGGATCGGGCGCAGATCATCTTCGCGTGAGCATCCGGTACGACAATGAGACGCGTCCATGACGCGAATCGAAATTTTCAATGTCGGAATTGGGACGCCGAGTGAGGCTGGATTCACTTACTCGAAACGGCACAAGGTCGGCGGCTGATCTCCCGTAGATTTACGGAAGGTCAGCCGCCGTTCTTCTCCATCTGATCGTAGACGGCCTGCGCGACCTGGGTCAGGCGGGTGCGGTCGGTGCCGCCGCTGACGACATAGGCGACGCCGCGATCGGCCCAGAACAGCGCGCCGTCGCTGCCCTGCACGGCATAGCGCATCTGGGTCGCCTCGGTTTTCGCCTTGGCGGTGTAGACCGTGAAGCGCTCGCCGGACGTGCTCTCATACATCAGGAACGACGCCGGCCCGCTCGGCCCCGGCAGCAGGCGGCCGCCGACCAGCTTCAGCCCGGTGAGGTCGGGTGCGCGGACGTCCCAGCCGCAGCGCTTGGTCAGCCATTGCTGCAGATGATCGCGCTCGCTGCCGGGCACCTCGACGGGGTGACGGACCTCGACCACGTAGAGGCGGTGCGCATCCAGCGCATCGAGCGTGAAGCTCTGGAAGGTCGACGGCGTTGCCGAGGCGCCGCGCGCGATCCAGCCGACGCCGCCGCCGGCGATGAAGGCCATCAGCGTCGCCGCCACCGCGCCATAGACCCAGCGGCGCGGCTGGCGCACCAGCCGCTCGAGCTCGAGCCGCTTCGGCACCGCCTCGTCCAGCACCGTGTCGTAGCGCGCATGCAATGTCTCGGCCATCGCACGCCATGACTGCACCCGCGCCGCATCGTCGGGATGCGCGGCGAGCCACGCCTCGACATCGCCGCGGCGTTCGGCCGGCAGCTCGTTGTCGACGTAGGCGTGCAGCTCGTCTTCGGTGACGGGGATATTCGGGTTGGTCATATCAATTGTCTCTGCCAAATCTTGTTCGAAAAACGTTCATGCGTAACACCTGTCATCGCGCACATTATCATTTCACCCGCCTCAGCGCCGGGCGCTGGCCCTCGATCGAGGCCCGCACATGGGCGCGCGCGCGGGCGAGGCGGGACATCACCGTGCCGATCGGCACGCCCTGGATATCGGCGACCTCCCGGTAGCTCATGCCCTCCAGCATCACCAGCAGCAGCACTGAGCGTTGCTCCTCGACCAGCGTCGACAGCGCGCGCTCGATGTCGCGTCCCTCGGCCTCGGTGCCGCTGGCGTCGGCATTGTTGTCGAGCAGCGGCATGAAGGCCGGCCGCCGCGCCAGCGAGCGCCTGCGGTTCTTGTTCAGATTGGTCAGGATCGTGTACAGCCAGCTCCTGACGTCGCCGCCGAGAAACAGCCGCTCCGAGCGCAGCGCGCGCACCAGCGTGTCCTGCACCAAATCATCGGCGATATCCGAGTCACGCACCAGCGCGCGCGCATAGCGGCGGAGCGCTGGAATCATGGCCTCGACACTTTGACGAAACGCGGTCATGCATCCCAGCCTTCGATGGTCGCGGCGATAGCCGCCTTGCTCAACATAACACCCTATCGGCGTCGCTATTCCGGTTGCGCCGAGCTGCGCGCATAGCGCCTCGGCGGCGGCCGATTTGGGCTTGTCGCCGGCCAAAGTGCTGGTGTACCTCCGAGCCGGAAAAATGCGAAGCGAATGCCGGTGCCAACGATCTACTACATCCGCCACGGCGAGACCTCATGGAACGCCGAAGGCCGGCTTCAGGGCGTGCAGGATATTGCTCTCAACGAGCGCGGCCGCGCCCAGGCGGCGCATGCCGGCCGCATCCTCGCCGATCTGCTGGCGCGCGACGGCCGTGACAAGACGACGCTGCCGTTCGTCGCAAGCCCGCTGCTCCGGGCGCGCGCGACCATGGAGCTGGTGCGCACCGAGCTTGGCCTGCCGCTGGGCGACTACGCCCTCGACGCGCGGCTGCGCGAGATCGCCTACGGGACGTGGGAAGGCTCGACATTGGCGCAGGCGCAGGCCGCCGACCCAGCCGTGTATGCCCGCCGCCTCGCCGAGAAGTGGACGGTGTCGCCGGAGGGCGGCGAGAGCTATGTCGGGGTGCAGGCGCGGATGACCGAATGGTACGGCTCGGTGACGTCGGACACGGTCGCCGTCGCACATGGCGGCACGGCGCGGGCGCTGATGGTGGCGCTCGGCTTCGAGACCCCGGCCTCGGCCGCCGACCTCGCAATCGAGCAGGGCGCGGTCTACGTGTTCAGCGCGGCGGGCCTGCAGAAGTATAGTTAAGGGCGCCGGTCAGCCGCGTACTTGGGGCCATGAAACCCGTTTGACGCTGCCGACCCTGCGCGTTACGACACGCCATGTCCTTCAATACTTTCGGCCATATGTTCCGCGTCACGACCTTCGGCGAAAGCCATGGGGTCGCGATCGGCTGCGTGGTGGACGGCTGTCCGCCGATGATCCCTCTGACGGTGGAGGAGATCCAGCACGACCTCGACCGCCGACGGCCCGGCCAGTCGCGCTTCACCACCCAGCGCAAGGAGCCGGATGCGGTGAAAATCCTGTCCGGCGTGATGGCGCATCCGGAGAGCGGCGTGCAGGTCACGACCGGCACGCCGATCGCGCTCCTGATCGAGAACACCGACCAGCGCTCGAAGGATTATTCCGAGATCAAGGACAAGTTCCGCCCTGGCCATGCCGACTTCACCTATGAGGCGAAATACGGCCTGCGCGACTATCGCGGCGGTGGGCGCTCCTCCGCCCGCGAGACCGCAACCCGCGTCGCGGCCGGTGCGATCGCGCGAAAAGTCCTGCCCGATGTGAAGGTGCGCGGCGCGCTGGTGCAGATGGGTCCGCACAAGATCGATCGCGAGAAATGGGACTGGGACGAGATCGCCAACAACCCGTTCTTCTGTCCCGACAAGGACAAGGCGGCGTTCTTCGAAAGCTATCTCGACGGCATCAGGAAGAGCGGCTCCTCGATCGGCGCCGTCATCGAGGTTGTCGCCGAGGGCGTGCCGGCCGGCCTCGGCGCGCCGATCTATGCCAAGCTCGACAGCGATCTGGCTTCCGCGATGATGAGCATCAACGCCGTCAAGGGCGTCGAGATCGGCGCCGGCTTCGGCGCCGCCGAACTGTCAGGCGAAGAGAACGCCGACGAGATGCGGACCGGCAACAATGGAACACGTTTCCTGTCGAACCATGCCGGCGGCGTGCTCGGCGGCATCTCGACGGGCCAGCCGGTGGTGGTGCGCTTTGCGGTCAAGCCGACGTCCTCGATCCTGACCACGCGCCGGACCGTGGACCGCAAGGGCGCCGACACCGACATCCTGACCAAGGGCCGCCACGACCCCTGCGTCGGCATCCGCGCGGTGCCGGTCGGGGAGGCCATGATGGCCTGCGTTCTGGCCGACCATTTTCTGCGCGACCGCGGGCAGACCGGGCGCTGATCCCCTATATACTGCTAGCCACCGGATCGGGTGCTCGCTTGGGGAATGCCATGAACGCGTCGGAGCTTCGGGACATCATCGCATGGATGATCGGCGGCGCGCGATCGGCGCCGACCCCGGCGCAGATGATGGCGGAATGCTGCGAACGGCTGGTCCGGGCCGGCCTGCCGTTGTGGCGCGTCGGCGTCTTCGTGCGCACGCTGCATCCCGAGATCTACGGCCGCCATTTCATCTGGAAGCCGGGCGCCGAGGTCGATACCGGCAGCGTTGATCACAACATCCTGGACGCCCCGGAATTTGCCGTCAGCCCGCTGGCGATCGTCCTCAAGCAGGGCGTCGAGGTGCGTGCGCGGCTCGACGACCCCGCCAGCAAACGCTTTCCCATCGTCGTGGACCTGCAGGCCGAGGGCGTCACCGACTATATCGCGGTGCCGCTGATCAACACCGCCGGCCCCCCCAACGCCTCGAGCTGGACCACCAAGCAGCCGGGCGGCTTCACCGACGAGCAGCTCGACGCAATCCGCTCGATCACCGTCCCGCTGTCGCGCTACATCGAGATCGTCACGCTGCGCCGTACCGCCTCGCTGCTGCTCGACACCTATGTCGGCAATCGGGCCGGCGAGCGCATCATGGGTGGCCAGATCCGGCGTGGCCACGCCGACACGATGGATGCCGCGATCTGGCTGTCCGACCTGCGCGGCTTCACCGCGCTGTCGGACCGCTTGCCGGCCGAGACCGTCGTCGAGATCCTCAACCTCTACTTCGATTGCCAGGTCACCGCGATCCGTGACCATGGCGGCGAGGTGCTCAAATTCATGGGCGATGGCCTGCTCGCGGTGTTCCCGGTCGACGAATATCTCGGCGACGAGGCGCAGGTCTGCTCGCGGGTGCTGGAGGCTGCGCGCGCGTCCCGTGCCGGGGTCGAGGCGCTGGAATTCCCCAATGGCGATGCCGTCGAGCGCTTCCGCTTCGGCGTCGCGCTGCATCTCGGACGCGTGCTCTACGGCAATATCGGCGGCGGCAACCGGCTCGACTTCACCTGCATCGGCCCTGCGGTCAATCTCGCCGCTCGGCTGGAGAGGATCGCCGGCCGTCTTGGCCGCACCGTCGTGGCTTCCGAGCGCTTCGCCGGCATTCACGACGGCGGCTGGAGCGATCTCGGCGAGTTTCCGATCGCAGGATTTGCCAAGGCCGAACGGGTCTACGGCCTGTTCGACGAGGCGCCGATTGCGGCTGCCGGCTAGCGGCTGCGCACGGTGACTGACAAGGACGCGCAGCATCGCACCGGGATCGCGCTGGTCGTCGCGGCTGCCGCGGCCTGGAGCACTGCGCCGTTCTTCACCCGGCTGCTGCACTTCGATTCCTGGACCATCCTGTTCTGGCGCGGGTTGTTCGGTGGCGGCGCGATCGCGCTGTTCCTGGTCGCCACGCAGGGCTGGCGCGGCGCGCGCGATCTCGTCGTGATGCCCGCGAGCGGATGGCTGGTGGCCGGCCTCTCGACCTTCGGCATGGTGACGTTCATTCCGGCGCTGCAACTGACCAGCGTCGCCAATGTCGCCATTCTCATCGCGATGCAGCCGTTTGCGGCGGCCGCGATCGCCTGGCTTTGGCTCGGTGAGCGGGCGCGGCCTGGCACATTGCTGGCAAGCCTCGTCGCGCTCGCGGGTGTGGCGATCACCGTCAGCGGCGCCGGCGGTATCACGGATTACAGGGGTATCGGCCTTGCCTGCGTGATGGTGCTGGCGATCTCTCTGATGACGGTGGTGATCCGGCGGCACAAGGGTACGCCGATGATCGCCGCCGCTGCGCTCTCGAACTTTCTCGGCAGCGCCGTGAGCTTGCCGTTGGGGCTCGGCATCGGCGCGGTCACCGGCGCCGATCTCGGCGTGCTCGCGATGTTCGGCGTATGCCAGGTCGGTCTCGGCCTCACGCTGTTCACGGTCGGCTCGAGGTTGCTGCCGTCCGCGCAGGCCTCGTTGATCGCAACTCTCGAAACGCCGCTGATGCCGTTCTGGGTGTGGCTGGCGTTTGCCGAGGTGCCGTCGCCGCGTGCCCTGATCGGCGGCGCGCTGGTGATGGGGGCGGTCGTCGCCGACATTGCGCTGAGTCAGCGCGCACAGCTTACGCGGCCAGCCGAGCGGTGATGGCCGCTACTCCTCGGGCTCGGTGGTGAACAGCAGCGGATAGCCCTTGGCGCGGCCGGCATCGGTGGCGCGCGTCGCCTTGGTCTCGGCGACATCCCTGGTGAACACCGCGACCACGCAGACGCCGCGCTGATGCGCGGTCAGCATCACCTTGTAGGCCTGGTCGTCGGTCATGCGGAATTCACCCTTCAGCACGGTGACGACGAATTCGCGCGGCGTATAGTCGTCGTTGACCAGGATCACCTTGTGCAGGCGTGGCCGCTCGACCTTGGTCTTCGTCCTAGTCTTCGGCTTGACGACGGTATCGGGCATCGCACTCCCTCGCGATTGCTCCGTAAGAATACCGTCTTCCCGCACATGTTGGAACCGTTCGATTTGCACGGCGTCATTGCGGCGACGGCACGGCGCGCGTTGCCGCATTCGCGACAAGTGATGTCCAACCTGCAAGCGTCTAACCCGCAGGCGTCTAACTTGCAGGCCTCTAACTTGCAGGCCTCTAACTTGAATGTGAAGAACAGATGATATCTGCGCTTTTCGCCGCCTGATTTGCGTGTCACCATGACAGGACACGACGGGAGGGCCGCAATGCGCTGGTATGTCTCGATCGGAGTGGTGCTTGTCGCGGGCATGTTGGCCAGTGGCGATGTGGCCGGTGTTGCCGCGCCCGGCCCGGGAACTCAACCCGGCCAGCGCATCACCGAAAAGGAATCCACGCCGAGCGTCGACATCGAGTTGATCATCGCGGTCGACGTCTCCTATTCGATGGACATGGACGAGCTCGCGATCCAGCGTGAGGGCTATGCGCAAGCGATCGTTTCCAAGGAGTTCCTGCAAGCGCTGAAGGCCGGCCCCAACGGCAAGATCTCGATCACCTATTTCGAATGGGCCGCCTCCAACGACCAGAAGGTCATCATTCCCTGGCGGGTGATCGACGGCCCTGAATCCGCCGATGCAGTCTCCGCCGAGATCATGAAGACGGCGGTGCGCCGCGCCTCGCGCACCTCGATCTCGGGCGCGATCTATTTCGCGATCCCGATGTTCGACGAGAATCCGCATCGTGGCCTGCGCCGCGTGATCGATATTTCCGGCGACGGCCCCAACAACAACGGCACGCCGATCACGCCTGCGCGTGATGCGGCGCTCGACAAGGGCATCGTCATCAACGGCCTGCCGATCATGGTGAAGGAGCCGTCCTACTCGACGATGGATATCGAAAATCTCGACTGGTACTACGAGGACTGCGTGATCGGCGGGCCGGGCTCCTTCGTGGTGTCGATCAAGGATCGCGAGAAGTTCAAGGAAGCGATCCGCACCAAGCTGCTGCTCGAGGTCGCCGGCCGTACCCCCGAGCGCCCGATCGTGCGGACCGCCGAGAAGGAGCCACGGGTCAGTTGCACGATCGGTGAGAAGATCTGGCAGGATCGCTGGGGGCGGTAGCGCTCGCGTAGGATGGGTAGAGCGAAGCGAAACCCATCAATTCCGCTGGACGCGATGGGTTTCGCTGCGCTCTACCCATCCTACGATTCCTTGCTAACCCGCCGCACAAATCTCTCGAACGTCGCTATCGAGTTCGCGCAGCGTCTGCATCGCGGCGGCGTGCTCGGCGGCGCCGATCTGCCGCCACATCTCGGCGACACGCCCGGCGAGATCGCGAACCGTCACCGGAAATTTCGCTGCTTGCGCCAGCGCGCCCTTTTCGTTGATCAGATACTGCCCGTTCAGCGAAAAAAGCACCTGACCCATGCACGCCAGCGCGCGATAGGCGCAGCCGGCGATATGCGTGCCGTCGCCGCGCGGCACGGCAAGCTCGGCATTCTCGATCGCGAACAGGATTTCCCATTGAAAGCGCCGCACCAACGCATCGCGCAGACCGGGCGGGTAGGGCGCGGTCTTTGCCTTCAGCGCTGGGACGAGGCCATCGGGATCGTGCAGGATCCGGCACAGCGCAACCTCGCCCATCCAGATCGCCGAGCAGAAGCCGTGCGGATGGCCCGGCTGGTAGTGCATGCTGATCTCGCCGTTGCGGCAGGCGTCGATGACATCAGCGACCTCATCGATACTGCGGTAGAGCAGATCGACCTTTCGGCCTCCGATCGTAAGCCAGGCGCCGCCGACGATCCACGGCCCCCATTCGCCGACCGGCGTCACATGGGCAGCGGTGGGATCATCGACCAGGCCCGTCACGGCCGCGCGCAGTCGATCGACGTCCAGCGCGGCGCCATCCCGATAGTAGAGGCCGAGATCGGTGTCGGAGGTTTCATGGGCTGTGCCGCGGGCCCGCGAGCCACCGAGCACGATGGCGGCGACGCCGGGCACGTCGGCAAGGACGGGAATGATACGTGCGAGCAGCGGATCATGGGACATGCGACGCGGATTATAGCGAGACCGCCGCCTGCTGCGATAGTCGCAGCGAAGTCTCAGCGTGCGAAGCGCGCCACCAGCTCGACATGCGGGGTGTGGCGGAACTGATCGACCGGGGTGACGCCAGCGATCTTGTAGCCACCATCGATCAGGATTTTTGCGTCGCGCGCAAACGTCGCGGCGTTGCAGGACACCGCGACGACCGTCGGCACCTTGCTCGCCGCAAGCTGGGTGACCAGCGCCTGCGCGCCCTGCCGGGGCGGATCGAACACGACGGCGTCGTAGTCGCGCAATTCCTGCGGCATCAGCGGGCGGCGGAACAGGTCGCGCGTCTCGGCCTTGAGCGGCTTCAGCCCCGGTGTCGATTGCGCAGCCTTTTGCAGCGCCGCGACCGCGCCGGCGTCGCTGTCGAAGGCCGTGACGCGCGCCTTCTCGGCGAGGCGGAGCGCAAACGGGCCGACGCCGCAAAACAGATCGGCGATGTGCTTGGCGCGTCCGCAATGCTCGCGAACCAGCGCAGCCAGCGTCTCCTCGCCCTTGACGGTCGCCTGCAGGAACGAGCCCGGCGGCAGCACGACCTTCACCTTTCCGATCGCAACCTCCGGAGAGCTGCGCTGCAGCACCAGTTCGCCATGCCGTGTCAGCCGCGCCAGCCGGTGTTTCTCCGCGACCCGCGACAGAGTGGTGATCAAGCTGGTCGGCAGCGCGCCGGAGCCGCGCACGTCGATGTCGAGACCATTGAGGGTCGCGGTCACCTGGATGTCGAGCGGCTTGCCGATCGAGATCAGCGGCTCGGCTGTGGCCCAGGCCGCCTCGAGCGCGCCGTCGAGCGCCGGATCGAGGATCGGGCAGCGGTCGACCGGGATGATGTCGTGCGAACCGGCAGCAGCGAATCCGACCTTGAGGACCTCATGGGTGCCCATGCGTCCGTGCAGCGTGATGCGGCGGCGGCCCGCGCCATGGGCGTCGAGCAGCGGCGCGACTTCAGCCGCGACCTTTGCCTGCGCCAGCGTCTCGACCACGATGTTGCGTTTCCAGGCGTGATAGCCTTCGTCATTCCAGTGCTGGATCGCGCAGCCGCCGCAGACGCCGAAATGCGGGCAGAACGGCGCGATCCGCTCGGGGCTTTCCTGCGTTACCCGCACCAGCCGCCGCCGGTCGGGATGATTGCCCGGGACGTTGTCGACCTCGACGGTTTCGCCGGCCAGCGTGTAGGGCACGAAGATCGACTGCGCGCCGTCGATCGCGACGCCGTCGCCGCGATGGCCGACATGGTCGATGGTGAGAAGCTCAGCCACGGCGCGCGCCGAGGAAGAATTCGATATTACCGTCGCCGCCGGTGATCGATGACGGGAACACTTGAATGTCGGTGCAGCCGAGCGAGGCGGCAAAGGCAGCGATATCGTCGCATATCTCCTGGTGCACCATCGCATTGCGGATAATGCCGCGCTTGGCGTGCTTGCGCGCCGCCTCGAATTGCGGCTTGATCAGCGCCAACAGATGCATCGGCGCCGCCGCCAGCGACAGCGCCACCGGCAGCACCAGCTTCAGCGAGATGAAGCTGACGTCGATCACGACGACATCGGGCCGCGCCGGCAGCCGTTTGCCCTCATAATTCCTGATGTCGGTCTCCTCCATCGAGACGATCTTCGGATGCCCGTGCAGCGAGGGATGTAGCTGGCCGTGGCCGACGTCGATGGCGAAGACGAGGCTCGCACCATTGGCGAGCAGCACTTCGGTGAAGCCGCCGGTCGAGGCGCCGACATCGAGGCAGACATGGCCCTCAACGTCGATCGGATAGTGCTCGAGCGCACCGGCGAGCTTGACGCCGCCGCGCGAGACATAGGGATGCGCCGGTTCGGCCGTCAGTTCGGCACCGGGCGCGACGAGTTCGGATGCCTTCGCAATCGGTTTGCCGTCGGCGGTGACGAGGCCGGCGTCGATTGCGGCGCGCGCCCGCGCCCGGCTTTCGAACAGGCCGCGCTCGACCAGCAGCACGTCGATGCGCTTGCCGGTCGATGCGTTGTTGTCGTTGTCGCCCGGCTTGGTCACTTGCTTGGTCATTTGCCGCCCTGCCGGCGCTGCGCGGCGGCGAGCCGCACGCAGGTCTCGAAGGAGGTGAGGTCGTGCCAGAGGTCGGCCGCAGGCTCCCTCGGCGTCACCAGCGGACTGCCGTGCAGATCGAGCGCGTGCATCATCATCAGATTGTCCGGCAACCCAAACTCTTCCACCGTCAGCCCCTCGGTGTCGATCAGGCGTCCGTCGGATGCCGGCACGACCTGCTGCAGCCGCGCCACGCGATTGGCGTAGGACGTGGGATCGTTCGAATAAGCGAGGCACAGCTTGCCGCGTCCCGCCATGTAGCCGAGTTCGTAGACGGTGCCTGCGTCGGCACTGGGGCCGCGAAACGGCGTCAAATTGGCGATGATGGCGTCGGCAGACTCCATCATCGCCTCGTTGCTTTTGAAGATGGTGAGCGAGGCGCTGGTGGCCGTGGGATTGATGCTGTTGTCGAGCGGATAGAGCCCGGTCAGCCCGTGATAGGCGCAAACCTCCGCCTTGCGGCGGCCGATCTCCACGGCATCCGGCAGGAACACGTCAGGACCTGCCAGATAGATTTTCATGGACTTGCCGGCACCAGGGGCGCCGCCCGAGCAATGAGAGCGTTTTCAAGCGAAGTGGGTACCGGCTTCGCGTGAAGAAAACGCGTCAAAACAAAAATCCAGAGCTCCGTTCCGATTCAATCGGAACGGATAAGGGCTCTAGGCGAGCTTGACGGTCTCGGTCTTGTAGTCCTTGCCGAGGGTTTCGAACACCTTGGCAACGATGCTCTTGGCGTCGAGACCCGCGCGGGCATACATCGCCGCCGGCGAGTCGTGGTCGAGGAACACGTCGGGCAGGATCATCGAGCGGAACTTGAGCATGCCGCTGTCCAGCATGGCGTTGTCGGACAGGAACTGCATGACATGCGAGCCGAAGCCGCCGATCGAGCCTTCCTCGATGGTGATCAGGATCTCGTGGTCGCGGGCGAGCTTCATGATCATCTCCTCGTCGAGCGGCTTCATGAAGCGCGCATCGGCGATCGTGGCGGAGAGGCCGTGGGCCGCGAGCTCGTCGGCGGCCTTCTCGCACTCGGCGAGGCGGGTGCCGAACGACAGCAGCGCCACCTGCTTGCCCTCGCGGACAATGCGGCCCTTGCCCACCGGCAGGGGAATGCCGACTTCCGGCATCTCGACGCCGCGGCCTTCGCCGCGCGGATAGCGCAGCGCGCTCGGACGATCGTTGATCGCAACCTGGGTCGCCACCATGTGGACCATTTCCGCCTCGTCGGAGGCGGCCATGATCACCATGTTCGGCAGACAGCCGAGATAGGCGTTGTCGAACGAACCTGCATGGGTCGCGCCATCGGCGCCGACCAGGCCGGCGCGGTCGATCGCGAAGCGGACCGGGAGGCTCTGGATCGCGACGTCATGGACCACCTGGTCATAGCCGCGCTGCAGGAAGGTCGAGTAGATCGCGCAGAACGGCTTGTAGCCTTCGGTGGCGAGGCCGGCTGCAAACGTCACCGCATGCTGCTCGGCGATGCCGACGTCGAAGGTGCGGTCCGGGAACGCCTTGTTGAAGATGTCGACCCCGGTGCCCGACGGCATCGCCGCGGTGATGGCGACGATCTTGTCGTCCTTCTGGGCTTCCTTGACGAGGCTCTGGCCGAACACGTTCTGGTAGGCCGGCGCGTTCGGCTTGGCCTTGGCCTGGGTGCCGGTCGCGACGTCGAACTTGACGACGGCGTGGTACTTGTCGGCGGAGGCTTCGGCCGGGCCGTAGCCCTTGCCCTTCTGGGTCACGACGTGAACCAGGATCGGCCCGGTCTCCATGTCGCGGACGTTCTTCAGCACCGGCAGCAGATGGTCGAGATTGTGGCCGTCGATCGGGCCGACGTAATAGAAGCCGAGCTCCTCGAACAGCGTGCCGCCGTCCATCATGAAGCCGCGGGAATATTCCTCGACGCGGTTGGCGCGGTTGGCGAGGATCTTCGGCAGGCGCTTGTTGATCTGCTTGGCCGCCTCGCGCAGCGAACGGTAGGTCTTGCCGGAGTAGAGGCGCGACAGGTAGGCGCTCATCGCGCCGACCGGCGGGGCGATCGACATGTCGTTGTCGTTGAGGATTACGATCAAGCGCGAGTTCATCGCGCCGGCGTTGTTCATGGCCTCATAGGCCATGCCCGCCGACATCGCGCCGTCACCGATCACGGCGATAACGTTGTTCTTGCCGCCGGAGAGGTCGCGCGCCACGGCCATGCCGAGGCCGGCCGAGATCGAGGTCGAGGAGTGCGCGGCGCCGAACGGATCGTAGTCGCTCTCGGTGCGCTTGGTGAAGCCGGAGAGGCCGCCGCCGGTGCGCAGGGTGCGGATGCGGTCGCGGCGACCGGTCAGGATCTTGTGCGGATAGGCCTGGTGGCCGACGTCCCAGATCAGGCGGTCGCGCGGGGTATCGAAGATGTAGTGGATGGCAGTGGTCAGTTCGACCACGCCGAGGCCGGCGCCGAAATGGCCGCCGGTCACCGACACGGCGTCGATGGTTTCCTGGCGGAGCTCGTCGGCAACCTGCCGCACCTGCTCGACCTTCAGCTTGCGCAGGTCATCCGGCGTGTGAATAGTGTCAAGAAGCGGCGTTTTACTAAATGTGGTCACAGCGAATTTCCAATTTTTGCCTGTCGGAACGAACGGCCCGACGCGAGATGGGTTGGCGCGCTCACCGCGCAGCGAAAGCCAGACACTGGGTGCCGTCCCGGCAGGCCCTGCCTGGTTGTAAGCCTAGATTCACTCCGGATTGGACCACGTGATATGCATCACCTTGGTCGCTCTTCACCCGTCCCGGTTCAGTTTTGTCGAACCATTTGAGATGCATGCCGCCCGAAAAATTCGGGCCGCCCGCCACCCTCAAATGCCCATAGAACTGGAAGCATTACACCAAAGCCGTAACCAAAGCCAACCCGATAGGCGGCGCAGGGTTCCTATGCGCCGTCTTGAAAAACCTAGACTTTTCAATGCCTGGGGCCAAAGGCGGGTTCCAATTTGGCCATTTCAGCGGCAGCCGGCCGGTCCGGATCGGCCGGATTCGCAGCCGCAGCCGGTCGCCGCGGTCACCCCGCAGCGTGATGGATTGCCGGAAATAGGCAGCAACAATTGCCCGCCGCGGCGGACATCCTGTCGCAGGGCGCGGCCCGCGGCGCTACTGCACGTCGAGCGGCTCGGTGCCGGTCGGCTGGCCCGAGGCGTCGGTGGTGATCTTGTCGACGCGGGCTTCGGCCTGGCGCAGCAATTCCTCGCAGCGCCGCTTCAGCGCCTCGCCGCGCTCATAGATCGCGACCGATTCCTCAAGCGGGACCTTGCCGTCCTCGAGCCGCTTGACGATCGATTCGAGTTCCTCGATCGCGCGTTCAAAGGAGAGCTTCTTGACGTCCGCCTGCGTGTTTTCGGCCATTATGTGTTCCCAGTGCGCCGATCAGACCGTGATCGGATCTCGTCGTCCAAACATGACCTGTCGCAGGCCATGCTTGCCCCGGCGCAGAATCAATCGAATTTTTGCGGGCGTATTGTGGCGGGGATTCACGCGCCCATCAATGCGGTGACGTGAGATGCCACCGACTCTTTCAGGCCCTCGAGGTCGTAGCCGCCCTCCAGCATGGAGACGACGCGGCCGCCGGCGCTCTTGTCGGCGAGGTCCATCAGCTTGCGCGTGACCCAGCCGAAATCCTCGCCGGTCAGGTTGATCGAGGCCAGCGGATCGCGGTGATGCGCGTCGAAGCCCGCCGAGACGACGACGAGCTCGGGGGAGAATTTCTCGAGCTGCGGCAGGATCAGGTTCTCGAACGCGGAACGGAATTTGGCGCCGCCGTCGCCGGGCGAAAGCGGCGCGTTGACGACGGTGTCGTGCTCGCCGCGCTCGCCTGAAGCGCCGGTGCCGGGGAACAGCGGCATCTGATGCGTCGAGCAGTACATCACGGTCGGATCGGCCCAGAAGATATCCTGCGTGCCGTTGCCGTGATGGACGTCGAAATCGATGATCGCGGCGCGCTTGATGCCGTATTTGCGCTGTGCGTGGCGCGCGGCGATCGCGACATTGTCGAAAAAGCAGAAGCCCATCGGCGTCGATTTCTCGGCGTGATGCCCGGGCGGGCGCACCGCGACGAAGGCGTTTTGATGCTTGCCCTCCATCACCGCATCGGTCGCCGCCACCGCGCCGCCGACGCCGCGCATCACGGCTTCCCAGGTGCCCGGCGACATCGAGGTGTCGCCGTCGATATAGATCATGCCGGAGGTCGGCGCGATGTGGCGCAGCTCGCCGACATAGTGCTCGCCATGACAGAGCAGCACGCTGTCGAGGTCGCCTTCCGGTGCGAGGTCGCGCACCAGTGCCTTGAAGCGGTCTTCGCCGAGCACCTCGGCAACCGCGCGCAGCCGGTCGGGGCGTTCGGGATGTCCGGGTGGGGTCAGATGATCGAGGCAGGCGGGGTGC
Organism: uncultured Bradyrhizobium sp.; assembly: GCF_947648125.1. Lineage (GTDB taxonomy): Bacteria > Pseudomonadota > Alphaproteobacteria > Rhizobiales > Xanthobacteraceae > Bradyrhizobium. The sequence goes on along the minus strand of NZ_CANSMR010000003.1, from coordinate 246,403 downwards.
GTCAGAAGCAGTGTCATGCAAATTCCCGGCGCAATGGAGGCGCGTACGAGGAGTGCCTAATTTAGGCCGTTACCGGCTCGCCGGAAAGGCCTGTCTCCGCCCCACGGGTGTTCCACGCCCCCACTTCAATTGATCCGCTCGATCCGCTTGCCGGCCGCCGGGCCGACCGGGCTGTTGGCCTTGAAGTAGGCATAGAGCGCATCGACGTCGTAGATGCCGAACTGCTGCGCCGTTCCTTCCTTGAAGACCGTGAAACCGTCGCCGCCCTCGGCGAGATAGTTGTTCACCGTGACGCGATAGCTCGCGGCCGGGTCGATCGGCTTGCCGTCGAGCGACATCCGCGCGGCGATGATGCGCGAGCCATCGGGCTTGCTCGCATCCCACGCATAGGCAAAGCCCTTCGAGACCTGGAGAGCGCGCGGCCGTTTCGGGTCGGCCCACTGCTGCTCCAGCACGTCCTTGAGCTGCTTGCCGGTCAGCGTCATCGTCACCAGCTGGTTGCGGAACGGCTGGCTGGCGAAAATGTCGGCATAGGTGATGGCGCCGTCCTCGCGCTTGACGATGTCGGTCCGCACACCGCCGGGATTGGTGAAGGCGATCACCGCGCCGCCATTCGGCTCAGAACTGGTCGCGCGCAGCTGCGCGTCGGCGACGATATCGCCGAGCGGGCTTTCGCCGGTCTCGGCGGGCGTGCGCGACAGCGTTTCCGTGACCGAGCCGGCCGCGCGGTTGGCGATCGGCGCGGCCAGCCGGTCATAGGATTCCAGCAGCGCGCTCTGCTCCGGGTCCTTGGCGGTGCCGCCGATCTTCACGATGGTGTTGTCGGCCTTGGCGCTGATCACGTCATGGCTGTTCGGATCGAGCTGAAGGTCGATCGCGGTGACCAGCGTGCCGTATTTGTCGCCGGAGGTGACGAGCCGTCCGTCGATCTCGCAGACATAGGCCTGGTGGGTATGACCTGAGATCACGACGTCGACCGCCTTGTCGAACTTCTTGACGATGTCGACGATCGGTCCGGAGATGCCGGGGCATTCATTATAATCGCCGGTCGGAAAGCCGCCTTCGTGGATCAGGACCACGATTGCCTCGACGCCCTTCGCCTTCAGCTCGGGGATCAACGCATTGACAGTCTCGGCCTCGTCGCGGAATTCGAGGCTGGCGACGCCGGCCGGCGACACCAGGTTCGGCGTGTTCTTCAGCGTCAGCCCGATGAAGGCCACCGGAATGCCGTCGAATTCCTTGATCTCGTAGGGCGGAAACACCGGCTTGCCGGAGGCCTTGTCGATCGTGGAGGCGGCGAGATAACGGAACTTGGCGCCCGCGAAGGGATGCGGCCCCTGGCATTTGTCGACCGGGTGGCAGCCGCCATTCTGCATCCGCAGGAGCTCGTCCTTGCCCTCGTCGAATTCGTGATTGCCGACCGACGAGATCGCAAGCCCCATCATCGACAGCGACTCGATGGTCGGCTCGTCGTGGAACATGGCCGACAAAAACGGGCTCGCGCCGATCAGGTCGCCGGCCGCGACGAAGATGTTGTTCTTGTGGCCTTCACGCAGCTGCTTGACGACGGTTGCCAATCGCTCGGCGCCGCCGGCGGGCACCATGATCTTCTTGGTCGCATCAGCGGGATCGGTGATGCGGATGCCGCCCGGCGGCGGCCGCAGATAGCCGTGGAAATCGTTGATCGCGAGAATGCGCAGGCTCACCGGCGCGGCGGTCTGCGCCAGGCAGGGGCCGGCTGCGGCCAGTCCGAATGCGCAGAGCGCGGCGAGGGGCGTAAGGCGGGGCTGTCTCATGACCTGTCCATGGCGTGCACGATCATGGAACACACGATCATGGCGCGACGCCACTACAATTTTGCGACGCTTCGTTTCAAGCCTTCGTGCGCGCCATGAAGGCCTTGAAGGCGCTGACCGCCTCCCTGGAGCGCATCCGCTCGCTGAACAGGTGGTTCTCCTGCTCGATGCGACGGGTGACGTCCTCGGGCGGCAGCCGGATCAGGCGGCGCGAGATCGCCACCGCCTCGGCCGGCAGTGCGCAGATCTCGCGCGCCACCTTGTGCGCCTCGACCTCGGCATGCCCGGGTGCCACCACGGTGTTGACGAAGCCGGCGATGCGGGCGTCGTCGGCCGACATGGTGCGGCCCATCACCAGCATCGCAAAGGCGCGCTGATGGCCCATCGTCCGCGGCATCAGCAGGCTGGAGGCGCCTTCCGGCACCAGGCCGAAATTGGAGAACGGCGTCGAGAACAGCGCGGTCTTGCTCGCCAGCACATAGTCGCAGTGAAACAGCATCGTGGTGCCGATGCCCATCGCGACGCCGTCGACGGCGGCAATGATCGGCTTCACATTGTGGGCCAGTGAATACAGGAACTTGACCAGGTCGGAGGCGGGCGGCGCCTCGCCGGTCGAGGTGCCCTGCGCGAGCAGGTCCTCGATGTCGTTGCCCGCGGTGAACACGCCGGAGCCGCCGGTGATGATCAGGCAGCGGATCTTCGGATTGTTCTGCGCCTTGTCGATCGCATCGCTGATCGCGCGAAACATCTCCTCGGTGATCGCGTTCTTCTTCTCGGGCCTGCGTAGCCGGATCACGCGTGTGGCGGCTTCGTCGGTGACTATGACATGCGCGGTCATCAAGCAGTCCCAGAGTAAGCGTCCGAGTGTCGGCCGGCAGCGTCGCCGGCGGAGATCGTGACCGCTATCCTACATGATCCCGCGTGACCCCCAAGCGATCCGCTCTGCTTTTCCCGTGGGCGACCATGAGAGCGGCGCAATGCAGTTAACCGGAATTTCGCGATGTTCGGGTCGGGGCCGCGCGAGCTGAACCGGCGCCGTCGCACGCAACCCTGCACGGTGCTCCGCTCAGCCGCGCCTGACGAACGAGCCGATGCCGCGGCCGATCGTGTCGCCGTGCTGAAGCAGCGCGCCAAGATGATCGCCGGGGACCGACATCGCATCAAGGCCGTTCTCCGCGGCAAAGCGCTGCATCGGCATGTGCGGTGCGTCGTCCCGTCCGTTCCAGAGCAGCACCGGCACGCGTGAGGAAAGCACGGCGTCCTTGGCGCCGTCGATCTGGCCGAGCGCATCGAAGCAGGCGCGTACGCCGCCCTCGAGGTCGGACGTCACCCGTCCCGTAAGCTGAGGTGCGGTGCGGCGCGCAAACGTCATGAAGGCGGCATATGTCAGCGGGCCGGCGTTGCCGCGCGGCAGCCCGGTGAGAAAGTCCCAGCCGCCGATTGCCAGCGACGCCAGCCGCGCCGGGAAGAACCGGGCGACGCCGACCGCCACCCAGCCGCCCATCGAATGTCCAACCACATGGGCGCGCTCGTGGCCGAGATCGTCAATCACCGCGACGACATCGCCGGCACGTTGTTCCTGATCGTAGAATTCGGGATCGGCGGGTTTGTCGCTCAGGCCATGTCCGAGCGAGTCGACACAGGCGACACGGAACCGATCGGCGAGCGCGTCGACCACGCCGCATTGCTTCCAGCTCGCGGCGTCGAGCAGCAGGCCGTGCTGCAGCACGATCAGCGGCCCGGATCCCTCAACGGTGTAATGGATGCGCTGGCCCCGATGATTGGCGAATGGCATGTCTGGAGTTCCCCACGTTTCACCGACAGGTGAGCGTGGAGGCACCGGGATTCAAGACCTTGTTCCGGATCGGGAACCGATGCGCGCCGCCGCCCGATCGCGCGCGGAACCTGGCGTTCAGCCGCCCCACACGGTGGCTTCGCTCCAGCCGAGGTCCTTGAACTCGGCTTCCCGCAGCGGCGCCTCGCCGGCGGCGAAGAATTCGTCGAGCTGCGGCGGCTTGGCGGTGGTTTCGGAGAGGATCGCATGGGCTTGGCCGCGATGATGGATTTGGTGCTGAAACAGATGCATCAGAAGGCGGTCGCGCCGCTCGGTCTGCACCGAGCTGTCGCGATTGACCTTCACCACATCATCGAGTCGTTCAGGCGTCAGCGCATCGCAGTGAACGATCAGGCGCTGGTCGATCGCACGTTGCGCAGCCTGCAGCGCCGCGACCGCCGGGTAGGGTACCTCGTTCGCCCACGCCTTCGGCCCGAGCCAGCCGCCTTCGAGCGCATCGACATAGAAGAGATCGATGACATGGATGTGGTTCAGCGTCGCCTGCAGGCTCGGGAAGAATCCGGTCCGCGCGGCGGCGAACTCCGCCTGGCCGAGACCGGCGCATGCCGTGAGCAGGCGATGATTGGCCCAGGCGTTGTTGTAAGCAAATGCGCGAAAGGTCTGAACGAGGCCTGCGGGCATATTGGTCCTCACTGGATTGAAGAGATCAGGCCGGCGCCGCGGCCAACCGGCCGACCCGCGACAGCAACAGCTTCAGGATCGGGGATTTGTTGGCCTTGTGATAGGCGAGCACGAGATCCAGCGTCGGCGCCTCTCCCTGCACTGGCCGGGTGGTGATGCTGTCGGGCAGATAGCGGGCCGTGTAGGCCGGCAGCAGCATCACGCCATGCGTCGAGGTGATCATCGATATTGCATGCACGACATTATGCACCTCGTGCTCCGGCCTCGGATCGATGCCGGCGCGGTTGAAATAGTCCAGCACGACACGGCGCACTGCCGGCGCGGATTTGGACGGCAGATAGAAGGTCTCGCCCGCGACGTCTTCCGGCGCGACGGCGGTCTGCGCCGCCAGCCGATGGTTGCTCGGAAACACGAACACCAGCGGGTCGGTACGCACGCGCCTGTACGCCAGATCCTCCATGCTCTCGTCGGCCCGCATAAAGGCGGCGTCGAGCTTGCGCCGCATCAGTGCCTTGGCGAGCAAGGGCGAGTAGTCGCTCGACAGGCGGATGTCGATGCCGGGAAATTCGTCGCGCAACACGCGGGTCACCTCGGGCAGCAGATCGATCTCGGCACCCGACAGGAAGCCGAGCGAGAAGGCAGGTTTCGGCGGCTGGGCTGCGCGCAGCGCCGCTTCCTTGGCGGCCTCGGCCTGCAACAACGCCATGCGGGCATGGTCGAGAAACGCCTTGCCGGCGGCGGTCAGCTCGATGCCCTGTGCACCGCGATTCAAGAGTTGCACGCCGACCTCCTCCTCGAGATCGCGGATCTGCCGGCTGAGCGAAGGCTGCGAGGTGTGGAGTTTCTGCTCGGCCGCGACCGTCAGGCTGCCGGCATCGGCCACAGCAACGAAATAGCGCAGATGCCGAAGCTCCATCGCAGTCTCCCGATCACGGCCTGCCCATCGCGTTGCCATCTCGCGCAGGCATGTCTCGCAGGCATGGGGCCAGCTTACAAAGTCTTTTTCAAGCCGGCCAGCGCCCTCTATAGCGAAGCGTATTCCGATCACGGGATCTGCCTCGCAGGCAGAGCCCATCTCGTCTGGTCTGTCCGGCTCGGCGCAGCGACGGGCCGCGACGACTGCGTGACCACAACACGACAGCGAGCAACCATGTCCAAGCAAAACAAACCGAGCATTGTGTTCGCTCACGGGCTCTGGGCCGACGGATCGTGCTTCGGCAAGCTGATCCCGTCGCTTCAGGCCGAGGGACACGAGGTGATCGCAGCGCAATACGGCCTCGACGCGCTTGCGACCGACGTTGCGGCCGTGACGGCCGCGCTGGGGCGGGTCAGCGGTCCTGCGATCCTGGTCGGTCATTCCTATGGCGGCACCGTCATCACCGCTGCCGGCGCCGATCCGCGTGTCGCGGGTCTCGTCTACATCGCAGCACTCGCGCCCGACGCCGACGAGACGTCGCAGAGCCTGCAAGCGAAGTTTCCGGTCACCGACGTGTTCTCGCATATCGAGGTCGCCGACGGGCGCATCTGGCTGAAGCCGAGCGGCACCGTCTGTTTTGCTGGCGACCTTTCAGAACAGGAGCAGGCGCTGGTTTGGGCAACGCAAGGCGTCCCGGTGCCCGACCTGTTCGAGCAGAAGGTCGCGGGCACCGCGTGGCGCGCGAAGCCGAGCTGGTACGTCGTGGCGAGGCAGGACCGCACCGTGCATCCCGAACTGCAGCACTTCGTCGCAAAGCGCATGGGCGCCACCGTCGCTGAGGCCGACAGCAGTCACGTGCCGATGCTGTCGCAGCCCGGCCTCGTGCTCGATGTCATCCGCAAGGCCGCCGCCGCCGTTCAACGGCGCTGAGCGCCTCGGCTAGGTCAGGGATCACGCAGATGTCGAAGGGGATTGCCGTGGCGTTCTTGGCACTGGTGCTGACCGGTGCCGGCAGCGTGCTGACCGGGTTCGGCAGCGCCGCCGCGCAATCTCCCGGCAATCAACCAAGGACAAGCGCCATGGATACGGACGTCGCAGCGATCAAGCAGGCACTCGCCGGCAATTGGGAAAGCATCGCGCCCGAGATCCGGCCGAGCAAGAATCCGGACGGCTCGATCAAGCCGTTCTATCTCAAGCGCGCTTTTACCTATCAGTCATCTGACCGGTTTGAGCTCGTGGTGATCAACTCGGCCGATCCATACGGCAAGGTGCCGCTGGCGCGGATCAGGATCGTCGGGCACATGCAGTGGCAGGGCGCGCACCCGATCGCACCGGGGGCGCAGAAGGTCGATTTCGTCGCCGACGAGGCCTACGAGGTCACGCCGCTGGCGCAGGGCTTTGTCGATGTTCTCAACAAAGTCGCGGCCGCCGGCTACGCGCCGTGGGCGGTCGATGCGCCGCAGAGCATCTTCGGCAAGTCGTTCCTGCCGTTCGGCCTCAAGGAAGGGACGAACTTCATGGAATACGACCTGGTCTATCTCAGGGGCGACCTGCTGTTCTGGGGCGCCCGCAATGTCGACGGACGCGGCTTCGACACCGAGCAGAACCGGCCGACCAATCTGCAGATCCCGCTGGTCCGCAAGTAACCCGGATATCTTCAAGGGAACGAAGCCATGAACGCGTCGAACCAAGATCGCCGCGTCCAGTTCGTGCTGGACGCGTTCGATACCCTGTTCAACAAGCGCGATTACGCCGCCGCCGAGCGGCTCTGGTCGCCGCGCTACATCCAGCACAGCGCGCACATTGCGCCCGGCCGGGACGGGCTGTTCGATCTCGTCAAGGGCTTGCCCGCGACGCTGCGCTATGAGAACCATGTCGGCGCGGCGAGCGGCGATTTCGTCATTCTGCACGGCCGGTTCAGCGGTCATGGTCTGCCGACGGCATGGGTCGTCGCCGACATCGTGCGCATGGAGGGTGACGTGCTCGCCGAGCACTGGGACGTCATCCAGGATGAGGCGACGCGCGAGCAGTCGCACAGCGGCTTGCCGATGTTTGGCGATCGCTTTCCCGGCTGAGCCGGTCCAGCGAGCGCGCACGGCGGCTGGGGAGACCGGACATGCAACTCGCGAAGAACGTGATCGACGTCGGCCTTTCCACCAACAATCTGGAGCCGATGCTGCGGTTCTGGCAGCAGGACGCCGGCGTTCGCTTCGACCACGTGTTGCCGATCCGGCGCGGGCAGAAGCAATACCGGCACGACGCACGTGGTTCGGTCATCAAGCTCAACCATCACGTCGAGCCGCTGCCGGATGCGGCGCCGAGCGGCTATCGCGAACTGATCGTTGTACGAGACGGCGTTGGAGCGCCGCGGCGCATGGCCGATCCCGACGGCAACAGCGTTTGCCTGGTGGCGCCCGGACATGACGGCATCACCCAAATTGCGGTTTCCTTGGCCGTGCGCGACCTCGCCGCGCATCGCAAATTCTATGGCGACATTCTCGGCTTCGCCGAGCAGTCCTGGTCGGGCGGTCCGGCGTTTCGCCTCGGCGACAGCCTGATCCTGCTCAGGGAAGATCGTGCCGCGACCGTCGATCCGGTTCGAGGCGCGCGCGGCTGGCGCTACATCACGCTGCAAGTCGCCGATATCGACGCCGCGCATGCCGACCTGCGTGCCAAGGGCGTGCGCGAGGGCCTCGCGCCGGTCACGCTCGGCGAAGTCGCACGGATTTCCATGATCCTCGATCCGGACGGCAACTGGATCGAACTGTCTCGCCGCGCATCGATCGTCGGCAGCCTGTCCGATCACTAGAGCGCTTTCGAGCGGAGTGGACACCGGTTCGCGTGAAGACCGACGGGCCTTCGCCGGCGAAATTATTGACGTTCGGTTGCGCGCCGACGCAGCTAGCGCCGTGTCATCCCCCGGTTGAGGCTGATCTGAAACACCGGCCCTTCGTCGGTGCGGACCTCGAACGCCAGCAGACGGTGCTTGTCCAACGGCGGGTTGTCCTTCGCCATGCTGAGCAATGACTGCATCGCTTCGTGGGCGGCGGTCTCCTCGTCGCGCAGTTCGATGCCCTGCCTGTCGGCATAGAGTTCCTCGCCGTTGCGGATGTCGAAATAATAGCGGGTTGCCAATTGCGGCTCCCTCTTTGCGGTGGGAGCTGCCCAGGCTCTCGAGTGCCGGTGCGCTGAAATCACCCGGCAGCGCCGCACTCTGCGTCAGGAGGTCCGAATTTGCTACTCAACAATGATATCGGTTCAAGGAACCGCTCAGGCGCTCGCTCGGGCCCGCTATCGTCTTCCGGCAACGATCTCGAACGCTTGAAGCGCGGGAGATAAATCCCGGAACTGGCAATTGCACCTTGCGTAGCTGAGATAAGTGTATACTTGTATTGTATCGACTGGCCTTGAGCCTTGTAGATCGGTCCCAGAGGACCCTTTTCCAAAGACATCGTCGGATGAAAGGGCAGGCGCAGTGCTATCAGCATTGCAGCTGAAGCTTTCGTCACCTTGTTGATCGGCTGCCGTTTCACGGATGTACTGGAATGGCAGTGCGGCCCGCTCTGTCACCGATAGAGCGGGCATTCGTATTTGTGCGCTTGACGTGTCTTTTACCGCGAGAGGTGATCCGTTGCAGGTTCTTGTCAGGGACAACAATATCGACCAGGCACTGCGCGTTCTAAAGAAGAAGATGCAGCGCGAAGGCGTCTTCAGAGAGATGAAGCGCCGCCGCTCGTTCGAAAAGCCTTCGGAAAGAAAGATTCGGGAGAAGGCCGAGGCCGCGCGACGAGCCCGCAAGCTTGCCCGCAAGCAGGCGATACGGGACGGATTGATTGCGGCTCCGCCGAGGAAGCCCAAGGTGCTGGCGCCGAAATTCCCGGCATCAAGTCAGTCGCCACCGCGAACCAGCGGCCCACGAGAGAGTTAGTCCTCCGTACCGCAATCCTGCTGGAGGGAGCGTGCAAGATGAAGCAGCGACCTTATCGAGGCGATGGATGTCTCCAGGAACGCATCTCTGACGAACTCTGTCGTCGGCGAGCCGAAGACCGGGATGTTCGATCGATGGACGAAAAGCGACGGCAGCGTGCGCAGAACTTGGCCGGTACGGCCATCAACGCGATGGCAGATCATTCGGCCAGCCGGATCGATCAGTCTGCCCGCAAGCATGATCTGCTGGACGGTCCCAGAGAATTTCGCTCATTTCGCCGGGATCGTTGACAAGACGGTCGCGGCAGGTCGGGCGGCTTTCTCAGATTGCCGTGACTGCGAAAGCGGCGCGACGGGAGGCCTCGTCATTGCTGACAGGATGCCGAGATGGGGCGGACGCCGATTGCGCGACTGACGGGTGCATGGCGCGACAAACTCGGCGTCGTCCCGGCGAAGGCCGGGACCCATAACCACCGAAGGTGATTGTTGCGCGACGCTGGGGCCACAGCTTTCCTCACCAACCCAATCCTGTAGTTATGGGTCCCGGCCTTCGTCGGGACGACGGTTGAGGATGTAGGCGGCGCCACACATTCACTGTCGTCCTGGCGAAAGCCAGGACCCATTACCCCAAATGCGCATTGTTGCGTGACGCCGGGGCCACGATCTCGTTCACGATCAAATGCGGTGGTTATGGGTCCTGGCTTTCGCCAGGACGACAACGATGGGTTCCGCCTGTGCCCGGGCGAGATTGCGAAACCTACCCCGCCAGCACCGCATCCGCGCCGGTCACAGCCTCGGCGCTCTCCGTCACGGTCTTCTCCAGCGACGGCCCCTGCACCGAGATGTTCTCGGCGAAGAAGCGCGCCAGTGCGACGTAGCGCTGCGGCTCGGCTTCGCCGTTCGCTTTCGCAGCCAGCGCCTCGCCGGCAAGCATGCAGCCGCCGAGCGTGGCGCCGAACAGCCGCAAATAGGGTGTCGCGCCGGCCAGCGCCTCCTTCGGCGCAGAGGCCAGCCGCTCGAGCAGCCATTTGCTGGTGCGCTCGAGCGCGGCATGGGCGTCGCGCAGCTTGGCGCCGGTGGTGCCGAACGCCGGATCGTTGGAGGTCTCGACCTGCTTGATGGTGGCGGCGAGCTCGTCGAGCAGCGCCCACACCGAGGCGCCGCCATTGGCGCCGAGCTTGCGGGTGACGAGGTCGATCGACTGGATGCCGTTGGTGCCTTCATAGATCGAGGTGATGCGGGCATCGCGGTAGTGCTGCGCGGCGCCGGTCTCCTCGATGAAGCCCATGCCGCCATGGACCTGAACGCCGAGATAGGCGACCTCGTTGCCGATGTCGGTGGAGAACGCCTTGGCGATCGGGGTCAGCAGCGCGCCACGTGCTGCCGCGTCGGCACGGACCTTGGCGTCCTTGGCGCGCACCGAGACGTCGAGCGCAACCGCGGTAGCGTAGCAGATCGTGCGCGCCGCCGCCGTCATGCTGCGCATCTGCATCAGCATGCGCTTGACGTCGGGATGCACGATGATCGGATCCATCCCGTCGCCCTTGTGGCCGATCGCTTTTCCTTGGCGGCGCTCCTGCGCATAGGCCAGCGCCTGTTGATAGGCGCGGTCGGCAATGCCGACGCCTTCGAGGCCGACGCCCAGCCGGGCCTGGTTCATCATCGTGAACATGCAGCGCATGCCCGCGTTTTCCTCGCCGATCAGAAAGCCGATCGCGCCGCCCTTGTCGCCCATGGTCATGGTGCAGGTCGGCGAGGCGTGCATGCCGAGCTTGTGCTCGACGCCGCTCGCATGGATGTCGTTGCGCTCGCCGAGCGAGCCGTCGGCATTGACCATGAATTTTGGAACCAGGAACAGCGAGATCCCCTTGGTGCCGGCGGGCGCATCGGGCAATCGTGCGAGCACGAAATGCACGATGTTGTCGGTCATGTCGTGCTCGCCATAGGTGATGAAGATCTTGGTGCCCTTGATGCGGTAGGTGCCGTCGCCTGCGCGTTCGGCGCGGGTGCGCAGGGCGCCGACGTCGGAGCCGGCGTTGGGCTCGGTGAGTTGCATCGTGCCGGTCCATTCGCCGGTGACGAGCTTCTCGAGATAGGTCTGCTTCAGCTCAGCGCTGCCATGGGCATCGAGCGCCTCGATCGCCGACAGCGTCAGCAAGGGGCAGAGGCCGAAGGCGACGTTCGATGCGCTCCAGATCTCGGTGCAGGCGGCGTTGATCGCGAGCGGCAGGCCCTGGCCGCCGAACGCTTCCGGCCCCGACACCGCGTTCCATCCCGCGGCGGTCCAGCGCTGATAGGCGTCGGGCCAGCCCGGCGCGGTCGTCACCTTGCCGTTGTCGAGCTTGATGCCGTGCTCGTCGCCGACCTTGTTCAGCGGCGCCAGCACATCGGAGGCGAACTTGCCGGCTTCCTCCAGCACCGCAGCGGTGATGTCGCCGTCAAAATCGCCGTAATGGCCGGCCGCCACCGCAGCGGCGAGCCCCGCACCATGATTGAGGGACAGCAGGATATCGTTGATCGGCGCACGGTAGGTCATGGCGTTACTCCCGAGGAGGCGTTTGGAAATTGTCTTCCCATGAAACCCGCAGCCTCTCAACTGTCCGAGCGGACATCGCCCGGTCTGTTTCGGCCATCGCAGCGTCGCCCTATAATGAGGGTGCCGGCATCAACCTGCGGCTTTCGTGCCTTTTCGAACGCCGCCCTGTTGAAAAGGCCGGACTCACCCTATAGACCGGCGTGGCCTTCGATCGGCGCGTTGGGGCGTAGCCAAGCGGTAAGGCAGCGGATTTTGATTCCGCCATTCGGAGGTTCGATCCCTCCCGCCCCAGCCATCCTAACGTATTGATTCGTCAGGCGATTTTTGATGGTTCTTGTTCTGCGTTCTGAACGTCGTCCGCGGTCGCATTCTGAACGTCTGTTGCTGTTTGGTTCGCAAGCAAGGGCGCATGCCGCTTCCGAGTCGCAGACAACATGCGGGCTTCGGTCCGCTTGGCATAGCCGGGATAGCTTTCCTTGGTGCGGTGCGCGGATAGGGCGCGGCCCTGTCCCTCGGTTAGTTCCGCCTCCTCGAGTTCGGTCATCCCGCCGTGCCGGCAGGCGTCCAGGGTGAACTCCTTGGGCAGGCCGATATCCTTTCTCATCCGCTGGACGATCTTTTGCATGCCTGAGAACGAGTAGGGTCTAGAGACGGACTTTCGACCCTCGTCCGGGGCATGACGGCGCCGAGGTACAATCTCCCGCAGGATCATCGGACACCACGGCGCGTCAGCTTCGCCAGCACCGCCTCAGCCTCCTCATAGAATTTGACGACCTCACCGGTAGCCAAGCGCTCTTCCAGGGGATGGTCGATCACGGCACCGGTCTTGTGGTGTTCAATCCGAATGGTCGGCTTGGGCCCGGTTCGGTACCCGCCCCACTTGATATGGCCGGCAATCACGTTTTCCGGACGCTGAAGCCACTCGAAACAGATGACCGCCGCTGCGGCACATTCAGGCTCGCCGCGCTCTACGCAGCCGTGTGCGAACCTATAGACCTGCTCGCGCGTCACTGCGTGCTTCACCAATTTGACCCGGGTCGCCATGGTGACACCCAGCCAGGGATTAGGAATGTCCTGCGGAAACTCGACAGGGTGCAGGCGGTGAACGACGCGCCTGCCTTTCGGCAGAGCACGATCAGCTTTTCGGCGGTCCGGAGCCGGTTGCCCTTCCCGCCCTTGACGAACGTTCATCTTCGTTCTGGACGCGCACAGGAATCTCGACTAGCGGGACGAGGGCTTCGAGTTGCCCGCGATAGCGCCGGACGATGCGTTCATAGAAATCGGCGATGCGCCGCGCCGTCACGGATGCGACAAGGGCATATTTTATGCTCTCGCGACTGGCGGATTCGCGTAAGCTGTGTACGCCTACATCGAAAAGAAAGCTGTCAGAGTAAGTCCGCCTCAGTTGGTAGCCTCTTTCATTTCATGGCGTCGTTTTTCCGCCGCGGAAGCCCATCCGTTCCGGCTGGCTCATCTCTGTAGATCATTTTGAAAATGCTGGCGGCGGTGTCGAGCCATAGTTTTGGCTTGTCTTCGGGCCTTAGGTCTCCCTCCTTGGCAACTCTTTCAGAAGGCCCTGCACAAACGGATGCTGGCCGGGCGGCTCGTTTCCGTCGTTGCCGCGACCGCGGCGCTTCCTCTCTCCGATCCCGGGAGGCTCGTCGCGTCGCACAATTCCGGGCTTAACAAAGCGGCCGGTGGCTGAATCAACGAAGCCCGCATACTGTGCCGACTTCATAAACGTCTGCCTCGCGCGGTCCTTTTGTTTAGGCGAGACGCCCAGTTCCTGGGCGGCGGACGTCGAAACGCGCAGCCAGAAACTCGACTTGGCGACCCGTTTTCGTGCAATGATAGTTCCCATGGTTGCCGGAGAAGGACACGGGGGGGTACCGGTCACGTCCGAGCCGACGCGGGCAGAGCTGCCGCACGGCCTCGACGCGCACATGCCACGATGGCTGTTGCAGGCGGCGTCCGGCGAAGCCGAGCCGTTACGGCCATGGATCAGACCGCTGCGCGGCACGGTGCTGTTCGCCGATATCTCGGGCTTCAGCCGGCTGACGCGAAGCTATCAGGACAAAGGCGATGAAGGGGTCGAGGAGCTCTCGCTGATCATCAGCGAGTATCTCGGCCGTCTCAGCGACTGCGTGTTCGCATGGGGCGGCGATATCGAGAACATCTATGGCGACGCGATCCTGGCATTCTGGCCAGAGACCTTGACTGACCCGGCGGCGGCTACGCGCCTGACGCTCGGCTGCTCAGCCGACATCGTCGGCCGGCACGACAATCACATTGTGCCGGGTGGCGTCACGTTGCGCGTTCGCGCCGCGGTGGTAGCGGGCGATCTCTGCGCCGTACAGGCCGGCGGTGGGGACGGGGAGTGGATTTTCATGCTGAGCGGCGATTGTCTCGGCGAGATTCCGCCGCTGCTTCGGCTCGCCCAGCCAGGGCAAGTAGGCATTGCCGGTGCGATCCGCGCCGCGCTGCCGCTCGTCCCGGAGATCGCCACACCGCGGCTGCTGAGCGGCCTGATCGACGCGTCGCCAACGCAGGTCGAACGTCCGGCCGCGCCGCTCGCGGCAGAGGCAGCACTGCTGCACGCTTTCCTGCCCGGAGCGATGCGCCGTCGTGGGTTACTGCGTTCGGAATGGCTCGCGGAATTCCGCTGGCTGGCAATGCTTTGCGTCGGTATGCCCGGACTGCGCTGCACCGCCGCCGAGGATCTCGCGGCCACTCAACAGGCCGTGCAGTCGATCCAGGATCAGGTAGCCCGGTTCGAGGGCGCGCTGATCCGCGTCTCGGCCAGCGACAAGGGACCGATGGCGATGATCGCTTTTGGCCTGCCCGACCAGGCCCACGACGACGACGCCGTGCGCGCGGTGCGCGCCGCACAGGAAATTCAGCTGGCGCTTGCTCGGCATGGGTCGGATGCGCGGTGCACGGTGACGTTCGGCCTGGCCTATTGCGGCGTGGTCGGGAACCGGGACCGGCACGTCTATACGACGATGGGCGATGCGGTGAACCGTGCCGCGAAGCTGCTCGACCGGCGCGATCTGCCGGCACTGCTCTGCGACGCGGCGATCGTGCGGATGACAAGCCAGCGCATCGTTTTCGAGCAGGTCGACGGGAGCCTACCGGACGGCGGGGCACTGTTCCGCCCGATTGAATACCGGCACGCGGCAGCGCCGGTGGCCGGAGCGTTGATTGATCGGGTGGGCGAACGGGCCTGGCTGCGACAGCGGCTTAGCCAGCTCGGTACTCCGATTCAGCGCCCGGTGGTGCATATCGACGGCCCGCCGGGCATTGGCAAATCGGCTTTGGTCGGGGCGCTCGCCGCGATGACGGAGGGCCAGTTCCCTTGCCTGCGTGGTGCCGCCGACCCGCTGGCCGGCATTGCTGAGCCTTTCGCGGCCTGGGGTCCGGTGTTCGCCGCCGCCTTCGCCGCCGAGGTCATCGGCCCGGAGCTATGCGAAGCGCAACTGCGCACCGCCCTGGGGCGGCAGGGGCTGCCGCAAGACCATGCGGCGCTGGCCGGCGCCGTACTGCCGGCGATGCGCGCTCCGGCGCGTGCAGCGCCCTACCTCCCGCCCGAGGATATGGCGCGGGTCACTTGCGAGACGCTCGCGGCCCTGCTGCGCGACCGGATCGGCAGTGGCGTGCTAATCGTCATCGAGGACGTGCACCGGATGGACTCCGCCTCCTGGCTGCTGGCGGGCCATGTCGCGCGGCTGATGCCCGGCGTACTGCTGGTGCTGGTGTCGCGATCGGACACGGCGGGCCCGTTGTCGGGCATGCGGGCGTTGGCGGCGAGCATCGCGGTCGAGCGGCTGGCGCTTGCGCCGCTCGACCGCGATTCGGTGGCCGACGTCATAGCCGATGTGCTCGGCTGCCGCGAGATCGCGCCGGAGTTGCTCGGGCTCATCCAGGAGCGCGCCGCCGGCAATCCGCTGTTCGCGCGCCAGCTCGCGCTCGCGCTGCGCGACCAGGGTGCACTGAGCCTGCGCGATGGGGTCTGTCGACTCACCGCGCAGTCGGCCGACGCCGCCTCGCTGCAAATACCGGAATCGATCCAGCGCACCATGGTCGCGCGCGTCGATCGCCTGCCGGCCGAACTGCAATTAACCCTCAAGGCGGCAAGCGTCATCGGCACTACCTTCTCGTACCGCGCGCTGACCGCGGCGCTCGGTACCGCGGATCTGGACGAGTGCCTGACGCGGCTCGTCGAGATCGGCATGATCGGCGTGCTGCGTCCCGGCGCCGATCCGCTCTACGGCTTCGACCACGCGTTGACGCAGGAGGCCGTGTATCAGCTCCTGCCGTTCGAGCAGCGGCGCCGGCTGCATACGGCCGTCGCCGAATTGTTCGAGGCCGAGCCCGAGGGCAATCGTCCGGCGCCTACGCTGCTCGGCCTGCACTGGAGCCGGGCGAACCGGCCCAACCGCGCGCTGCCCTATTGGGAGACCGCCGGCACCACCGCGCTCGCGGGCGGCGCCTACCGCGAAGCCGTGATGGCGCTTGGCGAGGCGCTCGGTGCGATCGCGGCCATCGAGGCGGCACCGGGCGCAGAGGCGATCGATGCCGATCGTGCCGGGGAGTTGCACCGCTTGCGCGGGGAGGCGCTCATGTTTGCCGGCGAGGTGCCGCAGAGCATCCATCACCTGACCATCGCCCTCGCGAAATTCGGCTTCCGGTGGTCGGACAGCTTGCTCGGCAGCCTCGGCACGTTTGCTCGCCACGCGCTAATGCAGACTATGGTGGAATGGCGCCGGCCGGCGAATGCAAGGGACGTCTTGTCGCGGCTTGTGGCGCAGGACGTCACTGCCGACCGTGTGCGCCAATCGGCGCTCGCATTGGAAACGCTGGGTCAGGGGTTCGGCCACCAATCGAAGTTGGCGGCGATGGCGACAGCGACGCTGGCGGCGGTCAACCTGTCGCAGCGCGCGGGCGACGGCGCGATCTATTCGCGCTCAGCCGGGCTGCTCTCCCTCGTGTTCCTGCTGTCCGGCATGCCGGGCCTCGCCGAACGCTATCTCGCCCGCGCGCGGCGCACGAGCCCGGACCTCGACAAGCCACACGACCGGCTGATGACGACCGAATACATCGCGCTGTTTCTGCTCACCGCCGGGCGGCTCGCGGAGGTCGAGGCGGAATTGCGCGGCATGCTGACGCTGGCTGCGGCGTCGCACAACCGCCGCCGCAAACTCGACGCCACGTCGCTGCTGATCCTGACGCTCACGGAAACCGGCGCCTACGCCGATGGCGCGGAGCTCGCCGCCCTGTTCGAGGTGGAGGCGGATCAGGCGGGTGATCCGCAATTGCGCTGCTGGGCGCGGCTTGAAGCGGCCGGGCTGGCGCTTTGCGGCGACGACATCGCCACGGCGGAGCGCCGGCTGTTCGACGCCAGCGATCTTCTCGGCAGTGTCGGACGGAACGAGCGGATCTGGACGCTGGGGCTGCTCGCGCTGGTGCATCTACGTCGTGGCCGGACCGACGAGGCGTTGGCGCACGCCCGCCAGGTGATGGGCGCGCTAGCCGATTGGCGGTCGCTCGGTTTTTATGTGCAAGCCGGCGTGTTCGGCGCCGCCGAGGTGTTCCTAGAGCGTCTCGCCACGGGCGGCCGGCTGGGCTTTGCGCAGCACCTGGAAATCCGGCGGATGATGCGCCGGGTCAAGTGTTTCGGCATGCGCCAGCCCTTGACGCGCCCCCGAGCGCTGCTCCTGCTTGCGCGCTACGCCGAGCTGCGCGGCCGCGATGCTCGGGCGATGGCACTGACGGAGCAGGCCGCGGCGGAGGCGGCGCGCTTGCAACTGCCGGCCGCGGGCTTGGCGGCGCGGGCCGCGCTGGAGCGGCTGAAAGCATGATCGGACGGGGAGACACCGCTGTCCACGCCGAAATCAGAGGTCTTTCTCGCCGGCGATGCGCTGGGGCTGGCCAGTCAGCGCGCGGGAGACGCGCATCCCGGTGATCACCGTTGCCTCGATGCTCGAGATATTGACGCCGGAATCGGCCCACTCGCCGGCGATCGAAAGATTGTCGAAACCGGTTTGACCGGGCTGCAAGCGAACTGAGGCGGTGTTCGCCTTGGCGATCACGTAGCGCTCGGTCGGGTCGGTATTGGCGCGCCAGTACTGCGCCTTGAGCCGGTCCTCACCGCTCAGCGCGGGGTCGGCGTAGAGGAGATCGTATTTGAAACCCGCTTCGTCGACGGCGTTCGGCCAGAGCGGCGCTGCGCGGGTGTTGAGGAAATCGCGCAGCCTGACATAGACCGCGTCGTCACCGGGCGTCGCCTGTTTGGCCAGCGGACCGCAGGTATAGTTCAGGTAGCGCGGCGCGTTACCTGCGGGCCATGCTTCGCGCGGCAGCAGGTGAGAGAAGTCGACGAGGCTCGACCATGGCTCAAAATAGCCGCCGAAAATTTCCGGCGTTGCATCCATGCCGAGCTGGGCGCGGTCGGCGGCGAACCACAGCTGGGCGGCCTGGGTATCGGCGCTATCGAGCCCGCCAATCATGGCCTTCCAGCGGGGATTGGTGCCGAGTTCGTGCGTCACGTCCGGCAGGATGTCATACGAGATGCCAAGCACGACATGGTCGAAATCGAGGCCACGCGCGAGAGAAAACGCTCCGCCGGTGTCGGTCCAGCCGCTGTTCCAATGCTCGATATTGGCGCCTGATGCGCTCAGCGCGGCTCCGTCGGTGATTTGCCCGAACAGCGGCGCGGAGGGCCAACAGAGGAGATCGTTGACGGTGATCAGCGGTTTGTACGCGGTGGCGTCGGGGATCTGGACCTGGCGGCTGAACGTCATGCCGGCGATCGATTTGCGGCCGGCATCGAGTTGCAGATTGGTGAGGCGGTGGAAAAAGGCGAAGCGCACGTTACGCTGTTTGAGTACGAGATAGAGCGGGGTGAAGACGGTGTCGCCCATTCCGGCCTGCATCTCCAGGATGATCGGCCCGACATAGTCGAACGCGATGCGTAGAATGCAGCGCAACGCCACGCTGGCAGCGGCGTTCGGCTTTGTCGCATCGCCGTCGACATAGGAGAACGACGCGTCGTAGAAGGCTTGCAGGCAAGCCGAGAAGAAAGCGAGCTTGTCGGCGAGAGGTGAATCGCCGGGCTGGTCGAACGAGGTGTGCTTGGCAAGCCAGTCACGCATCTCGATGTTTTCGACCGCGTCGAAGCCTTTTTCGTACAGCTGATCGTCGAGCATGCCGCGGGCGAAGGTGATGCCGAGATAGGCGAGAATCCAGAGCCGCCGTGCTGCGTCATCCTTTGGCAGCTCTGGCTCCAGCAAAGGGAACAACATGCGGGCGACAAGCCGCATTGCGCCCGAGAGCACCCCTGCCTGACGGCTGGCGTCTTCCGTCCCCGGCTCGAGGAATTGGATCTGGCCTTTTGTAAAATCCATCAAGTGCTGCGCCGTTTGGTTTGTCACCCCGCCGGGCCCGGCCATCGCTGCGATCGCCGCAGCTTCCTTGGGGTGCGCGGTCTTGGCGAAATCGGCGACGCGCAGTTGCTCGAACCCGGGGATGCCGGCGACGTGCCCGCTCAACCAGCCGATCAGCTTGCGCAGCAGGCCGAGCACGGTGAGGTCGTCGATCAAAGGCAGGTCGGGACTATCGATAGTCCAGGGGTGGCACTCTCCTTCGATCTCCTCCAGCAGCACGAGGCGTCGTTGCGGCTTGAACGCGTCATCGAACGTCGCCAGCGGCGCATCCGGCGGACGCCCGAGCTCGGCGTAGCAGCTCCGCATCAGCGCGATCGCGTTGTGATAGGTGCCGAACCAGATATGCAGTCCGTGCTCTTCGATGCGGCCGTTGCGATTCTGGTTGCGGCCACTGGCGCCCTTGCCGCCGAGCCGCCAGCCCATCGTGTAGACCGTGACGTCGTAGCGTCCGCCGAGACTGGGATCGGTCAGCCAATAGGCGGCGGTGAGCGCGCCCATGCCGCCGCCAACGATGGCGATTTTTTGCCGCGTCGCCGGAGCGCCTATGCCTGCCATAGCACTTTGCCGTTTTCCAGTTGCATGTCCATCTCGACCCGCAATCCAAGACCAGTCTCGGTCGCCGGCACGAGCCCGAGCGCGGCGGCGACGGGCGTGCTGTCGAGCGCCTTAAGGTCGATCGCATACTGATCTTCGACACTGACGTTGATCAGCTTGGTGACGTTGTAGCGGGCCAGCGTGACGGCCTGGTAGCAGGCGCGCGTGCCGTCGGCGATGTCGCGAAACTGCTTGAGGAAAATCTGCGGCAGGCTGCCGGTGAGAAAATCGGCGAACGCGGCTGGCGCGATTGTTGCGCCGCTGGCCGCAGCTTGCATCGCCGCGGCGAGGTTGCGCGCGGCCGCCATCGGGTCATGCCAGGGCAGGCCGAGCGCCGGGTGGGGCGCTGCCCCGGCCACGCGCCGCAAGGTGATGAGGCACTGCGGGCTCCAATTCGCGGTCGGGCTGAAGCTGGCGCAGCCATAAACTTCGGCAGAAAACCCGACGCTACCAGGATCGTCTGGCAGACGGATCTGTCCAGTCTGTTTGAAGAAACCGTAATTTTCCCGCCCCGTCATCAGCGCCACTGGATTGTCAAGGAACAGGAAAGGCATGAACAGGGCGAAGCCGATCTCGACCGGAATTGGCCCATCGAAGCGCGTGAAGATGCCGGGGATGCCGAACGAAAGCTCGCGCTCGGTCGCGACGCCGCGATTGGCGTAATTGACGAAGACCGAATGTGGGAATTCGGTGAAGCTCATGATGACGCTGGGCATCGGTGTGAACTGCACCCGCCCGCCGCTGGGTACGGCGATCAGACGGTCGCACAGCGCCTGCAACGTCTTGCCGTCGGCTGCCAGGTAGAACGCGGACATTCGTACGTTGGTAAAGGCGATCGGCCCGGGCAGTGTCTGGACGCTCGGATAATCGACATAGGCGGGCAGCGCGCCTGCCGGCTGTGGGTCGGGCATGGTCAGCTCTCGTCGAACGGGTTGCGCAGGATCGGACGCGGATCGCCGGTGATGGCGTTTGCCGCCAACAGCCCGGACATGACCGCGCCCTCGAAGCAGCCGAGATTTAGCCCATAATCGGTCCAGTCGCCGGCAAGGTAGAGGTTGGCGTAGCCGCTGGCATCCGGCTGCAACCGCGTCTTGCTTGAGCCGACCAGCGTCAGCACATAGCGATCACCCGGATTGATTGCCGCCACCCAGTATTGCGATTGAAAACGGAGTGGGCCGGAGCTGGTGGCGGGGGCAGTGAGCGCCGACCAGTCGAAGCCGTTGGCGCTGGTGAGCGCGGGCCAGAGCGGCGTCGCGGCGTTGAGGAATTGCTGACCGGCATTGGCCACGACCGCTGCCTCGGCGCCGGGAAAAGCGTGATCGGTGGGGGGCGGCGCGGCGCCCAGTTGCACCAGTGGGCCGCACAGAATGGCCATGTGAAGCGGCGCAGGCGCGGGCCAGTCCTCGAACGGGATCACCTCGCTCGCATCAAGCCAGGTATCGATCGCGGCGCGGTCGTAGCCGGTGACGACCGGCGCGACGCCCGAACTCCAGCCGGTGTCGCGGTCCAGCCATACCTGCACGCTCTGCGTCCGCACGGTGCTTGAGCCGGCTAGCATCGCAAGCCAGCTGGGCCGGGTGAGTTTCGTGGTGAGTTGGCCAAGTGCTCCGACCGGAATTGCGAGCACGACTGCATCGAAATCCCCGGCCGAGCGGGACAGAACGATCGGCGGTGCGGGGTCCACCCAGGGCGTCCAGAACGATTCAAGGTCGATGTGGCCGTCCCGCAGCGCGTCGCCCTGGACGAGCTGGTCATAAAGCGGTCGGTCTGGCCAGGCGGGCACGCCTTTTACGTTAATAAGCGGCTGATATCCGCCCGGCTTCGGGGTCGCTTGAACGCCGATGCGAATGCTCTCGATGGTGCCGTCGGCGGCCGGGATCAGCTCATCGACGCGATGAAAAAAGTTCACGGTGACGCCGCGCTGGACAAGCACCTGATAAAGCGGCGCGGCAGTAACATCGCCGGTGCCCGTGCGCATCTTGTAGCTAGGCGCGCCGCGATAGGAGATCAGCCCCTTTTGGGTGAGAACCGCCGAACCAGCCTCGACATTGCCGGGCGCAGCGACGTCCCCGTCAGGATAGGCGAACACAGTGTCGTACATCGCCCGGACGATCGCCGAGTTGGCAGTCTCAGATGCTGCGCCGTGCCGCAGCAGCCAGGCGCGATATTCGATCTCGTTGGCCGCGGCGACCGACTGGCGCGTGGGCCAGATCAGGTCGTCAATGGCCATGCCCAGGGCGGTGGCAACGGCGAGGTCCGCCAGTATCTTCAGCCGGCGCCACGAGACCGATTGGCCAGCGAGCCCCGGCCTCGGCCTTGCCGCCTGAATGGCAGTCTGCAGTCGCTTAAGACTTTGAACGAAGGGCGCGGTGACGGCCTCGCGTCCTTCCGGGCTGGCCTTGATCAGTGCGTTTGCCCTCTGCTTCACCTCGGCCAGCGTCGAGACGATCAAGGCGTTGGCGTGGAGCGCATCGGGGCTTGGCGCTTGCTGCGCGGCCAGCCGGGTGGTGTTTCGCTCGATGATGCCCATCAGCGCGTCGAGCGCCTGCGCCTGGGGCCGGGGCAAGCTATCGCCGGGTCGGCCGGGCAAGGTGGGGAGGTCGATCACCCAGGGCAGCCAGGAGCCGTCGTCCTGCTGTTCCATCGTGGCCAGGCTGTTATGGGCGACCAACGCATCCTCGATGGTCGGAAATACCCGCGCGGAGTCCGCCGCGAGTGCCGTGTAGGCTTCGCGAAGCATGGCGAAAGCGTTGTCGTAGAAGCCGAAGAAAATATGTGGCCCATGCTCCTTGGTGCGCCGCGCGGTATCAAGATCGCGCCCGCTCGCGCATTTGCCACCAAGCCGCCAGCCGAGCTGGTGCAGCGTGACTTGGAAACGCCCCCCATGCCTGGGGTCGGACAGCTCGAAAGCAGCTGCCAGTCCGGCCACACCTCCGCCCAGCACGGCAACCTTGACCGGTCGCAATTCGGTATCGGCCCCCATTGGACTGGCTCCCCCGCGATCCGTTTCGGAACTTACACTATTTTAAGCGGTGTCTCCATGGGTCCGGAATCTTTGGGAACACCAAGACCGCTTCGTACAACGTGCCGAGATTATCTTCTCACATTTGCGGTCGCAACGAAGCCCGTTCGAAACAAGAACGACCGACGGGTGCACCGACCACATCCGCGGTCAATTTCCTCAACCAGCATCAGCAAGCCGTGAAGGCGCTAGGCTGACAGGGGCCTTGGCCATGCCCAAGCTCTTTCATCTCAACTGCTCGCCGCGGGCCGACTCCAATTGCTCATGCATTCGCGTCAGCGATCACTGACTCAGGTGCTAGCCGTGGGGTAGTCGACGTATCCCTGCGCTCCGCCCTGGTAGTAGGTCTCCGGGGACGAGGTTGCCAACGGCAGGTCCTCGCGAAATCGTCGTACGAGATCGGGATTGCCGATGAACGGTTTGGCGAAGGAAATCAGATCGGCCTGCTTGCTCTCGATCGCGGTGTTGGCTGAGTCGCGGTCAAAGCCTGAGTTCGCGATCAACGTGCCCTTGAAGCGGGCGCGGTAGTAGTCGATCGTGTCCTGCAAGGCGACGACGGATGTGCCCGACAGGTCATTGATTTGTCTACTTGCCTGAAAGGTGAGAGAGCGGAAGCCCATTGAGGCGGCCAACAAGGTAGTCATAGGTCTCAACCGTCTTGTCGGTCAGCTCAAAGCCGCCGATGGCCAGCGTCGGACTGATCTTGATGCCAACACGTCCTGGTCCCCAGACCGCGATGAGCGCGTCGAGAACTTCCAGGACGATTCGAGTTCGGTTCGCCGCGGAGCCGCCATAGCCGTCTTCGCGGATGTTCAGCGCGCTGTTGAGGAATTCCGGCAGGAGATAGGTGGTTGCGGCATGCAGCTCCACGCCATCGAAGCCGGCCTCGCGGGCGTTCTTCGCGGCTACCCCATAGTCCGCGACGGTCGAAGCGATCTCTTCAACCGACATGGCACGCGGCGTCACCGTGTCCTTGAAACCGTCTGGCGTGAATGATCTCAGGCCAGGGTTCACCGCGGACGGGGCGGGCGGCAGCTCGCCATCGAAAAAGTCGGGATGCGAGACCCCTCCGGAATGGGCAAGCTGCGCGAAGATTGCGCCGCCCTCGGAGTGCACCGCGGAGGCCGCAGGATCTGGCGGCGGCAAGACGCGTTCGGAGAACCGCCGATCCTCGTAGTAGCGCACCTTCTTGGCGCGGATTGGAGGTGTCCCTGCTACCATGACGATTTCCTCCCGCGGCGGGAGCTGCATGACCTCACCAGGGGTACAAGACGGACCTGGACCTACTGCGGCTCCTGCATTTCCTGGCGATCGCTATCGTCGTGGCGAGGTTCGTGCCGCCGAATTGGCCCGGATTTGCCAGGGGCGTCCTCACCGGCGCAATTCGCTGCGGCGAGTGTTCGCTCGAGACCTATTGTGCGGCCGTCGTGCTATCACTGCTGGCAGGCTTTTATCTCTTCGAAGTGTCCAACAGCATCGCCGCGCAGTTCGTGGTAAGCGCTGCAGGGATCGCGGTCCTTGTTCTGCTTGCGGCATGCACGACCTGGATCAGCAAGCGAAGCAGACAACATCCAAAGCTGCTCTAACGGGGCGGGTAACCCGCCACGGTCGTAACCTAGACCGCTCGGCTATGCCGGGCCGTGGTGCGACCGAGGTGAACGTCGAATGCCGAGGCGACGCTGCGGACGAGGAATTCTGCGTCATCGTTGATCAGGAGGCGGTCGCCCCTCATCGTCACAGCGCCGTCTGCGATCAGCCTCTCGAGCCGGGACCGATCGACGACAGCCAAACTCGGGTCCCAGCGGTGCTGGTGGCATATTTGCGGCAAGTCGACGGCCATATCGCACATGATGCGCTCGATGATGTCAGCGCGAAAGCGGTCCTCCTCCGTCAGCATGTAGCCCCTGACGGTGGCAAGCCGGTCCTCGGCGATGCGTGCCAGGTAGTCGCGTGTCGCGACTGCATTCTGCACGAAGCCCTGCGGCATGCGGCCGATTGCGCTGGCGCCGAGACCGATCAAAGTCTCGGCAGAATCGTCCGTGTAGCCCTGGAAGTTACGCCGCAGCCGGCCCTCGCGCTTTGCCATGGCCAGATTGTCGCCGGGGAGCGCGAAATGGTCGAGGCCGATGCGGATGTATCCGGCATCGGTCAGCGCCTGCGCGATTGCCTCGGACTGACGATGCCGCTCGAGGCTATCCGGCAGCAAGTCCTCGTCGATCATGCGTTGGTGCTTCTTGAAGGAAGGAATATGGGCGTATCCGAACACGGAAAACCGGTCGGGCCGCAGCGCGACGCATTTGTCGATGGTGTCCAGGCAGGAAGTGACAGTCTGAGCGGGCAGGCCGTAGAGCAGGTCGAAGTTGATGCGGCCGACGCCGGCATGGCGCAGCCGCTCGACCGCTTCCGCGGTCTGCTCAAGGCTCTGCGACCGATTGATGGCGTGCTGGACGACAGGATCGAAGCTCTGGACGCCAAGGCTCGCGCGGTTGACGCCGCTGTAGCCCAATGCCTCCGCCATCGGCTCGGTCAGGGTGCGCGGATCGATCTCGACGGCGATCTCCGCGTCGGGCTGCACGAAGAACGAGTAACGCAGCGCGCTGACGAGATCGGCGAAGGTTTCGGGCGTCATGATCGTCGGGGTGCCGCCACCGAAATGGATGTGGGAGACGGGCAGTCGCTGGCCGATCGCTTCCGCAACGAGGTGCGCCTCGGTGCGAAGGCCGGCGGCGTAGATGGCGACCGGTTCGTCGCGATTGGTGATGGAGGTGTGGCACCCGCAGTACCAGCACATCGACCGGCAAAACGGTACATGCAGGTAGATCGAGGCCGGCCGGCGGGCTGGAACCGACCTCAGCCATGTCCGGTAATCAGCCTCGCCGACCTCCGCAGAAAAATGCGGAGCCGTGGGATAGCTGGTGTAGCGCGGCAGCCTGTCCTGCCCATAGGTGATCGCCAGGTTCGACCGCATTCGATTCCTCGCCTCTCACTCGCGGCTGGCTATCGGAGCCTGGCGCGCCTCTCTCACGCCGCCATGATCCGGTTCGACAGCGCACACTTGCGCAGTTCCACCCGGCGCGAGGTCGGAAGCGAGATCACGCCGTTCTGCTCGAGCTGGGTAAAGGTGCGTGACACCGTTTCGATCGTCAGACCGAGATAGTCGGCGATATCCTGGCGCGACATCGGAAGCTCGATGGCGGCATTCTTGACGGCGCGGCGCGCCATGTCATGAAGGAAGCCGACGACACGATCTTCTGCGCTGCAGATCAGCAGCATCAGATGCTCCTGGAAACGACGCAATTCCTGGGCCGTAGCATCCCACAGCTGCCGTGCCAGGTCCTTTTCGTGAGTCGCACGGACCATGAGCGCGGCGCGCTTGACCACGATGACCCGCGTCTCGGAGACGGCCTCGGCCGAGGAGATATGGGTCTCGCCGGCCTCGAAGCCGAAGATATCCCCGGGCAGATAAAATGCGCCGATCTGGCGACGTCCGTCTTCCAGAACCTTGTAGGTTCGGACGGCGCCGGAAACGACCTGGTAGAGGTATTCCGCGGCCTCGTCCTCGCCGTAGATCTCGCTGTTGCGTGCGAACCGCATCGGCGTCCCAATCATGCCGAAGGGCCCTTCAACGCGCGCCTGCCGGCTGAGGATGCTGGTCGTGTAACGGCTATTCTCGATAGAAACGGCGTTCTGGGTCTGCATGCCGGCACTCCATGGATGGGAAGATCGATGGAGGCAGATTGATCGCATCTCTTGGATCGGGAAATTTGGATATTTCCCCTAAGTAGAAGCCACTTACGTATTCATACGTAGGTGCCGGACAAAATAGCCGCGCGCCGAGACATCGGTCGCGCGGCGCGTCGCTCAAGAGGAGAGGCTAGCGGCCGTTCTTGTCGGGATAGGCAGCGCGCGTGCTGGCTCCATTCCCATCCTCTTCCCGAAGCCAGCGCGTCGTGCTGCGATCGGTCACGGCGAGCACGAGCGCAAAGAGCGAGAAGATGAGACAGACGGCCGTGACGACAAGCAGTGTACTGATTGCCATGTTGGGCTCCTCGATTGATCAGCCGGCCGCCTTGATGTCTTCCGGCGATTCCACGTAGTAGCCGGAATAACCGTCGACGAAGCAGAGGTGATCATGGACCTCCTTGACGCCCGAGGTGTTCTCGGCGAGCACGATCGCGGCCTGGCGCGCGCGGTCATCGAAGATCAGGCCGTGCAGATGCACGGCGCCGTTGCGCACCCAGACCTGGAAGCCGGCGGGACGCCAGCCGGTGGCGTTGATTTCGCGCAGGATGCGTTCACGGATATGGCTGTCATCGGCGGTCGGATCGGGAACTTCGCGCGCCAGCGATGCGACAGCCTGCAGGATGTCCGCCCGGGTGACGATTCCGACCATGGTCTTGCCGTTCACGACCGGCACCCGCTTCACGCCATGCTTGTGCATCAGATGCACGATCTCCTCGAGCGGCGTCTGCTCCTCGACGGTGATCGGGTTCGCCGTCATGACATCCTCGACCTTGCGACCGCGCTCGTGCACGAAATCGGTCGCGGCACGACCCACGCCGGTGAACAGTTCCAGCCATGCTGAGCGCTTGTGTCCCGTGCCGATCTCGCCGCGCTGCAGGAAATCTCCCTCGGACACCATGCCCCTGAGCGTGCCGTCTTCGTCCATCACCGGCAGACCGCTGAGGTGGCAACGCAGCATGATGTTGGCCGCATCCAGGATCTTCGTGTGCGGACTGACGGCGATGATATGCTTGGTCATGATCTGATGCGCGCGCATGTCGGACCTCCGTGTTGAGAAACGAACAATAAAGCTTCGCGTGCCCGGCAAGTTGACCTGGCTCAACGGTCTGCCGGGCCGCGCTCCAGAGATTTCAAGAACAGCATGAAGTCGCCCACCTGGTCCGGCTCGAAGCTGAATTGGGGCATTGTCGGATGGCCGGTGACGATCCCTTCCGCCAGCGCTTCCTGCAGCATCTCGACCGGATAGCGTTCGTGCAATGTACGGAACGGTGGTGCGATCTTCAGCGGACTCGGGCTTACCCGGTCGATTGAATGGCAGCGGGCGCAGTAGAGCTGCGCAAGGCGACGGCCTTGTTCCTGGTCGGCGGCGGCCGGAGTCAGCGCGGCGCAGATTGTGCCGATGATGGCGAGGCCGGGAGCGACATGATGCTGAAATGTCTTGGCAGGATGTTTCACGAGAAGGCTCGCGCTTAGTGGGACATCAGGACCGGGACGGTCATCGCACGCAGCATGTCGCGCGTCACACCGCCGAGCAGCGTTTCCTGCAGGCGGGAGTGGCCGTATCCGCCCATCACCAGAAGGTCGAGGCTCTCATCCGCCGCGATCGAGAGCAGGATCGACTGAACTTCTGACCTGGACGCCGGCAACGACGTAATCTTGGCCGGAAGCCCCTCCTTTGCAAGATAGCGCACCAGATGATCGGTGGAGGCTTCTGAGGGAATCGGATCGGCGCCATCGATGGTGATGACGGCGAGAGCATCGGCTGCGCGCAGCAGCGGCATTGCGTCGCGAAGGGCGCGGGCAGCAAGCCGGCTGCCGTCCCAGCAGATCCCGATTCGCTTCGCCGAAAATGCGCCGTGGAACGTGTAGGGCATGAACAGGACGGGACCGCCAGCCTGGAATAATAGCTCCCGCGGGATCACGTTGTCGTAGCTGTCGTATTCGCCCAGCGGCTGCACCACCACGGTCAGATCATGCAGTCGCGCGCTCGCGCAGATGATCTCGCGAGCATCGATGGGGAGCGCACCCACGGCGCGGGCCGTGTAGGATATCCCTGCATTCCGAGCCTCGATATCGAAGACGCGCAGCGCCGCCTCTGCGCGTTCGAGGGCCCGTGCATGTTCAATCTCGAACAGCGAGGCAACCGCCACGCTCCCTTCAACGACGAACGGTACGCTGGCGGTCTCATAGCCGATCGCCATTGCATCGAGATGCGCGCCGATGCCGAGCGCGAGTGAAATCGATCCGTCGACCGCGGGACGCGGCGACAGCTCGGTCGGAATGTGGACCAGGATGTTCTTGAACATGGGCCGTTCTCCAAAGGGGTGGACGAGCAAGTGCCATCTGAGCACGGGTCGAGGCGGCCCAATTTGATCTGCCTCATGCGCGTTCGTGGATTCTGATTGAGCGAGATCAATTCATTGCGCGTGTACTTCGCGCAAATGTTGCGTGCAGCTTGGAGGAGCCAGCATGGCGCGCGTCGCATTGGTTACGGGGGGGAGCAGGGGAATTGGCGCGGCGATCTCGTGCGCCGTCGCTGCTGTCGGATGTCGGGTTGCGGCCTGCTATGCCGGAAACGCAGGGGCCGCATTGTCGTTTCAGGATCAAACCGGAATTCCCGTATTCCAGTGGGATGTCGCGGACTTTCAGGCGTGCGCGGCCGGTGTCCGCGAGGTGGAGGCGGCGCTCGGCCCAATCGACATCCTGGTCAACAACGCCGGTATCGTGCGCGACGCCACACTGCATCGAATGACCAAGCCGCAATGGGACGCGGTGATCCGAACCGATCTCGATTCGCTGTTCAACATGTGCCGGCCCCTCATCGAGGGCATGCGGGCGCGCAGGTTCGGGCGGATCATCAACATCTCCTCGATCAATGGGCAGAAGGGCCAGATCGGCCAGACGAATTATGCCGCGGCGAAGGCCGCCGAACTCGGCTTTACCCGCGCGCTCGCGCTTGAAAGCGCCCGGTTCGGGATCACGGTCAATGCAATCTGCCCCGGTTACATCAATACCGAGATGCTGGCCGCGGTGCCGGCCGATGTCATGCAGAACTCCATTCTGCCGCAGATCCCGGTCGGGCGGCTGGGACAGCCGGAAGAAATTGCCCGTGCCGTTGCGTTTCTTGCCGCCGACGAAGCTGGGTTCATCACCGGGTCGACGCTTTCGATCAACGGCGGCCAATACATGTGCTGAAGAGGAGGGATGACGATGCTCGCAACCGATGTGATGCGCAGTTCATTCGCGTCGATCAAGCCGACTGCCACGGTGCTCAAAGCCGTCGAGCTTCTGCTTGAAACCGATCAGCGCGGCCTGCCGGTGATCGACGATGCCGGTGACCTCGTCGGCATGGTGTCCGAGGGCGATTTCCTCCACCGCGACGAGCTTGGTATCAGCCCGCCGTCGGGAAACTGGCTGGAGTCTCTGCTCGGCATTGCGGAGAATACGCCTGAACGCGAGCGCATGCGCACCCTGCGGGTCGGTTCGCTCATGAGTTCTTCTCCGATCACCGTCGATGTCGAGGCATCGATCGAGGACGTCGTCGCGCAAATGGATATCTACGACGTTGCCCAGGTCCCGGTGATCTGCGCCGGAACCGTCGTCGGTATCGTTAGCCGCCGGGAGCTGCTCGCGGCATTGGCGATCCGATTAAAAGAAGCAGAGAAAGCAAGCACCGGAGTGACTTCATGAGCGAGATAGCTGTCCAATCGCATTCACACGCCGTCGTTTGGATCGACCACCTTATTGCGAAGATCTTCGGCATCGGGCTGACAGGCATAAGCGCGACGGCCGTCCACGCTCACTTGCCCTCGCAGCACCTGCATCACAAGGCGAATACCGTCGGCGATGGCCGCGTGCAGGCTGATGCAACATTTCTCGCCCGGGTAGGGGAGGCCGTAAGCGGTTGCAGCGATTTGCTCGTTATCGGTCCAGGTATCGAGAAGGCCGAGCTGACGCAGTATCTCAAGGCGGAGCGGCCCGACCTCAATTTGCATGTTGAGCCGAGCGATCATCCCACCGACGCGGAGATCGTGGCGATGGGTCGGAAGCGGTTCCGCCTTGGCTGAGCGGCAACGGCCCGGCGTCTGAACAGCTGCCAGACCGAAAGATAGATTGCGCCCGAGCCCATCCGGCTCGGGCAAGGAGGCGAGCGATGACAGTCCAAGCAGTTCTCGACCAACCCACATCTGCCGCTAACGACGACGTGGCGGCTGCGAGAGCGCCTGCTTCGGCGCCGCCCGAGGGCGAGGCACTGGTTGCTGCGGAATCGATCGACCAACTGGTCCACGCGGCAATGGCGCGATGGACCGGGGGGCTTTCACCGGCCAGCCTCGCGCTCGCTTTCGCCGATTGGCAACTCCATCTGGCGGCCTCACCCGGCAAACGGCTTCAACTGGCGCTGGATGCGGTTGCTGAAGGCTCGCGTTTCGCGCGCATGGTGTCGACGCCGCATGCGGCCTGGCAGCCCTGGTTCATGGTCAAGCCTCAACCGGGCGACAACCGGTTCGCCGGCCAAGATTGGACATTGCCGGCCTTCAACGTCATGGCGCAGGCATTCCTGCTGGGTGAGCAATGGTGGCATTCGGCGACCAGCGGCCTGCGCGGCGTCACAAAAGCAAATGCAGCGGTCGTGGAGTTCACCGTCCGCCAATGTTTCGATGTCGTGGCACCGTCCAACTTTGCGTTCAGCAATCCCGAGGTGCTGCGGCGGGCAATGGATTCAGGTGGCGGCAACTTCGTGTCGGGCTGGCATAACTGGCTGGAAGATTGCCGGGACCTGTTGAGCGCCAGGCCGTCCGGACCGGCCCCATTTGTGGTCGGCAAGGACGTTGCCGCGACCCAGGGCAAGGTTGTCTACCGGAATGAGCTGATCGAGCTCATCCAATACGCACCCGAGACGGCCGACGTTTGCCCCGAGCCGGTACTTATCGTGCCGGCGTGGATCATGAAGTATTACATCCTCGATCTCTCGCCGCAGAATTCGCTCGTGCGGTTCCTGGTCGAGCGCGGTTTCACCGTGTTCATGATCTCGTGGCGCAATCCTGGTCCGGCCGATCGCGACCTTAGCCTCGATCACTATCGCAAGCTCGGGGTCGACGCGGCGATCGACGTGATCAATCGGATCGCCCCTGAACGCGCAATCCATGCCGCTGGCTACTGCCTCGGTGGGACGCTGCTCGCAATAGCAGCAGCTCGGCTGCAGAAGGAGCGGCCCGGCTGCCTGCGCTCGGTAACGCTCTTGGTAGCCCAGGTCGATTTCACCGACGCCGGCGAGCTGACGCTCTTCATCAATGAAAGCCAGGTCGCGTTCCTCGAGGATATGATGCGGCAGCGC
The DNA here is from genome assembly GCF_947648125.1 of uncultured Bradyrhizobium sp. Lineage (GTDB taxonomy): Bacteria > Pseudomonadota > Alphaproteobacteria > Rhizobiales > Xanthobacteraceae > Bradyrhizobium. The sequence goes on along the minus strand of NZ_CANSMR010000003.1, from coordinate 214,615 downwards.
GGCGTACTCGAGACGGCGCAGATGGCCGGTGCCTTCCAGTTGCTGCGGTCGAACGACATGATCTGGTCGCGCCTGGTGCGTGACTATCTCATGGGCGAGCGCGCCACGCCGAGTGACCTGATGGCATGGAATGCCGACGCCACGCGCATGCCCTACCGGATGCATTCGGACTATCTGCGCAAGCTGTTTCTCAATAACGACCTTGCCGAGGGCCGCTATTTGGTGGACGGACAGCCGGTGGCGCTTTCCGATCTTCGTGTTCCCATGTTCGCGGTCGGCACTGTCCGCGATCACGTCGCGCCCTGGCGGTCGGTTCACAAGATTCACCTGTTGGCCGATGCCGATATCGCCTTCGTGCTGGCGAGCGGCGGTCACAACGCCGGCATCGTTGCTCCGCCGTCGGAGGAGGGGCACAGCTATCAGTTGTTGGAGAAGAAGGCAGATCAACCCTATGTCGGCCCCGACGAGTGGCTGCGGAAGGCGGCCCATCGCGACGGATCCTGGTGGCTGGAGTGGGTTCGCTTCCTCACGGCGCATTCGGGTGCGTGGGTGCCGGCGCAGTCGGCGCTTCACGCGCCCGAGGGTGTATCGTCGCTTGGCGAAGCGCCGGGACAGTACGTCCTCCAGCATTGAAACGTCGCACCGGCTTGATCTGTCGCAAATCCTCACCGCCGCGAGCCGCTAGGATGGAAAAGGTCGCATCAGGTTGCAGCGAGGAAGCCATGAGTCTGATCCTTCGCGTTTTCTTCATACTTGCGGGATCCATCGCCGCGCTGTTCGTCGCGCGCGATTCTCTGAACTTTGACATCATGCAAATGTTCGTGGCTATCCTGTTCGTGATCGGGCTCCTGTTGGCCGGCAGTCTCTGGAGCCTGTGGCGACAAACGTGACAGCTCGAGCTCGGTCGATGGCCTTGGGATTGGGGCGTCCGTTATGGTTCGCTGGTATCGGCGCCATTCGCTCATAATATTTGCTGTTGCACTTCACGTACGCGCTGGATCGGTTATGCAGTAGGGCTCGAAACGACTGGACGCGCGGCGTCGGGTCCTAATCGGGAGGGATGTCGAAGAGGCTTCGCTGGGTTGGCGCAGATCGTTTCGGCCGAGTTCGGAATGGTATCGCCACGGGGCGATCCACCAGCCGAGGGCCGGCTGTTCAGGCCGGCCCTCGGAAAGGAGGTGACGGATGGCGTCGACGTGTCCGGAATGGAAGCGTCTATCGTCCTTCGAGCTCACTAGAACCCTTGGTGATGTTCATGAACATCAGGGCTATTGCAGACGCGGCAGCAACAAATGCCGCGGTCCATCTGACGGTGGAGACGGCAAAGGCGGCGTCAAGCCGCCAGCTTGTGGGTGCCGGCTCGGTCGAGGCAAGCGGTATCACGTCCGGAAAGTACCAATTGCAGAATAGAGCGAGCACGACCGCGAGGATCGCACTACCGACAAAGATGAAGGTTAATCGCCGTTTCATGGAACTCCTCCTGTCAATGGGAGAATGTTGCCAGACCTGACGGCATCGACCAATTCAGGAGTTTCCCTTAGGCGATGTACCGCTCGCCCGTTCTGTTGGGGACGCCAGCAGGCGGGAAGTACTGAGTTCAAGCGTGGTGGAGGGCGTGCCGGAAGCGTCTACAATATCCCAATCGATCGTTCCGGTTTCAATGTTGTCCTGGATCAGGACTACATCGGACGTCGCGTCCGACGCGTCGTCCTGCCGCGATACCACGCGGTGCAGCCGTGTGGCGCGCCCGGCGGTCAAGAAAATACCGCGAAAGTCAACTTTTGCGTCGCGAGCAACCGCTTCCGCGGCACCACGTTCCACCGGCTTCAGAAAGACCGCATCGAGTATTACTGAAACTCCCTGGCCTAATGTGTGCGCGGCATGCTTGAGCATGGCCTGGTAGACGCGGTTCGATGCTTCGGGAGTATAGGTCTCCGGCGATAATGTGGCGTGCTCGGCGACGTGATAGAGCTGCTTGCGAATGACATCCGATCGCAGAACCAAGGCGCCCGGGGGCGGCGCGATCAGATGCGCCATGTCGCGCGCCAGCACGCTCTTGCCGGTACCGGACTTCCCGCCAACTGCAATTAGGCGGGGCGGCTCCGGTTCAATGAGCCGGCGTGCAAGCTCGAAATAACGCCTCGCTTGGGCGCCGATCGCTTGATCGAACTGGTGTTGCCGTGCCTTGGTGAAGAGCACGTTGGCCCGGATCGCTGCGCGCATTGATAGGAACAGTGGCAGCAAACACAACGCACCCGATTGCGTGTCCCAGGCGGTCTGCATGTAGCTATTGAACAGCCTGTTGGCCACGGTCTCCCGTCTGAAGTACAGCAGGTCCATCACGGGGAATGCGAGGTCGTAGAGGACGTCGGTCGTCGCGATATTGGGGTCAAACTCGATCGCATCGAACAGAATGGGCTCGCCGTCGAGCAGGACGATGTTGCCGAGATGTGCATCGCCGTGACAGTGCCGGACCTGCCCAGCGGCGGCGCGGCGGCGCAGCAGTTCGAGGTTGCGCGCGAGGGCCTGATGACTCAGTTCGTGCAATCTATCGATTTCCTCCCGGGAGAGAACTGACTCAGCGCAAAACTGCTCCGTATTGCGATCGATGATGACAGGGAGCGAGGCAAGCCATGGGGATCCTTCGTGTCCGGTTGCGGTCCGATGGGATTCGAGCAGGATAGCGGCCAGTCTCTCGCCGAACTCCGGCCGGATTGCATCTTGCTGGGCAAGATGATCGAGCGTCTTGTTTTCGTCAAAGCGAGCCATTTCGACGGCCCATTCGACAACCGGTCCGGTCCCCCCGATCGCAAGACCATCGCGTCCACGCGTGATCGGAACCAGCCTGCGATAGATGGAAGGGGCGTGGCGCTTGTTGACCGCAATCTCATCCTCGCAAGCGCGCCGCCGCTTCTCCAATGTCGAGAAGTCGAGATAGGGCAGCTTGACCGCTCGCTTGATCTTCAGGACGCGCGAAGGTTCGAGAAAGACGATCGAACAATGGGTGTCGATCCGTTGCACCGGTCCATGCGGCTGGATATCGCCGGCCAAAAACGACAATACGGCGGCCTGGCCGGTCTCGCCTGTAGTCGTGTCGGTCGGTGATGCCGGCTTCATCATGGCTTCAAGACGGCTGCGCCGACGAACTTGCCGTCCCGCAAGCTCGCAAGTGCTTCATTCGCCTGATCCAAGGGAAAGACGGTGACGTGCGTCCGGATTCCAGCCTTTGCCGCCGTCTTGAGAAAGTCGATGCCATCCTGTCGCGTCAGGTTGGCAACGGAAACGATCTGCCGTTCACCCCAAAGGATGTCGTAGGGAAAGCTCGGGATATCCGACATGTGAATGCCGGCACAGACCACGCGTCCGCCTTTGCGCAGCGTGCGCAGCGCGAGCGGGACAAGCGGCCCGGCCGGGGCGTAGATGATTGCGGCATCAAGCTCGGCCGGCGGCCGATCTTCTGAAGCTCCCGTCCAGCATGCGCCGAGCGATAATGCCAAGTGCTGGGCCTCGGTGTCGCCCGCACGGGTGAAAGCGTACACATCCCGCCCTTGCCAACGCGCCACTTGCGCGACGATATGTCCCGCCGCGCCAAAACCGTAGATGCCGAGTTTGCGGCCGTCGCCAGCCATCACCAGGGAGCGCCAGCCGATCAGGCCGGCGCACAGCAGCGGTGCCAGCTCCGCATCCTCGCCGTCTTCGCCGAGCGGAAAGCAGTAGCGCGCGTCTGCCACCAGGTGGGTGGCAAAGCCGCCGTCCCGCGTATAGCCGGTGAACAGAGGAGCGTCGCAGAGGTTTTCCTTGCCGTCCCGGCAGTAGGGACAACGCCCGCAGGTCGATCCGAGCCAGGGGACGCCGACGCGTGTGCCGAGATGCAGACCGTCTACGCCTTCACCGATCGCGTCGATACGGCCAACCACCTCATGGCCGGGAACGATTGGATAGGCGATGTCGGGCAGTTCTCCGTCGACGACATGCAGGTCGGTGCGGCAAACGCCACACGCATTGATCTTGACGCGCACCTCGCCCGGGCCAGGAATCGGATCGGGCCGCTCGGTATATTGCAGCCGCGCGCCGCGCGCGGGCAGGATCATGGCGTGCATGACGGAACTCGCTAGGGTCTTCGCCCTTCCTTTGATCACATGACATTGGCCCGGTTTTGATCCTCGTCAACGGCCGGGCGGCTGTTCCTGATTAGCTTTGCGTAGCGAGCAACTCCCAAACAGGAGGTCCTGATGGTCAAGGATGTGATCCCCGTTGGAACCGAGCGCGCCATGGCGCGGCGGGAAAATAACCCCTTCACATTTCTGCAGCAGGAGATCGACCGGCTGTTCGATGGATTCGGTCGCAACTTCCCGGCGTTCGCCGCGCCGCAGGCGATGATGCCGCGCATGGACGTCAGCGAGACCGACAAGACCGTCGAGATCTCCGCCGAGCTGCCCGGCCTCGAGACCAAGGACGTTCAACTCAACCTCGCCGACAACATGCTTACGATCCGGGGCGAGAAGAAGAGCGAGCGCGAGGAGCAGGACAAGGACTATCACCTGATCGAGCGCAGCTTCGGCGCATTCTCGCGGTCCGTTGCATTGCCCGAGGGCGTCAAGGCGGAGGATGTCAGCGCCGAAATCGCCAAGGGCGTGCTCAAGGTCACCGTCAAGAAGCCGGCTCCCAGGCAGAGCAAGCAGATCGACATCAAGACGGCGGCGTAACCGCCTTGCGAGCGCGTCGCCCGTCGGCCGGCGACGTGCCCGCCAAATAGCCATCTATCCAAGGGGATCAGCCATGTACGAGTTTCTCCAGGAAACCGTCGCGAGCAATATGACGAAGTCGGTGCGAAGTGTCGCCCCCGAGATGACCGTCGGCGACTTATACCGGTTGTTCGCAAAAGACGACTATGACGCCTATCCCGTGCTCCGCGACGATGTCGTGGTCGGGTTCGTCACGAAACTCGACGCCCTGAAGGTGTTCGCCTGTCCGACCGATCACATCTTGCCACGTTACGACGATCGGATGGGAACGACGGTCGATGAGATCATGTCATCAGATGTGATCGCGGTTGAGCCGGACACAAATCTGCAGCGTGTTCTGCAGATGTTGGTCGCACATCGGCTCAAGAGCCTGCCCGTGATTGACAAGTATCGCCACCTGGTCGGGATCATTGCTCGCGAGGATGTCATGCGGGCTCTGGCGCGCTGCACGAAGCGGCAGGCGCCTCCGCTCGTTCCCTGCGAGACCGTCCGATGTCTACGTTTGGTCTAGAACGGGTTCTTTCGCCTCGAACAGTCGCGCTTGTCGGCGGCAGTTCGCGTCCATCTTCGCTCGGCCTGGCGGTGCTCATGAACCTCAAGGCGTGCGGCTTTTCCGGCCGCATCGCCGTGGTCAATCCAAACTACGCTGCGATCGACGGCGAGACTACGTCCCCGGATCTCAAGTCACTTCCGTTCGTTCCGGATCTCCTCGCGATCACGGCGCCGGCGGCCGCGATTCCCGGGATCATCTCGGACGCTGCCGCGCTCGGCGTCGCCGGTGCGGTGATCCTGACCGCCGGTCTCGGGCACGGCGCCGGCTCGCTTGCCGAGATGGTCGCGCGGACGGCGCGCATGCACGGCATACGCCTGATCGGGCCGAACTGTCTCGGCGTCATGGTGCCGCGCGCGAAGCTCAACGCGAGCTTTGCCGCGCATCAGCCTGCCGACGGGCGTCTTGCCCTGATCTCGCAGTCCGGCGCCGTTGCTGCCGCGATGATCGAATGGGCGGCAGAGCGGCGGCTCGGCTTCTCCGGCATCGTATCGATCGGAGACCAGCTCGACGTCGATGTCGCTGATTTGCTCGACTATTTCGCGCAGGACGATCACACCAACGCGATCCTGCTCTACACCGAGGCCGTCAAGGATGCGCGCAAGTTCATGTCGGCCGCGCGCGCTGCGGCGCGGCTCAAACCGCTGATTGTCGTGAAAGCGGGCCGGATGGCGCAGGGCGCCAAGGCCGCAGCCACCCATACCGGAGCGCTGGCCGGTTCGGACGCGGTCTATGATGCGGCGTTCCGCCGGGCCGGCATGCTGCGCGTATACGACCTTCGGGAATTGTTCGACTGCGCCGAGTTACTTGGCCGCGGCTTCGTTCCGCGCGGCAACCGGCTGTCGATCCTGACCAATGGCGGTGGGCTCGGCATCCTCGCGATCGACCGGCTCGTTGAGCTCGGGGGCGTTCCGGCGAGCCTGTCGGCGGAGACGATTGCAGCGCTCGATCGGGTTCTGCCACAAGGTTGGTCTCGCGCCAACCCCGTCGATATCTCCGGCGACGCCGATGCTGCCCGCTACGTGTCTGCGCTCGACGCATTGCTCGAGGACGCCAACAGCGACGCCGTGCTGGTCATGAACGTGGAAACGGCGGTCGCGCCGACCGAAGGAATCGCCGAAGCGGTGGCACAATGTGTTCGTGACCGTCGGACCAGGAAGAGTGACGTTGCCGCGCTGGTGCTTGCATCTTGGGATGGTGCCGACGAACGCACCGCGGCAACCTTCGAAGCTGCCCGCGTCCCGCATTTTCCCACCGAAGATGACGCGGTGCGCGCTTTCATGTACTTGGTGAGATATCGCGAGGCCTCCATCGCGCTGGCCGCAACTCCGCCCAGTATCGCCGCGACGTTTGCGCCGGAGACGGTGGCGGCGCGGCGCGTGATTGCGAAAGCGCTGTCCGAGGGGCGGGGATGGCTTGACCCAGTTGAAATCGTGGCCCTGTTCAAGGCGTACGATATTCCGATTGTTCCGACCGTTGTGGCCCGTGATGCCGACGAAGCCGTGGACAAGGCCGCGCCCTTTCTTGCACAAGGGCTTGCCGTAGCGGTGAAGCTGTTCTCTCGCGACATCAGGCACAAGTCGGACATCGGCGGTGTCATTCTCGGCTTGCGGACTCGCGAAAGCGTCGCACAGGCGGCCAGGACGGTGCTCGCGCGCGCCCGGGCAGCGCGGCCGGATGCCGTCCTGCAAGGCGTGACGATACAGCCGATGATCGAGCGACGCGCTGCACGCGAATTGCTCCTCGGTATTGCCGACGATCCGACCTTCGGTCCCGTGATCGTGTTTGGCCGCGGCGGCACCGCCGTCGAAGTAATCAACGACAAGGCGCTGGCGCTGCCGCCGCTCGACATGAACCTCGCTCGCGACCTGGTCGGGCGCACCCGGGTCTCGCGGCTGCTTGCGGCCTATCGCGATGTGTCCGCCGTACCGGCCGAAGCCGTGCCGCTTACCCTCGTCAAGCTGGCACAGATGGCGGCCGATATTCCGGAGGTCGCCGAGCTCGACATCAATCCGCTGCTCGCTGACGAGACGGGTGTGCTGGCGCTCGACGCGCGCGTGGCGATCCGCAAGCCCGCGCGGCTGTTTGCCGGTCAGACGCGGCTCGCGGTGCGGCCATACCCGTCGCAATGGGAAGGAGAGCTTGTCCTCAAGGACGGCTCGCGCGTCGTGGTGCGGCCGTTGCGGCCGGAAGATGAGCCCATGGTCGATAGCTTCTTCAGGCGTGTAACGGCCGAGGATCTCAGACTTCGTTTCTTCCAGGCAATGAAGAATTTTTCGCATGCGTTCATTGCGCGGCTGACCCAACTCGACTACGCGCGCGCGATGGCCTTTGCGGCGCTGGATCCGAGCACTGGCGCCATGGTGGGAGCAGTCCAGCTTCATTCGGACTCGCTCTACGAGAATGCCGAGTACGCTATCCTGTTGCAGTCCGACCTCAAGGGCAGAGGATTTGGGTGGGCGCTGATGCAGCTTCTGATTCAGTATGCGCGATCGGAAGGGCTGAAGCGGCTGTCAGGTGAAGTGCTGGCTGAGAACGCCACCATGCTGAACATGTGCCATGAGCTCGGGTTCACCGCCGTGACAGAGCCGACCGACCACCGGATCGTCAATGTCGTCCTCGACCTCTCCCTTCCGGTGGTGGATGGCTTGGGGGCCGACATTCTGATCCGGCGCAGTCGCGATCAAAGCGGCGTGACGGCAACGACACGATAGGGATGCATGCCATCCGCCTCGCGGACGGAGACATACTCGCCGAGTCGAAAGCGCTCATTGCCGAAATGATAGCCGGCTTCATCGGCTGTCGAACCAGCCACGTCGTAGTGGAAGCGCCAGTTGCCGCCCGGACCATGAACGAGGTGACCGAGCTGATCGTCTTCCGCGGGGCGCTGACGAACGACGCGGCACGCCTCGCGGTGGGCTTTCCAGGCTTCGACATCGATCCGCGATGCCGTGTCGAGCGGGGCGACGATGATATAGCCGATCGCGGACGCGCCCTCGGGGTGATCATGCTCGCGCGCGCGTTCGAGCCGAACCTGCCTGAACGAGTGCGGCAACGCGGTGTTTTGCAGAGGTGTGAAGGCGGCGCGATTCATCAAAAATCTCCCTGAACATGCCCGAGGCTGCCGGGCAACCTATTCAATTCTAGTGCCGCGGCTCGCCAAGCCGTTGATTTGGGTCAAGCGCATGTCTGGGGAGCACGGTGAGGCCGGTTGCGCTGGGTCAAACACAGCCGTCTCCAGCAGCCTAAGGTGAACTGCAAATTGGAGTCCGAATCTTGCTCAACGCCCCGGCCCTGACAGCGAATACGGACGATCCGCGCGTGCTTACCGCATGTGGGGCCTGGAACGTTGCCAATGTCGAGCGGTTGGAACGGCTGTGCGAGGGGGCGGCGCGCACCGACATTGGGGCGATTGATCTGCGTCGCGTCACTGCGCTCGACACGGTCGGGGCTTGGCTGCTCGAAAGGCTGGCCCGCGGCGGCGCGACCAGGGCAGCACTCACCGGTGCCGACGGTCCATATGGCGACCTGCTGGAAGAGGTACGAGGACTGAACCGTTCCGGCCACGCCGAACGCAGATCGGTCAACCCGTTGCTGCAGAGGCTCGATCAGCTTGGCCGCGGCAGCAGGCGGCTGGTGTCCGATTCGGCGGCATTCCTGCATATGCTCGGCGCCTTCAGCGCAGCGCTGCTCGGCATTCTCAGACATCCGCGATCGTTCCGATTGACGTCGACCGTCTATCAACTCGGCCGGGTGGGCTGGCAAGCGGTGCCGATCATGGTGCTGATCACGTTCCTGATCGGCGCCATCATTGCTCAGCAAGGCATCTTCCATTTCCGCCGCTTCGGCGCGGAATCCTATGTCGTCGACATGGTTGGCATCCTCGTGCTGCGCGAGATTGGCGTGCTGATCGTGGCCATCATGGTCGCCGGACGCTCGGGCAGTGCCTATACCGCCGAGATCGGCGCGATGAAGATGCGCGAGGAGATCGACGCCCTCAGCACCATGGGGCTCGATCCTGTCGCAGTCCTGATCCTGCCGCGAATCCTGGCGCTGGTGGTGGCGCTGCCGATCCTCGCCTTTCTCGGCTCGCTCGCGGCGCTCTATGGCGGCGGGCTCATCGCCTGGCTCTATGGCGGCATGAGTCCGGCGATCTTCATCGCACGCCTTCACGATGCGGTTTCAGTCACTCATTTCGAGGTTGGCATCATCAAAGCGCCATTCATGGCGCTCGTAATCGGGCTTGTCGCGGCGGTGGAGGGATTGAGCGTCAAGGGCAGCGCGGAGTCGCTCGGACAGCAGACGACGGCGTCGGTCGTGAAATCAATCTTCCTGGTGATCGTGCTCGACGGGTTGTTCGCGGTCTTCTTCGCTTCGATCGGCATGTAGCCATGGCCGACACGCCAGCGATCCATATCCGCGACCTCGTGGTCGGCTTCGGCGAGAAGATCATCCTCGATCATCTCGATCTCGACGTGAACGACGGCGAAATTCTCGGCCTCGTGGGCGCGTCGGGCGGCGGAAAGTCGGTGCTGATGCGGACATTGGTCGGCCTGCTTCCGAAGCGGAGCGGGCAGATCGATTTCGCGGACGACAGCGATGACGAACGCCGCTGGGGCGTCCTGTTCCAGCAGGGGGCGCTGTTCTCGGCCTTGACGGCTCGCCAGAACATCCAGTTTCCGCTGCGCGAGCGCGCGCGGCTGTCGCCAGGGCTGCTTGACGAAATTGCGGACGCGAAGCTCGAGATGGTCGGCCTTACGCGCGAAGACGGGGACAAGTATCCGTCCGAGCTCTCGGGCGGCATGACCAAGCGGGTTGCGCTCGCGCGGGCACTGGCGCTCGACCCCTCGCTCTTGTTTCTCGATGAGCCAACGTCCGGTCTCGATCCCATCGCTGCGGGCGAATTCGATACCTTGATCCGGACGCTGCATCGGACGCTGTGTTTCACCGTGTTCATGGTGACGCACGACTTGAACAGTCTGCAAGCCATCTGCGACCGCGTCGCCGCGCTTGCCGACGGCAGGATCGCAGCCATCGGGCGGCTGTCATCGGTGCTCAAGTCCGATCATCCCTGGGTCCAGTCCTATTTTCACGGAGCTCGGGCGCAGAAGCTGGGCCTCGGCAACTAGGCAGAGAGAGACGCAAAATGGAAATCCGCGCGCCCTACATTGTCATTGGTGCATTCGTATTGTCGGCAATCGTTGCCGTGTTCGGCTTCGTCTACTGGCTGAACAATTTCGGTGGAATCGGAAAGCGGGAGACGTATCAGGTCGTCTTTACCGACCCCGTGCCTGGCCTGCTCGTCGGGGCGGGCGTTCTCTTCAACGGTATCCGCGTCGGCGAGGTCACAACCCTCGAACTGGTTCCGGAGCGCCCGCGCGAGGTTCGCGCCAGGATCGCGGTCGCCGAGCGCACGCCGGTGCACACCGATACGCGTGTCGGCCTCGATTTCCAGGGATTGACCGGTGTTCCGGTGATCGCGCTGGAAGGCGGTGACGATCCCCAGGCGCCGCCGGCACGCGAACCGCTGGTGGCCGAAAAGGGGGCCGGGCGGAGCATGACGCAGGCTGCCCGCGATGCGCTACGCCGGGTCGATGCCGTCCTGTCCGACAACGCCGCGCCGCTGCACAGCACGATCGACAATCTCAGCACGTTCGCCGAGGGGCTCGCGCGTAACACGCCGAAGCTCGATGGAATTGTGGCCGGACTCGAACGTATGACCGGCGGCGGTGCGCCCGCGCCGCGCAAGGTGGCGTACGACCTTCATGCGGTGGACAGCTTCGGCGCGCAACGCCATGCGAATCTGCCCGAGCAGCTGGTCATGGCGGAGCCGACCGCGATCGCCCGCCTCCAGACCCAGCGCTTCCTGTTCACGCCGGATGAGGAAACTCAGGGATTCGAAGCTGCGCAGTGGAGCGACAGTCTCCCGGTGCTGGTGCAGGCACGGTTGCTGCAGAGCTTCGAGAATTACGATATCGAGCATGCGCCACTGCGTGCCGACAGCGGCGTAGAAGGTGCGCTGCGTCTGCTGATCGACCTGCGCCGGTTCGAAATTGTGCAGGGACCTCAACCGCGCGCGACGATCTCCTTGTCCGCGAAGATCGTGGATCGAAATGGTCAGGTCAAGGCAGCAAAGCTTCTCGAGCAATCTGAAGGAATTAACTCGCTGACGCCGTCCGAGGCGGCCGCCGCCTTCGATAAGGCTTTCGGTACCCTCGCAAGGGAGCTCGTGATGTGGATCGCGGCGACGGACTGAACCAGATCGTTGCAGCGTCTCACAAGGAACGTCCTGGATCAGACTTGCTCGGCGGCTGCCGCCAAGCCAAGGTCGTCACGACCTAGCGACCTGTGACCAGCAGGCTGCGGCAGTGCCGCGCAATACTGACTTCCTCATTGGTCGGAACGATCAGTACATCGACCGGGCTGCCCATCGCGGCGATACGCTGCGCGCCCTGAGCATTTGCGGCTGCATCGATGCTGACCCCGAGCCAGGAGAGGCGATCGCAGATGCGCTGCCGGATTTCCGGGGCGTGCTCGCCGATGCCGCCGGTGAACACCAGGCCATCGAGGCCGGCGAGGGTATTTGCCATCACGGCGACTTCTGCGGCGACACGAAATGTGAAGAGATCGACGGCTTCGCGAGCCGCAGGATCGTGGCTAGCCAGCAGGGCGCGCATGTCGGCTGACTCCCCGGAGACACCGAGCAGACCCGAACGTTCGTACAGCAGGTGCTGCACGTCATCGACCGACATTCTTTCTTCCTTCATGAGATAAAGCAGCACGCCGGGGTCGATCGTTCCACAGCGTGTCCCCATCACGAGGCCGTCGAGTGGGGTCAATCCCATGGTGGTGTCGACGCTGTTACCCTTTTGCAAGGCACAGAGGCTCGCGCCATTGCCGAGGTGCGCCACGACGACGCGCTTGTCGGCCCATTCCGGCGCGATCACAGCGATCCGGCTGGCGACGTATTCGAAGGACAGGCCGTGGAAACCGTAGCGGCGGATGCCGCGCTGCTCAAACTGCCGCGGGATGGCAAAGCGGCTCACCGGCGGGGCCAGGCCGTGATGAAAGGCCGTGTCGAAGCAGGCGATCTGCGTCAGCTCCGGTTGCAGTGACTGCACGGCCCGGACCGGCGCCAGACAGCGGGGCTGGTGCAGCGGCGCCAGCGGCGTCAACGCCTCCAGCGCAGCGAGAGTCTGCCCTGTGATGACGATCGGCCCGTAGAACTCGCGGCCGCCATGGACGATGCGATGGCCAACGGCGGCGAGCCTGCCGCCGTTGAGATAGTCCTCGATCCAGGCAAAGATATCGCCGAGCAGGCCGTTGTCCTCCGGCGTGCCGCTCGCGCGGCGCTTCTCGAACAGCTGCCTGCCCGAGGCGTCGCTCGCCACGATGCGTGGGACTTTCTCCTGCTCGTCGAGCAGGCCTTTGCATTGCAGCTTTGGCTCGGCCGGCGCGATGTCGAACAGGCCGAACTTGATGCTGGACGAGCCGGCGTTGAGCACCAGGACGCAGTCGGACATAGACGGTCTCTCTCGCGTGTTCGCTGCCTCAGTCAACGGATTTGTGGTCTGTTGTGCCGTAGGGCCAGACCCAGTCACGGATCTGCGGCATGTCCTCGCCATGCTCGCGCACATAGCGCGTATGCTCGATCAGGGCGTCACGGAATTGCTGCTTGACGTGCGCGGCTGCGATGTCGAGCCCCGGCACCCGCTCGATCGCTTCGATGGCGAGATGGAAGCGGTCGAGCCCGTTCAACACCACCATGTCGAACGGCGTCGTGGTGGTGCCTTCCTCCGCAAAGCCCCGCACGTGCATTCCATCGTGATTGGTGCGGCTGTAGGTCAGGCGATGGATCAGATAGGGATAGCCGTGATAGGCGAAGATGACGGGCTTGTCGCAGGTGAACAGGCTGTCGAAGTCGCGGTCGGACAGGCCGTGCGGATGCTGCTCCGTCGGCTGCAGCGTCATCAGGTCGACCACGTTGACGACGCGGATCTTCAGGTCCGGCAATGTCTTGCGCAGCAGGTCGACGGCGGCGAGGGTCTCCAGCGTCGGAACATCGCCTGCGCAGGCCATCACCACGTCGGGCTCTGTGTCGAGAAGCTCAGTGCCGGCCCAATTCCAGATGCCGATGCCGGCTTCGCAGTGGGTGATTGCTTCGCGCATCGACAGCCATTGCGGTCCCGGCTGCTTGCCCGCGACGATTACGTTGATTCGGTCATAGGTACGCAGGCAGTGATCCGCGACCCAGAGCAGGGTGTTGGCATCCGGCGGAAAATAGACGCGGACGATATCGGCCTTCTTGTTGGTGACGAGATCGACGAAGCCGGGATCCTGATGACTGAATCCATTGTGGTCCTGACGCCAGACATGCGAGGTGAGGAGGTAGTTCAACGACGCGATCGGCCGCCGCCAGGGCAGCGCGCGCGAGACCTTCAGCCATTTGGCGTGCTGGTTGAACATCGAATCCACAATGTGGATGAAGGCCTCATAGCAGGAGAAGAAGCCGTGGCGGCCCGTGAGCAGATAGCCTTCAAGCCAACCTTGGCAGAGGTGTTCGCTCAGGACCTCCATCACTCGCCCGTCATGAGCCAGATGGACGTCATAGGGCTCGATGCCCTCCATCCAGACCCGGTCGGTGGCCTCGAAGACCGCGTCGAGCCGGTTGGATGCGGTTTCGTCCGGACCCATGATGCGGAAATTGCGGGCCTCCGCATTCAGCTCCACGACTTCGCGCAAGAACTTGCCGAGTTCTCGCGTGGCTTCGGCGACGGCGTCACCCGGAGCGGTGACCTCGACCGCATGCGCACGGAAATCCGGCAGCTTCAGCTCCCGCTTCACGAGGCCCCCATTGGCGTGCGGGTTCGCCCCCATCCGACGGTCGCCCGCGGGCGCAAGGGCTTGCAGTTCAGGTACGAGCCGGCCGTTTGAATCGAACAGCTTGTCGGGCTCGTAGGTGCTCATCCAATGTTCGAGCAGTTTCAGATGCTCGGGGTTGCCGCGCGCGTTGGCGATCGGCACCTGATGTGCACGCCAGAAGCCTTCGACCTTCAGCCCGTCGACTTCCTTCGGTCCCGTCCAGCCCTTCGGGCTGCGCAGCACGATCATCGGCCATCGCGGCCGCTTGAGGCCGCCGGTCTGCTGGCGCGCGGCTTGTTGGATCGAGCGGATGCCGGCGAGCCCGGTATCGAGCGTGTCGGCCATCAACCGATGCATGGCACGCGGATCGTCGCCTTCGACGAATAGCGGCTCGTAGCCGTAGCCGATGAAGAGGTTGCGGACTTCCTCGTCATCCATTCGCCCCAGCACGGTGGGATTGGCAATCTTGTAGCCATTGAGGTGCAGGATTGGCAGTACTGCGCCGTCATGTACCGGGTTCAAGAACTTGTTGGAATGCCAGGACGCCGCGAGCGGGCCGGTCTCCGCCTCGCCGTCGCCGACGACGCAAACGGCAATCAAATCGGGGTTGTCGAACGCTGCGCCATACGCGTGAACCAGTGCATAGCCGAGCTCGCCGCCTTCGTGGATCGAGCCGGGCGTCTCAGGCGCCGCGTGGCTCGGAATACCGCCGGGGAAGGAGAACTGGCGGAACAGTTTGCGCAAGCCGTCCGCATCGCGCGTCACCTCCGGGTAAATTTCCGTGTAGGTGCCTTCGAGATAGGTGTTCGCGACCATGCCGGGACCGCCATGGCCGGGACCGCAGATGTAGATGACGTTGAGGTCGGAAGCGCGGATTGCGCGATTGAGGTGGGCATAGATGAAATTGAGCCCCGGCGTGGTGCCCCAATGTCCGAGTAGGCGCGGTTTGATGTGCTCGGGCTTCAGCGGCTCTCTCAACAGCGGATTCGCCAGCAGATAGATCTGTCCAACGGAGAGATAATTGGCGGCTCGCCAATAGCGATCGAGCAGCTCAAGATCGTCCGCCCGCGCTTGCTCGTTTGGAGTGGTCGCAGATTGCATATCGCTCTCCCGGGATTCAAAGATGACCTCGGACGCCGCTGTCGGTTCCACGTTAGAGGGCGAATATGACGGGAATGGCTTGAGCCAGCTCAAAGATGCACGCCAATTCGGGCCGCAACGTCCACAAAAAGATGCCCGGCAAGGGCCGGGCATTGAATATCGAGACAACCTCACGGGAGTATGGGGTGCTCGTCTTAGGATGCAAGCATGCGGCGGCCCGCGGCGTTTTGATCCAGCACAAGGAATCGCAGGATTGCCCCTCACCGCAAATGGGGAGCGGATGGTTCTTGCTCCAGGTCATTTGGCACCATGCCATATGTCCTCAGCACGGTCGTTTTCGTCTCCGGATGGCCGGTACGGACGATTGCCGCAGCACCAGCGTGGCCGAACGTCTTCCATAAGTGTTTGGCGTGCTCAATCGCCGCGGCTGGGCTGGCGCATTTGGCCTGCTGGCCCGGAACGAGCCCACCATCGGCCCGGTCGTACGGCAGGGCAATGAAATGCGTGATCTCCTCCATCGATGCCCCTTTCTCGTTCGCTCAATGTCACCAAGCAGAGCATTGTGTGGTGGCGGCTATCTTGATCTGCCTCAGCTCATTTCGTTTGATCCGGATCAAGGCGAAATAGGCGCATCTCGTTTCTGTTGGTGGGCTCGTAAGGGAGCTTGCTTGCCATTGAGCTTCCTCCTCTCGAATATGGGCTGGTCAGGGCAATGGGAAACCTCGTGCACTTTCCGGAATCGCGTCGGGCGAACCGCGAAGAGGTGGCGTCGGGAGCGGACATTCGCCATTCCTTCCGTCAAGTGTTGTTGATGCTCGAACTGCAACTGCTCCAGATCAGCGGTTTGGTCGCCGGGTGTCCGGCCGGAGCGGTCAGGACGAAGCTGCAGCAGCAGCACGACCAGCTACTCGGTCGCCTTGCGGTCGCGCGACAGCATGCACGAGCGCTGATCGGCGATTGATGTCGGCCCACATGGTGGGCAGCCCGATTCGCCCGGACGCAACATTTTCATCGGATTGACGATGGATCGCCCTGCTCGTCGCTATGCGAAAAATGAGCTCTGCTGCAGGATTCCGATAGGGGATTCTACGTGAGTTTTGCTGTAACTCGATTGGGCGATCCGCGGACTATTGTACCGGCGATGCCCAATTGAAATTACGTACAATTACTTATGCCTCGGGGAGCGTTGGCTGCTCGGCTAGAGCCCGGCAGCGATCGCGATCCGCATCAGCTCCGACATGCTGCGGACATTGGTCTTGGCCATCAGGTTCGCCCTGTAGACCTCGACCGTGCGCGGGCTGATGCCAAGGTCGTGGGCGATCACCTTGTTGATCTTGCCTGCAACGAGCCCTCGCAGGACGTCACGTTCGCGCGGCGAGAGGTCCACCAGACGAGCTTCGGCCTCGCGCTTGACCGTACCGTCGGCCGATCCCGCCGACTGCGTTTGCAGGGCTTCGCCGATCGCACGCAACAGCGCTTCGTCCTCGAACGGCTTTTCGATGAAGTCAACCGCGCCAGCTTTCATTGCCTCGACCGCAAGTGCGACGTCGCCATGGCCAGTCATCAGGATGACGGGGCATGCCGCTGCGTCAGCCTTGAGTTTGCGGACGAGCTCAAGGCCGCTCATGCCGGGCATGCGTATGTCGGATACGATGCAGTCGACCGTGCTATTGGCGAAATGATCGAGAAATTCGGTTGCCGTTTCGTAGGTCGTGACGGCAAAGCCGTTGACATCGAGCAGGAAGGCCAGTGAGTCCCGCATCGCCGGATCGTCGTCGATGACAAGAATTGTACGCCGCGTCGTCATGCTTCTTCTCCGTCCTCCGCGAACGGGAGGATGAACTGAAAAACCGTGCCGCCTCCAGAATTTGGCATTACATCGATGCGTCCACCATGGGATTCGATGATGGTCCGGCAGATCGAGAGGCCGACGCCCATGCCATGCTCCTTTGTCGTGATAAAGGGCTGAAACAGGCGGTCGGCGATGTCAGGGCTGATGCCGGGACCGGTATCGGCAATGGTGAACGTCGCTACACCGTTAGCCTTGGTGACGCCGACGGTCAATTCGCGGCGCGGGCTGGAGGCCATCGCCTCGATCGCATTGCGAACGAGGTTGAGCACGACCTGCTGAATCTGGATCTTGTCGACGACAATCGAGGGCATGTCCCGGTCGCTGCGGATCGCCACCCGAATCCCCTGCTCCTTGGCGCCGAGCAGCGCAAGCGCGACGGCCTCTTCGAGCAGGGTGGCGGGGCTCTCCAGGGAGTGTTGCGTTTCGCCCTTGGCGACGAATTCGCGCAGGCGCTTGATGATGTCGCCGGCCCGTAGCGCTTGCTGCGCGGCCCGCTCGAGCGCGTCCCGGATGCGGGCAGCTTCCGGCGTTTCCGGCGCCAGCAGCGCCCTCGCACCGCGCATGTAGTTCGTGATGGCCGAGAGCGGCTGGTTGATCTCATGCGCGATTGAGGACGCCATCTCCCCCATGGCGGTCAGTCGCGACACATGGACCAGCTCGGACTGCAGCTCCTGAAGCCGCCGTTCCTGCGCGCGGCGCTCGGTGAGATCGCGGATAAAGCCGGTGAAAAAGCGCTCTCCGCGTACCTTGGCCTCGCCGACGGCGAGCTCCATCGGAAAGGTTGAGCCGTCGCTCCGTTCTCCGACCACGATGCGGCCAATGCCGATGATGCGCCGTTCGCCCGTCGTAAGGTAACGTTCGAGGTACCGGTCGTGCTCGCCGCGATACGGTTGGGGCATCAGGCTCGAAACGTTCTGTCCGACGACCTGGTCCGCATTCCAGCCAAACAGGCGCTCGGCTGCCGCGCTGAAGGAGCGAATGATACCGTGGTCGTCGATGACGATCATGGCGTCAGGGACCGTGTCCAGAATCGATTGCAGATGGGCCTGTCGATTTCGCGCCTGATCGCTTTCCCTCAACAGCCGGTCGCCCATGAAGCCGAGGACCGGGCCGAGGATGGCAAAGCAAGCGATATCCATCAGATTCGCGGGTTCAGTGACCAGGCTGTTGCCGAGGAATTTGGCGCTGACGATGAGGCAGAGCAGGGTGGTGAGGATCGCCGGGCCACGGCCCCCGGTGAATGCCGCGAACAGTACGGCGGGCACGAAGATGATCGTGAAGGTCCGGTCTTCGAAATAATTATCGAGCCCCGCGCGCACCGCGAATACGAGCGCGGCCGCTGCCACGGCAGTGCCATAGCGGTACCAGATGCGATCGGACATATTTCCCCGGCGAAGCCCCCAGCTGGATCGATACTACAACGTTCGGACGGCCGAAGCCACCGGCGCTCGGCACGAGCCGGCCACGGCGGCGGTGACAGGTCTATCTGATCCAGGCACGCCAATGCGTCGGCTGCACCAGGATGCGTTCGGCGGTCTCCGCCTTTACCCAGCCGCCCGGGATGCGGCGGCATGGAAAGATGAGCTTGTGAATGGCGTTGCCCTCAATCACGGCGAGTTCAAGATCTCGACCGAAGGGGGCCGTCGCGACCCCCTCCCATGTGGCGCTGGCGCCGGCCCCTGGGCGCTCGAGAGCGTCGCGTGCCGGCACGTCAGGCAGCCTTCTGAATAGCCTCGTCGACACCGCCGGCCTTTCGTGCGAGCAGGTTCAGCTCGATCGTTCCCAGCGAACGTGCGGTCTCGATCGCGTACGTCGCGTCGTTCGCGCCGCGCGCGGTGACGCCCTTGGCCCAGTCCTGCAGAGCCGTGATCTTCTCCGCCACCGAGGCGGTGGAATTGAACCTGCGGAAAAGCTCCCAGGCTTCGTTCGATTCGATCTGGATCTGCTCGAACCAGTGCCGGTTTGCCTCGATCAGTTTCTCCGAGAATTCCGACTGGACCGCCATCGCCCGCTTCGCGTAGCACTGGATGGCGTCGGAGACGGGACGGGCTTCGCTATGGTCTGTCATGTCCAACATCCTTCGTTGTGGGGAGCATTGCTTCTCATGCGGGCGGCTCCTGCGCGTTGACGCGTGTCAACTCGATAGCTTCTGGCGCGCATGGTTCTCGCGACCAGGCTAGCTGCGCTTGGGACTGACGACGGCACCGGTTCGCAGATTGATGAAGTGGATGCCGTCGCAGGCAGCGCAGGAGATCGAGTGCAGCTCGTCAGCCAGGGGCTCGGATGCGTCGGCGGGTAGCAAGCCCTGAACTCGATCGCCGGTATTTGGACACGAGAAGATGATGGGGCGCCAAGCCCTTATGTCTGCCATTTGCACGATCCTGACGGATGAGCATCCTTAACGGTAGCGCGGCGCTCCGTTTTGATGCAGGTCAAATTCCGGTCGGGCGGTCGGATCGGGGCAAGCGGCGGCCTAGAACGGTCGGCGCCGACGGAGATGGTGGGTGTTTGACCTGGCGGGCTGCCTGAGCGGCCGCCTTGGCGGCAAGCGCATCCTGGCGAACGTCACGACGGCAATCGCCAGTACTCCCATCGAGGCAAGCAGGTTCTGCAACATGATTTTGATCTCCTGACAGGGCGTCAGCATCGTCGATCATCGGTCGCGTCGCCTTGATTTCCGTCAAGCGCAGGCGTTGAGGGAGATCAAAGCAGATGAGCGGATTGCGTGTGACCTTGGTGGCAGGCGAGGGAAGGAGAACGGCAATGCGCGCACATCAGATCATGGCGAGACACGTCATCACTGTCGGATCCGAGACATCCATTCTCGACGCCGCGAAGCTGATGATGGATCACCATATCAGCGGCCTGCCGGTGGTCGATGCGGCTGGAAGACTGGTCGGAATCCTGTCGGAGAGCGATTTTCTGCGGCGAAGCGAGATCGGCACGCAACGTCGGCGTGGCCGCTGGTTTCAGTTCTTTCTCGGCTCCGGCTATGCAGCCGCGGACTTCGTCCACGAGCGCGGGCGGAAGGTCGGAGAGATCATGTCGTGCGATCCCGTCACCGTGACGGACGAAACGCCTCTGCCTGATCTGGTCGATCTCATGGAGAAGAAGGGCGTCAAGCGGCTGCCGGTGATGAACGACGGGCGCCTCGTTGGCCTCGTGACACGCGCGGACCTGCTGCGGGCAGTAGCGTCCATCGCGCACCAGATTCCGGATCCCACGGCGGATGACGAGCACATCCACGATCGCATCGTACGGGCACTCGACGGTGCAAACTGGTGTCCGCTCGGACTGCAAGTCTCGGTGCGCGACGGCGTGGTGCATCTCCGTGGGGTCATCATGGATGAGCGGGCCAGGCAGGCGGCGATTGTCGCCGCGGAGAATGCCGCCGGCGTCAAGGAAGTGCACGATCATCTGTGCTATGTCGACACCTATTCCGGCTTCTATATCCAGTCCGCGGAGGACGAGCGAGCGGCTGCCGCCCAAGCGGCGAAGGAGATGGTTGGATGATCGTTCGCCCCGCATTCATACTGACCCCGTTGATCGCGACCGCGGTGGTCAGCGCCGATGTCGTGGGATTCGCCGCAACGCTGCTTGCGATCTGCGCGATCGTCGGCTTCGCGATCGTTGCCGCCGGATGGACAGTTAGCCGAAAGGCGACATCAATACCGGCAGTCCAGCCGTCATCCGCAAACTGGAAACCTCGCCACAAATAGTACCTCGTTCGGTCCGGTTGTCGTTCCTGATCACGTGAGGCGCACGAAATGTGCGTGGTCCGCGGGATCGAGATCGTTCAAGGCCCTGCTCGCCGTCGATATTCTCTGCAACGAGACATCGGCAACACAGAGCAAGCCGTTGCGACAGATCAATACGGGCGTCCCGCACTGATGGCAGCGTCAGCAACAAGGAATCAGCCCATGCGAGGGTGCCATGCCATCATTTGACGTTCGCTTCATCAAAACGGTTTGCGACGATACCGGCCACGAACATCGCGCCTGCCAGGCAGCGTTCAAGATCGACGCCGCCTCGCTTTCTGCGGCCGCACAGCTGGCCGAGGCCGACTTCTGCAGACAGAAGGGTGTTCGCGACTGGACGATCTTTGCCGACTCCATGGAGCTTCGAACGCCGCCGGCATTGCAATCAGCCTGGGGCGGCTAACGATCTTCGGCGGCGGTCGCGATCGATTGCCGCGACATCGCGTGTTTGACCGAGATCAAATCGGAGATCGGGTCCTTCCGCTAGAGGTAGAGACCGAAACGGGGCTTGAGAAATGACCGACCGATCAGCTGGCAATAGCTCGCCGCAATTCGAGAATCTTCTAGCCCGCTTGCGAGCATTTCTTGCTCGGCGACACGAATTCGATCTCATGACTCCTCGAGAGGTCGACGAGATCTCTCACGAGCTCAATCTCTCGACGTCGGATCTCCGTGCGCTTGCCTGCGAGCAAGGCTCGCCGGAGTTGCTAAGCAAGCGTCTTGAGCACGCAGGTCTGTCCGAGCAGATGCTCGCGTCTTCCCATTGCGATGTGTTGCGTGATCTGCAGCGGGTGTGCGGTCTATGCCGTGAGAAGGCACGTTGTGCCGAGGATCTCGCGCGGGAGCGGCGGGCCAGCCCGGCAAAATATTGTCCGAACGAATTGACCCTGACCGCGCTGAGCCGCGGCGCCAGCGGCACGCGGCATGGCGCGGGAATTGATACCGATCAAGCGGCTGGCAGGGAGATTGTGGTTTCCATGACGTCATCGCAGCCAAAGAAAGCCTCCACATGACAGGTCCATCATCCGTTTCAAAGTCGATGACGATGGGCGAAGCCGGCTTGACGTCGGCACTCGCAGTTTTCGCCTTCGTTAGCTTTCTCGGCGCGGCGATGGGGCACGATGCGGCGTTCAGCTTTCACGCGTCGCTTGCTTGTGCCGCCAGCCTGATCTCCGTGATCATGATCGGCAATCGCTACCTTGACCGTCCGGCCCAGCTGCCTCCGGCGGAGATCGGCGGGCGCCCCAATTACAATCTCGGCCCGATCAAGTTCGCCTCAGCCATGGCGATGTTCTGGGGCATCGCGGGTTTCACAGTGGGTCTCATCATCGCGATGCAGCTGGCGTGGCCGGTGCTCAATTTCGATCTGCCCTGGACGACATTCGGCCGCCTGCGGCCGCTGCATACGTCGGCCGTGATCTTCGCGTTCGGCGGTAACGTCCTGATCGCAACGTCGTTCTATGTTGTGCAAAAGACCTGCCGCACGCGTCTTGCAGGCGACCTGTCGCCCTGGTTCGTCGTGGTCGGCTACAACTTCTTCATCCTGATCGCCGGCACGGGCTACCTGCTCGGCGTCACCCAGTCGAAGGAATACGCCGAGCCGGAGTGGTACGCCGACCTCTGGCTGACGATCGTCTGGGTGACGTATCTGCTCGTGTTCCTGATGACGCTGGTGAAGCGCAAGGAGCCGCATATCTTCGTCGCGAACTGGTTCTACCTGGCGTTCATCATCACGATCGCGGTGCTGCATCTCGGCAACAACCCCGCGCTGCCGGTCTCCTTCCTCGGCTCGAAGTCCTACATCGCCTGGGGCGGCGTGCAGGATGCGATGTTCCAGTGGTGGTACGGCCACAATGCGGTCGGCTTCTTCCTGACCGCCGGCTTCCTGGCGATCATGTACTACTTCATTCCGAAGCGGGCGGAGCGTCCGGTCTATTCCTACCGGCTGTCGATCATTCATTTCTGGGCGCTGATCTTCCTCTACATCTGGGCCGGCCCGCATCATCTGCACTACACGGCGCTGCCGGACTGGGCGCAGACGCTCGGCATGACGTTCTCGATAATGCTCTGGATGCCGTCCTGGGGCGGCATGATCAACGGCCTGATGACGCTGTCGGGAGCCTGGGACAAGCTGCGCACCGATCCCGTGCTGCGCATGATGGTGGTTTCGGTCGCCTTCTACGGCATGTCGACCTTCGAAGGCCCGATGATGTCGATCAAGGTTGTCAATTCGCTGAGCCACTACACCGACTGGACCATCGGCCACGTGCATTCCGGCGCATTGGGCTGGGTCGGCTTCGTCTCGTTCGGCGCGCTGTACTGCCTCGTCCCGTGGCTCTGGAATCGCCAGCTCTACAGCCTGAAGCTCGTCAACTGGCACTTCTGGATCTCGACGATCGGCATCGTGCTCTACATTTCCGCGATGTGGGTGTCGGGAATCCTGCAGGGCCTGATGTGGCGCGCCTACACCTCGCTCGGCTTCCTCGAATACTCCTTCATCGAGTCCGTCGAGGCCATGCATCCCTTCTACATCATCCGCGCGGCCGGCGGCGCGCTATTCCTGGTCGGCGCCTTGATCATGGCCTTCAATCTCTGGATGACGGTCAATGCTGGCCGGGCCAGCGAAACCGAGGGCGCCGGTGCTCTCCAGCCTGCCGAATAGGTCACGACATGTTTCTCTGGAACAGACACAAGATCTTTGAGAAGAACTCGATCATCCTGATCGTCGGCATTCTCGTCGTCATTGCCATCGGCGGCTTGGTCGAGATCACGCCGTTGTTCTACCTGAAGAGCACGATCGAGGCGGTCGATGGCGTACGGCCCTATACGCCGCTCGAGCTCGCCGGCCGCAACATCTATGTCCGCGAGGGCTGCTATCTCTGCCATTCGCAGATGATCCGGCCGCTGCGCGACGAGGTCGAGCGCTACGGGCACTATTCGCTCGCCGCCGAGAGCATGTACGACCATCCGTTCCAGTGGGGCTCCAAACGCACCGGACCGGATCTCGCGCGCGTCGGCGGCAAGTATTCCGACGACTGGCACGTCACGCACCTGATCAATCCGCGCTCGATCGTGCCGCAGTCAGTGATGCCCGGGTACCCGGCGCTCGCCAGGACGGAGCTCGACCCGTCCGACGCTGCGGCTCATCTGCGGACCAACCGCGCGGTCGGCGTGCCCTATACCGACGAGCAGATCGCCAACGCGGCCGCCGATCTGAAAGCACAGGTCGACCCCGACGGCCCGGGCTCCGACGCGTTCCAGAAGCGCTATCCGAAGGCGGTGGTCCGTAACTTCGACGGCAAGGCCGGTAATCCGACCGAGCTCGACGCGCTGATTGCCTACCTGCAGATGCTCGGCACGCTCGTCGACTTCAAGCTTTACAACGAAAAAGCCAATCTGCGCTGAGGGCACGAGCATGAAAGCGATCGTTCAAGTCGAGAATATTGTGTCGAGCCTGGTCGGCACTCTCTGGACGCCCATCTTCGTTGGAATCTTCATCGCCATCGTCGCCTACGCGCTGTGGCCCCGCAACAAATCTCTCTTCGACGCCGCGGCCCGGATGCCGCTGCGGGAGGACTGACCGATCATGAGCGAGCACAATGAGATCGACCGCGTTTCCGGCCGCAGCACGACTGGTCATGAATGGGATGGCATCAAGGAGCTGAACACGCCGCTGCCGCGGTGGTGGGTCCTGACATTCTATGCGACGATCATCTGGGCGATCGGCTATTGGGTCGTCTATCCGGCCTGGCCGCTGGTCTCGGGCTACACCACCGGTCTGTTCCAATATTCCACCCGCGCCAGTGTCGCGACCGACCTTGCCGATCTCGAGAAGCTGCGCGGCGAGAAGATGGCGGTGCTCGGCAATGCGTCGCTGGCCGACATCGAAAAGGATCCGGCCTTGCTGGCGCTGGCGCGTGCCCGCGGCAAGACCGTGTTCGCCGACAATTGTGCACCCTGCCACGGCAGTGGCGGCGCGGGTGCAAAGGGCTATCCGAATCTGAACGACGACGACTGGCTGTGGGGCGGTTCGCTTGACCAGATCATGCAGACCATCCAGTTCGGCGCACGCTCGGGGCACGCAAAGGCCCATGAAGGGCAGATGCTGGCATTCGGCCGCGACGGCGTCCTCAAGAAGGACGAGATCGTGACCGTCGCGAACTATGTGCGCTCCCTTTCCGGCCTTTCCACCGCGCCGAAGTTCGACCCCGCCGCCGGGAAGAAGCTCTTCACCGAGAACTGCACCAGCTGCCACGGTGACAACGGCAAGGGCAACCCGGAACTCGGCGCGCCGAATCTGACCGACCAGATCTGGCTCTATGGCTCCGACGAGGAGACGCTGGTCGAGACCATCACCAACGGCCGCGCCGGCGTCATGCCGGCCTGGGTCGGCCGGCTGGACCCGGTCACCGTCAAGGCGCTGACGGTCTATGTGCACTCGCTAGGGGGCGGCAAGTAGCAGCCACCGCGAGGGAGTCCGGGTTCATTGACCGAGGTCAAACCCGGACATGGTGCGGGGATGTAGGTTTCAACCAGAGCCTCACTCGAGCAACCCATGAACAAGCCCGTGTCGCCTGATGAACTCATAACCGACGAAGACGGGCCGCTCTACGCGTCCCGCAAGAAGGTATATCCGCAGAGCGTCTCAGGCCGATTCCGCTCGATCAAATGGCGGCTGATGGCCGTCTGTCTCGGCGTCTACTATCTGCTGCCGTTCGTGCGCTGGCATCGGGGCCTCGGCGCGCCCGACCAGGCGGTCCTGATCGATTTTCCAAACCGACGCTTCTATTTCTTCTTCATCGAGCTGTGGCCGCAGGAAATCTACTATTTCACCGGCCTTTTGGTGCTGGCGGCGCTCGCCTTGTTCCTGATGAATGCGCTGGGTGGGCGGATCTGGTGCGGCTATCTCTGCCCGCAGACGGTCTGGACCGATCTGTTCTATGCGGTCGAGCGGCTGGTCGAAGGCGACCGTCGTGCGCAGATGAAGGCCGACGCTGGCCCAATGACCGCAAAGCGAGCCGGTCGCCGAGCGTTGAAGCACGCGATCTGGCTGATGATCGCGTGGTGGACCGGTGGCGCCTGGGTGCTCTACTTCGCCGATGCGCCGACCCTGGTGCGCGACCTTGCGACCTTTCAGGCGCCGGCGATCGCCTATGTCTGGATCGCGATGCTGACCGCGTCGACCTATCTGCTGGCCGGCTATATGCGCGAGCAGGTCTGCGTCTATATGTGCCCGTGGCCGCGGATCCAGGCCGCGCTGACCGACGAGTGGGCACTCAACGTCACATACAAATACGATCGCGGTGAGCCGCGTTGCTCGGTCAAGAAGGCGTTCGACATTCGCTCGCTCGGCGAGAAGGCCGGCGATTGCATCGATTGCAACCAGTGCGTTGCCGTGTGCCCGACCGGAATCGACATCCGTGATGGCGCGCAGCTTGGCTGCATCCAGTGCGGGCTGTGCATCGACGCCTGTGACGCCGTCATGACCAAGGTCAGCCGCAAGACCGGTCTGATCGGTTACGACAACGATATCAACGTTCAGCGGCGCGTTGCCGGCAAGCAGGAGATTTTCAAGCCCGTTCGCGCCCGTACCGTCGTCTACGCCAGCCTGATCACCGTCGTCTGCGCGGTGATGGCTTACGCGTTGATGTCGCGAACCCTGCTCGACGTCAACGTGCTGCACGACCGCAACCCGATCGCGGTGCGTCTCAGCGACGGCTCGATCCGCAACGGATACACGCTGCGCTTCCTCAACAAGCGCGGCTTTGATCGTGTGATCGCGATCGATGTCGATGGACCGGCCGACGCGAAGCTGCATGTCATCGGTGCGGACTCAGTGACGCCAGACCGTCCGATGATCGTCCTTGGCCGCGACACCACCACCGAACTTCGCGTGCTGGTGACGGCACCGCTAGATGAAAAAGCGGAAAAGTCGGTGCCGGTCACGTTCCGCGTCACCGACATCGGTCTCGGAGAGGTCGCCTCGGCGACCGATCACTTCGTCCTTCCCTAACCACGGAATTTCACCATGGCGGCCTCAAGCCCAATCGCGCGACCCATCACCGGACGTTTCGTCCTGGTCACGACGATCGTGTTCTTTGCCGTCGTCATCAGCGTGAACATGGTCATGATGCGCCTTGCCATCACGACGCTTCCGGGCACGGAAGTCGACAGCGCCTATAGCGCCAGCCTCGCTTATCAGCGCGAGATCGACGCGGCAAGACAGCAGAATGAGCGCGACTGGCAGATCCAGGCGCATATCGATCGGCGGTCTGATGGCAGCGCCGCGATTGCACTCAATGCGCGCGACCACGCAGGCGCGCCTCTGACGGGAATGAGTTTTCTCGCTCGGCTCGAGCGGCCGATCGATCGTCGCGCCGACCGGGCGATCGAGATCAGTGAGGCTGGGGGTGGGAGCTATAGCGGCCGCGCCGAGGGCGTCGCCGCGGGGCAGTGGGACCTCGTAATCGAGGGCGACGCTGATGGCCGCCGCATGTTCCTGTCGAAGAACCGAATCCTGCTGAAATGAGGGTGCATCTCATGCAGGCGGATATCGATTTCTCTCACTATCTGAAGAGCGCGGGCACTGGGCTCATCCATCTCGATCTCGCAGTCGAGGGCATCAATTGCGCGGGCTGCATGGCCAAGATCGAGCGCGACCTTTCAACCATACCGGACGTCACCTCGGCCCGCGTAAACCTGACCGACAGCCGCCTGGCACTGGAATGGAAGGCGGGTGCACTTGATCCGGCGCTGTTCGTAAGCCGGCTCGCGGAGCTCGGCTACAAGGCCTATCCGTTCGAGCGGAATGATGCCGAAACGCTGGAAGCGCAGCGCGCGCAAGGCTTGCTGCGACGACTGGGCGTCGCGGCCTTTGCCGCGATGAACGTCATGATGCTGTCGGTCCCGGTATGGTCCGGCAACGTCTCCGACATGCTGCCGGAACAGCGCGACTTCTTTCACTGGCTGTCGGCGCTGATCGTGCTGCCGGCCGCCGCCCATTCGGCGCAGCCCTTCTTTTCGTCGGCGCTGTCAGCGCTGCGGGCACGCGGCGTCAACATGGACGTGCCGATCAGCATCGGCATCGTGCTCGCGCTGGCGACCTCGGTGATCGAGACCCTCAATCACGCCGAACACGCCTATTTCGATGCCGCGATCATGCTGATCGCATTCCTGCTCGCTGGCCGCTACCTCGACCAGAACATGCGGCGGCGTACCCGTGCCTTTGCCGGCAACCTGGCTGCCCTCAAGGCGGAGACGGCGACGAAGTTCATCAGTCCGACCGAGATCAGAACGGTCCCGGCGGCTGCGATCCGGCCCGGCGACATCGTGCTGCTGCGGCCCGGCGAGCGTTGTTCGGTCGACGGCAACGTGATCGAGGGCCGCTCGGAGGTCGACCAGAGCCTGATCACGGGCGAGACCCTGCCGGCGATGGCGACGCCTGGCAGCGCTGTGTTCGCGGGCACGCTGATCCGTACCGGAACACTGCGCGTCCGCGCATCGGCCGCCTCGGGTGGTACATTGCTGGATGAGATATCTGAGCTGCTCGATCGTGCGTTGCAGGCGCGCTCGCGCTATCTTCGACTGGCGGAGCGGGCTTCGAGGCTCTATGCCCCGGTGGTGCACGCGACCGCGTTGCTCACGATGCTGGGCTGGCTGGCCTACGGCGCGAGCTTTCATGATTCGATCGTGACAGCGATTGCAGTCTTGATCATCACCTGTCCCTGCGCACTGGGTCTTGCCATTCCGGCGGTGCAGACCGTCGCGTCCGGCGCGCTGTTCGGCTCGGGCGTGCTGCTCAACGCCGGCGATGCGATCGAGCGGATTGCCGAGATTGACCGGGTGATCTTCGACAAGACAGGTACATTGACACTGCCCGAGCTCGATGTCGCCAATCTCGCGGAAATCCCGGACGATGTCGTGAAGCTTGCAGGCCGGCTGGCGCTTTCGAGTCGTCATCCGGTCGCTGCCGCGGTCGCGCGCAAGGCGGGTGCGGCCTCACCGTTGCCCGATATCCAGGAAGAGCCGGGGCAGGGTGTCTACGGCCTTTACGAGGGGCGTCCGATCCGGCTGGGCCGCCCGTCATTCTGCGGCGCGGATGACCTCGCTGACGAGATCCTGTGTCACGATACGGAAGCATCCGTCGTCGCATTCAGGTATGGCGAAAGCAGATATGCCTTCGCGGTTCGGCAACGGCTGCGGCCGGACGCGGCCGATGTGGTGGCAGGGCTGGCGCGCATGGGCATCGCCGTCGAGATCGTGTCCGGAGATCGCGAACCTGCAGTCCGGCTCGCGGCCGAGGCGCTCGGCGTGCATGAATGGCGTGCCGGGGTGTCTCCGGTCGACAAGATCGACCGGATCGAGGAGCTGGCGCGCCAAGGCTGCAAGGTACTGATGGTCGGCGATGGCTTGAACGATGCGCCGGCGCTGGCTGCCGCGCACGCCTCGATGTCGCCCGTCACGGCCACGCATGTGAGTCAGGCGGTCGCGGACGCAGTTTTCCTTGGCGAACGCTTGGCGCCAGTGCTGGCCGCCGTCAAGGTGTCCCGCAAGGCGCTGCGGCTGATGCGGCAAAATCTCTGGCTTGCCGTCGTCTACAACGTGCTGGCCGTGCCGATCGCGATCGCCGGCCTGGTCACACCGCTGATCGCCGCGGCGGCGATGTCGGGTTCATCGGTGATCGTGATGCTGAACGCGCTGAGAGCACGAACGACGGAGACGGGCTGATGGAAGTTCTGGTCATTCTGGTGCCGCTGGCGCTCGCACTTGGCTTTGCCGGGCTGCTCGGCTTCCTGTGGTCGCTCAAGAGCGGCCAATATGACGACCTCGATGGCGCGGCATGGCGCGCCATCGCCGACGATGAGCCCGTCAGCGGTCAGGGTCAGTCCAAATAATGAAAATGCACCAGTGAAACCGCCGATGCGATCGTCAACGCGGTGCAGGCGAGCGCCAGCAGGAGTGTCCAGTCCGTCCGCCGCGATTGCGGCACCCGCGAGCGGAGAAACAGGACTGCGACCAGTCGGTTGATAGCGCCGAACCGCATCGTCGTCAGCAGCAGCACATCGGCAGCACGTCAGGGCGCCAGTAGCGCCAGTGCGTCGCCGACACGGTAACAGGTTGCATCGTGGCGGCGTCCAGCCACCCCTCGGTGTGGCGGATGCAGGGGACGCCGAGCGGCTGACGTCCGCCATCAATCACCGCAAGCTCGATTACGCAGCCGAACGGAGCCGACGCGATATCCCGCCATCCAAAAAGGGTTAGCCAGCGAAGCCATGAGGTGAATGTATGGCGCATGTAACATCGCCTCCGGTCGATGTCGCCGCTTATCGCATGTGTAGCGGTTAGCGCGATTGACGTGGCTCAATCCGGGTAGGTGGTGTGACGGCAGAGGGGGTGGTGACTCAGCTCAATCCAGTGACCGGAAGAGCGGCATATTCTGGAAGCGCTCGCCAGGCAGGAGCGTCTTCGACAAGCCAAACGCCTCTCTTGGCGAATCAGTTTGTCCATGGGGCACGACAGGCGACAAAAGCGAGGCTGAGGTGAAAAGCGAGGGACCGCGGTCCGAAAATCGGCAGAACGATGCGGATTACTGGGCATCTCGTGCCGAGCGGACGAGGCGGCAGGCGAGCCGCTATCAGGACCTGGCTATCCAGGATCATTTCATGAAGATAGCGGCTGGATACGACGCCCTTGCGCAGCAGGCTCGTAGTGTGCGCGGAGACGCGGATGAGATAGGCGCTATCGATGAGCCTCTGTGCCCACGGGACGCCGGCTCCGCGCCAGGCATGAAAGCGCGCTGGACATCGCAAGACAGCAGCGCCGGGAGCTGGCATGGTCGAACTGACGGATGAGCGGACTGCCGCGCGTGGAAGCACGTTCCGATCCCGCTGGGCGCGATTGAAAAACCATCCGCTGGCGCGACTGGGTCCCGGACTGATCACCGGCGTGGCCGATGATGATCCCAGCGGCATTGCCACCTACTCTCAGGCGGGGGCCCAGTTTGGCCTGAACATGCTGTGGACCATGCCGCTGGCGTATCCCCTCATGGCCGCCGTTCAATCGATGTGCGGCCGGATCGGGCGAGTCACCGGTCGTGGCCTGGCAGCGAATGTCAGGGCGGCGTTCCCGCCCGTCGTGCTGAAGGGTGTGGTCCTGCTCCTGCTGATTGCGAACACGCTCAATATCGGCGCCGATGTCGCTGCCATTGGGGAAGTCGGCGAACTCGTCACGGGATTAGATCGACGCGCGATGGCAATCGCCTTTGCAGTCACGACGCTCCTGCTTCAGGTCCTCGTGCCATATCATCGCTACGTCTTTTTCCTGAAGTGGCTGACCCCCTCCCTGCTGGCGTATGCGGCCGTGCTGTTTACAGTCCGTGTTCCTTGGGGTGAGGTGGCTCTCCGCACGTTGTGGCCGCAACTGCGATTGGGCTCGGATACTGCCGCATGTTGGATACCCCTGGGTGTTTGTTGAGCGACCCATACAGCACGGTGTCAGGAATGGGTGCAGCCGCGGGTTAGTACCAAGATCGTCGCGCCACTAAGGTTGAATTGCCCGGGCTACTTAACCGTGAATACCCGCTGGAGTCTGATCCGCACCCTGGAATCAGAGCTTGACCTGGCCCTGCGCATTTTGGCGGACCGCTTTCGGGCATGCTGTCGTGGATCTGACGGCCTTGGATCATCGTGGAGACCGCCGAGGCGGAGTTTGGAAGGCCCTTTGGAGTCGTGTGGCCGGCTGCTGCTATCTCTCGCGATATTTGGCGCAGGGAGATCAGGCCATTTCCTTTCCCGAAGCATTCTGAATTGCCCAGTAACCTCTTGATCTGATTAGCCGCCGAAATGGCCTGCAATTCAGAACCGACGTTGATACTGCTCAAGATCCTCGCGGATTTTGATTCCGCCATTCGGAGGTTCGATCCCTCCCGCCCAGCCATCGCACAAGTAATTGATTTGATTATAGAAATTCTACCGCTCGCGAGACCGGGCCCTGGCCGGCATTCGGGAAGCGGATTTGCCATTACCCACAAATTCTGCGCCGCGTCGTTTCCATGGTCGGCGCGCGCCGAGTCGTGCGCCGGCGTAGAATTGAGCGTCGTTCAAATCTGACCGGATTGGCTGTGCACAACAAGCACCGGCCCGGTCGCTCGACGACGCGCCGGCGATCATGTGCGGCGTGGAGGTCGGTCGAGACCCGATCGACATCGCGGGCGCGTCTGCGGATCATCCGCGCCATCACGACGCGGTTCTCAAATTTGCGATCGCTGAATGTTGAACTGAAATCCGATCCATGCGCAGAAAAATTTCTGCACGTTAGGGCAGCGTGAATCGTCGCAGTCCACCAGGTGTGCTCAGCCTGCGCGAAGTCCCATCAGCTCATCTCGCGCAACGCGAAATCCAAGCTCAGCCGAATGGCTCGCAACGAACGTGCAACGCTGCGCAGGCATTCACGCATCGCATTGCGAGCGAGACAATCACAACGGGAAACGCCATAAAACTGCAATGGCGCGATGCTATCGTTGGCTGCCTGCCACGCGGCAGCTGCAATGAATGTCCGCAGTGCGTTCGCCTCACATGCATCGCTCATCCTATCAACGGCTCGTTGTGACGGCGATGGCGGCGATGCTCTCGTCTGCTGCCGATGCGGCTGAATTCACCATCGTCAACGCCTCGAACACACCGCTGCAGCACCTCTACATTTCGCCATGCGACGCAGGGCAGTGGGGCCCGGATCAGTTTGCCGGGGCGTTGCCGCCCTCGCGATTTCATACGGTCTCACGCATCGTGCCTGGTTGCTACGATATTCAATTCGTGGTCGCTCCCTGGAACAGCTGCGTCCTCGCCGGCGCGTCGCTTCACCGCAACGAAGTCTGGAAGGTCACGCAGTGGACGGTGTTCGGCTCGCAGAGTGGCGATTGCTCGCATGTCGCGGGCTATGTTCCCGCTGCCCGGCGTGCGTGGGTCTGGCAACCGGCTTCAGGCTCGGACATGAAGAGAGAGTGACGTGGCAAAGGTGCTGGTGACCGGCGGAGCCGGATTTCTAGGCTCGCATCTGTGCGAGCGGCTGATCGGGCAGGGCCATGATGTGCTCTGCGTCGACAATTACTTCACCGGCAGCAGGGCCAACATCGCGCATCTGATCGGCAATCCCCGATTCGAGATGATGCGCCACGACGTGACGTTCCCGCTCTATGTCGAAGTCGACCAGATCTACAATCTGGCGTGCCCCGCTTCGCCGATCCATTACCAGTTCGATCCGGTGCAGACGACCAAGACCAGCGTCCACGGCGCCATTAACATGCTTGGCTTGGCCAAGCGCGTGAAGGCCAAGATCCTCCAGGCCTCGACCTCGGAGGTCTATGGCGATCCGGAAATCCATCCGCAGGTCGAATCCTACTGGGGACACGTCAATCCGATCGGGCTGCGCTCCTGCTATGACGAAGGCAAGCGCTGCGCCGAGACGCTGTTCTTCGACTATTGGCGCCAGCACGGCCTGCGGATCAAGGTTGTGCGGATATTCAATACTTACGGTCCCCGCATGCACCCCAATGATGGCCGTGTGGTGTCGAACTTCATCGTCCAGGCGCTCGGCGGTAACGACATCACCATCTACGGAGATGGCCGCCAGACCCGAAGCTTCTGCTACGTCGACGATCTGATCGAGGCGATGATCCGGACCATGAACACGCCCAACGATTTCACCGGGCCGATCAACATCGGCAATCCCAGGGAGTTCACCATCCGCGAGCTGGCCGAGCAGGTCATTGCAATGACCGGATCAAGAAGCAAGCTGGTGTTCGCGCCGTTGCCGTCCGATGACCCACGTCAGAGGCAGCCGGACATCTCGCTGGCGCGTTCGGTGCTCGGCTGGGAGCCGACCATCGATCTCGGCCGTGGTCTCGAGCGAACGATCGATTACTTCCGGGGCCAGTTGAGAGCAGCTGCGGAGTAGCATCCCTTGAGTTGGCCCGCTCTTGCACGGTTGCGATCGATCAAGCCGTCCGGCGGCGCCAGAAGGCGTGCACCGTCAGAGTGACCTTCAAGACCGGATCGCCGGCAGTTCGCTCGGTGGATCCGCCCGGCTGCACCAGCAATGCGTCGACGAACACATAGGGCGCGCCGCTTTCAAGCCGGTAGAGCAAGGTCTGCAATGCCGCCAGCGTGGCATTGAGGGAGATCTGGAGCCTGATGGCGTCGTTCTTGTCGTCGCGATCGGCGGGTATCCCGGACGAGACCAGGACCGCGTGCTGGCTCAGCACCAGTTCGGACAGGTAAGCCTGGAGCTGCGCGGCGGCGAGGCCGGTGGTCGGCGCATCCAGGAAAGCCGCCGCCGGCGCGGCGAGGCGCTGGGTCTGCGCGCGCTTGTTGGCGGCGGGGCGCGAGCGCGCCTCGAGCGCCGCCAGCTCGTCGCGCTGTTCGGCCAGGTGCTGCGCCGCGCTGGAACGTGTCTGCAGCGCGCCCGCAATCGCCATCGCGCAGATCAGCAGCAGCGCGCAGAATCCGCCGGCCGCGAAAACTTGCTCGCGGTTGATGTCGAAGTTGAGGTTCAGCTTCATCTTCAGCACGATTCACTCTCCATCGATCCGGACATGCGGCTCGACGCGGGCTTCGATGTGAAACACGAACCGTCCGCCATCGGCATTGCGCGTTGTCGGAGCAAAGAAATGCACATCCTTGAAATGCCCGGAGCGTTCGAGCGGCGCGATCAGCGACGGCGCATCGCCAGCGAGGCCGACGATGCGCAGCGTCGAACCGTCCATATTCAGTTCCGTAAGATAGGACGTGTCGGGGAGGGCGCGGGACAGTGCTTCGACGACGACCACCGCGACCAGCGATGTCTCCTTCAGGGCGCGCGCCCGTTCAGCCGGCGCCAGCGAGGCGATCGCCTCTTTCGACGAACTGCCCCTGATCTGGCGCTGCAACGTCGCAAGGCGCGATCCGATCTCGTCGCTCTCGCTGTCCGCGGATGCCGCACTCATGAAAGCCCAGACATTCACCACCAGCGTCAGGCAGACCGCTCCGACCATCAGGCCGACGACCATTCGGC
The DNA here is from genome assembly GCF_947648125.1 of uncultured Bradyrhizobium sp. Classification (GTDB taxonomy): domain Bacteria; phylum Pseudomonadota; class Alphaproteobacteria; order Rhizobiales; family Xanthobacteraceae; genus Bradyrhizobium. Next base: position 179,701 of record NZ_CANSMR010000003.1, on the reverse strand, counting down.
GCGTCCGCGCGAGACTGCTGTCGGACGCCTCAGTGAGGCGGGACCACAGCGTGACCGAGCCGTCACCGGGGCCCTTGCCCGCAACGACCCGGTCGACCCGCAGGCCCAACGCGCCGAGCTGGCCGCACGCGTCATCGAGTGTCGCGCGCGAGGCGGCGAGGATCTGCACATTGAGGATGTTTGCATCCGCGCTGGTTGCCACATTGATGCCGTAGGCGGCCTGGCTCGCCCGCCACGGAAACAGCCGCTCGATCTGATTGCGCACGATGCCGGCCAGCAGGTCTCGCGCCTGCGCCGGAACATTCATCGCACGCGAAACGATGGCGGGGGTAGGAAGCTCGAGAATGACGAAGGATTTCTGTGCGGCGCGGATGATCTCATCAGGTAGCGCATTGTCCGCGGCCCCCGCCGCGAAGGTCGATCTCGCCGATTTCGTCGCGTCTTCAACCACCCAGTCGTTGCCGACCCTCGTCACCTTCAACCAGTGCCTGGCGCGGCGCCGCTCCTGCCAGCCGAGCCACAGACGGGCGAGGATATCGATCCAGTGCCGCATGATCATTTCGATGCTCATCGGCGTGCCTCCAGCGATGCGACGACGCCTGTCCTTGCGAACCGCGAGATCGGTGTCCAGGCCAGAACCCGATACGGTTGCTTGTCGTCCGGGAGCAGCACGATGAACGCTCTGGCCGCGGCGGTGTAGCCGCCGGTCGTGCCGGCGACGAGGTCTACCGCGACCACACGCGTCTGCTGAACCTTCAGGTATTTTTGCGCCGGTCCGAGCAGGAAGGAGAGGCGCTCGGGATCGACGAACGGCGAGCTCCGCATTTCGAGGAAGGCGTCAAGATGCTCCGCATCGAACGACGGCAACGCCCGCAGCACCGCGACCGGCGCGGTGAGCGGATTGACGCCGCCGCTGCCGAAGACGGTGATCAAGGGCGCCATCGCCGCCATCCATTGCGGCTGCATGCCGGGAATATCGGCGATCTGCCCGATGTCAGTGAACGGCGTGGACGCTGCCGCCGGCTGGTCAGGCTTCTCCGCCGGCGATGGCTTCGCCGCATTGTTCGCCGGCGGCTGCGCACCGTTCGGTCGCGCCTGTCCAGCGATGTCGCGAAGCGCGACGATGCGTTGTGCGACGATGGCGGCATCGTCATCCTCGGCGCCGACATAGCGGAGCAGTGAGGCGAGCAGTTCGACCGGCGCCTTTCCGATGTCGATGCGGCCGCCCTCATCGCTGATCGTCAGCTGGACGGATCCGGTCGCGAAGGTCAGCGTAGAACTGCGCTCGGCGGGCGGGGTGTCTCGCAGCGCCGCGACGATACCGGCAGCGGCCTCGAGACCCGCGGTCAGGAGTCCGTCGGCTTGTACACGCTCCCGGTCGATCCGAACGATGCCGGCGAGGCTGCGAAACGTCGCCGAGGTTGCCATGGCGAGGGCGGCGCATAGCGCGATCGCCCACAGCACGGCGAGCAGGACCATGCCGCGTTTGGTGTGAGGCCTGCTCATCGGCGTGCTCCCGGCGGCGGGTCCTTGGCCTGTGTCTCCTTCGGCGATGCGGCCTTGCCGGTGACGCAGTCGGCGTTGGCTCCGGGCTGGGCACAGCCGATCGGCGCGTCGGCGCGCAGCGTGAACTGCACGCCGGGCAACAGTTCGGCCCCGCTGGCGCGGTCTCGAACGGTCAGCCGCACAAGGCGCGGCAAAAGCGGTTGCCCGATCCATGTCGTGCTCCATGACAACGTGCCGTCCGGACCAGGACTTCCGAATGCAAACGCGATGTCGACCTGGCCTTCGATCACCCCGACGGGGTCCTGCAGCGCGAGGCTCGCGAACGGCGTGCGTTGTCCTTGCCATCGGGCACGGCGCCGGACCAGATGGTTGACGCCATCAGTCTCCTCGACCTGCAGGCTGACCACTTCCTCAGCCCGGCCGCCACCCGCACTGCTTCCGGTGACGAACGTCATCTGGCTCGCATCGCCGTTGAAAGCGGCGGCTGCATCCGCACCGTCACCTTGTTTTACTTGCCGGGCGGACCCGACGTCCGCCGCGAGGCGGTCGACCGCGAGCAGCAACTGATCCGTCTTTCCCACCAGGCCTGTCCTGCGATCGAAATTCAGCGCAACGTTGTTGATCAGAACCGCAGTTGCCGCGATCACGGCAGACCCGATCGCGAGCGCGGCCAGCACCTCGATCAGCGTGAAGCCTGACGCCGCGCGGAGCCCTTTTCGACATGCTGCGCTCATTCGTCGGCTCCCAATCCGAGCCGCAGCGTATCCGCGCTGACCATCCGTCCGGGCGCCCACGACACTGTCGCTACGAGATGGTAGGCGATCCAGTTCGGACGCTTGGTGCCGGGCTCATCCTTCTTGTCCGGCGCGGCTGCGGCCGGCGCGTCCCGCCGCACGGCCATGGCATCGACGAACATGGGCTCCGATGTGACGGACCAGCGCAGACCGGCGGTCTCGCCGTCACGCGTTCCATTGGCGAGGATCGAGCGGTCGACCGGCGAATCCAGGATCGTGCGCAACAGGACCTGCGCTGCAATACGGCCGTCGATCCGGTCCGCGATCCGGCGCGCGTAAAACAGATGCGGACCAAGCACCGACACGAACGCCAGAAGCAACGCCAATGCCACCAGCGCCTCGATCAGGGTGAACCCGGCACGTGCGTCGCGAGGTTCAGGGCAGATCGACCGCAACGCGGCCATTATACCAGTTGACGTCCACCTCATAGCGCACATTCTCCCACGAGAATTTCAGCACGGATCCGGTCGAAGCGCCGTCCGGCTCGAACCGCACGACCGCCTGTCGTCCCGACCAGAGCTCGTTCACGCCGATCACATCGACCCGGACGTCGCGAGGGATCGCGATCGTGCCCGCCTGCCCGACGATCGTCCGTGCATTTCCGTCGAGCGACACGCGGCGGCTCTGCCCGGTGAGAATTGCCGCAAGCCGCTCGCGTCGCAGCAGTGCCGCGGTCTGCAGCGTCAACGCCTTCAGGTTGCCGCGCCCGGTGCCCGGAACCATCGCCACCACCAGCGATGCCAGCATCGCGATGATCAGCATCACCGCCATCATCTCGATCAGGGTGGAGCCCGCCGTCGAACCGGTGATTGTTGCGCGCGTCATCGGCCATCCCTACATCGCAAGCTCGGTGATGCTGAGCAGCGCACTCATGATCGATACCACCAGCGTTCCGATACCGATGCTGACGGCGATGATGGTAATCGGTCCGATCGCACCCATCAGCCGGTCGAGGCCGATGGCGAGCCGCTGCTCATAGAGATCGGCGGCGTGCTGCGCGATGGCCGACAAATCTCCGGTCTCATCACCGACCCGGAGCATGCGGACTGCGAGCGGTGGCACCAGGTCGCTCTCGGACAACGCCTCGATGAAACGGCGGCCGTTGCGCACCTGCTCGTGCACCTGCTCGACGGCCGCAGCGTAGCGGGGTTCGGTCATGATATCGCGCAGGATCTTCAGCGCGGTCGGCAATGCGACCCCGTTCTCCACCAGCAGCCCCAGCGTGCCGATGAAACGGGCGGTGCGGCGATCGTGCATCGGGCCGGAGATGCCGGGAATGGTCGCGAGCACTGCCATCAGCGATGCGCGCGCGGCCGGCTGGCGCAGGATCAGCCAGCCGAGCAGCAGCACCGCGCCGCAGCCGCCAAGGAACGCGTCGAGATGGGCGCGCAGCCAGGTGGACATCGTGAGCGCAAAGGCCGCGCCGGAATTGAGACGTCCGCGCAGTTCCGTGAACACCGACTCGAACTGCGGCACGACATAGAGCAGGAAGAAGAACAGGATGACGAGCGCCGACCCGACCAGGAACATCGGATAGCGGACCGCCGACGAGATCCGTTGCGACAGCTGCTCGCGCCGCGTCCGGTCCTCGACGATCGCCCGCAGCACGACTTCCAGCTTGCCGGAGGCTTCGCCGGCGCGCACCATCGCGATGTAGATTGGCTCGATGATCTGGTTGTGGCGCTCGAGCGCCTCGGCGAAGCCGTCGCCGCCGGAGACCGCGGAGCGCAGCCTGCCGGCAAAGCGGGCTACCGCCTTGTTGGTGTCTTCCTCCAGCGTCTGGAGCGCAGCTTCCAGCGTCAGTCCCGAGCGAAGCAGCAACGCCAGCAGGCGAAGGAACGTGGTCAGTTCGCGCTGCCGGGGCAGGCTCCCGCTCGAAATACTGGCGCGCAGCGCACTGCGGCCCGCGATCTCGGCCTCGACCGGCAGGTGGCCGAGATACTCGATCCGCCGCAGCACTTCCTCGCGCGACGGCGCGTCGAGGTCGCCGAGAATGATCTCGCCGGCCTTGGTCAACGCGCGATAGCGGTAGTGCGGCATGACCGTCCTACAGGCTCATGGTCAGTCGGAATATCTCATCGAGCGTGGTCTGCCCGGCGCGTAATTTTGCGACACCGTCCTCCGTCATCGACGTCATGCCGGCGCGCCGGGCCACGGCTTCAAGGTCGGAGGCATCGGTTTTCGGGCCGATCGACCGTCGCAGCGTCGCGCCGATCTCCATGATCTCGAACACGCCCTTGCGTCCGCGGAAGCCTGTGTTGCTGCACCAATCGCAGCCCTTGGGCCGGCAGACCACCTCGCCAGCCTCGATGCCGAGTGCCGCATAACGTTCGTCCGCCGCGATATCTGCCGCCGACAGGGTGTGACGTTCCTTGCAGTGGTCGCACAGGATCCGGACCAGCCGCTGCGCGGCGATCACCCGCGCGCACGATGCCAAGAGGAAGCTCTCGATTCCCATGTCGATCAGGCGCGTGACGGCGCCCGCGGCGGTGTTGGTGTGCAGCGTCGTCAGCACCAGATGGCCGGTCAGCGCGGCGTGGACGCCGATATGGGCCGTCTCGGAATCGCGCATCTCGCCAACCATGATGACGTCGGGGTCGAGCCGCATGAAGGAGCGCAGCGCGGATGCGAAGGTGAGCCCGATGCCTGGATGCACCTGGGTCTGGGTGATACCGGGTATCTGATACTCGACGGGGTCCTCGATCGTCAGGATCTTGCGGGTGGGTTCATTGATCACCGCAAGCGATGCTGCGAGCGTCGTGGTCTTGCCGGATCCGGTCGGGCCGGTGACGATGACCATTCCGTATGGTGCAAGCAACGCCTTGCGTAGAACCGCCTCGTGATGCGCGCTGAGCCCGATCTGGTCGAGCGAGACCAGGCCGGCTCCCTTGCGCAACAGCCGGATGACCGCGCATTCGCCGTGCATCGTCGGCATGGTGGCGACCCGCAGGTCGATCTCGTTGCCGCCGACCAGGATGTGGGCGCGCCCGTCCTGCGCCAGCCGGCGCTCGGTGATGTTAAGCCCGGCCATGATCTTGAGCCGTGACAGGATGCCCTTGGCCATCGTCATCGGCGGTGCCGGCACGTTCTTCAGCATGCCGTCGACGCGCAGCCGAACCTGCAGCGTATTGCCGGCGGGCTCGATGTGCAGATCGGTCGCTCGCTGCTCGACGGCTAGGCGGAGCAGGTCATCAAGCGCTCGCACGACCGGCGCACCGCGCGCGAGGTCGCGCAGATTGTCGAGATCGTCCTCGCCGCCGGCGGTCCCGGGCTGCGCGGCGTCGCTTGGCTGATCGGGCTCGAGCCGTAGCGACAATGCGGCTTCCAGATCGTCGGCGGTCGCTGCCGCAAGCGCCACTGGCCGGCGCAGCATGAGTTCGACCGCGCGCAACGTTTCATCGTCGATCGGGGAGGCCAGCGCGAGACGTAACGTGCCGGCCGCGCCCTCGTAGGGAAACAGGCGCTCCTCCTTGAGGAACCGGGTCGACATCTCGCCGCCGGCAAAGCGCCCGTCGACCAGATCGTCGCGACGAACCCGGTCGCATCTGTAAAAGCTGGCCAGTTCGTCAGCCAGCGCCGAGGGTGTCAGCTTGGTGACGGCGCTCCAGTCGACATGGCCAGCCGATCCGTCGGCCTGACGCGGCCGAGCAGCCCCTTCATCCTTCTGGCTGTCGCGCAACGCGCCCTTGCCGGCGAGATATGTCATGAAGTCGATCGGCGGCACCGCCGGTCTCGCAGGCCCATCGCTTTCGCGCGCTAGCATCGCACAGCTCCGATCGACCCGGCCTGCACAGTTGATCCACCCGCGGCACGTAGTCCTCGCGCTGCGCGTCGCCGACCATGGTGAAGGCGTCGCAACTCAAGCGTCGGGTGCGATGTGGTCACCCCGGCACGACGGACGATATGGACTTGTCTTGCCATCGCGCGTCACCCGCTGCCGCCCAACGGCAATCGCCGGCCGAGCACCGTATCGCCATCGCCGGTTGGATGCAGCGCCGCGCGCTCCCGCTCGGTGAATGGAATTCGGCGCCGAAACGCAGCCCGTGGCATCTGCGCGTTCCGATCGATGCACACTGCGCAATGCACCAGCGCCTGCTTGATCTCGACCTGGACCGTGCGCACGCTGATGCCGAACCGTTTTGCGACTTGCTGCAACGGTACTTCTTCAACACATATCGCCATGAAGATCTCTCGGCGACGGGTCGGTAACTCCTGGATGGCGCGCCGGAGCGCACCGATCTCGGATCGCGCCTCGATAATCCGGTCCGGGCCGGGAGTTTCGTCCGGTAGATCGAACAGCGTATCCGCTTGCGGCACCGTGCGACGGCGTCGTTCGGCAACGCGCCGGTTGCTGATGGCGCTCATCGCCACGCGGAACAGATATGCCGGCAAATCGCGAACGGGCCCGATGCCGTCCGCCTTGCTCAAGCGCAGAAACGTATCCTGCAATGCCTCGTCGGCGAGATCCGCCGACCCGGTCCGGCGCGTCAAACGTTGTTTGAGATCGTCGTAGCTTGTGACGAGGAGCGCGAGCAACGCCGTTCGATTGGTGTCGCTCATTGCAGGGGCCCCATCCCCAACCGCGGCAATCGTCACATTTCAAGTCGGTCGCGACATTTCTATCTGTGGTTGGTGACATGGAAATGAAACCACAACGAGTGCTCACGTCGCGACATGCCGTGCCACAGTCGATGATGCAGAATTGATTTGTGTCCGGGACAATTGCTGCGCGCGTCACGGCTGCGATTGCGACGCGAGCAACAACGCGATCACCGGCAACGCAACCCATGTCACGATATTCCGTTGATGACTGTGTTCCGCTGCGCCGTAAGCGTCCGTTCAATTCCGCGCAGGGCTGCCGTACTTCCGGCATCGATCGCCAGCGCCTCACGGAAACTTGCCGATGCTTCATCGGGTCGTTCGAGCAAGAGATAGACGTCGGCAAGTGCGCAATGGGCGGTCACGCGGCGCGGATCGAGCGCAACTGCATGTTTCAGGCTGATTTCGGCGCCCTGCGAATTGCCGCGTGCGGCGCATGCGCGCCCAAGCGCTTCGTAGAATTCCGAGGTTTGCTGCTGATTGATCTTCGTCGCGGCCAGGAAATGCAGCATGGCGTTATCGAGATCGCCAAGCTCGCACAATGCCAGTGCATATTGCGCGTGCAGTTTGTCACTGGCGGGGGCGAGTTCCAGCGCCCTGCGGTAATGCTGACGAAGCTGGCGCTTCGCCATATCGGCAGGCATGCCGCTCGCCTGCTCATCACGGCCAAGCTTCCGCAGCGCATTTGCGTATGCCGCGTGGGCGTCGACGCTCGTTGGTGCAAGCTCGACCGCCCTGCGGTATTGAGCAACCCCTTGCTCTGTCCTGTGCGTCGCGATCAGCACATCGGCGAGTGCGATACGCGCCGGCGCCAGGTCAGGTGCGATCGCCACCGCGGTCTGCAACAGCGTGTACGCGCGCTCATGATGGCCGAAGCCGAGCTCGATCGCGCCGAGATTGCACAGTGTGTTGACGTGTCCGTGGTCGAAGGAAAGGATATGCTCGAATAGTTTCGCCGCGCGATCCGGTTTGCCTGCACGATGCTGGCGGCACGCCTCGACGAACAGCGCATCACAGACCAGCGCGTCGCCCTCGTCATGGGGCACCGTCATCTTAACCGCGGAACTCATGATCGGGTCCGCGATCGGTTCCGCCGGCAACTCAGACCTGGCCCCGGCGAGGGACCTGAGTTCGCAGTTCAACCGTCCGATCACTTCAGCCCAATCGCCCGGCCTTGTTTGTCGGAATAGCCGGGCTTGTGGATACCACGGGGTATCGTTGCGATCTCGCAGCCAACGCCAATCGCTGCCATTGGCGAGCAGGATCCAGACGGGCTTGCCCATTGCGCCGGCCAGATGCGCGATGGCGCTGTCGATCGAGATGACGAGGTCGAGATTGCCGATGATCGCTGCGGCATCGGCGAAGGATGCCGCGTCGATCTGCGCGCCGGTATCGAGGATACGATCGTCGAAGTCGGCGAGCTGCTCACGCCCGCGACCGATCTGCAGGCTGACAAATCGCGCGCGCGGACAGTCGAGCAGGGTGCGTAGCAGGTCGAGCCGGATCGAGCGGCGCTGATCATTGAGATGGCCGGGATTGCCTTGCCACACCAGGCCGACGGACATGCCGCGGCCAGGATTGTCGCCAAGGCGCTCACGAAGGCGCTCGCGCCATCGGGCGACCAGATCCGGATCGGGCGTGACATAGGGAGTTGCCGCCGGAACCGTGTCGATCCGGGTATCGAAGATCAGCGGCAAGGACAACAGCGGCACGTGGACGTCGAATGCCGGCGCTGCGGTCGCGTCGCTGACGACATCATCGACGCCGGCGACGGTTTGCATGAGGGACAACAAGACCTGCGGCGTCCGCAGGATCACGCGGCCACCGCGCGCCTTCACCATCGGCGCGTAGCGCACGAACTGAAATGTGTCGCCAAAGCCTTGCTCGGATTGCAGCAGGATGGTCCTGCCAGCAAGATCCTCACCCTGCCAGCGTGGCCGGTCGGTCGAGATCAGATGCCTGTTGACGCGGGGATCCGACAGCCGCCCTTCATACTCGGCCCAGGCCGCCGACCAGTTGCCGACGCCGAACAGGCAGACGGCAAGCACGGAGCGCAGCTCTGTACGGGTAGGATATCGTTCCAGCGCGTCATGCAGCAACGTGATGCCTGCGTCGTGCCGGTTGGTGTCGCTGAGCAACCATCCGAAATCGACGATCGCATCGATGTAATCGGGGGCGCTCGCGATCAGGTCGCGGAATACGTCGTCGGCGAAATCGCTCAGCTCGAGCATCGCCAGGGCGCGGGCGAGGCCGAGCTGCGCCGCCGCGTTGTCCGGCCGGAGCGTCAGCGCGGCAGTGTAGGCGGCCAGCGCCTGCGGGTACTGGCGGCCCTTCAGCAGCAGAACGCCGAGATTGCCATGCGCTTCGCCGTCGGCGGGATTGAGCCTGACCGCTTCCCCGATCAGCTCCAGCGCGCGCTCGTCCTCCTCCCGCTGCAGCGCGATCACGCCGCGGACATGCAGGACGTGTGACCGCGCCTCGGGTTCCTGCTCCATGGTCTCGAGCAGCAGATCGGCGCTGTCCAGCTGACCGTCGCGGAACAGGGCGATAGCGCGGTCCATGACAGTTTGGATGAATTCCGCGCGCCGCTCGGACGAAGCTTGATTGAGCATCGCCAGCCCTGCACGCATCGTCTGCGCTTCGCTGAACCCTGCTTTCGACATCGACGCACTCCTTACGGTCGACCTGCGTCTCCTTCGCGATACCCGCGGAAGACCGCACCTTTGTCCGCTTCGCCTGCGATTAGAGCGAGATGCCTTTTCTTCGAATCATCATCCCGCTCTATTTCTTTGTTTTGAGCATGATCTTTTCGGAAAACCGCTACACACTTTTCCGGATCATGCTCTAGGCCGCCGCGTTGATACGGACCTCGCACCACTCCGCCCAGAGCTTCATCAATTCGCGCGAGAGATTGTCGGCGAAACGCGGGGCGTCGCAGAGCGGCGAGGCGGCGACGCGTTCGCGCAAGGTGCGGCGCAACTCGGCGAGTTCATCGCGCCGCTGCGTCCAGCCAACTGCCATCGCGACGTAGTCGTCGATGCTGTGTGCGCAGAAGCTGCCCAGTCCCGCTGCGGTCAGGTGCGCCGCCGAGTGACGGCCGGCGAAGGTATCGCCGACGAAAGTCACGGTCGGAACGCCCATCCACATCGCCTCGAGCGTCGTGACGCCGGCAGAATAGGGAAACGGATCGAGCGCGACATCGACCTCGCCATAGGCCACCAGCAGCTTGTCCTGCTCGGTTTCGCCGACCAATTCGACCCGCTCGCGTGGAACGCCGCCCTGGCCGAGCACGTTGTAGACCGCGTCGCGCGTGCTGGTCTCGCCGAGGCCGCCATAAACCATCAGGATGCGCGAGTCCGGTACTTGCGCGAGAATGCGCGCCCAAGCCTTGCCAAGCTCGCTGTTGAGCTTGGCCGGACGATTGAAGCAGCCGAACGTGAAGCGGCCACCGCTCAAGCTCGGCAGCGGCGGCACCTCAGGGGCTTTCGCCGGCGGGTGATAGCAGACATAGCAGTCGGGCAGGCGGATCGGGCGCTCGATATAGCTCGCGTCATGCGCCGGCGGAATCTCCACCGGATCGGCGATCAGACCGTCATAGGTATCGAGCCCGACCGTGCCGACATAGCCGGCCCAGCTGAGCTGGATCGGCGCCGCGCGCATTGCGAACAGCGAGAGGCGGTTGCCGGCGGTGTGGCCGGCAAGATCGAACAGGACGTCGATACGGTCCTCGGCAATCTGCCGTCCCAGCGCCGGGTCGTCCATTCCGGATACGTCGCGCCAGCAGAGCGAGATTTCCTTGTAGCGTTCGCTGAAGTCGTCGTCTTGCCGCTTGCTGTCGGTCTTGTAGCAGAAGATCTCGTAGCCGAGTGCGACGAGCGCCTCGAAGGCGCGCAGGACGAGAAACGAGACCGCATGGCGATGCAGGTCCGCCGACACCAGGCCGAGCCGCGGCCTGCGTGCCGGATCCGGCGCGTTGGCGAATGCAAGACGACTGAGCGGCGCGCTCGGCCGGTAGAGCATCGCCCATCGCCTGTGCTCGCGCAGCAGCTCGTCGCGGGTCACGCCCGGTTTGTGCTGAAGTGCGAACAGCAGGGTTCCGGCGATGCCGGCGCTCCCGGGATCGAGCTCGCCTGCGCGCCGATAGGCCGCGACGGCCTCCTCGATGCGCCCCTGTCCGAGCAATCCGAAGCCGCGGCCGACATGATGCTCCGCCTGCAGCGGATCGATTGCGAGCGCGCGATCGACATAAGAGAGCCCGCGCTCGAACGCGCGATGATTGATCAGGAAGTGACCATAGAGATACTGCGGCAGCGCGACGGTCGGCGCGCTCTCGGCGGCGATCTCGAACAGCCGCGCCGCCTGCTGGTCGCGCGCGGCGATACCGAAGTTCATGCCGAGCTCGATGATCGCCTTGTAGTTGTCGCTGTCGATCGTTGAGGCGGCGCGGAGATCGTCGACCGCCTTGTCGAACTGTCCATCCATCACATAGGCGAGGCCGCGGGTACGGTAGGCTTCGCCATATCCGGCATCGAGCTCGATCGCCTTGTCCAGCGCCGCGAGCGCCTCGCTGCGCCGGTTCTCGGTGAGGAGCGCCAGACCGAGACTGTATTGCGCGAGCGGCATCTTCGGCAGCAGGCGCAGCCCATCCTGGAGATAGGGAATGCCGTCCCGGGTGCGTCCGGTGCGGGCAAGGCAGGTGCCGATCTCGGCAAGCGCCGGCGCATGCGTCGGCGTCACCCTGAGTTCCGCGGCGAATGCCTCGCGCGCGTCATCGAAACGATCGAACCGGCACAGCGCAACGCCCTTGCAATAATTGAAGCCGGACTGGTCGGGCGCGAGCCGCGCGGCTTCGTTGAATGCGCGCAGTGCCTGGCGCCAGCGGTCCTGTCGTGCGTGCGCCACGCCCTCTTGATGCAGAGCTTGCGCCCGCTTCAGGTCGGTTGATGGATAGTTTGTCAGCGGGCGCGCCAAAATTGCATGGCCGCCATGCCCCACACGAATCGCAAGACGTCCGCTCGAGTTGTCTTCCATGTGGGAGGCCTCGCTTGAATGAAAGCCCGCAGAGATTGCTCTGTAGATAGTTTGCGATCAGACGGCGATCCGCCGGACGGGGGAGTCCATAGAGCACCCGATGTGGTATTGCCAAGATGTTTTTCGGACACTGATCGAAAATAATCCCTGCGCGAAGCCGATCGTCGAATTGTCTATCAGACGTGAAGTCAATCATCGGCGACGGAGACATGACGTCGACGGCAGAGATACTTTCTCGATCGTAGATTTGTTCTAACAAATCTTGGTTGAGTGGCAAAATAAACTTCATCTTGTTTGAAGATTACTTTGCGCTCTGATGACGACGCGATGACGATGTGCCGGTGGTGATCAACCCCACAGGAACAGCGCAATGAAAATGCAATCGTCCAGATACATGCTCGGCACCGCCTCGGTGCTCGCCCTGCTCGCGTCCTCGACCATCACGCCCGCGAACGCGCAGGCTTCCACCGCCACAGCCGGCATTTACGCGGGCGGCAGCACGCTCGCCTCGGAAGCCTTCCGGCAGATCTTCGACTGTTACATGGGCGGCATTGTCGGTTCCGGCACCGCCTATCCCGACGGTTTCGCGTTCGACTCCAGCTTCCCGGCCCGAGGCAAATTGCCGACCACCTGCACGCTGGTGAGCGTGCCGGTGCAAGGCATGTATGCCGGTGTCGGCAGCGGCAACGGCGTGCGCGGCTTCATCACCAACAATCCGCAGCAGTGGTACAACGGCACGGTCACGCCGAGCGCGTCGGCCAACATCTCGATCGCCACGCCGCTGCCGGCGAACCAGCCCGCGACGATCGACCTTGCCAATCCGGGAAGCCCGGCGACCAAGTTCGGCAGCTATCCCTATCCGCGCGTCGATATCGGCCTGTCGGACTCCCCGCTCGCCAGCACCCTGGCGGCGCTCACGACGTCGTCCGTCAGCTTCAACCCGACGCAGGGTTGGACCACCACCGGCGGCGCGCTGACCCAGATCACGCTGAACAGCACCTCGACGGCGTCGGTTGCCTACAACACCACGGCCTACGGCAATCCGATCCAGATCCCGGCTTTCGAGGTCAACGTCGCGATCGGCGTCAACACCAGCACGATGACGGTGAACTCGTCAGTCGCGGGCGCGGGCACCACGCCCGGCACCCAAGCCCACCAGGGCGCCGCCATCCAGCTCACCACGGGGCAGCTGTGCGCGATCTTCACCGGTCTGGTCACCGACTGGAACGATGTCACCGCCAACAAGATCCCCTACCTGGACAAGACCGGTACGCAGCAGCTCGCGGCTTTCAATTACGCCAACGCCAACAGCGGGGGCACGCTGCAGGCCTATTCGAGCTCGTCGCTGCCGATCAAGATCGTGTACCGCGGCGATGGCAGCGGCACGAGCTTCATCCTGACCAACTATCTCAAGGCGGTCTGCCCGCTGCTCGATTCCACCGGCGCGTTCGGCTACACCTCGATCTTCAACACCACGACCCTGCCGAGCACGTCCTTCTCCAACCTGATCACCCGTATCAACGCTGTCCGCGGCGCGGGAGGCTGGAACAACACGACGGCGACAAACGCCTGGGTCCCCGCGACCGGCAGCGGTGGCGTGGCATCGGCGATCAGCATCAGCAGTGGCAATGCAGGCCGCATCGGATATGTCAGCGCCGACTTCACCCAGCCCTACACCACCCAGGTTGGGACCATCGCCGCGCCGCTCTCGGCAGCGCTGCAGAACGAGCAGCTCCGCGGCGCGGGGACCTACGTTCCGAACAACTCTGTGACCCCGCCGGCTACTCGTCCGGCGAACTTGACGTTCATTGCACCGACGCCGGATGGCGCCGCCGCCGCGTGGAGTGACACCCGGCTCAAGACGCCGTCCACGACCTGGACCTGGAACGACTACAACATCTATGCCAACGTGTTCGGCGCCGTCACCCAGTCCGGTGTGACCGTGACCGGCCTGCCGGTGCTGCCGCTCACGAACAAGCTGAACGCCTATCCGCTCAGCGGCACCACCTTCCTCGACCTGTATAGCTGCTACAACGTCCAGGCCGACTCCAACCGCGTCACCAACCTCGTCAACTTCCTGACGACGTACATTGCCGGCGCCGATTCCGGCGATGGCAACTTTGATCCGGATGTCTCGGCGGTGGTCCAGAACGCAGGCTTCCACCTGGTCCCGGTCAATTATGCCCAGAACATCAAGAAGCAGTACTGGGGCAGCCTGACGACCGCCATCTCCGCCGCGGCCGCCACGCAAGCGAACGGCTGCCTGAACGTCGCCAACGGCGCCAGCGGCGGCGCCAAGTAAGTCGACGCATTGCGGACGGCGCAATTCCGATTGCGCCGTACCAGATCGCGTCAAGCACACGACCGGGCGCCTCGATCGAGGCGCCCGGAACTATTCACGGAGCGTCGACAAGTCTGCTGGCGGACCTCCGCCTTGCAGCTCATTGGACGAACAGCGATGTCGAAGCAAAAACCTGTCCTTACTTCCGGGCGTATCGACCGAGACAGTACGCGGAAAGGCGAGCGGGGATTCACGCTTGTCGAGATGCTGGTCGTCATCGCCATCATCGGCTTGATCATGGGATTGGTCGGCCCACGCGTGCTGAGTTACCTGAGTGAATCGAAGGTCAAGGCTGCCAAGATCCAGATGCGGAGTTTTGCGAGCGCGCTCGACCTGTTCCAGCTCGATACCGGCCGCTATCCGTCGACTGCGGAGGGGCTCACGGCGCTGGTGCAGCGGACGTCAGGCGCTGCCAACTGGAACGGTCCTTACCTGAAGGGCGGCATGGTTCCAAATGACCCATGGAGTCATCCCTATATCTATCGGGCGCCCGGCGAACATGATGCCTACGATATCCTCTCCTATGGCTCCGATGGCCAGGAGGGAGGCAGCGGGACTGCCGGAGACATCTCGTTGGACAAGCTAACCAGCGCCGCGAGCAACGAGCAATGACGCTGCCTGCGATCACGAGTGAGCCTCGTGAGCGAGAGCGCTGTGATGATCGCGATCGGGAGGCCGAGAAGCGGGCGCAATCCGGTCTCGATGCACGCCATGTCGGCGCGCTCGACGAACTCTTGCGCGGAAACCGCCTTACCTCTTCTGCAAGGGCAACCCGTGCTGGCCGGGCTTGCCCGCGGCCTCTCTCGCGCGCTGATCGGCCCCTTGCGATCTCGTTGTTCCGTCGTCCGGTTGATGATCGAGCCCGGCAAGCCAACGATCGTCAGGCGATGTTGGCGGCGGCGGGGTGTGGTGTCCGGGCCGATCGGTCATGATGGCGCCCATGGCGCGCAGATCGTCGGGCGTCAGCCACGCGATCTCGTGGGCGTGCGTCGCCAGCATCTGTCCGACGATGCGCGGCGGCACGCCGAACCCGCTTGCGATGCGCGCCATGGCGATGGTCGCCTCTTCGGTTTGCGCAGTCTCGTGGCCGAATTTATCGGACACGCCGTGGACGCCGATCGCGGCCTCATAGCTGGCGAATTTCTCGTTTCCCGCCGCGAACACGATGAAGCAGGCCGATGCGCAGCGCGATCCAGCCGCGACGATGGTCGGCAGCTTCGCCCTGCGGATCAGGCCGGCGAGCTTGACCGCCTCGGCGAGGCTGCCGCCAGGTGAATCGAGCCGCACCGCCGAGATCAGGCGGTTGCCGTCATTGGCCGCCGTGATCAGTGCTTCCGCAGTCTCCGTGTCGCCTTGGGCGACGTCGCCGCTGAGCGCGATGATGGTGATGTCACCCTTGAGAGTGACGCTGCTCAGCTCGGCGGCGGTCGCGGCCGTGCTGAAGATGGCTGCTCCCAGGACCCGCAGCATGGATGACACCATCGCCATCGGCGGCCTCGGTCTCACTTGCGCGCGACAGACGGCGGTGCCGCGCCCGGCGCATCGAAGCTCGAAGGTGCGCGTCGCATGCTGTCGAGACGCTCGCGGAATTCCTCGGCAACCACCTGGGCGTCGTGGCCGTTGCGCACCAGCTTCGTCGTGACGAACACGATGATCTCGGAGCGGAGCTTGGTGTCGCTCTTCTGGCTGAGCAGGTCGCCGAGATATTTGATCTGGCTGAGGCCGGGCAGTCCGGCGACCGAGCGCTCGTCGTCCTCCTTGATGAGGCCGCCGAGCAGCACGGTCTGACCGCTGCTGGTGCCGACCGTCGAATGGATCCGCCGCTGCGAGATGGTGGGCGTCAGGTTCTGGGCGCTCGCGCCGCCCGGATTGACGACATTGGAGACCTCCTGCTCGATCTCGAGCTCGATCGATCCGTTCGGATGCACATGCGGCAGCACCTTCAGGATGATGCCGGTGTTCTGCCGGCTGATACTGCTGACCACATTGAGGCCGGTGACGGTGCTGCCGGTCGAGATCGGCACCTGGTCGCCGACCTCGAGGATCGCCGGCTCGTTGTCGGCGACCACAAGCGACGGCGCCGACAGCACTTTGACCGTGGTCAGGGTGGACAGCGCGTTGAGGACGAACTTGGGATTGGCTTCGGCGCCGAGCAGCAGGTTGAAACCGGGGAGCACCCGCGCGAGCAGGGCGGTCTGGGCGGCCGATTGCGCGGCGCCGAACAGGCCCACCGATCCCTTGTCGGGGCCGGCGCCGGCGTTGGCGCTGGTCAGATAGGCCTGCACGCCATACTGCAGCTGGTCGGTGAGCGTGACCTCGGCGACCATGGCATCGACGGCGACTTGCAGTCGCGGCCGATCCAGCGACTCGATCGCCCGCTCGATCACGAGATAATCTTCCTGGTTGGAATAGACCATGATCGCGTTGGTCGATTTGTCGGCAGTGACACGAACATTCTGAAAGACGCCGCGCGGAAGCGAGCCCAGCCCGGTGCCGCCGCCGCCCGGTCCCGCAGTATCCTGGTCGTCGTCCTTGCGATCGGAGAATCCGACCTGGGCCGCGCCGCTGCGATTGGCGGTGCCGGAATTGTCGGTGCCGCCCTGGTTTGGCGTCGCTGGATTGTTGCTGCTGCTGAGCGTGCCGGCACCGAGTGAGTCGATACGCGATGTCGTTCCGCTCTGACCGGGCGCGGTCGGACTGGTTTGGCTGTCACCGGCCGATTGCGAGCTGCGGCCGACGAACATCTCGTTGAGGATGCGGGCAATGCTGCGCGCATTGCCGAAGCGCAGGCTGTAGACCCGCACCGTGGTGCCGGTGGGGTCGGAGCGGTCCAGCCGCCGCACCCATTGGGTGGCGCGTTCCAGCACCTTGCTGTTCTTGCTCACCGCCAGCACCGCGTTCATGCGCGACACCGGCTGAAACTTGATCACGCCCTGTCCCTGTCCGCCGTCGGCGGTGTCGAAGACTTTCTCGAGCTCGCGGATCATGGTCTCGGGCGCGGTCGACTTCAGCGGATAGAGCCCGACCGACTGATTGCGCAGCCACTCCACATCGAGCGTGCCGATGACGCCGAGCGCCGCCTGCCGCTCGGAGGCGGTGCCCTGGATCAGCAGCACGTTGCGGGCCTGATCGACGCGCACGGCGCCGGGTCGCGACAGGAAGCTTTCCGCCGTCTTGCCGATCGCGGCGGCAGAGACAAACCGCAATGGTACGATCGAGACGCCATAGCCGGGTTGTCCCGCGCCGACGACCGAGACGCCGGCACCGGCGGCCTCCGGCAGCGGCACGATGCGGATCAGATTGTCTTCGCGCAGCAGCGCCGCGTTCGACATGCGCAGCACGCTTTCGAAGATCGGCAACACGTCCTTGCGCGGAATCCGCTGCGCGGAGGCCAGCGTAATCACGCCCTGCACCCGCGGGTCGACGATGTAGTTCATTCCGAGGCTGTCGCCGATCACCGATTTCACCACCGTCGGAATATCGGCATTGTCAAAATTCAGCTCGATGCCGCCGCCCTCGGTGACGACGTCGCTGTCGACCGCGTTCGCCAGGCGGGTCGTCGCCGTTGTGGCGGCGTCTCGTTGCGTAGGCGTGGGCGCCGGCGCGAGATCCTGATCGGCGCCGGGAAACACCATGGGCTGCGTGCGCGCGGATGTCGTCGCGGCGGCGGAGGTTCCGCCGACCGGGCCGCTCCAGCGCGCCCGCAAGTCGGCATCGCGGATCGGGTCGGTCACCTGGTCGCGGCCAGGCAAGTCGATGCCCTTGTCCATCATGCAGCCGCCGAGCAGGCCGGCGAGCGCAAGCCACGTGCCGGTCACTGCGCCAACCGACACCATGCGCGGGAGGCAGAACGGCGGGAGACGTTGCTCGACCGGCCGCTCGTGTCCGCCTCGCGGGGATGCTGCGGTGTCACCGGCAGTTCGGTTGTCAATGCGCATCGCTTGCTGCCTTCCAGGGACGATCGGCAGGGGCCAGGTTGCTGCCGGCGAGATCCTCGACCTCGTTGACCAGCGCCTCGGCGCGACCGATCAGTGCGCGGGCGTAAGACGGATTGAGCGGCCGATGGCTGAAAGCTGCGCTATCGAGTTGCGTGTTGATCTCGCGCGTCAGGGCGCCACGCCTCGTGGTGATCGCGCCGATCGTGTCGAGATAGCGCTGATAGCCGACGTCGCCGCCCTTGATGGCCTGGGTCGCTAGCACAAGGCCGTTGCGTCCGAGTTGACCGAGCGGATCGTTGATCGTCTTGGCGGCGCGCGCCAGATCCCTATAGGTCTCGCGATCGTTTGCGAGCTCCGCCGGCAGCGCGTTCGCTTCGAGCGCATCAACAAGCACGACGCCGTCGTGGATGTAGCGGTCGGTCAGGCCCAGCAACGCCAGCACGGTGGGCCGCAGGTCCGCGTGATGCGAGAGGATGTCCGGTGTCTCGCCACGGTGCGCGACGCCCGGTCCGGCCATGCCGAACCAGCTGCCGCCGAGGATTTGCGCGATGTCGCCGCGCACCCACGTCGTGTCGGGATCGACCGCAATGCAGGCCGGCGGCTGTGCGCAGTCGGCGCGGCTGGCGGCAGTCCGAATGACGTAGTCGGGATCTGCGAACATCAGGACATGCGGCGTGCGCAGGGGGCTTGCCGTGACCATGTGCATGAGCTGCATCTGGGCGCGGTCCGCGACCATCGATGTCAGGCGATCGCTCTTGCCGGTGAGTGGGTTGACGACGCCAAGCTTGCCGACATCCTGTGCGAGCGTGCGCGTCAGCGGATCGGTGGATAGCGGATTGCCGCGGATGTAGAACGGCGGCGTGTTGCCGGCCTGAACATCAAACGCGGTGACGTTGCGCCGTTCCGTCGCGAGCAGCCGATCGATGGCGATGCCGATCGCGCCGATCGGCCCGTAGCTGCAGGGCACCGCAAGGCCATCACACGCCGGCGGGCTAGGTGGCCCGCCGACAAAGCGGTCGTTGCCTGTGGGCACGACGACGAACAGCGTGTTGCGCGTGGTGATCCCGCTTGCGGCGAGCCGGTCGATAAAAATCTTGAAGGCCGCATCGTCTGCGGCGAGCCTTGCGACATGGTCGCGTTCGCCGGGGCCGAGGGCGCGCCGCCGCGCGGCGGCCGGCCTGTGCGCATTGCCGATTCCGACATAGACCACCGGGACGCCGGCCTCCAGCATCGCCGCGGCATAGCCGAGCGATTGGGCGGCCGTTGCCTCCGATGCACCGGGAAAGCCGGGGTGGCCTGCGTCGTCGTCGATGATATCGCCGTCAAGATCCCTGACCGGGCCGTCCGGCGAGATCACCGGCTGCACATTGCGGTTGCCGAACAACGCGCTGAAGCCGGCGTAGCCGCCCCGTTCATCCGGCAACAGATCGGGACGCGCATTGGCGTTGCTGCACAATGCACTGCCGCGGGCGCAATGGATGGCGATGCCGAGCAGATCGGCACGCGCCTTGAGCGGATCGCCGGCAGCAGCGCGCGCTTCGGAGGCGCCGAGCGTGGCCGCGATCTCGGGGCCGATCTCCTGCAGCGTCAGACCTGTCGTTGCGAACGCGCCGACGTCGCAGCCGGCTGATGTGAACGGCACCCATGGCGCGGGCACGGTCTTGCCGGTGTCGGCCAGCATCAGTGGCTTGCCGTCGCTGCTGTTCGCGGTCCAGTAGGCGAAAGCACTGGCATAGCCAACGCTGCCGTCGCTGCGGAACGCAGCGCTGCGGTCGCCGATCGGAACGCCCATGCGGTCGCCGTGCAAGCCGGTCAGGATCGTGAGCGCGTCCGTGGCTGTCTCGGCCAGCGGCGAGGTCTGGTGATTGCTCCCGATGATTCCATCGCGCGTGATGAAATCGCGCAAATGCGGCATCTGCTCGAGGTCCGACGGAACGTTCGGGTTGTCGCGGCGCAGGTGAACGCTATCGAGCTCGATCTGCACCACGCGCTTGATCACGCCGCCGCGCGAGCGCAGCTCGCACGCCGCGAGCGCCTGTCCGGCCCCGGTGCTGCCCGTCACAACGCAATCCAGCGCCAGGAACAGGGCGCCGAGCAGCAGCGGCATGAGGCCGGCACGGATGCGACTCGAACGCATGACGCTACGTCTTTGATACCGGTGTTTCGTCTCGACGATCTTGGTGTCGATGGAAGCCGCAGCGCCGACAAGATGCCGCCTGCTGCGCGCCTTCAGTGTGTGCGGCTTGGATGACGCCGTCGTTACATGAGTTCTCGCGCGATGCGCATGGCGACAATGCCCGGCTGTGATTCACGTTCACGGATTTGACGCATACACGCTGCGACGCGCAACACGTTGCGCCGCGTGCAACGAGAAGGCTTGCAACACGCACGCTGCTGGCGCAGGTTGATTGTTGCACGCGCTGATGACGATCCGTCGAACGCTGGTGCACGTAGACAAGTACGCACGTAAGTACACGCGGCAAATGGGCAGCGGACAGATGTCGATCGCATTGCAATCGTTGATGGTCGCTGTGTTTTGTCTTTGCGCGTTGTTTGCGCGCGCAGCGGAAGTTCCGGCGGGCGGCGAGGTCATCGTCGACAATCCGGTGGAGCTCCAGCCGCTGCAGCAATTGAGTGCGACCAGGGACAAGCCGCTGTTCTCGGTCGCGCGGCGGCCGCCGGCCAAACCGGTCGCGCCGGTGGCGCGGCAGGAACCGCCGCCACCGCCACCGCCGCCGCCAAGCGTGGTGGTGCTCGGCATCGTCAGCGAGAACGGCGATGGCCTCGCCGCGATCCGGGCGGCGAGCAAAGGCGACAAGGTGCTGCGCGTTCGTACGGGTGACGACGTGAGCGGCTGGAAGGTCGAGCGGATCGAGCCGCGCCGGCTTGTGCTCAAACAGGGAGAGCGCTCGGTGGATTTCGCTTTGTTCACCGGTGCGGCAAAGCCCCCGAAGCCCGCCGAGCGTCCGATCCGGCAGACCAAAGCAGCATCGCCAACCAATTGACGCGGCGTTGTTTTTGGCGGGCCGGGTGAATGCGCCGGTTCGCGCCGAGGTTGAGTTCCACCGCAGCGTTAAAACTTTTTTGCGAAATCGCTTCGCGTTAGCCCCTTTCAAACTGTCTTAGGAACAGGAGAGGCGTCCCGAACTGTCGGGCGTGTCCGCTCGGGGGCGGCTGCGCCGGTTGAGTTGCGTGCCTTTCATCGAGTTGTCGGCATCGGGCCAACTGATTGCAGGCTGGCCGGTGCCTTGTCGCGTCACGATCGTTCGCATCGCCTGCTGCATTGGAAGGCCCGCATGCATTCGCTCCCTCGCTCGACCTCGCGCCGTGGCCTGTTGCTCGCAGGTGTAAGTTCGATCGCGATCGCAATGGGCTCGCCCGCGGCAGCGCGCCCGTTCGGCACGTGGGGTGGCGTCAGCACGGCGGCCACGCAGGCGGCGGTCAGCGCGGCACAGGCCGCCGCACAGCAGGCGCAGCAGGCCGCACAGAACTCGCAAGCGTCGATGACGCGCGCCGCGCAGGCGATCCAGGCGTTGCAGGCGGCCCAGAGCGTCGCGCGCGGGCTTGCTGCGAGCGCGCCGAGCACGGTGCCCAACGGTCTCAATGCGGGTGGTCTGGTGCCGAACAGCGGCCTCGCCGCATCCGGCGTCGCCAATCCGGTCACCAACTGGGTCGGCGCCAACACGCCGACGCAGACCAGCAGCGGCGGCCAGACCACGGTCAATATCAACCAGACTCAGGCCCAGGCGGTGTTGAACTGGCAATCGTTCAACGTCGGCAGGGACACGACAGTCAATTTCAACCAGCAGGGCAACGCCAACTGGGCAGCGCTGAACAAGATCGCATCGACCGGTGTGCCGAGCCAGATTCTGGGATCGATCAGGGCCGATGGTGCGGTCTATCTGATCAACCAGAACGGCATTATCTTCGGCGGCACCAGCCAGATCAACGTTCACACCCTGATCGCATCGACGCTGGACCTTCCGTCCAAGCTGAGCGGCAGCAACTATCAGGGCTATCTGCAGAGTGGGCTGTTCTCGCTGATCGGCGATGTCCCGACGAGCGCGAATATCACCACCAAGAACGCCGCGGGAGCCGCGATCTTCAACCAGGGTAGCGGTGGAAAGGTCGTGGTCCAGTCTGGCGCGATCATTGATACCACGGGCAAGCTGAGCGCGAATGGCGACGGCGGTTATGTGGCGCTGCTCGCCGATGGCGGCGTCAGCAACGCCGGTGCGATCATCACCAGGAATGGTCAGATCATCCTGGCCTCCGACAGCTCCGTCACCCTCGCAACGCCGCTGTTGACGGCGGTTGGCGTCCAGACCGCGATGCGGGTCCTGGCTGGCGGCGGCGTGGTCACCAACGAAGCTTCCGGCTTGCTTTCGTCCAGTTCCGGCGCGGTCACGCTGGCGGGCGGATCGATCAACCAGCTCGGCGGCATCGTCGCCACCACCAGCACGACGCGCACAGGCTCAATCAGCCTGAGCACGACCTGCGTGCAGGGCGGCTGCGCGGCCGGCGCCGACGGCAATATCGTGCTGGGATCGGCGAGCCTCACGTCGATCCTGCCGGACGAAACCAGCGGAACGCTGCCGACCGCGACGCTCAATACACCGACGTCGGCGAACGGCGCCAGCAACGCGCCGTATTTTCAGACGGTGCTGCAGCCGCAGATCAACATCACGGCGGTGGGCAGTGTCGACGTGCAGGGCAGCGGCGCGGGCGGCGCCGGTGCCTTGATCAAGGCGCCGGGCGCCGCGCTGACGATCGGCGCCGACAGTGTTATCGGCACGGTGCTGCTCGAGAAGGGCAGCACCATCGATCTCTCCGGCATCGCCGGCGTGACGCTGCCGATGTCGATCAATCAGATCAGCATCCTCGTCACCGCGGCCGAGGTGGCCGACAGCCCGCTCGCCCAGGCCCTGATCGGCAAGACCGTGACCATCGACGCGCGGCTCAGCGGCACCCGCGCCGACGGCGTGCAGTGGGTCGGCTCGCCGCTGCTCAACGCGGCGGGGTATGTCGGCCTGATCCCGCAGAGCATCGACCAGATCCTGACCGTCGGCGGCAATTTCACGACGTCGGGAAGGAATGTCGTGCAACAGCCGGGCGCGAGCATCAACGTGTCGGCCGGCTATGTGCAGTACACTGGCGGCCTGATCAGCACCACCCGCCTGCTCGGTGCCGACGGGCGCATCTACGATATCGGCCGCGCCGATCCCACCATCGCCTATGTCGGCGTCGGCAGCGGCTTCACGGTGCTGCACAAGGTCAACGGCGTCGTCGATACGAAGCTGACCGAAATCTACCTCAGCCCTTGGGGCGGCGGCAGCAATACGCACTATGAGGCGAGCTACATCACCGGCGCCAATGCCGGCTCGGTCACCGTCGCGGCCATCAATCCGATCGTCAACGACATCATCGGCAATGTGACGGCGGGCAGCCGCCAGCGCGCGCTGGCGGGATCGTCGAATCTCTCGCTCGCCGACCAGATGCCGAAGGGCGCGTCGCTGAGCATCACCTTCGCTGTTCCGTCGCTGAGCGACAGCACGCAACATGCGGTGCTCACTTCTCAGGCCGATGCCGGATCGGACCCGTACGGCCTGAATGGCTTGAATTTCGCCAACGCATCCAATTGGTCGCCGACGCTCGCCAACGGCGCATTTCCGATTTTCACCGATGTGCTGTCCCGAGCATCGCTCGGCGCGATCTCGATCAATGGCGCGCGCCGGCTCGACATGGCGACGAACGCCACCTTGTCGGTGCGACCGGGCGGCAGCATCACGCTCGACAACGTCGCAATCATCGACGGTACGCTCAGCGCGCCCGCTGGCCAGATCAGCCTCACCGGCTTCACCTATCCTGTCAATCATCCGCAGCAGCCACCGGTGCCGGCCCTGGTCATCGGGGCGCATGCGGTGCTCGACGTGCGCGGGCGCTGGGTCAACGACAACGGCCTTTCGACGGATCAGCTTGAGGGCCGTGCCTACGTCAACGGCGGCAGCGTGAGCATCTCGACCATTGCCGCCAGCGACGGGCCAGCGCGAGGTGAGGGGGCGTTCGTTGACGTCACCCAGAGCATCGTACTGTTGCCCGGGAGCGTCATCGACGTGTCCGGCGGCGGCTATGTCGATACTACTGGCAAGGTCAAGCTCGGCTCAGACGGCCTGCCGGTCGGCAGGGGCGGGAGCCTGAATATAGCAATCTACGCCGGCAAAGGCTTCTCCGGAACGATCGGTACTGAAGTGGACGCCAACTTCAACGTCCTCCCGCACGGCACCAATCCTGATGGCACAGTCAACCATCCCGATCAGGCCAATGTGCTGCTCGGCGGCACGATCTACGCAGGCGGCTTCGATGGTGGCGGGACGCTGACGCTGCAGGCGTCGACCATTGCGGTCGATGGTGCGACGACGGGGGTGACGTCGTACGCTTCGAGTGCGACAGCCAGCGCCATCGCGAATTACACCGGATCTCCGGTCACCGGTTTCGTCGTTTCGGATGCGAAGGCCGGTCAGCTCGTTCTGCCGCCGTCGTTCTTTACCAGCGGCGGGTTCTCCCAATACGCCCTGAGCGACATCTATGGCGGCACCACGATCACCGCCGGCACGCAGCTGCTGCTGCAACGGCAGCCGACCGCCCTGCTCACAGGCCGCGAGGCGCAGATTCCAACCGGCGCGCGGGTGCGCGACTTCGCATCGCTCGGACTGCTGCCCGATGGCTTGCGCAAGCCGGTCAGCCTGTCGCTGGGCGGGACGAATGTGCTGGTTGATCGCGGCGCCGCCATCGTCACCGATCCGCTGGCCACGGTCACGCTCAGTCCGATTGGGACGGCCGAGATTCTCGGCAGCATTACTGCGCCCGCAGGCAGCATCACTGCAACCGGCACGGCGGTGCGCGTCGGCGCCACCGCCACGCTCGATGTCAGCGGCGTGTTCGTGCCCAATCCGCAGGTGAAAACCTATTCCACCGGCACGGTGCGCGATGGCGGCACCATCTCGCTATTGGCCACCACCGTGGTGGCGGAGCCGGGCGCACAATTCAATCTGCAGGGCGCAGCCGTGCCCGCAGACAGCAACTTGATCCAGGTGCCGCAGGGCGGTCTCGTGCCGCGTTTCGTCGGGCAGGCGGCCTGGAGCAACGGCGGCAGTCTGCAGCTGTCCGGCACGACGGTGTATTTTGCCGGCACCGTCGATGCGGCCGGCGGTGCGCCGCTTGCAGCCGGCGGCAGCCTGACCATCGGCGTTATCAATAACAGTGCGGTTGGAGCGCCGCCGACGCCGGACACTATCGTCGTGGAGCAGCCCGGCGTGGTCGCAACGAACCTGCCGGCTTTGGGCGCGACGGCCACTCCGGGCGCATTCATCGGAGCCGATACGCTGAGCAACAGCGGCTTCGATTCCGTGACGCTCAATGCGGGCAAGATCGCATTCGACGGTTCGGTCAATGTCAAAATCCCCGGCGCCCTGACCCTTTATGCGCGCAATGGGCACGTTGCGATTGCGGATGGGTCCGTCGTCAATCTGAACGCCGGCTATGTCCGCATGGTCGGGGTCGGGGTCGGCGGCGTGTCAATCGTCCCGACCGCCGGCGCTGGCACACTGAACGTGACGGCGCAATGGATCGACCTCGAGCGCGGCATCGGGCTCGACAACGCCGGCAGCGTCAACCTCACCAGCGCCGGCCCGATCCGGCTGCTGCCGCAATACTATGGTTTCATCGACGGCGGCTTGAGCTCGGGAGAGACGGTGTTCGGCGGCGCGCTGCTGGTTCCAGGCAATCTCACGCTGCGCGCGGCCGAGATCTATCCGGTCAGCAACACCGATTTCCTGCTGATGTCGACCGGCCCCTCGAGCGTGATCACGATCGCACAGAACGGCGTGCCGACAGCGCCGCTCTCGATCGGCGGAGGCATCGTGCTCAGCGCGCAGACCATCGTGCAGGGCGGCACGCTGTGGGCGCCGCTCGGCAACATCATCCTGGGCGTGCGGACAAGCAGCGACGTCCCGGCACAGTTCATCAAGGCGATTGCCAACGAGGGGGGCGTCAACTTTGCCTCGGGCACCTTCGTGCCGACGGCGAGCGTGACGCTGGCCGCGGGCAGCCTGACCTCCGTTTCGGCCGCCGGTCTGGTCGTGCCCGACGGCTACACCGTCGACGGCACCACCTGGTATCAGGGCGCCCCCAACTCCAACCGTATCGTGCCTCAGGTGCTGACTGCGCCGCCGAGCAAGTCGATCAGCCTGTTCGGCACTGATGTGGCGACCCAATCCGGCGCCGTGCTCGACTTGAACGGTGGCGGCGACATCTACGCGACAGAGTTCGTGGCGGGAACCGGTGGCAGCCGCAATGTGCTGACGACCTATCAGCAGAACCCGGCCAACGGCAGCATCACGCCGACCTACGCTGACGGCCGCCAGGTCTATGCGTTGGTCCCGACCTACTCGTCGGCCGTGGCGGCCTTCGATCCCAACTTCGCCTTCTCTCCATATTACTCAGGCCTCGTGGTGCCGGCCGGTACCACCTTCGGCGCATCGGCGACCGGGAATTCGCAGCCGTTCGCGAACGGAATCGCACCGGGCCAGTCGGTGACCATCGGTGCCGGCAGCGGCATCCCTGCCGGCACCTACACGCTGCTGCCGGGAATGTACGCAACGCTGCCCGGCGCCTACCGCGTCGTCCAGGTTGCCAACAACGTCAATCCGAATGCGGTCGCGAGCACGTCCAGCGCCGACGGCTCGCAATATGTCACCGGCACACTCGGCAATACGTTGACCGGCGCGCGCTCGTCGCAATCGGCCGTGTTCCAGCTGCAGTCGCAAGCGGTGTGGTCGCGATACTCCCGCATCGACATCACCTCCGGCACGACGTTCTTCCGCAACCAGGCGATCGCCGCGGGCAAGGCACCGCCGCCGCTGCCGATCGACGGCGGTGTGCTGGTGCTCGGCGCCATCAGCTCGCTCGACCTTGCCGGCACCAACCGCTTCGCGCCGGGCACCAGCGATCTCGCGCCGGGCCTCGTCGGCGGCGGCGGCCAGGTGCAGATCGGCGGCAGCAACATCCTGATCCGCGCCGCCGACCAGGCGGTGCCGGCGGGCGATTGCCTCGCCGGAAGCGCGCCGGGCTGCACCGGCTCGGTCAACTACCTCGTGCTCGATGCCGATCAGATCAGCCGCCTCGGGGCATCCTCGGTGCTGATCGGCGGCACTGCGCAGGTCGTCAACGGCATCCAGAACATCACCGCCAGTGCGCTCAATCTCGAGGTCCTGACCGACGCGGCGCATCCGTTGACCGGGCCCGAGCTGCTTCTTGTCTCGCTTGCCGGTGACGGAAATCTCGTTACCGGCAGGGGTCTTGTCATCGGTGACGGCAGCGTTGTCAGGGCAATCGGCGCAGTGCCGGGCGGTACCGACCGTGACATCACGATCGGCGCGCTGCCGGTCCAACAGTCCGATGGCAGCTATGTGTTCGCCAGCGGCGACGGCGCGCTGCTGCGTGTCTCGAATGGCAACACGGTGAAGGTCAGCCGGATTTATGTCCCCGGGCAATATGCGGGCAGCGGTCCGCCGCCGAGCAGCCAGACACCGCTCGGCGCCTTCTCGATCGGCGCCGGCGCGGTCATCGACGGCGGCAATGCGCTGACGCTCGATACCAGCGGCAGCGGCACGCTCGCCTCCAACGCCATCCTGAACGCCAGGAACTATGACATCGCCGGATCGGTCATCAACATCGGCGGCGGCAGCACCGGCATTGTGCTGAATCCTGCGGTGCTCGCGAATTTCAACGATGCGGTCTCGGTCCGGCTGCGCAGCGCGACCGTGATCAATCTGTACGACGCCAACGGATTGCAGATCGGCGATGCCGCGCATCCGATCGGCACGCTGACCTTCGACAGCGCCGGGCTCTACAGCCAGGGTGGCAACACCACCGTCAATGCCACCAACATCGATCTCGCCAACACCAGTGGCGCGACCGGCACGGGCATCACCGGCGCCGGCGGCATCCTCACGCTCAATGCTTCGCAGGTCATCACCGAGGACGTCGGCACCAAGCACCTCGGCGGCTTCAGCCAGATCTATTTCAACGCCGGCAAGGCGGTTGCGTTCAGCGGCAATGGCACGCTCGATACAGGATCGGTCGCGGCTGCGGCGCTGATGTTCGATATCGGCGGCGTAACGATCGCGAACCCCGGCACCGGCTATACCAGCATCCCGGACGTGACCATCTCGGGCGGCGGTGGATCCGGCGCCCAAGCCACCGCGTTGCTTGGCGTGGTCAGCTTTGCCGTCGTCAGCGGCGGTTCGGGCTACAGCAATGGCGATCCGGTCACGGTGTCCGGAACCGACAATAACGGCAACCCGGTCACGGCGACCGGCACGGCCATCGTCAATGGCAGCGGTGCGGTCACCGGCGTCAAGCTCACCTCGTCCGGCTCCGGCTTCCCCGGCTTTGTCGACTCCATCTCGGTCAATAGCGCCACCGGGGACGGCGGCGCCCAGCTGACCGCGTCGCTGGGCGTGGTCGGCGTGACCGTCACCAATCCGGGCTCCGGCTATACCAGTATGCCGACCTTCTCCTTCGCGAACGGCGGGGGCGGCGTGGCGACGACGGCGCAGGCCGTCGTCAACGTGACGGGAATCAATCTCACCAATCCGGGTGACGGTTACCTGAGCACCCCGACCATCAAGATCAGCGGATCCGGCACGACGGCGACTGCCACCGTGTCCGGCGGCGCCGTCACCGGTGTGACGCTGATCAATGCCGGCACCGGCTATTCGAGCCTGCCGACGGTGACGTTCTCGGGCGGCGGCGCTGCGGCCGCGAACATGGTGCTGTCCGCGCCGGCGATCGTGGTCAATAGCGGCGCGACGCAATCGCTGAGCACGCTGGGAAATGTCAGCCTGGTCACCGCCGCGGGTACCAAGCCCGCAAGTGTCGCCAGCAATATCGGCGGCGTTCTCGCCATCACGGGCGGGTCGATCACCGACAGCGCGACGATCCAGGCGCTGTCCGGCAAGGTCAGCCTGACTGCGACCGCCGGCGATATTGTGCTCGGTAGCGGCGCCCTGATCGATGCGTCCGGCTCGCGCATCACGATCCTCGACGTGGTCCAGGACGCGCCGGGCGGCAATGTGCAACTCGCGTCGACGACCGGCAATGTGATCGTCGGGCAGGGCACCACCGTCAGCGTGGCC
The DNA here is from genome assembly GCF_947648125.1 of uncultured Bradyrhizobium sp. Classification (GTDB taxonomy): domain Bacteria; phylum Pseudomonadota; class Alphaproteobacteria; order Rhizobiales; family Xanthobacteraceae; genus Bradyrhizobium. Next base: position 150,294 of record NZ_CANSMR010000003.1, on the reverse strand, counting down.
GGGGCAGGCCGCGGTTTTGCCGGGTCGCTGTCGATCCTGGCTGCGAACGCCGCAACGCTCGACGGAATGCTCGATGGCAGCGCGGCGTTCAAGGACCTCGGCGGCAGCTTTACGCTGCAGGCCAACAGCATCGGCGGAGCGGCCGGCCTGCCGCTCACAGCATTCAGCGGCGGCTTCTCGGTGCGGCTCGGCAATGGCGACATCCGCATCGAGGCCGGCCAGACGCTCAACTCCGGCAAGGTGCTGCTGGTGGCCAACAATGGCAGCGTGGTCGTCAACGGCACCATCGACGCGAGCGGGCCGAGCGGCGGCCAGATCTCGCTTTATGGCGCTGGCATCACCGCGGGCGGCGTGACCACCGGCGGCGTCAGCATCGGCGGCAGTGCAGTCCTCAAGGCATCCTACGCCGCAGGCGATCCTTCCGATCCGGCCTACGCCGCCGCCAGCCTGGTGCAGACCGGCGGCACCATCACGCTGGGCACCACGGGCACACCCGATGCAAACGGCGCCGTCAACGCCACCTATGGCTACCAGAACATGTCGACCTCGGGCGCTATCAGCGTCGCCGCAGGCGCCAAGTTCGACGTCAGTGGCGGGCCGGGTGGGGCGAACATCAACAATTCCGGCGGGGCGGTCATCCTCCGCGCGCCGATCCTCACCGACAACACCGTCAAGGTCGATTTCCGCGGCAGCGTCATCGGCGTGGTCGATGGCGGCGGCAATCCGATCGGCAAGGGCGTCGTGCTCAACCCCTACGCGGTGTGGAGCACCACCGACCGCTCGACTGGCGCGCAGCATTTCGACGGCATCATCGATCCAGCCGGATGGTTCGATGCCGCCGGCAATCCGTTGCCGGGCACCGATCAGCACGGCAACACGACCGATCAGAACGGCAATGCGATCGTGGCGCCGACGCCGCAGGCGCCGCTGGCGACCGGTACGATATTCATTGTCACGGCGCCGAATGCCGATCACGTCGGCTTCTATCAGAACACGCTGGCGAGCTTCGTCCAGCACCTTGCCGTGACGCCGGCGGGAGGGGGCGCGAGCTTCGCCAATATGCACGTGCGGCCCGAGATCGATCTGATCAATCCGAGCCTCGACATCAACAAGGGCAACATCACGGTCGCCAGCAACTGGAATCTGGGCGCAGGCAGTGTCGATGCATCCGGCCACGTCTCGCTGGTGTATCGCACCGCGACCGGCGGCGAGCCCGGGTCGCTGGTCCTGCAAGCAAGGAACAACGTCAACATCAACGCGACGGTGAGCGACGGCTTCTTCGTCAACTACGCGCCCCGCGGCGGAGACGCAGCCGGGCTCTATGCGAGTGAGCTCAATTCGAGCCTCTATCAAGCCTATCTCGGCATGTTCCCGGACGGCAACAATCTGGTCTACAATTCAAGCGGGATCGTCGACTATCTGGTGAAGACCAATGGCGCGTGGTCGGGCCCCTCATCGCCCACGGCCTCACCGAGCGCCGCATTCTTCGGGCTCTCGGATGCTGCCTATAACGCGCTCGCGCTGCAGTTCAAGCTGGCACAGCCGGTCGTCATTTCCTCCAGCGATCCGGCGGTGATCGATCAATACAATCTGTACTATTCCCAGTATTTGCGGATGTTCCGCGCCTATGAGACGGAGTTGATCGGGGTCAACGTCAACGGGATCAACCCATCGACGGGCGTTTCAGCGCGCGGAGGGATCGTGCTGTCCTATGCTGATTTCGTGGCTTACGCTCAGGCAAGAAGCGTTAGCGGTCTACTGAATCCGTCAATCAACGTGATCCCGGTAGCGCCCACCACAAGGACACAGTACTACAATCTGACCACCGGCATTGGCAGGTTGCTGTACTCAGGGACCGGCAACGTGGTCACCGGAGCGCAAGACTATGCAACGAAGTGGACGGCTTACTTCCTCAGTGTGATCAATACCAACTTGGTGAACAGTGGTAAGCCTAGACTGAAAAATTTTCTCAACACGGGGAGCCTGCCGGTCGGCCTGGACTATGCGGCTGGGCTTGACTTCGCACACGGTGTCCTTGCCGCGATCGCGGTGACGCCGCCAGCGCCGCCGCCAGCCTACACCGCCGTGCAGGGCACCTACCTTGCGTCGACGGATCAGGTTCCTCCTGCCGATCGGATTGCCAACAACCCAGCGGTCTACAACCCAGTCGGCGGCACCCTCAGCATCGTCTACAATACTACTTCTGCGTCGCAACTGATGTCTGCCGCGGTGAGCGGCAGGGGCAGTTTCTCCTACGACATTGTCGCCGGCGCGGACTTTACTGTTGCGAACGCGCCGCCGGTCGATCCCAACGCGGTGGTTTCCTTGTCGTCGCAGCCGTCGACGGTCACGGGCAGCGTAACCATCGACGGCCACAGCTCTTATCTGAACCAGCTGTCAGTACCCGGTGTCGGCGCGACGACGATCAACATCCCGACTCTGGTGCGCACCGGCACCGGCTCGATCACGATCGCGGCGGCCGGCAATGTCGAACTGCGCGACCAGGTGGCTCCGGGTGCGGTCTACACCGCTGGCGCGGCCACCGCCACGCCGGCGGATTTCAATGCGCCGACCTTGCCTGCGCTCTACACCGTCCAACCGAACGGGCTCGTCAGCGCACCGGCCTGGGCTACCGGCGGCGGCGCGGTCACCGTGACCGCCGGCGGATCGATCATCGGCATCGAGATGCCGATCGATGCAGATGGCAGCCAGACCGGCGTTGCCGGTGCCTCGATCGGCCAGATGTGGAGTGATTGGTATGTTCACTACGGCCTCTCAAATGGCACGTCGACGCCGTTCGCGGCTTGCGCGGCTGCGGGTTCGATTGCTTGCCAGACCGCGGCCTGGGTCAACTACGCCACCTTCTTCCAGGGGTTTGGCGCGCTCGGCGGCGGCAACATCACGCTGTCGGCGGGCGCCGACAACAACGATGTCGGCGCGGCGGGGCCGGCGACGCGCGGCGGCGGCGCCGGGTTCACGTCGGCCAATCCGCCCAAGGTCACCTATTACGGCGGCGGCAATCTCAGCGTGACCGCCGGCGGCAACCTCCTGAGCAGCGATTTCCTGGTCGGCCGCGGCGCCGGCCTGATCCGGGTGGGCGGTTCGGTCCAGGCCACCAGCAGCAATCCGGTCAACCAGGGCTTACCAACGATTGGGGTCACGAATAACGGGAGCTCCGTCGTCGGCACCTATGCGCTGCCCTTGCTGCTCGCAGTACAGGATGGCTTCATCACGCTCGGCGCGCGTGGTTCGGTGACGCTCGGCAATGTCTACGATCCCACGGCGTTGCCGCTCAACGCCGGGGTGCAGGTGAGGGCTGACCTATATGTGCCTGGCGCATCGCCTGATGCCAACAGCCCTGGCAACGGTGCCTGGAGCAATTATTTCACCAGCTACGGCCCGGGCAGCGGCATTTCGCTGACGAGCATCGCCGGTGACGTGACAGGCCCGACTGTTTCAGTGAACTCGATCCCGGGGCTTTTTGTGCACAACACCAGCGCAAACATCACCCTCGGAGGAAATGCGAACGCGTCGATAGTCGGGCTGCTGCTTCCCGCGACGTTCGACCTGGCGGCGCTTGGCGGAAATCTGACCCTGAGCAAGACGGACATGAGTAACGTGCTGCCAAGCAACGGCGGCACCGTCAACCTCCTCGCAGCCGGAACCATTAGCCTTGAGGTCGGCCTTGTGATGCCGGACCTCAGCACCAGCATCACACAGTTTGTCGGCGCAAGCATCAGTCAATCCGACTTCACCAACGTCATCAGCCCACTCGGGCTGCCACCGGCCACCCTCACTCAGGCACTGCATGCGAACGATCCCGTGCCCATCGTCATCGCCGCCGGCAAGGACATCTATGCCGTCGATCCCGTGAGCAATTTTGGCGCCAGCCTGACGCTGATCAAGCCGGCGCGGATCGAGGCTGGCAACAACATCTACGCGGGCATAGCTCCGGGTGGCGGCGTCTCGACGACCAGCAACGGCACGCCGTTGGCCAACAATAGCTTCAATTTCGTCGGCCAGAACAACAACGCGACCGACATCACCAGTATCGTTGCCGGCAACGATCTGGTCGGCGGCTCCTATCTTCTCTACGGCCCCAGCACCTTCGTGCTGCAGGCCGGGCATGATCTGGGGCCGTTCTCGGCTTCCGACGCGCCGACACGTGGCATCGCGACGATCGGCAACGGCAGCGCGGTCGCCGGCGCATTCACCAGTCTGCCGTCGAATGCTCTCAAGCCGTATTTGCCGTCCAAGGGCGCCGAGCTCGATCTGCTGTTCGGCGTGAAGCCCGGCATCAACTATGCCGCGGCGATCGCCGATTACGTCGATCCGGCGCATGCCGGCACCGGCGGCATCGATTTCCTCACCGATATCGCCGCTATCCTCGGCCAGCCGCGCGATCAGGCCTGGGCCACCTTCCAGGGTCTGTCGCAGGCGCGGCAGCAGCTTCTCGTCAACCGCGCCTTCCTCGACTTCCTGATCCAGGTGGGCAAGGACTTCAAGAATCCGTCGAGCCCCTATTTCGGTCAATACGCTCGCGCCTATACCGCGATCTCCACGCTGTTCCCGGCCGGCTACGGCTATACCGACAACAGCCTGAGCGTCGACGGCAAGGCCGCGCCGAAGATCGCGACCGGCAGGTTCAACGTCGCGGCCTCCGTGCTCGAGACCCAGATGGGCGGCGACATCAACATCGTCGGGCCGGGCGGCGGCATCACCGTCGGCCACTCCTCGCTCGACACGCTGACACCGAACCAGGAGGGCATCCTGACCCTCGGCGGCGGCACCATCCGGGCCTTCGCCGATGCTTCGATCCTGGTCAACCAGAGCCGCATCATGACCCAGCAGGGCGGCGACGTCGGCCTGTTCACCGCCAATGGCGACATCAGTGCCGGCGCGGGACCGAAGACCTATGTCTCGAGCCCCGCGCTCAGCGAGATCTGCACCGTTGACGGCTATTGCTACATCAACCCGCAGGGGCTGGTGACAGGCGCCGGCATCGCTGCGCTGGTCACGCTGCCGGGGCAGGATCCGACCAAGAGCAACGTCGTCTTGGTTGCGCCGCGCGGCACCATCGATCTCGGCTCGGCGGGCGTTCGCGCCGGCAACGAAGTCTTGCTGGTGGCGCCGGTCGTGCTCAATGCCTACAACGTTCAGGCCACCACGGTGGCAGGGCTCCCCACCGTGCCAACGCCGAGCACCACGCTGTCCGCGGTCAACAACAACGCAGCCGCTGCGACCCAGCAGGCCGGCCAGCCGGCGTCGAACAAGCCCAGCGACCAGCCGTCGGTCGTGATCGTCGAGGTGCTGGGCTATGGCGGCAGCGGTGGCGATGACGCGACGCCGGGCAGCGGCGGCAGTGGCAATAACCAGAAGCCGAACAGCAGTGATGACGAGCGCCGTCGCCGCGGGCAGCAGCCGTAGCCTGTCGTTGGTGCCATGGTTGTGCTGATCCGGATTGCGCACGGCCTTTCTCAGGTGAAGGCCCGTGAATGTATGTGACCTCGTCATTGCGAGGAGCGAAGCGACGAAGCAATCCATGGTTCCGCGTGTGTGGACCGATGGATTGCTTCGCGGAGCCTGTCATCCGGCGGCGCTTCGCGCCGACCGGGTGGCTCGCAATGACGGGGATAGAGCTGCGCGCTTCGACTTCAAGATTCGACGCGCCTTGCGCCGCTCCGTGAGGTCCTATGATGTCATCCCCGTCAACCGCGCCCGCGCCATCAGTCCCAGCTGCCGAGATCGACCCGCTGAATGCTCTGCTTGTACCCGAACGTCTCACCGCGGTGGTCGATATCGGTGCCAACCCGATCGACGTCCCGCCCTATGTGCCGTTGCTGCAGAAGCGGCTGTGCCGGCTGTTCGGCTTCGAGCCGCAGCCGAGCGCGTTGGCCGAGCTGAATGCCCGCAAGAGCGAGCTCGAAACCTATTTGCCCTACGTCATTGGCAACGGCGAGCAGGCCCGCCTTCGCGTCTGTGCCGCGCCCGGGATGACCAGCCTGCTGGAGCCCGATCCGCTGATGCTGAAGCACTTTCAGGGCTTCAACGAGTGGGGCCGCATCATCGCCGACAGCAAGATCGCGACCCACAGGCTCGATGACATCGGCGAGATCGATGCGCTGGACTATCTCAAGATCGACGTGCAGGGCTCGGAACTTGCGATCTTCCAGAATGGGCGGCGGCGGCTCGCGGAGGCGGTCGTCATCCAGACCGAGGTCTCGTTTCTCCCGCTGTACAAGCAGCAGCCGGTGTTCGGCGAGATCGACCTCGAGCTGCGCAGCCAGGGCTTCATTCCCCATGCCCTGATGGCGATCGACAAGCGGATGATTTGGCCGATGCGCGGCACCAATCCCTATGAGGCGTTCAATCAGCTGGTCGAGGCCGACGCCGTCTATGTCCGCGATTTCACCAAGGCCGATGCGATGAGCTCCGAGCAGCTCAAGCATCTCGCGCTGGTCGCCCATCACTGCTACGGCTCCTACGATCTCGCGGCGATCTGCATCCAGCATCTACTCAACCGTGATGCGATCGTCTCCCACGCCGGAAGCCGCTATTTCGAGCTCGCCGCAGCGCACCGCGCTGCCGCCAAAACCGGCTGAGACGGCAAGAAAACAGCCGAGCCCCGATCAAGAGCCCGGCTGCTGATGTCTTGCGTGAGACCGTGATCCGGATCGTCCCGGATCACGATCTCATATTGGGCGTTACTTCGCGCCGCCGGTGACACCCGTGCAGCCATCGGTCTGCGTGCCCGACGTGCTGTAGGCCGCGATCGCGCTCGGCAGGCCGCCGGCCGCGCTCGAGATCAGATAGGCATTCAGGATGTTGGTGGCCCACACGCCGTCGAGCTCGTGGAAGCCGTTATTGCGAATGACCCGGGCGACATTCGGATCGTAGCCGGGATTGTCGGCGTTCGATGCCGCCGGATTGTAGTTCGGCAGCCCGGTGACCGATCCGCCGAAGAACCAGGCGAGCCAGTTCTTCACGGCGGGCACCCGCGTCCCGGCGGTGTCGCCGTAGCAGCTGTACACGTTGAGGAAGCTCGCGCCAGTGATCGGATAGTCGGTCTGCGACTGCAGCGGGATGCCGATCACGGACAGGCCGTCATAGGTCACGCCGCCAACCACGGTGCCGGCGGGGTAGACCTGCGCATACAGGTTCCAGGCATCATAGCTGCTGTTGATGTCCGGAGCGGTCAGGTTGGCGAACGCCAGCTCGGCATTGTTCGGCGTCGGCGGGACGAAGTTCTGCGCCCTGCCGTTGCTGCCGACCTGGCCCGGATGATAGACGCCGAGCAGGCGCTGCCGTTCGTTCTGGACGCTGGCCGACAGCGGAGCCGCCGCGGAGATCGTGGTCCCGGCGATTTCCTCGGTCACGACCTGCGCATAGGGCTGCGTGAAGTCGGCGCTGAGATAACCGATGCGGCCGGCGAAGCGCGGGTCCGTGCCGATCTTCAGCGCTTCGTGGTTGCTGCCCGAGGCGCTGATCCAGTGCGGATCCGGACGTTCCTCGTCGTCATCCACATCGTAGGGGTCGCTTTGGTCGGAGCTCTTCACCGCCTTGATGTTGTCGAGCAGGCGGACGAATTTGCCCGACGGCAGGTTCGCGGTGGCGCTGCCGCCGACCCCGACCCCGGTGAAGATCTTCTTGTAGTTGTAGGTGCCGGTCGGATCGAGCAGCGGGCAGAGGTTGGCAAGGTAGTTGGTCAGGATGAAGCTCGCGCCGGCATCATCCGCACGGTAGACCACCTTGATCGGCAGCCGGCCGCTGGTATAGGCGACCGGGGTCAGCGAGCCGTTGGTGTTGGCGTCGTAGAAGTGCTGGAATTGCTGCACGCCGTTGGCGTCGAGCGCGGGGATCAGCGTCGAGGTGTCATGCCAGTCCGTCACGGTCGCCGAGAAGATCGCGCAGAGCTGGGCGGCCGTGAGCTGGATCGCTCCGCCGGCCTGGCTGTTCGGCGACAGTGCCGACTGGTTGGTCCAGGTCACACCCGAAGTGGAGTTCGCGGTGTTGACCGCGATCGCAACCGGGACTTCCATGGCCGGGACCTGGATCGGGGCGCCGACGGCCGAGGTGCTGAAGCTCGCGGACGAGCTGCTCAGGGCGCCGATCAGCAGCGTGTTCTGCCAATTGGTCGACGGGACGAAATTGCTGAACGAGATGGTGGTCAGGCTGGAAATCGAGCTGGCGAGCGGCGCGTCGCTGGCGGCGAAGTCGAGCCGCGGATAGGGATAGCTCTTGAAGGCCGCATTGGCGGTGTCGCGGAACGGCGGCTTGGCCGAAGGCTTGCGCACCACGGCCGGCGCGGAATCCGGGCTGCCGCGGAACAGTTGCCGCGCATCGTCGGCGATGTAGGCGCGCTGGCCGTTGCCGGAGCCGACGGCGGCGAACAATCCCTCGACCGAGGTCGAGCCGAGGGTGCAGCTGGTCGGCAGCAGGTTCGGGCTCGGGGTTGCGGTCGAGAAGCTCGGCGAGAACGCCTGGCCGTCATTGGCCAGCGTCGAGCCCGCATAGCAGTCGAAGATCTGCCGCAGCGCCAGCGACGACAGCGTGCTGCCGCCGCCGTAGATGCCGGTTTGGGCCGCAGCCGGTTGCTGGGCTCCGATCATGGCGGCGGCCGACAACGCGACCAGCGAGGTCGTGCCCAGCACGCGTTCGGCGAACGATTTCGTCTTCATGATAACCTTCCCTGTTTTTGTTGCGTGACACAGCAGCGCCGCGCGACCGCCTGACGGCCTCGTGATGTCCAGAACGTCTTGTTCGATGGCTTGTGAATGGGACGGCGATGAAGAAGACCTTGCAGGAACGTCTCAAGACAATCGAAGCTGTTCGCCGCGCAAGGCGAATGCCCTGCGCGTCGTCGTCGGCATCGGTGCCGATGTGGCTCACACCCCTAAGACAATTCGAATGAGCGCGATGCGCAGCGTGCTTGCGGTGATTTTTCGGGCGGGTGAATTCTCGGACGCGCGGATCGCGCGATCCGACGTGTATGCTGGATTGCAAGAAGGATGGTGGCGTGGAGCGAGACATGCCGATGCCGCAATTGATCCCGAACCCGCGGCTATCCAACGCGATTGCGAGGCTGTAATGAGGGCGCTGGCCGCGTGCGTCGGGGGGCGCCGGCGGCCCGCGATCGACCGGAGATGCTTGTCTCCGGGCGATCGAACTTGCGCAATAACGATGGATTTGACGTGGCGAAGACCAAGAAGGCCCGCGCGGCTGCTGGCGCGAAGAAGAACAGCAAGGGATTGACGCGTTCCGGGATCTCATCCTCCTCGCCACTCGGCATGCTGGCACTGCATCTTCTCGAGCAATGGAAAGAGTCGGGCCGTGACGGCATCGTCTTCCTTGCGGAAAGCGAGAACAGGGCGGAGCGCCTCGGCAGCGTGCTGCATTCGCTCGATCCTTCGCTCGAGGTGCTGGTGTTCCCGAGGCTGAATACCTTGCCGTTTGACGGGCTGGAGCCGTCGCACGAGATCGCCGGCAGGCGGAGTTCGGTGTTGCGGCGTCTTGCGAAGAGCAGGAAGCCGGTCTTCCTGGTGTCGACGGCGGAGGCGATCATGGAGCGGTTGCCGCTGCCCGCGAGCTGGGGCCGCCTCAGCACCAGCCTGAAGGTCGGTGCGCGCTATGCCGAGCAGGATCTCAAGGATCGTCTGGAAGCTCTGGGATACGATCTCGACGAAGAGGCGGATTATCCTGGAAGCGTCCTTTTCCACGGAATGACATTTGAAGTGTTTCCTGCCGGCGCCCTCGGGCCGTACAGAATCGAGCATTCCGCTGGCGTGATCCGCAGGATAGCCGGGGTAGATCCCAACGAACACGACGTCGTGTTCGATACCCAGGAACTGCTGATCGATCCGATGTCGGAACGGATCGCATTGGGAGGCAAGCGGGCACAGCGGGCGGCGCTGCCGGATTATTGTCCGCGCGCCCGCTGGATCGCAGACGCGGGAGTTGCAGGTCATGCCGATAGCTGGCTGAGCACGATCAAGGAGGCAGCCGGCCGCAGAGAGGCGGACCGCGAGTACTTCGGCCCCGGCGACTGGAAGCGGCTGACCAAGCGCATGAGTGCGCTGCCTCGCAAGGCGGCGTTCACCCCGACGCCCGATTTCTCGAAGGTCGCCTCGTCGCGAAAAGCGCTCCGCGCGTTCGTCGCCGACACGCAGCGCGCCGGATCGCGGCTGGTCTTTGTTGCGGCGGTGGAGGACGATTTGCGCGCGATCGAGCGCATGAGCGGGATCAAGGCGGAGCGCGTCGGAGGTTGGAGCGAGGCGGCGAAGGGGCGAGGCGGCGAAGCGGCGCTGCTGGCTGACTTCGACACCGGCTTCATCGGTTCGGGCCGCAAGCCGCTTGTGGTCGTGACGGCGACCGACGTGCTCGGCAGCCGGGCGCATCATCCGCAGCCCATGGCCAGAGCCTGGGGTGCAGCTTTCGATCATCCCGATGTGCCGGAGCGCGGCGCGCTCGTCGTTCATCTGCCGCGCGGGCTGGCAGTGCTCGATGGCTTGCAAACCCTCGACATGGGGAAGGGATCATCGCGCGAGATGGTCAGGCTGGGATTTGCCGGGGATGATGCCGTGCTCGTACCGCCCGCCGACCTTGCGCTGATCTGGCCGTATGCGGCGGAGCGCGGCAAGCTGACATTGGACAGGGCGGACGGAAGCACGTGGTGGGCGCGACGGACCAAGGCGGAGCAGGAAATTCAACTTGCCGCCAAGGCGCTTGCCAAACACATCGCGCAGCGACGCCGCCGGCGCGCGCCCAGACTGGTCGCTCCCGGTCCCGCATACGAGCGGTTCGTCGCGCGCTTTCCGTATTTCACGACCGTCGACCAGGCGAAGGCAATCCGGGACGTGCTGGATGATCTTGCGTCGGGTCATCCGATGGACCGGGTCGTCTGCGGCGACGTCGGATTTGGCAAGACCGAGGTTGCCTTGCGCGCGGCGGCGGCCGTGGCCCTGTCAGGCAAGCAGGTTGCCGTCGTCGTGCCGACGACCGTTCTGGCAAGGCAGCACGTCGCAACATTCCGCAAACGGTTTGCCCCGCTCGGCATCGACGTCGGAAGCTTGTCGCGCGCGACGTCGACTGCGGAGATGAAGCAGACGAAGGAAGCCCTGCGAAGCGGAAAGATGAAGATCGTGGTCGGCACCCAGGCGATCGCCGCGAAGGACGTGAAATTCGCCAAGCTGAGTCTGGTCATTGTCGACGAAGAGCAGCACTTCGGGGCGGCGGAGAAGGCCAAGCTTTCGGGCCTGGCGAAGAGCGTCCATACGCTCTGGATGAGTGCCACGCCGATCCCGCGCACGCTTGCGGCGGGTCTCGCCGGATTCAGGGACCTGAGCGTGATCGCATCCCCGCCGGTGCATCGGCTTCCGGTCGTGACCAAGATCGCGCCACTTTCGGACGCCGCCATTGCCGCTGCCCTGCTGCGCGAGCAGAGACGTCACGGGCAAAGCTTCCTGATCTGTCCGCGCATCCAGGATCTGGAGCCGCTGCTGGCGCGCGTGCAGGCGGTGGCCCCGGAGCTGCGCATCGTTTGCCTGCATGGCAAGCTACCAGCCGATGAGCTTGACGACCGGATGATGAGCTTCGTCGAAGGCGAGGCCGACGTGTTGCTGGCGACCAACATCGTGGAAAGCGGTCTCGACATTCCGCGGGCGAACACCATCGTGGTTTGTTGGCCGGAAAAGTTTGGTCTGGCACAGCTCCACCAGCTCAGAGGGCGCGTGGGACGCGGTGGCACGCGTGCCTTCGCATACATGCTGACGGAATCGAATTCGGAGCAATCGGGCAAGCGTTTGGCCGTTCTCGAGGAGTTCAGCAGGCCGGGCGCCGGCTTCGCGATCAGCGAGCGCGATCTGGACCTCAGAGGTGCCGGAGATCTGCTGTCCGAACGGCAATCCGGCCACGTGCAGGTTTTCGGACCGGTGCTCTATAGCCACCTTCTGAAACAGGCTTCGGAGAAGACCAACGACCGGGCTGCGGATCTTTGGGTGCCCGATCTCAACCTTCCACTCGTGGATCTGCTGCCCAAGAATTATGTGCAATCGGAATCCATGCGCCTTGAAATCTATGGCCGCGTCGCGAGGTGCAGGAACGAAGACGATCTGGAAGATCTGGAAGAGGAGACCTCTCGCCGCTTCGGCAGGCTGCCATCGGCGGGCCGGGATTTCTTCGCGGCGGCAAGGCTCAGGATCGATTGCAAACGGCGAGGTATCGTGAGGCTCGACGTCGGGCCGGAGGCCGTCGCAGCGACGTTTCTGCCGGGGAGGCTGCCTAAATCAAGAGCACGATCGCTACAACGCGACGGTGATCGCGTCTTTTACTCAGGCAAGACCAACGAACCGCCCTTCGAGCGGATCGATGATCTGCTCGATATTTTGGACGAGTGAGTACGACGTTACCCCTGGCCAGGCCTTCGTCGGGCGCTCTCTGATGTGAACGATCGCGCCGCTTCACCGCGCCGCCTGACTCTCTTCAGATGCGAGTCTTGTGGCTGCATCGGGCTGCTTCGCGTCATGTGAGTGCATTACGCGAGCAGTGGAGATATTTCATCGCGCGCTCGGCTGCGGAGAACAAATCGACTGATTCCGCACGCTGACATCGCGGTGACATGTAGCGCCGGTAGTGCACATCTGAGGCGGTCCGTCCGCCGTCTTCCAGCCTGCTCCGAGCAATCGGAATGCCCCCTTCCAGGCGCGAGTCGGCGGTATTTGGGGCGGGCTATGTCGTTCAGATACCGGCATTTTCGAGCCGAAATATTGTGCACGGAGCCGGAATCAGCGGCGCCCGAACAGGCTCCGATTTTCGCTTTCTCCGTAGGACTACGCGTTTTGCACACCGTTCCGCCCGGTATTGCTCAAACTTGTGCCCGCCAGCGGTATCTGAAATATTTGTCTTATATTTCAATAGCTTGTCGAGATGCTGCAGTTCAAATGCCCGTGATATTTGTGCAACATTTGCCCGAAAACAGCCGCAACTCGTCCCAACCCGAGCGGTCTTTTGTTGCGTGATCGGGGGCCTTCTGTCTCATATGGAACTGCGACGGAGGGGGGCATCCCGAGGTCGTCCCGTTTTAGGTGGTTCGCTTAAGTCCCTCGCGTTCATGCGGGTGTGTCCGAAGGCGCGAAGCGACTAGGCGGGGTTTTAAGGGACAAAGGGAACCAACCTAGGGTGTTTTACCCGGCGGATCCGGAACCTTCCCTGAGATAGAGCAACTTGGAGGTTTAACATGAAGATGGTTAAGAGCCTTATCCTCGGCTCGGCGGCGGCTCTCGTCGCGGTCGGCGGAGCTCAGGCGGCCGATCTTCCCGTCAAGGCCAAAGCGGTCGAGTACGTGAAGGTTTGCTCCCTGTATGGTCCCGGTTTCTACTACATCCCGGGCACCGATACCTGTATCAAGCTGGGCGGCTACCTGCGTGTCGACGTTCTGGCGAACACCAACTCGGATGACACCGGCAACACCTCGGGTGCTGGTGCCGCTAACAATCGCTTCACCAACGGCTACACTTGGCGCTCTCGTGAAGACCTGAACATCGATACGCGCACCGCGACCGAATACGGCGTGGTCCGCACCTTCTTCGATGCGACGTTCTCGTGGACGACGGACACCTACGCCGGACAGGGTAACGGCGCGACCGTTTACTCGCCGATCGGCGCGGTTCAGGCTCCGAACAACGCCAACTCCGGCGCGGTTGCAGGCGGTACGGTCGGCGTCTACTACGCCTTCATCCAGTTCGCCGGCTTCACCATCGGTAAGGCGGTCTCACAGTTCTCGGCTCCGTGGGCCAACTATCCGGGCAACAACTTCGACGGTCTCGTCGGCGGCGGCGGCACGATCACTGGTGTGAACCAGTTCACCTACACCGCTCAGTTCGGCAACGGCGTGTCGCTGTCTCTGTCGGCTCAGGATCAGACGGCCTACTATCAGGCTGGCGTCATGAACCTCGGCGCCGCTCCGGGCGCGCTCGGCCCGTTCGGCACCAGCGACTACGCCGGCACGATTGCTCCGGATCTTGTCGCGATGCTGCGCGTCGACCAAGCTTGGGGTCTGTTCCAGGCGTCGTTCGCGGCGCATGACAACCACGTGGCTTACTACGGCGGCACTGAGTTGACCGGTCATCCGGACGACAAGTGGGGTTGGGCAGGTCAGTTGGCCTTGTCGATCAAGAACATCCCGACTGGACCTGGCGACACCATCAACATCCAGGGTGTCTACACGGACGGTGCGACTCGCTACAACATCCAGGACCTTGCCGGTTCGGCTGGTGCAAACACCATCTACAGCGGCACTGGCTTGGCTGGCGCCTACCAGAGCGTCGGTTTCGGCATTGCGCCTGACACGGTGTTCATCAACGGTGGCTCGCAGCAGTCGATCAAGACTTGGGGTATGCGCGGTGCATACGTCCACAACTGGAGCCCCTACTGGAACACCAGCATCTACGGTGCTTACGCTGGCGTCCGCTACAACGACACGGCTAAGGGCTACATCTGCGGCCCGGCTGGCAACGGTGTGGGTGGTTCGTTCGGCGCCACGTTCGGTACCGCTGGTCTGACCTCCTGCAACCCCGACTACAACATCGCGCAGATCGGTACGCAGACCCAGTGGACCCCCGTCAAGAACCTGACCTTCACGGCTGACTTGACCTACACCCACCTGGATCAGAAGATGTCTGGTACGATCACCAACGCCAGCGTCGGTATCGGCAAGCCGCTCGCCACGTACGAGTTGAAGGACCAGAACACGCTTCTCCTTCTGCTCCGCGCTCAGCGCAACTGGTAATACCGGTTGATCTGACTTCGATCTAATAGAGCCCCCGGCGCCAACGCGCCGGGGGTTTTGCTTATTTTGCTGTGGCCATTTCTTGCGGGATGTCTCATTTAGGTCATTGACTAGACCGGGATACCGATCGATCGTCAGGGTGGTCATGACGATTGCCCAAGAAATAGTTCGCATGGTCCGCGAACAACCGGGTCTCACCGAACGCCAACTTGCCGAGCGCTTGTTCGGTGAAGAGGCCACGATACAACGCGTCAATCCGACGTGTCGGAAGCTGGTGGCGATGGGCTGGGTTGTGCGAAGCGGCAGAGGTTGGGCAGCCGATCCGTTTACATATCATCCTGCCAAATCTCCCCGATAGATCGGCCTGCGCGGTGTTGTCCGGGTCAGTACAGCACCTCACGCGGCGAGCATGTCGCGCACCATCGGCACCACCCTGCGGCCATAGAGCTCGATGCTCTTCATCAGCTTCTCGTGCGGCAGCGGGCCCGCCGAGTATTTCAGCTGGAAGCGCGCCGCACCGAGCGTCTTCACGGTCGCCGCGATCTTGCGGGCGACGGTTTCCGGCGCGCCGACATAGAGCGAGCCGTGCTCGGCCTCAGCCACGAACTCGTCGCGGCCCATCGGCGGCCAGCCGCGCTCCTTGCCGATCCGGTCACGCATGACCTTGTAGTCGGGCCACAGCTCTTCCCGAGCTTGCGCGTCGGTCTCGGCAACGTAGCCCGGCGAATGCACGCCGATCGGCTTCGGCGTCCGGCCGAACTGCTGGTAGGCGCGCTGGTGCAGGTCGACATAGGGCGCAAAACGCTTGGGGTCGCCGCCGATGATGGCGAGCATCAGCGGCAGATCATAATGCGCCGCGCGCACCACCGATTCGGGGCTGCCGCCGACGCCGATCCAGGTCTTCAGCCGGCCGTGCTCGACCGGCGGATAGACCGACTGGCCCTTGAGCGGCGGCCGCAGCTTGCCTTCCCAGCTCACCGGCTCCTGCTTCAGGAGCTCGGTGAACAGATCGAGTTTTTCCTCGAACAGCTCGTTGTATTGCCGGAGGTCGAAGCCGAACAGCGGGAACGACTCGGTGAACGAGCCGCGGCCGAGGATCACCTCGGCGCGGCCGTTCGAGACCGCGTCGACGGTTGCGAAGCGCTGGAAGACGCGAATCGGATCGTCCGAGCTCAGCACGGTCACCGCCGAGCCAAGGCGGATGTTTTGGGTGCGCGCGGTGATGGCCGCCAGCACGGTCTCGGGGGAGGAGATCGCAAAGTCGGACCGGTGGTGCTCGCCGAGCCCGATGAAATCGATCCCGAGCTGATCGGCCAGCACCGCCTCGTCGACGACGTTGCGGATCACCTGGGCGTGGGGCAGCGGCGCGCCGGCAGCGTCCTTGGTGACGTCGCCGAATGTGTCGAGCCCGAATTCGAGAGAGGTCGTCATCAGTCAGTCCAGTTGTCGGCGTGGCGGAGTATCCGCCACGGGCCACCCATCGCACGCAGGCCGAAAGGTCATGTTGCTGCGGAGATGTCCGCAAGCCTGCGCTGTGGAGCCTTCGTTGGAGATGCAGTGGAGGTATTGCCTGTTCGCCGGCCGGCAAGGTCACGCCGTGAAACGCAGCGTTTCCAGGTCGGCTGTGTCCGGCCTGCGGCCGAGGCTGCGGCGATCAGCCCGGGATGACCAGGAAGCCGGCCCGCGGGAAATGCACCACGACCTCGCCGACACGTTCGTCGGACCGGCGGATCGCGATGTGCTGTGCCGACAGCGAGACGATCTCGCCACGGACCAGGATCTTGCCGTAGTCATCGGGCATCACGCTGACGATGTCGCCGGGCTTGCGACCGTTCGGATCCAAGGGGTCGCCAAAAACAGGCGTCTCCGGCTTTGCCTTCGCCGCGATCTCGAGCGCGTCCGCTGACGACATTTCGGTGCGCGTGCCGTGGCCGATGCCGCGCACGCGCTCCTCCCAGGCCGCGACGCGCGGCAAGGGCTTGATGATCTCGTCGATCGCGGCGACGCTCTGTCGTGCGTACCACACGTTCATGTAGGCGCTGACGTCGGCGAGGCTGAACTCGCCGAACAGCCACGGCCGGCCATCGCCAAGTTGCGCCTCGATCCAGTCGACATTGGCGCGGAACTGGTCGCGCATCTGCGGCAGCGCCGCGGTCATGGCGGCGACATCGAATCTGGCGCCGCGCAGCTTCTCGCGATCCTCGATGAAATCCTGCGGCACCTTGTCGCCGATGAAGCCGAACGCGAGGGTGACCGTGTTCTGGAAGAATGGCCGGTCGGTCCACATGCCGAGCGCCCAGGGCATCCCGGCATGGCCTGCGGGAAACAGCGTCGGCGTCGGATAGCGCCGCTCCAGCTCGCGGATGATGATCTGGGTGTCACAATAGATGTCCGCGCCGATCTGCATCGTCGGTGTGCGGCGATAGCCACCGGTCATCGGCATCAGATCCGGCCGCGGCATGATCCGGGAAGTCCGCACCGAGTTCCAGGCGAGCTTCTTGAATCCGAAGATAACGCGGATTTTCTCGGAGAACGGCGACTGATCGAAGTGATGCAGGATCGGCGTGGGCTGCGACATGGCCTCCTCCCGGGATATGGGTGCGATCTCCTCGAACCTTGTCGCACAGCCTGACAAGATTCCGGCGGATCGCAACCCATTTCCTCTGGAGAACGACGATGGCGCGGTTCCGTCAGAACGACTCCGCCCATGGCCGCAGGTCGAGCTCCAGCGTCCATGCACTGCGATGCTGGTGATGCAGCACCCAATAGGCGTCCGCGATGGCCGCGATGTTGAGCAGCCCATCCGGCCCGCGGTCGTCCTTCAATTGCGGACGTGCGCTGAGCAGGCGATCGCCCTCGATGCCGCCGTCGACCACGACATGGCCGACATGGATGCCTTGCGGCCCGAATTCCCGCGCCACGCTCTGCGCCAGCGCGCGCAGCGCGGCTTTGGCGGAGGCGAATGGCGCGTAGTTGGCCTTGCCGCGCAGCGAGCCGCTGGCGCCGGTGAACACCAACGTGCCGCCGCCGCGCGCGAGCAGGGCAGGGATCGCGGCCTGTGCGAGCTGGAATCCGCCGAGCGCGTGTTCGCGCCAGTGCTCCTCGAAGCGCTGCTCGCTGACCTTGAGGAACGGCGCGGGCCGGTTGGAGCCTGCATTGTGCACGGCCATCGCCAGTGGCGCGAGCTTCCCGGCAGCCTCGACGAAGCGGGCGACATCGGTTGCCGTCGAAGCATCGCCGACGACGTGGGTGACCTTGGCGCCGGTTGCCGCGAGTTCGGCCGCCGTTGCGGCGAGCTTCTCGGCGTTGCGCCCGGCGATCGCGACGGGATGGCCACCGGCTGCAAAACGACGCGCGATCGCGGCTCCCAGGCCGTTGGATGCGCCGACGCCGACAATCAGCACGCTGCCCTGTACAGCGGTCGGCTCGAGTGCGGATTTGTCGTTCATGGCTCACTCCATCAAGGCGCCCGCGGCGCGGGTGAAATCATTGGTCGGACGCCATCGCGACGATGGCATCGCGCACCGTGCGCAGAATGGCATCGGACCGCTTCGGATCGGTGATGACGCGCGAGATCGCCAGCGCGCCGACCATCGCGCTCACCGCGACGATCGCGCTGCTATCGTCGTCGTCGCAGAGCGTCTCGGCAACCTTGGCGATGAAGGATTCGATGTGCGGCTCCATCACCGCGCGGCACTGCACGTCGGCGCGGCCGACATCCGAGATCAGCGCGCCGATCGCACAGCCCGACTTCGGCGAGTCGCGATGGCTGCGGCTGAGATAGCTTCGCACCAGCGCGTTGACGCTGACCGGCTTGTCGGGATCGCGCGATGCGCGCGCCGACGCCTCACCCAAGGTCAGCGCCTGCTCCAGCGCCGCGGCGATCAGGTCGGAACGCGAGGCGAAGTGGCCATAGAAGCCGCCATGGGTCAGCTTCACCTGCTGCATCAGGCTTCCGATGCTGAGCGCGTCCAGCCCCTTGTCGCGGATCTGCGTCGCAGCCTCGTTCAGGATGCGCTCGCGGCTCCTGGCCTTGTCGGCCTGGGAATGGCCCATCTTCGCTCAACCCCTGTTTGACTCTCCATCTGGATTATGACCATCATGCATCTGGATGACAAGTATCATCCAGAAAATATGCAGTCACAAAGCAGGGAGGAACAGATGTCCGGCAGCGCGAGCGAAGGGCGGGTCCGCCACGAGCGGCATGATCACATCCTGAAGATCATCATCGACAATCCGGCGAAGAAGAATGCCTTCAGCCCGGAGATGATGGCTGAGCTGTCCGACGCGCTGACGCTGCTCGACAATGACGACGGCCTGTGGGTCGGCGTGCTGTGTGCCGCCGGCGGCAGTTTCACCGCGGGTCTCGACATGCCGAAATTCTTCGGTCCGACGGCGTCGCGCAAGCCGCTGCCGGAGGGCAACGTCGATCCCTTCGGATTGTCGAAGCGGTGCCGGAAGCCGATCATCACGGCGGTGCAGGGCATCGTGTTCACCGTCGGCATCGAGATGATGCTGGCCGGCGATATCGTCGTTGCCGCGGACGATAGCCGCTTCTGCCAGATGGAAGCCAAGCGCGGCATCGCGCCGCTTGCCGGCGCGCATTTCCGCTACATCAGTCGCGCCGGATGGGGCGATGCGATGTATCACCTGCTGCTGTGCGACGAGTTCACTGCCGCAGAAGCGCACCGGATCGGTCTCGTGCAGGAAGTCGTGCCGGCCGGCCAGCAGATCGAGCGTGCGATGGCGCTTGCAGAGATCATCGCGCGTAACGCGCCGCTTGGAATCCAGGTGACGAAAGAGGCGGGCCGCAAGTTCATCGAAGCCGGCGAGCAGGCGGCAATTGCGATCATTCCGCAGATCCGCGAACGCGTGCTCAACACATCAGATGCGGCCGAGGGCATCAAGTCGTTCGTCGAGCGCCGCGCTGCGGTGTTCCAGGGACGCTAGTCCCAGGCACGCTAGTCCAAGCGCGCTAGCCCCAGCGACGCGCGCTGCGTTCACGATACGTGCTCGGATTGCGGTTGTGACAATGTTGTCGCAGCCGCATCAATTTCGATCACGATGATCGTGCGACGACTCTTGTCGAGATTCGTCGAATCAGGGAGATTCGAATCCATTCATTAAATTCAATTTCGTCCTGCTTTCACTCAAGCGTCCGGTATGGATTCCCATGACAAACGCACGAGTAATTGTAATCGGAAATAACAAGGGCGGCTCGGGCAAGTCGACAATTGCCATGCACGTCGCCATCGCGCTGATCAAGGCGGGTCAGCGTGTCGCCACCATCGATCTCGACAACAAGCAGAAGTCGCTGACGCACTACGTCGATCACCGGCGGGACTGGGCGCGGGAGTCCTCGCTCGAGCTGGGCATCCCGACGCATATGTGCTTCGAGACGGTAAGCGGCCGGAGCAGCGAGGTCGAGACGCTCGGGCGCAGCGCGCTTGCCGAGATCGTCGAGCGGCTCAGCCGGTCGCATGATTTTGTCGTCATCGACTGTCCCGGCCACGACACCTATCTGACGACGTTCACGCATTCGCTGGCGAACACGCTGATTACGCCGCTGAACGACAGCTTCCTCGACTTCGACGTGCTCGGCACGGTCGATCCGAGCGACTTCAAGGTAACCGGGATCAGCCATTATTCGAAGATGGTGGAGGAAGCGCGGCGCGAGCGCAGCGCGCACGATCAACCGGCATTCGAGTGGGTGGTGCTGCGCAACCGCCTCTCGACCCTCGGTTCACGCAACAAGCGCCTGGTCGGTGAAGCCCTCAGCGAACTGTCGAAGACGCTGAACTTCCGCCTGGTCGACGGCTTGGCCGAGCGCGTGATCTTCCGCGAATTCTATCCGCGCGGATTGACGGCGGTCGACGATGTCAATCAGCTCGCGCTGGGTGGCCGGCCGACCATGTCGCATGTCACCGCATGGCTTGAGATGGAGCGGCTGATGACGGCGATCATGCTCAGCCATCTTTTGGCGCGCCCAGCGGAGTCCGCCGACGCCAACCGCGACGCGGCGTAGGTCGGATCGCTACCGGCAGTTGGCGTTGCCCGCATTGGCAACGGTCAGGAACGTGATCGTTGCGGGAGCGAAAACGATCGCTCCCGCCGAGGTCGGCGCGCCATTCAGTGTGGGCATCTGGTCGGAAGCCCCAAGCGCAAGCGTGCTGCCGTTGAGCTGAACATTGCCATCGGCAGGCTTTTCGTTTGCCAATGTATAGCGTTGCGAGGCGGCCGACAGCGTCAGCCTGCGTCGCATCCGCCAGTCATTGTTGATGACGAGCAGGGCTATTCCATCAGGCATATCGCGCGCGCAATGCGCATAGACGTGGAGACCGGGCTGCTTGCCGACGCCGGCATCGAGCACGGTGGTTCCCATGAGCCGTCGCCATAGCAGCGCGGCCCAGTAGTTCGGCCGCGGCAGATGGGTTTGTTCGTCGAGCAGCCCATAGTCGCTCGCGGCCAGCGTGTTGTGCATCACCACCTGAGCCCCGGCCTTGGCGAGCTGTCCGAGTTGATCGAGATAGCGGAACGTATCGGCGAAGGTCGCAGCCCAGCGATTGCCTCCGCACGCGGTCTCCGCGGTCTCGGTCAGCCAGATCGGCTTGCCCGGTGCGAACCGGTTGCGCAGCGCCCGGTAGAAGGCGAGTGTCTTGTCGGTTCGTGCCAGCCATCGGTCCGACAAGGCCTGCTGTGCCGTGCGATCGCCGGAGCATCGCGCCGAGAGCGCGCCATAATGATGGTAGGAGACCGCGTCGATGCCCGCCGCTGAAACCCCAAAGAGGGCCTTTGCATCCGCGCCGGTGCCGATCGTGCCCGGGCCGAGGATCGTCACCTCGGGTGCGGCGTCCTTCATGAATGCGCGGAACGTCGCAAAATCGCGGCCGTATGCTGCGGCATCGTAATGCTCTGGGGCGCCGCCGATGGCCGGCAGATCGGGCTCGTTCATGAACTCGGCCGCGGCGATCCCGCCGCCGGTCGATTTCGTGAATGCGAGAAGCTGCCGGGCCTGTTCGGTGGTCCATCGGCCCCCAGCGTCGCGCGTGCCGGCGCTGATCGCAAAGGACGTGACGATGGGAGCGCCGACGGCGTGCGAGAAGTCGATCACGCCCTGCCACTGCTGTCGCGTCAGTACGCCCTTGAAGCCGGCCGGTGGCGCCGATGGTGGCGCGTCGGAATCCGCAAAGAACGTGCTGTTGGCCCAGGTTCCGCTGACACGAAGGTAGGCGGGAGCGAGTGCTGCTGCGAGCCTGCGTAGCCTGTCGTCGTGCAGATCGATCGGGGTGCGCGCTGCGAACCGTTCCGGCTTCGCATCCGGCCGTGCCGCGACGGCATAAGGCTTCCAGAATCTCCCGCCGGTCACCTCGACCATCTCGATGTTGTAGGACTGGAAGCGTGGGTCGATGGTCGCAACACGCGGCATGGCGGCGACGCCGAGCGTCAGCTCTGCCGCGGCGGCCTTCGCCTGTGCCAAGGCCGCAATGGCCAGGACAACGACGCATCCGAGGCGTCGAGGAGGAAGAACCCGATGGTCGCGCATGAGGGCTTCGCGGCGTTCTGAATGGCGCTTCGCCGTAGCATGCCGCTGCAGCTTCTCAGGATCAACTCGATGACGCGCCGTTCGGCTCGTTCGCGATGCGATCCCACAGCGCCCGGATCATGTCCTTCATGACCAGCGCGTCCTGCCAGCGGTCGGACAATTCCCTGCCGTCGGGCCCGGTGATGGCATAGGGCGGGGGGCCGAGCTCGCACAGGAAGGTCAAGGTCGCATCGGGCCCGGCGCGCTTGCGCCAGGAACGGATGCCGTAGTCCCACCAGCCCATGAACAGCGCCACCCAGCCCTGGTGCTGCGGAAAGCCGAGCGAGACCTGCACCTGCTCGCGGCTCGCGATGCGGCCGTGGATGCCCCAGGCATTGTCGAGGATGCGATGGATCATCGCATGATTGACGTCGTCGATCGGCCAGGCGAATTCGCGTCCGACCAGATAATGCGAGAGATCGGCGGTCAGCCGTAGATCGGGAAAGCAGTCGAGCAAATCGAGCATGAAAAACAGGTCGGTCGTCATGCGGTCGCGATGGGTCTCGACATGCACGGCGACGCCGGCCTCCGCGGCAAGCCGCCGCCAGCCCTCGAGCAGCGGAATACAATCGGAAAGCCGGCGCGGACGAATATCCGGCTGCAGGTTGATGTGATCGGCGCCGAGCTGCGCCACCAGCTCGAGCACCGGCTTCAGGTCATCGACGCCCTTCGGATAGCATTGCGCCTGCCAGATCATGCCGTGCGCGCGCAGGAAGCCCGTCACCTCGCGCGCGAAGGCGGGATCGATGAAGCGCACGCCAGCGCCGTCAAACCCGGCATCGCGGATCATCGCGAGCTGGGTTTGCAGCGGCCACTCCGGTTCGTCCGCCAGCCGCCGCTCCATCGCCCAGAGCGATTGGAGGACGCGCAGTTGCTGCGCCACCGGTCAGGCCCGCGCCGGGATCGCCGCGGGCAGCTCGGCCTGTTCGCTCGCGTCTTCGGCGATGTTCTCCTGATAGGTCTCGGGCCCGATCCAGATCGCAACCACCGTGCAGGCCGACAGGAACATCGCGTAGCAGGCGACCGGCCACCAGGTGCCGTAGGCCGCCACCAGAGCGGTGGCGACGAACGGCGCCGGGCCGCCCGACAGCAGCGAGCCGAGCTCGCGGGCGAAGGCAAAGCCGGCGAAGCGGCGTTGCGGCGGGAACAGCTCGGCGAAATACGCCGCCTGCGGTCCGAACATCGCCGCCGTCACCACCGCGCGCGCCAGGATGAAGGCGAGCGCGATCATGATCCATTCCTTGGTGCCGACCATCCAGAAGAACGGGAAGGAAAGCGCCACGCCGGCCAGCGCGCCGAACATGTAGACCGGTCGCCGTCCGATCCGGTCCGACAGGGCCGCAAAGCCGAGGATCGCAAACAGCTCGACCGTGAAGGCCAGCATCAGCGCGCTGAGCGCCTCCGCCTTCGGCACGCCCAGCGTGGTGATGACGTAGCTCAGGCCAAACACGGGGAAGAAATAGCCGAGCCCGTTTTCGGCCATCCGGGCGCCGAGCACGACGAAGAAGTTGCGCGGGTGCTGGCGCAACGCCTCCATCGCCGGATTGCGCTCGACCTTGCCGCGCGCAACCACCGCCTGGGTGTACACCGGCGTCTCGGTGATCCGCATGCGGACGAAGATGCCGACGACGATCAGGAGGAAGCTTGCCAGGAATGGCAGGCGCCAGCCCCAGCTCATCAGGTCTTCGCGCGGCAGCATCGTCACCAGCGCGAAGGCGGCGGCGGCGAGCAGATTGCCGACGGAGACGCCGAGCGGCGCGAAGCCGCCCCAGAAGCCGCGATGCTTCGGCGGCGCGTTCTCGACCAGGTAGATCACCGCGCCGCCATACTCGGCACCGGCGCCGAGGCCCTGGATGACGCGCATTGCGACCAGAAGGATCGGCGCCCAGACGCCGATCTGCGAATAGGTCGGCAGGAAGCCGATCGCGGTGGTGCCGATGCCGATCATCAACAGCGTCGCGACCAGCACCGGCTTGCGGCCATAGCGATCGCCGAGGATACCGAACAGCAGGCCGCCGAACGGCCGCACCACGAAGCCGACGCCGAAGGTCAGGAACGACAGCAGCGTGCCGACCACCGGATCGCTCTTCGGAAAGAACAGCTCGCCGAACACCAGCGCGGCCGCGGTGCCGTAGAGGAAGAAATCGTACCATTCGAGCGCGGAGCCGATGCTTGCGGCCAGGATCACACGCAGGCGCGATGTGCGAGCGCCATCTGTTGCCATCTCGGTCATTCGTTTCCCCGTTGTTTTGGTTTTTATGTCTTGAAAGCAGCAATGCCCGCGGCTTGCCGCGGGCATTGTCGTCAGTGTCAGGCGGCGCGCGTGAAGTAGGATTTCTTCGACGCCGACTGGGTCTCGTAGATCGATCCTTGTCGCTTGGCCGGCGGCAACGGCATCCGTACCGGTACGTCGGTCAGCCGTGGGGTAACCACCGGCGGCCCCGCCAGCAGGCGGCTGTTGAACTCGTCAAAATCCTTCACGCCCACCAGCGGCCAGGCGTCGCTGGCGGCCACTTCATAGAGCAGCAGATTGCGCGGCCGGTCCGATGTGTTGGTCGCCGAGCCGTGCAGCGCGCGCACGTGGTGGAACGACATGCTGCCGGCCTTGCCCATGCAGGGCACCGCGCACTTGATGTCGTCCTGGATCTGGTCCGGATCGATCAGGCCCGCGAAGCAGCCGTCCTCGCCGTGATGATCCCACATCGTGCGGCCGGTGTGCGATCCCGGCGTCACCAGCATCGGGCCGTTCTCGATATCGCAATCGTCAAGCAGCACGCCGATCGCGAGGATGTCGTCATTGGTGTGCGGATAGAACGCCCAGTCCTGATGCCACTCGACCGGCGAGCCGTATTGCGCCGACTTCATATTGAGTTTTGAGCCGTGCAGCCGGAGGCCGGGACCGATCAGCTTGGTCAGGATCGAGATCACGGCGGGGCTGCGGACGATCTCGTCGAAGATCGGGTGCACCTTGTGCGGCGCCTTGATGCGGCGGACGCGCGGGGTCTCCGGCGTATGGCCCGGCTCGAGGTCGTAGACATCAGTGTGTTCGCTGACCGCGGCGGCGCCTGCCACCAGCTCGGCGAGTACCGTGCGGACCTTGCCCAGGGTCTCCTGGTTGAGCACCTCGGGGACCACGATCACCCCGTCGCGCTTGTAGGCCTGGGCCTGCTCGTCCGAAATCATGCCGTTTCTCCCTTTCTGCTCCATGTTAGCGCTAACATTGAGCGATGCTAGCGCTAACATCGTGGCTTGGCAACCCGGAATCGTGCAGGGTCGGGCCATGAGCTCCGACCTGACCGAATCCGGGACCGGCCCGACCGGTGCCGCGCCCACCCTTTCAGAGGTGGCCAAGCGCGCCGGCGTCTCCTCGATCACGGTGAGCCGGGTGGTCCGGATGCCCGATCTGGTTGCCCCGGAGACCCGGGCGCGGGTCGAGCGGGCGATGCGCGACCTCGGCTATGTCCCGAACCTGGTGGCTGGCGCGCTGGCGAGTGCGCGGACCAATTCGGTCGGCGTGCTGGTGCCGACCATCGCCAACTCGATCTTCGCCGACACGGTGCAGGGCCTGTCCGACAAGCTCGAGCCGCTCGGCTTCTCCGTGATCCTGGCGCAGTCGCGCTATGATGCGGTACGCGAGGACCGCGTGCTGGCGGCGCTGCTGTCGCGGCGGCCGGAGGCGATCATCATGGTCGGCTCGCCGGCAACGGAAGAGGGCAGCCGCCTGCTGCGCAATGCGCGGATCCCGATCGTCGAGACCTGGGACCTGCCGGCCAACCCGATCGATGCGGTCGCGGGCTTCGACAATTACAAGGCCGGTGTCGCTGTCGCGAAGCATCTGGTTGCGCAAGGGCGCAGGCAGCTCGCCTTCATCGGCGGCGATGATCCGCGCGGCACCCGCCGCTGGTTCGGCTTCAGGGACGAGGCGCTGGCAAGCGGTCTATCCGAGCCGCGACGGCTGATCCTCGACCGCAAGGACTCCGGCAGCGTGGCGGCGCATGCGCGCCTGCAAGATGTCGACGCCGTGTTCGCCGCCAACGATGCCCATGCGATCGGCTTCATGTCGGGGCTGCGCAAGGCCGGGCTGTTGCGCGACGGGCCTGCATCGGCGCAGCCGGTCGCCGTGATCGGGCTTGGCGATCTCGAGATGGGCCAGCTGATCTCGCCGACCCTGAGCACGATCAGCGTGCATGGCGACGCGATCGGCCGTACCGCCGCAACGCTGACGCTGGAGCGTGGCGGCGAGCGCCGCATCGATCTCGGCTTCGAACTGGTGCTGCGCAATAGCGGCTAGCGATCGCCGCCGCCACAGGCGGGCGCAGGTCGCTAACGCGTCTCTGCTCTCACCTTGCCGCGACGTCGGAGTCTACCGCCTCGAGTAGGGTGACGAGGCCACGCAGAATGGCCATCGGCGAAGGAGGGCAACCCGGAATATGGAGATCGACGGGGACAACCGCCGAGACCCCGCCAACCACCGCATAGCTGCCGGCAAAGCATCCGCCATCCCTGGCGCAATCGCCCACAGCGACGACCCATTTGGGATCGGGGGTCGCGCGGTATGTGCGCTCCAGCGCCTCGCGCATGTTCTGCGTGACCGGACCTGTGACGAGCAGGACATCGGCGTGACGCGGCGAGGCGACGAATCGGATTCCGAACCGTTCGACGTCGTAATACGCATTGCTCAATGCGTGAATTTCCAGCTCGCATCCGTTGCACGAGCCTGCATCGACCTCGCGGATCGAGAGGCTGCGGCCGAGGCGTCGTCTTGCGGTGTGGCCGACCATGGCCGCGAGCTCCGCAAGCGCAGCATCGTCCGGCCGCGGCGCTTGCTCGGTCAATGGTTGGCGAAACAGGCTCTGGAATAGCAGTTTGCGCATCGCTTCCAGTCCTCAGAGGTCCTGCCCTGAATAGGAGCAGTTGAATGACTTGTTGCAGAGTGGAAAGTCGGCCACGATGTTGCCTTCGATGGCGGCCTCGAGCAGGGGCCACTGAAACCACGACGGATCGCGCAGATGACATCGCTCGATCCGGTCGCCGCTCAGGCGCAGCCAGGCCAGGATGTCGCCGCGGAAACCCTCGACGAGCGCCATGCCTTCGCACGGTTCCGTCGCAGCTTGCAGCGACACCCTGACCGGGCCGGCCTCGAGGCCGGCGAGGATCTGGTACGCCAGCGCAAGGCTCTGCTCAACCTCGCGGACCCGGATCCAGACCCGGGCGTTGACGTCGCCGTCGCTGAGAACGGGGACTTCGAAATGCAGGCCATCATAGGGGAGATAGCCGGGCCGGCGTCGGGCGTCATGGTCGCGGCCGCTCGCACGCCCGACATAGCCACCGGCGGCGAACTGCCGGGCGAGCGCCGGGGTCACGATGCCGGTGCTGACGGTACGATCCTGCAACGAGGCGGTGTTGTCATAGAGTTCGACCAGCGCGGGGAAATGCTGGCGAATCTGGTCGAGCGCAGCCCGGATGGCATTGGGTCCATCGCTGGCGATGTCGCGCGCGACGCCGCCGGGAACGACAAGGTCGCGCATCAGGCGGTGGCCGAATGCAGCGTCGGCCGCGCGCAGCACGCATTCGCGCAGCACGGCGCAATGCGCCTGCATCAGCGCAAATGATGCATCATTGCAGATCGCACCGATGTCACCGAGGTGATTGGCCAGGCGCTCGAGCTCGGCCATCAGCGCGCGCAGCAAGAGCGCGCGGGGCGGCACCGCAATCTGCTGCGCGGCCTCGACGGCTTGCGCGAAGGCCAGCCCATAGGCGACCGTGCTGTCGCCGGAGACCCGGCCGGCGAGCCGCGCGGCCTGCTCGATGGTGCTCCCCGTCATCAATCCTTCGACGCCCTTATGGGTGTAGCCGAGCCGTTGCTCCAGGCGGACCACGGTCTCGCCGTTCGCCGTAAAGCGGAAGTGTCCGGGCTCGATGATGCCGGCATGCACGGGGCCGACCGCGATCTGATGCAGGCCGTCGCCTTCGGCCGGAAGGAATTGATACAGCGCCGGATCTGGCGATGCATCAAGACGCTCACCCAGCGGGAAACGCATTTGCCATCGGCCGTGATCGAGCCAGGGGCGGGGGTCCGGCGTGCCGGCGGCCTGAAGCCCGAACAGGTCGTGGGTGGTGCGCTCCAATCGAAGCGCCGGAGGATGATAGGCCGCGACCGACGGGAATCGGCGATCGGGACAATCCAGGCTGATCACGCCGATGTTGGAGGTGCGGTCGTCGAGGATGGCCATATGCACGCATGATGGTTCGCCCCATAGCCCGAGCAGGCTCAAGCCGCCATCGGCGAGGGCACCAGCGGCGGAGCGCCAGGCATCGCCATCCACCACCGCGCGCGGCCATGGATGGTGCCGTTGGACAGCGCGGCCTGCCTGGATCAGATCGATCAACGTCGGCATGTCCCGTTCTCCCTCGCTACCCCAGAAGGTTGGCGACGTGCTGGAACCAGACGACCAGCGGTCCCGGAAGGTAGATGCCCGCAGTCAGCACCAGCGCGAAATGCGCGAACATCGGCAAGTAGGACGCATCCGCCGGTGCGACATTGCCGCGCGGCTCGCCGAAAGCAAGGCTGGTCAGGCGCAGGATCAGCGCGCCGAAGGCGAGCAGCAGGCCGAAGACCAGCGGGATGGCGAGCAGCGGCTGGCGCGCAAAGGTGGAGCTGACGATCAGAAATTCGCTCATGAAGATGCCGAGCGGCGGCAGGCCGGCGATCGCGACCACGCCGATCACGAGGCTCCAGCCGAGCGCTGGATGGGTCTCAGTCAGGCCGCGAATGTTGGCGATCCGCTGCGTGCCTTTGACCTGCGCGATGTGGCCGACCGCGTAGAAGATTCCCGATTTGGTGAGGCTGTGCATCACCATGTGCAGCAGGCCGGCAAAGTTGGCGAGCGGCCCGCCCATACCGAACGCAAACACGATGATGCCCATGTGCTCGATCGAGGAATAGGCAAACAGCCGTTTGATGTCGCGGCGGCGGTAAAGCATGAAGGCCGCGAACAGGAGCGAGGTCAGTCCCATCGTCACCATCAGCGGGCCCGGCGATATCGCGTCAGGATTGGCGGCGAGCAGGATCTTGAAACGAAGCACCGCATAGAGCGCGACGTTGAGCAGCAGGCCGGACAGCACGGCGGAGATCGGCGTCGGGCCTTCTGCGTGCGCATCCGGAAGCCAGGCGTGCAGTGGCGCCAGGCCAACCTTGGTGCCGTATCCGAGCAGCAGGAAGATGAAGGCGACGTTGAGCAGTGCCGGATCGAAGGTTGCGGCGCGGCTGATCAACACCGTCCAGACCATGGCGTCCTGGCCCTCGCCGATGATCGGCAGCGCGGCCATGTACACCAGGATCGTGCCGAACAGCGCGAGCGCGATGCCGACGCTGCCGAGGATGAAATACTTCCAGGCTGCTTCCAGCGCCGCATGGGTTCGGTAGATGCCGACCATCAGGACGGTGGTCAGCGTGGCGATCTCGACCGCGACCCACATCAGGCCGATATTGTTCGACACGAATGCGAGGTTCATGCCGAACATCATGACCTGATACATGGCATGGTAGAATCGCAGATAGCCCGGCGTCAGCCGTCCGGTTTCGAGTTCGTGGGCGATATAGCTCGCGCTGAACACGCTGGTCGTGAATCCCACGAAGGTGTTGAGCACGATGAAGACGATGTTGAGATCGTCGATCAGCAGGTATTGGCCAGGCTGCGGGCGCTCGATGACGAGCAGCGAAAGCGCGGCCAGCAAGGTGCCGAGACTGGCCAGGATATTGATCCCCGCGGTCAGCCGGTAGCCGGGCAGCACCGCAAGCACCGCCGCGGCACAGATCGGTATCAGCAGAACCCAGGCGACGGCATCCGACGCCGCAGTCATCGACGCTCTCCCCTGAATTCATCGAGCGCGCCGACGTCGACGGTGTCGAACCGCTCCCGGATCCGGAACAGGAACACGCCGATGACGATGAATGCGATCAGGATCGAGAACGCAACGCTGATCTCCACCACGAGCGGCATGCCCTTGGCGCCGGTCGCGGCCAGCACCAGGCCGTTCTCCAGCGACATGAAGCCGACGACCTGGCTGACGGCGTTGCGCCGCGTCACCATGACGAGCAATCCCAGCAGCACCACCGACAGCGCGAAGGCGAGGTCTTCCCGCGCCAGCGGATCGGCGGCGCCGGTCACGCGCAGCATCACCATCATGGAGAGGGCGACGAGCCCCATGCCCGCCAGCATGGTCAGGCCGATACCTACCGAGGTCTCGATATCGCGATGAATGCCGAGCTGCTTGACGATCCGGTGCAGCGCCACCGGGATGATGGTCGCCTTGAAGACCAGCGCGATCACCGCCGTCACGTAAAGATGCGGCGCGTTCTGGACGAATGCCTGCCAGGCGACGGAAGCCGCGAGCACCACTGCATGAAGCGCGAAGATGTTCAGCAGCGCATACAGGCGGTCCTGGTACAGCATCATGAAGCTGATCAGCACGAGGCCGCCGGCGAGCAGATGGGCGATGTCGAAGGCGAGGTTGTGCATCAGAAGCCCCGTGACACGAACCGAAGCAGCGTGCCGAGCAGCCCGAGCATGAGCGCGGCGCCGAGGAACTCGGGGACACGGAAAACCCGCACCTTCGCCGTCGCGGTCTCGAACACGGCAAGGAGCAAGCTTGCGATCGTAAGCTTGACGATGTAGGCGGCGACGCTCACCAGGTAGGACAGCGGACCTGCGCCTTCCGTGGTGATCTGCCAGGGGAAGAACACGCAGATGATCAGGGAGATGTAGAGCAGCAGCTTGAGAAAGGCGCCGAACTCGATCATGGCGAGGTGACGCCCGGAATACTCGAGGATCATCGCCTCGTGCACCATGGTCAGCTCCAGATGGGTCGCCGGGTTGTCGACCGGGATGCGCGCGTTTTCGGCAAGCGCCACCATGATGAGGGCGATCATCGCCATGCCGAGCGAGACGCGGAGTCCCACTTCGGACGACGCCATGAAGGTCGCGACCGTCGACAGCTGGGTCGAGCCGGCAATCAGCGCGACGCAGAACACCATCAACAACATGGCTGGCTCGGCCAGTGCAGCGATCATCACCTCGCGGCTGGAGCCGATGCCGCCAAAGCTGGTGCCGACATCCATGCCGGCAAGTGCGAGGAAGAAGCGCGCGCTGCCGAGCAGGGCGACGATCGCGATCAGGTCGGCGCTCCAGTTGAACTCCAGGCCGGTTGCAAATGTCGGGACCAGCGCCGCAGCGACCCAGATCGCCGCGAACGTCACATAGGGTGTGACGCGGAACAGCCAGGACGCGTTTTCGGCGAGCACGACCTCCTTGCGTAGCAGCCGCAGCAGGTCGCGATAGGGCTGGAAGACCGACGGTCCCCTCCGGCGCAACAGGCGGGCCTTGACCTTGCGTACGACGCCGGTCAGGAGCGGCGCGAGCAACAGCACGAGCGTCATCTGGCCCAACTGAACGAGGATGTCCGAGATCACGACCATATCGCGACGACCAGCAGCAATGTGATGAGGGTTACGAAGACCAAACTGAGGTAGCGGCGGATGGTCAGGAACTGGAGCTGGTTCAGCCGATCGGCGAAAAACCAGACGACTTCAGTCACTGGCGTATACAGCCGCTCCCAGACCAGATCGTGCATATCGACCCTGAAGCGGGCCGGCCGCAGTTCGCCCGGCGAAGGCATGTCGACATGCTCGCGGGCCTGGAAAACCAGGGTGCCGAACACGCGGCGGATCGGTTGGACGAAGCTCGCTCCCGAATACTGTGCGGCCGGTGTCGGATCGGTGAAGCCACAACCCCAGGCCGGTCCGCGCCGGATCGCGCGCGAGGCAAAGCGATGGATGAAATACACCGCAAGCGACGCCGCGGCCGTGATGAAAACAAAGACGAGCAATCCGTTGTAGGAACTGCGGCTCTCCTCGATCGGCACGATCGAGAACCAGGGGTCGTTCGCCTGGAGCGGCATCTGGTGGCCGATAATGGCCATCGCGACCGGCGAGAGCGCGTCGATCACAACGCCCGGCAGAACGCCGGAGAGGAAGCAGAGCACGGCGAGGCTGAACATCGCGGCAAGCGAATAGCGATCGACCTCGCCGGCGGCTTCCGCGGCCCGGCTCCGCGCGCGGCCGAGAAACGTGATTCCGAAGGCCTTGACGAAGCACGCGGCCGCGAGCGCCGCCGCCAGCGCCAGCAATGCGCCGACCGCGGGCACCATGATCTTCAGTAGCCATTGCGGCAGATCGGGGCTCTGCAGGACGGCTTGAAACATCAGCCATTCGGAGACGAACCCGTTGAACGGCGGAAGCGCCGAGATCGCAACGCAGCCGACGAGAAAGACGAAGCTGGTGAGCGGCATGCGGTGAATCAGGCCGCCCAGCTTCTCCATGTCGCGTTCGCCGGTCGACGTCAGCACGGCGCCGGCGCCGAAGAACAGCAGGCTCTTGAAGAACGAATGGTTGAGGACATGGAACAATGCCGCCGTGAAGGCGAGGGCTGCTGCCAGGCCGAGGCCGTTCGCCTGAAATGCCAACGCCAGGCCGAGACTTGCGAAGACAACGCCGATGTTCTCGATCGTGCTGTAGGCCAGCAGGCGCTTGAGATCCTTCTCCATCAGTGCATAGAGGATCCCCATGACGGCAGTCGCGCCGCCGAGGATGAGCACGACGACACCGGCCGACCAGCTTGGCGGCCCGAGCAGATCGAACACGACGCGGATGAATCCGTAGATCGCGACCTTCGTCATCACTCCGCTCATCAGGGCCGAGACATGGCTCGGTGCGGCGGGATGGGCCAGCGGCAGCCATACGTGCAGCGGAACCAGGCCGGCTTTCGATCCGGCGCCGAGCAGCATCAGCGCAAGCACCAGTGCGGCCTCGCGCGGGGTGTGCTGGGCGCCGCGGATGGCCGCAAAACTGTAGCTGCCGCCCGCTCCCGCCAGCAGGCCGAAAGCGAGCAACAGAGCCAGCGTCCCGAAGCTTGCCATCAAGAGATAGACGTAGCCCGCGCGCGCGTTGTCTGCCTCACGGTGATGCGACATGACGAGCGCCCAGGACGCGAGCGACATGAATTCCCAGCACAAGAGATAGGTGAACGCATCGTCGGCCAGCACGACGAGATTCATCCCGGCCAGGAACGCCGGAAAGAAGGGCAGGATGCGCTGAGGCGCGGACTCGTGATTGCCATAGCCGAGGCCATAAAGACTTGCGGCCGCACCGCCGAGATTGACCACGGCGAGAAAGAATGCGGCGAGCGCGTCGAGGCGGAAATGCGATCCCAGCCACGGCAAGCCGACCGGTAACGTCAGTGTGGTCGCGCTGGTGTGGGAGATGAGCGCGAACAGGGCTCCGGCCAATGCGACCAACGAAATCGCAAAGGTCGCGCCGTAGACAATGACTGTCGATCGGCGCGATCGGCTCGTTGCGATCGCGAGAGCGGTCGTTCCCAGCAGTGCGGCAACACACCAGACCTGCTGAGTGACCGCCGGGATCATGTCTGCACCTTCGGCGAGCTGGATCCGGCCTTCAATCGCACGCCGCGGCCGCCGCCGTTGCTGACGGTACCCTCGTTGATGACTTCGACCCCGGCCGTGCCGAGCGCGTCGATCAATTTCACAAGCGAGTCGACATTGCCGCGAATGGTGCCTTCGCTCGCCTCCATGCGCTGGATGGTCGGCACCGAAAGTCCGGACAGCTCGGCGAGCTGCCGTTGGTCGATGCCAAGCAAGGCTCTGGCAGCCCGGAGCTGCGCCGCGGTGATCATCGATTGATGCCGTCGATTGAGAGTCGAGTCTATTTGAGTGTCATTTATGCACACCAAGTAATGATGGTACAAGGCCAATAAATGATGTTTTATACATCATTTTCTGCGCGACCATCGACGCGGGTCGGATCCGCGCCGCCGCCGACGCGCTGGCGCGATTTAGTCGGAAATTTTTCGATAGACCGCCGCGGCGCGGCGCAGCAACTGGCTCTTGCGCTTGCGCTCATGCACGCGCTGATGCTTGGCCTTGCGCTCGTCGTCGCGTCGCGCGAGGGCATCGGCACTCTCAAGCAGCGTGCGACGGACCTCGTCATCGTTCAATTCGCCGAGCAGCTGCTGTCCCTTGCGCAGATGCTTCAGGACGATCCGCCATGACGCGTATTCGTCGGGGGGCAATCCGCCTTCCGAGAACTCGATGGCGTAGCGCAGTCGCTTGCTGGCGAGCCGGACGCGGTGGCGCTTGTTCTTGCCCATGCCCTGCAGCCCGCGGCTCTTCTGGCACAGTTTCCCATGCCACCGCGCCAGCCGCCGCGCGTGAAACACCGCGACCGGCACGGCCCGCCGTTGCGCGGCGCGGGGGCCCTGCCGCGTGGCCCAGGGGCCGCTGCCGACCCAGTCCCACATGCCGTCGAACCATTGCCAGTAACGGTCGCTTTGCAACGCGTCCCTGAGCGCCTCGAACGCGTCGGTTCGCGCGGTCTGGAGCATGCGCTCCTCGGGCAGGCCCTTGCTGTTCTCGATCGCGACGTCGAGGTCGCGCGTTGCGCCGAGATGGGCGCTCAGCCATTTCAGCTCGGATTTCAGTCGCGTCCACTCGGTGTCCGCCACCATCGGGCCGTAGAAGGCGATCGCCGCCTTCAGCCGCGTCAATGCGATGCGGGTCTGGTGGAGCGCGGCCGGATTGCCGGAGCTCAGGGCCTCGTGGTTGGTTGCGACTTCCTCGAGGCATTCGGAGAGGATCAGGCGAAACGCGGTCTCACAACGCATGGCTTCGCTGAGATGGCGCAGCCGCTTTGGGCGGACAACGCGCTCCCTGTCCGAACTTGCCGCTGACGTCATGACACTCCCGTGGCGCCGCCGGAGCCGCATGGCAAACCACGGCCCCCGGATGCAAGATTTCCCGTTTGATCGTTGTCGATCAAGGGTTTTCTGCTGGAGCGCAGTGCAGGGATCCGGCGACGCGATCAAAAAAGTCGCAATCGAACGGGTCGCGGGGGCTCATTCCAGTCAATTGGCGAGGCTCGCCCCGTCGGAACGCGTCAATTATCAAGATATTTCGTGCGCGAAATATCTTGATATTTCGCATGCGAAATATATAACGACGGCATGAAACCGGAACACCGGCTGATCTTTCTTCTGACCGTGGCCTATCGGCGGCTGCAACGCGCCGTCGAGCAGGAGACGGCCGCGCACGATCTGTCCTCGGCGCAGGCTGGCGTGCTGTTCTTCCTTGGGCGCAATGACGGCGCGCTGATCGGCGACGTCTCGCAGGCGCTCGACATCGTGCCGTCGGCGATGTCCGGGCTCGCCGACCGGATGGAGCGTGCGGGCCTCGTGAAGCGCCGGCGCGACGGTGAGGACGGGCGCAGCCAGCGGCTCCATCTGACCGTGGCGGGGCAGGAGCTCGGCAAGCGCGCTGCAACGCGGACCAGGGTGATCAACAACCGCCTGATGGACGGATTTTCGGAAGCGGAGATCGACGTGGTGTCGCGCTGGCTGACCAGCCTGCAAGAGAAGTTTCCGAAGGACAGAGACGGCTAGAGCGTTTTCAAGCGAAGTGGGTACCGGTTCGCGTCAAGAAAACGCGCCAAACGGGAAGCAAGCAACAGGAGTGAGACATGAGTGAAGTGATCGTAACGCTGGACGGTGGCGTTCTCACCGTGACGATGGCGCGTCCGGACAAGAAGAACGCGATCACCAACGCGATGTATGGTGCGATGGCCGACGCGCTCGAACGCGCGGAAGGCGATCCCGCGATCCGCGCCGTGCTGCTCCAGGGCGACGGCGACAGCTTTACCGCGGGCAACGATCTCGCGGATTTCGCGGCGGTGTCGCGCGGCGTGCAGGGCGAGCGTCACGTGTCGCGCTTCCTCGCCGGGCTTGCCAGGGCGACGCGGCCACTGGTTGCCGCCGTGCAGGGCAATGCGGTCGGCATCGGCACCACCATGCTGCTGCATTGCGACCTCGTTTACCTCGCGCCGACTGCGCGGCTGATCACGCCGTTCGTCAATCTTGCGCTGGTGCCGGAGGCGGCGTCGACCTATCTGCTGCCGCAGCGCATCGGCTATGCCCGGGCCTATGCGATGTTCGCGCTCGGCGAGCCGGTCGAGGCCGAAACCGCGGTCTCCATCGGCCTTGCCAATGCCGTGGTGCCGCTTGCAGATCTCCGCGCCATGGCACGCGCCGCGGCGGATGCGCTCGCAAAGCGGCCGTTCGGCTCGCTCCAGCATACCAAGGCGCTGATGCGCGATCCCGCTGGGATCAGCGCGCAAATGGCGCGCGAGGGCGAAATCTTCCAGCAGCGGCTGATGAGTGCGGAAGCGCGCGAGGCCTTTGCCGCCTTTGCCGAACGGCGGCAGCCTGACTTCTCCAAGATCACCGGTTAGGTTTGAGGCTAGGGGGCCGCCACACGCGGGCGGCCCCATCGCTTTGGGGTTGACGGCATCGCCAGCATCGAACATCTCGTGTCGGGGCATGACGCAACCGGCGAGGCGAGGCATGAGCGACAGTCACACGCTGCGCGGCAACGGAATCGCAGCAACCATTCAGGCGCAGGGCGCCGAATTGTCGTCGCTCAGGAATGCCGAAGGAACCGAATTGCTGTGGCAGGCCGGCCCGCAATGGCCGCGCCACGCGCCGATCCTGTTCCCGATCGTCGGCCGGCTGAAGAACGACACGCTGCGCCACCACGGCAAAACCTATCCGATGACGCAGCACGGCTTTGCGCGGGACCGGCGTTTTGAATGGGTCGAGCAGGGGCCGCGATCCTGCAAGCTCGCGCTGACCGACGATGCCGACACACGTGCGCGCTATCCGTTCGCGTTCAGGCTGGAGATTACCTACACCGTCGGCGACGCCGATCTCGACGTGGCCTTCGATATCATCAACATCGGCGACGAGATGCTGCCGGCCTCGCTCGGCGGTCATCCCGCTTTCAACTGGCCGCTGGTGCCGGGGCTGCCGAAGGAGGCTTACACGCTGGCCTTCGGCAAGACTGAACCTGCGCCGATCCGGCGGTTGAAGGATGGATTGATGCGGCCGCAGCCTGAACCCAATCCGGTCAAGGGCAGAACGCTTGCGCTGTCGGAGGAGCTGTTCGATGACGACGCGATGATCTTCGATCAGGTCGCAAGTACATCGGTGCTCTTCACGGCGACACTAGGCCCGGCAGCAGCCACGCAAGGCCCGGCGATCGAAATTTCCTGGCGCGGCTTCCGCGAACTCGGCATCTGGTCGAAGGTCGGCGGCGCACCGTTCCTCTGCATCGAGCCGTGGCACGGTTTTGCCAGCCCCGCGGAGTTTGATGGCGAGTTCGCCGACAAGCCTGGCTTGATGCACATCGCGCCGGGCGCACGTCAGTCGCTGGGCTATCGCATTCGCGTGAGCTGACGACGACCGGCTCAATGCGCGCGGGGGCTGAGCGCGCCTAGCGATGGCGGATGTTCATGCGCCCAGGCCTCATGCGCGGCCAGATTCCTGCCACGCTTTGATGACGGCGCGTTCAGAGCTGGAACAAGCCGAGCCCCGCCATGATGTCGCGCCTGGTGCGCTCCGTAACCTCCCGCGCCTTCAGGGTTCCGCGCCTGATCACCTCAGTGACATGGCCGCGATCGTTGGCCAGCTCGGCGCGTCGTGTCCGGATCGGCGCGATCAGGGCTTGCAGGATATCCTCCAGCCGCCGCTTGACGGTCGTATCGCCGAGACCGCCGCGCCGATAGCGCGCCTTCAGTTCCTCGACGGCGTCGCGATCGTCGTCGAACGCGTCGAGATAGGTGAAGACGACATTGCCCTCGACCTTGCCGGGATCGGCGACACACAGATGATCGGGATCGGTGAACATCGCACGCACGGCAGCCGAGATGTCATCAGGTGAAGCCGAGAGCGGAATCGCGTTGCCTGCGGACTTGCTCATCTTCGCGCGTCCGTCGACACCGGGCAGCCGTCCCGCGCGCGGGATGATGGCTTCGGCTTCCTGCAGCAACGTGCGGCCGGCGAGCGCGTTGACGCGGCGGACGATCTCGTTGGTCTGCTCGATCAGGGGCGCTTGGTCCTCGCCGACCGGCACGATTGTGGCGCGAAACGCGGTGATATCGGCGGCCTGCGCCACGGGGTAGCACAGGAAGCCCGCCGGGATGTCGCGTCCGAAACCGCGTGCGCGGATCTCGTCCTTGATGGTGGGGTTGCGTTCCAGCCGCGCGACGGTGACGAGGTTGAGATAGAGCATCGACAGTTCCGCCAACGCCGGGAGCTGCGATTGCAGGCAGATCGAGGTGCGGCCGGGATCGATCCCGACGGCAAGATAATCCAGTGCGACCTCGATGACGTTGCTGCGGACTTTGCCGATGTCGTGCGCATTGTCGGTCAGCGCCTGCATGTCGGCGAGCAGCAGGAACTGCTCGTGGCTGTCCTGATACGTCAGGCGGCTTCGGAGCGAGCCGGCGTAATGGCCGAGATGCAGCGGCCCGGTGGTGCGGTCGCCGGTGAGGATGATCGGTTTGGTCATTTGTATCTCCATTCGGTTGAATGGGGACACCGCATGCGGGCTGGATGATGCCAAACAAAAAGGCCGCCCAATGCGGCGGCCCCGAAAATGCATGAACGCGTTCGGCCCGCCTTTCAGTCGGCGAGCCACCAGAGATTGGCGATGAGGTTCGATCGGTTCATGCCGCAAGCGGTAGGGCAAACCTGCGATGCGGTCAAGCCAGCATGCCTAGTTGAACGCCATGCCGCCGCTCATCGCGATGGTCTGCCCGGTCATGTAAGGATTATTGACCAGCAGCATCACGGCCTGCGCGACTTCCTCGGCGGTGCCGAAGCGGCCGATCGGGATTCGGCTGACCAGACCGCTCTGTCCCTTCATCATGTCGGTCTCGATCAGCGAGGGCGCAACGGCGTTGACGGTGATGCCTTCCTTGACGAGGCGCGCGGCATAGCCGCGGGTCAGGCCCTCCATCGCCGCCTTCGACGCGTTGTAATGCGGCCCGATCGCGCCGGCACCGCGCGCCGCGCCGGAGGAGATGTTGACGATGCGGCCCCATTTCCGGGTGCGCATCATCGGCAGCACAGCTTGCGTGCAGAGAAACGCCGATTTGAGGTTGACCGCGATGGTGCGGTCGAAATCCTCTTCGGTGAGGTCGTCGACGCCCCTGACGATCGCGATCCCCGCATTGTTGACGAGGATGTCGACCGGGCCGAGCTCGGAGTTGGCGCGGTCGACCAGCCCGGCGACGGCGGCCGCTTCCGAGACGTCAGCGCCAATCGCGACGGCGCGGCCGCCGGCAGCGATGATGCCCTTTGCCAGCGTTTCCGCTTCAGCCGACCGCTCGCGGTAATTGATGGCGACGGCAGCGCCAGCGTCCGCCAGCATCTTGACGATGGCAGCACCAATGCCGCGCGAGCCGCCGGTCACCAGCGCCACATGTCCGTGCTGACTGTTTGTCGTCATCGGCCGTCCTCCTTTGCGAATGCGGAGAGGTTCGCAAACGGGGAGCCGGGGTGCAACGCAACCCTGCTCAAATCTGCGTTGCCGCGGGCGGCGTTGCGGCAAAAAACCGGCATCTGGCGCCGGAATCGGCCTTGCGTCCGGCGCGGGCCGGCGTCAAAGGTTGGGGCATCATTCTGTCCAGCCCACCCACGAGAGT
This sequence comes from uncultured Bradyrhizobium sp., assembly GCF_947648125.1. GTDB lineage: Bacteria > Pseudomonadota > Alphaproteobacteria > Rhizobiales > Xanthobacteraceae > Bradyrhizobium. The sequence continues at coordinate 110,316 of NZ_CANSMR010000003.1, read as the reverse complement.
TCGATGAGCAAACTGATTGTCCGCGCCGGCGAGTTCACCTTTGACGCCCGTTTCGAGGAGCAGCTCGCGCCGAAGACGGTCGCCGCGTTCCGCAAGGCGATGCCGTTCGAGAGCCAGGCGATCCATGTGCGCTGGAGCGGCGAGGGCGTCTGGATGCCGCTCGGCGATCTCGATTTCGGCGTCTCCTACGAGAACCACACCAGCTATCCGGCGCCGGGCCAGATCATCCTCTACCCGGGCGGCATCAGCGAGACAGAGATCCTGCTCGCCTATGGCGGCGTGCACTTCGCCAGCAAGATGGGCCAGCTCGCCGGCAATCATTTCATCACGCTGACCTCGGGGCTCGAGAACCTCACCGCGTTCGGCAAGACCGTGTTGTGGAAGGGTGCGCAGCAGATCCGCTTCGAGGAAATCTGATGTGACCGAGGCCCGCTATCCGCGCGATCTCCGCGGCTACGGCCGTAACCCGCCGGATCCGAAATGGCCCGACGCTGCGCGCGTTGCCGTGCAGTTCGTGGTCAATTTCGAGGAGGGCGGCGAGAACAACATCCTGCACGGAGATCGTGCCTCGGAAGCGTTCCTGTCCGATGTGCTGGGCGCGCAGCCCTGGGTCGGCCAGCGTCACGCCAATATCGAGACCATGTTCGAATATGGCTCGCGCGCCGGCTTCTGGCGGCTGTGGCGGATGTTCACCGAGCGGAAGCTGCCGGCCACGGTGTTCGGCGTCGCGATGGCGCTGAAGCGCAATCCGGATGTGGTCGCGGCGATGCAGGAAGCAGGCTGGGACATCGCGAGCCACAGCCTGCGCTGGGTCGAGCACAAAGACATGTCGGAGGACGAAGAGCGCGAGGAGATCGCGCGCGCCATCGCCGTGCATACCGAAGCGACCGGCGCGCGGCCGCTCGGCTGGTACACCGGCCGCTCCTCGATCAACACGCTGCGGCTTCTGATGGAGGCGGGCGGCCTGCGCTATCTCTGCGATTCCTACGCCGACGATCTGCCGTACTGGATCAAGGCAGCCGGAACCGAGCCGCATCTCGTGATCCCGTATACGCTCGATGCCAACGACATGCGCTTCATCAACCCGCAGGGTTTTGGCGGCGGCGACGAGTTCTACACCTACCTGAAGGACAGCTTTGACGTACTCTATGCCGAGGGCGCGACGTTCCCTAAGATGATGTCGATCGGCCTGCATTGCCGCGTCGTCGGCCGTCCCGGCCGCGCCGCTGCGCTGATGCGCTTCCTCGATTACATCCAGAAGCACGAACGTGTCTGGGTGCCGACCCGGCTCGCGATCGCCGAGCATTGGCACACCAATCTGAAGCATCTCGCCACTGAAGCATTCGAGATCGGCTAGCGGGCTAGTGCCCGGCCATATGCCGGCCGATTTCCGTGAGGTCGGCCTCGCTGGCACGGGCCTCATGAACGAACGCGCCGTGGAACATCACGACCAGCCGGTCCGACAGCTCCAGCAGCTCGTCGAGGTCTTCGCTGACCAGCAGCACCGCGGCGCCGCGATTGCGGGCGGCCATGATCTCGGCGTGGATCTGCGCCACCGCCGCGAAGTCGAGCCCGAAGCACGGGTTGGCGGCAATCAGCACCTCGACGTCGCCCGAGAGCTCGCGCGCCAGCACCGCGCGTTGCACATTGCCGCCCGACAGCGCCGCAATCGGCGTCTCCGGCGTGCGGGTCTTGATCTTGTAGCGGTTGATCTTGCGCTCGGCATCCTGGCGGAAGGCCGACCGATTTAGCCACCAGCCGCCGCGCGCGAACGGGGCGCGGTCGAACTCGCGGAACGCGATGTTGTCGGCGACGCTCATGCCGCCGACGCAGGCGTTCTTCAGCGGCTCTTCAGGCAGCAGCGACATCTTGTGGCGGCGCATCTCCTCGCTGCTCGCCGCGTAGGCCTCGCCCTGGACGCGGATCACCCCGCCCTCCGCTTCGCGCTGGCCGGCCAGCACCTCGACGAGCTGGCGCTGGCCATTACCGGAGACGCCGGCGATGCCGACGATCTCGCCGCTCTTCACCGTCAGCGACACGCCGTGCACGGCAATGGCGCCGGCATCGTCGAGCGCGGTGAGCCTGTCGAGCTCGAGCCGGGGTGCGCCGGTCTCACCGGTGCGCGGCGGCTGCACGGTCAACTGCTCGGCGCCGATCATGGTGCGGGCCATCTCGTCCGGCGTGAGATCGGCGACCCGGCCGGTGCCGGCAAGCTTGCCGCGGCGCAGGATCGTGACGTCGTCGGCAAACGCCATCACCTCGCGGAACTTGTGCGTGATCATCAGGATGGTGAGTTCGCCCGCGACCACCATCGCGCGCAGCATGCCGAGCACCTCGTCGGCCTCGCCCGGCGTCAGCACCGAGGTCGGCTCGTCCAGGATCAGGAAGCGGCGCTTCAGATAAAGCTGCTTGAGGATCTCGCATTTCTGCCGCTCGCCGGCGGAGATGTCGGAGACCTTTGCGTCGAGCGGCACCTTGAACGGCATCCGCGCCAGGAAAGCCTCGAGTTCTTTCTTCTCCTTGCGCCAGTCGACCACGGCCGGCACATCATCGCGCGCCAGTACCAGGTTCTCGGCGACCGTCATCGCCGGCACGAGGGTAAAGTGCTGGTAAACCATGCCGAGCCCGAGCGCATGTGCGTTCTTGGGGTTGGCGATGGTCTGCTGGCGGCCGCCGACGAGGATGTCGCCTTCGGTCGCGTGGTAATAGCCCATGATGCATTTCACGAGCGTGCTCTTGCCCGCGCCGTTCTCGCCAAGCAAGGCGTGGAACGAGCCGGGCCGTACCTTGAGCTCGACATTGTCGAGCGCTGTGAAGTCGCCGAACCGCATGGTCATGGCGATGGCGTCGACGCCGAACGCGCCTGAGGGTGCGGGCGGTTCGCCGATGATCACGACAGCGCCCCGATCAGGTCGGCGGATTTGGTTACCGCGCCGAACACGCCGCCTTGCATCTTGATCATCTTCAGCGCGTGGTCGTGGTTGCTCCGGTCGGTCGCGCCGCAGCAATCCTCGACCAGCACGCATTCGAAGCCGCGGTCGTTGGCCTCGCGCATCGTGGTGTGGACACAGACGTCGGTGGTGATGCCTGTCAGCACGATGTTCTCGATGCCGCGCAGCCGCAGCATCAGCTCGAGGTCGGTGGCGCAGAACGAGCCTTTTCCCGGCTTGTCGATGATGGGCTCGCCGGGCAGCGGCGCGAGATCGGGGATGATCTCCCAGCCCGGCTCGCCGCGCACCAGGATGCGGCCGCAGGGGCCGGGATCGCCGATGCCGGCGCCGATCTGGCGCGAGCGCCAGCGCTTGTTGGCGGGCAGGTCGGCAAGGTCAGGGCGGTGGCCTTCGCGGGTGTGGATGATGTGAAAGCCCTGCGCGCGCATCACCGCCAGCAGCTTCTTGATCGGTTCGATTGGCGCCCGGGTCAGCGAGAGGTCGTAACCCATCTTGTCGACATAGCCGCCGACGCCACAGAAATCGGTCTGCATGTCGATGATGATGAGCGCGGTGTTTTGCGGGCGCAGGTCGCCATTGTAAGGCCAGGCGTAAGGCTCGGATTTGATGAAGCGCTCGGGCATGGAATGATCTCACTCGTCTATCGGGTGATGGACAATTCGGCGGGCGCGCCGGTCAGTGTGCGCTTCGGCGAGCAGGTGATGATCATGATCGCAAGCGTCAGGATGTAGGGCGCGGCGTTGAACAGGTGATAGCCGGAGGTGATGCCGACCGATTGCAGTGCGGGTCCGAGCGCGGCGGCGCCGCCGAAGGCGAGCGAGGCCCACAGGCACAGCATCGGGTCCCAGCGCGCGAAGATCACCAGCGCCACTGCGGTGATGCCCTGTCCCGAGGAGAGGCCTTCGTTCCAGCTGCCGGGATAGAACAGCGACAGGAACGAGCCGCCGATGCCGGCAAGGAAGCCGCCGACCATGGTGGCGCGCAACCGGATCAGCAGCACGGAATGACCCATCGCGCGCGCCGCGTCCGCGCTTTCGCCGGCGGTGCGGATCAACAGGCCCCAGCGCGTGGTCCTGAAGGCCCAGTAGAGCAGCGGCGCGATCGCGACGCCGATCAGGAACAGCACGTTGATGCGCAGCGCCGCGCGCACCTGCGGCACGTCGCTCCACCAGCCGAAATCGATCGCCGGCAATCGTGCCGCCGTCGGCTCGATCAGCGGCTTGCCGAGGAAGAAGGCCAAACCAGTTCCGAGCAGCATCAGCGCGATGCCGACCGCGATGTCGTTGACCCGCGGCAGCGAGCAGATGCCGGCATGCAGCGCGCCGAACAACGCGCCGGTGATCCCGGCCGCGAGCACGCCAAGCCACGGCGAGCCGGAGAGATAGGAGATGCCGTAGGCGCTCATCGCGCCCATCACCAGCGTGCCTTCGAGGCCGAGATTGATGCGGCCACTTCGTTCGGTGATGCACTCGCCGAGGCTGACGAACAGGAACGGCGTCGAGACGCGGATGGCGCCGCCGAACACGGCGAGCGGAACGGTCCAGAGCCCGAGCGAGCTATCTGCCATGTCAGGACTTTCCCTTCAGGAAGCCGATCCGCCCGTAGAGCGCGTCGCTCGCCAGCACGAACACGAAGATGATCCCTTGCAACACCAGCACCGACGCATCGGGCAGGCCGAGCCGCCGCTGCAGCAGGCCGCCGGAGGCCGAGATGCCGCCGAGCAGGATCGCCACCGGAATGATCGCGAGCGGATTCTGCCGCGCCAGGAACGCGACGAGGATGCCGGTGAAGCCGTAGCCCGCGGCGAGGTTGGCGTTGGTGCGGCCCTGCACGGCCGCGACCTCGATCATGCCGGCGAGCCCGGCGCTGCTGCCGGCGAGGAAGCAGACGGTCAGGATCAGCTTGCCGACGGAAAGCCCAACGATCTTGGCGGCGCGGATGTTGCCGCCGGCGACCCGCGCAGCGAAGCCGAAGGTGGTGTGATAGATCAGGATGTAGGCGGCAACGGCCGCCACGAGGCCGAACACCAGGCCCCAATGCACGTCGGTGCCGGGAATGCTGCCGATCATGTTGGCGGCGCCGATCTCGCGTGTCGACGGCTTGTTGAGGCTCGCCGGATCGCGCATCGGGCCCTCGACCAGATGGTTCAGAATCGCAAGCGCGATATAGACCAGCAGCAGGCTCGAGATCGTCTCGTTGACCCCGCGATACTGCCGCAAGCCGCCGGACAGCGTGATCCAGAGGCCGCCGCCGATCATGCCCGCGATCACCATCGCGATCTGCACGACGATTGGTGCTGCGCCCTGCAACGCCAGCGCCGCTGACGTTGCCGACAGCGCGCCGATCAGAAGTGCGCCTTCGCCGCCGATGATCACCATGCCGAGCTGCGCCGGCAGCGCCGTGCACAGCGCGGTCAGGATCAAGGGCGCGGCGCGGGTCAGCGTGTTCTGCCAGGAGAACCAGGTGCCGAATGCGCCGTAATACATGTAGAAATAGAGGTCCAGCGGGTTCTTGCCGTAGAGCGCGATGAAGCCGCCGAACACCGCGAGCGCGCCGATCAGCGCCGCGCCCGGGATTAGGATGTATTCGATGCTCGCGCCGTAGCGCTGGAGGAATCCGGGATCGGCGGCCGGAGCAACGCCGGCCGCCTCCACCGATTCCGCCGCCTCCGTCGTCACGCGGTGGCTCCGATCACGCCCTCGACGAGATAGTCCATCTTCTCGAGTTCGGGATCCTGCTGACCGCGGTCGGTGCCGGAAGCGATCACCGTCTTGCCCTTGTTGTCGACCAGCGGGCCCTTGAAGATGGCGTACTCGCCGGACATGAACTTGGCCTTGACGTCATCGGCATGCTTGCGGGCTTCGGCCGAGACCATCTCGCCATAGGGCGAGACCTTGACGATCTCTTCTTTCAGGCCGCCGCGATAGAAGTTCGGGATCGCTTCGCCCGCGGTGATCATCTTGACGAACTTCGGATAGAGCGCTTCCCAGTTCCACTCGGCGCCGGTGAGGTAGGCCTTCGGCGCCAGCGGCGACTGGTTGACGTGATAGCCGCACACCATCGCGCCGCGGCGCGCGGCGTTCTCGACCATCGTCTTCGGTCCGTCGACATGGCAGGTCAGCACGTCGACACCCTGGTCGATCAGGCTGTTGGTCGCCTCGGCTTCCTTGACCGGCATCGACCAGTCGCCGGTGAAGATCACCTGCGTGGTCGCCTTTGGATTGGCGAGCCGGGCGCCGAGCGTGAATGCATTGATGTTGCGCAGCACCTGCGGGATCGGCTTGGCCGCGACGAAGCCGAGCTTGCCGCTCTTGGTCGAATAGCCGGCGACGATGCCGGAGATGTATTGCGCCTCGTCGATGTAGCCGAAATAGCTGCCGGCGTTCTTCGGGTCCTTGTCGGTCCACAGGCCGCCGCAATGCTCGAAGTGCAGCTTGGGAAACTTGCCCGCCATCTTGACGACGTGCGGGTTGTAGTAGCCGAACGAGGTCGGAAACAGCAGCGTCGCGCCGTCGAGATTGATCATGGACTCGATGGTCTTCTCGACCGCGTCGGTCTCCGGCACCTTCTCTTCCTCGACCACCTTGATGCCGGGAAGCTTCTTCACCGCCGCCGCGCCCTGGGCGTGGGCCTGGTTGTAGCCGTAGTCGTCGCGCGACCCGACATAGATGAAGCCGACCGTGGTTTCCGCTGCCGCCGCGCCGCGAACGCCGAGCGTGCTGCCGAGCGCCAATGCCGCGCTTCCCTGCAATAAATGCCTTCTTGAAATTCTGCCAAAATCCATCGCCTGCTCCCTCCGGCGGGCCCGGCCCGCCTGTCCTTGTCGCAGCCGCCGTAACGGCGGCGCTTGACGGAGTGTCGCAAGCTTCGTGCCAGAGCACGTTTGTCGATCACTGTTCCTTAAGTATTTGAATATGAATGCGATTGATTATCATCATGACAGGATTCGGAAGCTGGATCGGATCTAGTTGCCCATTTTATGAGCGATCGATCGCTGTTGTATGCAATGCCGTTAAGCAGTCGCTAACCGCCGGACGGCTGGCGCGAGCCCGGTCAGGGGCGGCGACCAAGGCGTGATTTGCCGGCTGGTCAATCGGAACGGGCCTGCTACGAGTGAAGCGGGCGCGGGTGCCGGGTCGGACTGATGGGAAACAACATGAGCGAGAAGAAACCGTCCGCGAGTCCGTCTTCTCTTGGCGACGAGATCGTGGCGCGGATCGATCAGCTCGCGGCGATCTCGGAGACGCCGGAGCATCTGGCGCGCGTCTTCCTCACTAATGAGCATCGCAAGGCGGCTGATCTCATCCTGTCCTGGATGCGCGAGGCCGGCATGAGTGCGCATCTCGATGCGATCGGCAATGTCTGCGGCCGCTACGAGGGCGAGCGGCCGGGCCTGCCGGCCCTGATGCTCGGCTCGCATTACGACACCGTGCGCGACGCCGGCAGATGGGACGGCCCGCTCGGCGTCATCACCGCGATCGCCTGCGTTGCCGATCTGAACCTGCGCGGCAAGCGGCTGCCATTCGCGATCGAGATCGTGGGCTTCGCGGACGAGGAGGGCGTGCGCTTTGCGTCGACCCTGCTCGGCAGCCGCGCGGTGGCCGGCACGTTCGACGAGAGCGTGCTCAACACGCGCGATCGCGCCGGCACGTCGATGCGCGATGCGCTGGTCGCCTTCGGGCTCGATCCCGATCATATCGGCAAGGCGGCGCGCGCCCGGCGCGAGCTGCTCGCCTATGTCGAGCTGCACATCGAGCAGGGCCCGGTGCTGGAACAGAAGGCGTTGCCGGTCGGCGTCGTCACCGCGATTTCAGGTGCGACGCGGCTCGCCGCCAATCTCACCGGCGTCGCCGGCCATGCCGGCACCGTGCCGATGAAGCTGCGGCGCGACGCGCTGACCGGCGCCGCCGAATGCATCGTCGCGATCGAGCAATTCTGCAGGATCGATGAAGCCGGCCTCGTCGGCACCGTCGGCTATATCAGCGCCATGCCCGGCGCCACCAACGTGATCCCGGGCAAGGTGTCCTTCACGATGGACATCCGCTCGCAGAGCGACATGCATCGCAAGCGCGCCGTCGCCGACATCGTGCGGCAGATCGAGGTGATCGCAAAGCGCCGCGAGCTCACCTTGCAGATCGACGTTACCCACGAGAACCGCAGCGTGCCCTGCGCGCCGTGGCTGAAGACGCAAATCGCCGAGGCGGTCGCGGCCGAGGGCCATGCCGTGTTCGAGCTGCCGAGCGGGGCCGGGCATGACGGCATGGCGATGGTCGACGTCGCCGATATCGGCATGATCTTCGTGCGCTGCCGCGGCGGGATCAGCCACAATCCGGCCGAGCATGTCGAGCTCGCCGACGCCGACACCGGCGCGCGAGTGCTGCTGCGTTTCATCGAGAATTTCCGTCCGCACGGTGCAGTGAATAGCTGAAGCTGCCGCGCCTGGCGGCCTACGTAGCACCAGTCCTGGCTCCGCCGTCGTCCGTCCGTGCCGAATCCGGACAGATTTGATTGGCATTTTCTGCATAGGTTGGGGCTATTTGCGGCCCGGCCATGAAGCGCTAGACTTGTCCGAACGGGGGGGAAGGACATGCGCTCGTCCGTCGTCCAGGACGTTCAGTTCCCAAAACAACCGGCGCTGCAGCTGATCTATGACACTGCACCGATCGGTCTTGCCTACCTTTCTCCCGATTGCCGTTACCTCCAGATCAACCAGCGGCTCACCGAGATCTGCGGCATTTCGGTCGAGGGTCATCTCGGACGCACGGTGCATGATTGCGTGCCCGCGCTCGCCACGGCGGTCGAAGGCATCGTCCGCTCGATCATGGAGACCGGAGAGCCCGTCACCGGCGTGGAGGTCTACGGCCAGCGCCCGGGTCACAATGACGAGCGATGCTGGATCACGCATTGGCACCCGCAGCGCGAACCGAACGGCAGCATCGTCGGCGTCAATGTCGCGGCCGAAGAGATCACCGATCGCAAGCGCAGCGAACGCGAGATCCGCGCCGCCCGCGATGCGGCCGAGAAGGCCTTGCATCATTTGCAGGAAACCCAGGCGTCGTTGATCGAGGCGGAAAAGCTTGCGGCGCTGGGCCGGCTGGTGGCCGGCGTCGCGCATGAGATCAACAGTCCGGTCGGCACCAGCCTTACGGTCGCCTCGGTGCTGGAGCAGAAATGCGCCGACTTCGCTGCCGAGGCTGCGCGCGGCAAGCTGAAGCGCTCGAGCCTCAGCGATTTCATCGAGGTGGTTGAGAGCGCGTCCTCGCTGCTGGTCGGCAACCTCAAGCGCGCCGCGGATCTGGTGCAATCGTTCAAGCAGGTGGCCGTCGATCGCAGCTATTTCGACCGCAGCCAGTTCGATCTCGGCGAGGTGACCGAGCAGGTGCTCTCGAACCTGCGTCCGGCGTTGCCGAAGAACAATCTGACGCTCGAGGTCGATTGCCCGGCCGGTCTTGCGATGAACAGCTATCCCGGTCCCTACGGCCAGGCGCTGACCAATTTGTTCGTCAATTCGGTCGCGCATGCCTTTCCGGACGGCAAGGGCGGCACCATCACGATCCGGCTGCGCGCGTTGGGCGCAGATCGGGTGGAGATCCTGTTCGCCGACGATGGCTGCGGGATGAGCCGCGACGTGTTGCGGCAAGCCTTCGATCCGTTCTTCACCACGCGCCGCGACATCGGCCGTATCGGGCTCGGCCTGCACATCGTTCACAACATCGTCACGAACCGGCTGGGCGGAGAGCTCCATCTGGACAGTGCCCCGGGCATCGGGACGAGTGTGCGGATCACGCTGCCGCGGGTGGCGCCGCGGCGCGGAACCGATGGTTGATGCCGGATCAGCATGATCCGGAAAAGTGCGAAGCGATTTTCCGAAAAGATCATGCTCAGACAAAGACCTAAAGCGCCTCGCGCTTTCGGCGCTCAGAAGGAAATACTCCCCGGCATTCGGGCTGGAAAACGTCCTTCCAAGGAACCGGCGCAAAAGGCATTCAACTACCCTTGCTTCCGCCCCCGCCGTTGCGACATTGTGCTGACATTCCAGATGGTCAAGACGATGAGCCAATCCGCATTCGATCCCTTCGGCGAGCCGGTTCCCGCGGTCGATTCCTCGGCCGCGAGCGAGGGCGTGTCGAAATGGCTGAAGACCGCAGGCACCAGCGTGTTCTGGGTGCTGGTGATCGGCATCGTCCTGGCACGCGCGGTCTATTTCGAGCCCGGCGTGTTCAGCTTCGGGCATGCCGTTGCGTGGGTGCAGGGTCTGTTCGCCGCGCTTTAGCTGACGGCGTGTGCGGCGCTGCCTTCGCGCCCTGGGTCTCCCGAATGATCCCCTCGAACGCGACCGCCGCCGGTACGTCCAGTCGGCCGGGCGATCTCAATTGCCATAGCGTGCGCTCGATACGGACGCCCTTGATCGGGATCACCTTGAGCTTTCCGAGCCTCACCTGATCGTCGATCGTCGCGACCGACACGATGGCGACGCCGACGCCCGCGGCAACCGCCTGCTTGATCGCCTCGGTGCTGCCGATCTCGAGCGTGCGCTGCGGCTCGACGCGGTGGGCGGCGAGCGCCTGCGCGACCACCTCGCGCGTGCCCGAGCCGGGCTCGCGCACAATCAGGATCTCGTCGTTCAGCAGGCGGACGTCGATCGCTCCCGCGGCAGTTGCGAAGCGGTGATCCGGAGCCGCGATCAGCGCCATCACGTCGGTGCGCCAGGCTTCGCTGATCAGGTTCTCGTCCTCGACCGGCCCCTCGACCAGCGCGATTTCGATCTCGTGGCCCAGCATCAGCGCGGCGACGTCGCTGGTGTTGGCGCTCACCACATGCAGGTCGATGCCGGGAAAGGCGCGGTGAAACACGCCGAGATATTCCGGGATCATGTAGGTCGCGATCGTGGTGCTGGCGCCGATGCGCAGCGAGCCGCTGTCGAGGTTGCGCAGCGCCTGCAATTCGTCCTCGGCGGCACGCTCGGCTGCGAACAGTATCTCGGCATGCCGGGCCAGCGCCGCGCCCTCCCGGGTCGGCCGCACCCCCTTCGACGTGCGATCGAGCAGCCGGCAGCCGACCTGCAACTCGAAATCCCGCACGCCCTTGGAGATCGCCGGCTGGCTGATGTGCAGGAGATCGGCAGCGCGGGAGAAACTTCCGGTTCTCGCCACGGCCGCGAACAGGCGGAGCAGATGCAGGTTGAGGGACATAACTTCTCTCTATCGGGGCAGTTCGAAAAGATATTAGCCAAGAGGCGCGTCCGGGCGCATAAAATCTTCTCTGAAAAGAGGATTTCGTGCCGCAACAAGAACAAGATCAGGGGCAGAAGCAGGGGGCGCTGAAGCGCACATTCCTGCTCATTCCGGGCATTCTGCTCTGCGGGGTGGTCACGATCATCTCGCTCGGCGTCCAGGCCGCCGAAGAGCGGGTTTTCGACCACCCCTATATCGAGGCCCTGGTCGTCGCGATCCTGCTCGGGATGGCGGTGCGCACCGCCTGGGAGCCCTCGGAGCGCTGGCGCTCGGGCATTGCCTTCAGCGCCAAGCAGCTGCTCGAGGTCGCCGTGATGCTGCTCGGTGCGTCCATCAGCTTCGCCGCGATCCTGGCCTCGGGCTATCTCCTGATCGGCGCCATCGCCGCGACCGTCGTGATCATGCTGGCGGTGAGCTATGGCCTCGCCCGCCTACTCGGGCTCAAGGCCAAACTCGCGATCCTGATCGCCTGCGGCAATTCGATCTGCGGCAACTCCGCGATTGCGGCGGTGGCGCCCGTGATCGAGGCCGATGGCGACGACATCGCCTCGTCGATCTCGTTCACCGCCATTCTCGGCGTACTGATGGTGCTCGGCCTGCCGCTGCTGATTCCGCTGCTGAAGCTGACCGCGACGCAATACGGCATCCTCGCCGGGCTGACGGTCTACGCCGTGCCGCAGGTGCTGGCGGCGACCGTGCCCGCCGGCATCGTCTCGACCCAGATCGGTACGCTGGTGAAGCTGGTGCGCGTCCTGATGCTGGGCCCGATCGTGGTCGCCCTCTCGTTGTTTGTCGCGCGGCAGCGCAAGACGGGAACGGCCGAGGAAGGTGCCGCAAAGGCCGCCTCGATCAGCCCGTTCAAGCTGGTGCCCTGGTTCATCATCGGCTTCCTGGTGCTGGCCGCGCTGCGCTCGTTCCAGCTCGTGCCTGACATCGCGATCGCGCCGGTGACGAAGACAGCGGCGATCCTCACCGTCGTGTCGATGGCCGCACTTGGGCTCGGCGTCGATGTCCGCGTGCTCTCGACGGTCGGCGGCCGGGTGACGGCCGCGGTCACGCTGTCGCTGATGCTGCTGCTGGGCCTCAGCATCGGCCTCGTGCACTTCTTCAAGTAGCCAGCCGCGAGGGGTCGCTACTCGGCGGCCTTCGCGGTCTTGCCGAACAGCCGTGTCGGTGCTGGAAAGCCGCAGGACGTGCCGTCGGTGATCTTGACCTGATCTTCCCAGGGCAGGCGGAAGCGGCCCGACACCATGTCCTGCATGAAGGTGTAGGGGCAATCCATCGCGCCGCCCTTCACCGCGACATAGCCGCGGTGCCAAAGCTGATAGATGTTGTTCTCGACGCCCCAGTTGATCCGCGCCTCGCGCACGAGGTCGGGCCGCACCTCGGCGGTGATGATCTCATCAGTGCGTCCCGTGGTCCCGTGCGCGATGATGCTGCCGTCGAAATTGACGATCATGCCTTCGCCCATCGAGTCGAACGACCCATCCGAGCCGCACATGCAGACATTGGCCGTCACCATCAGGTTCTGGAACGCGTTGGCCTGGTTGGTGAAGCGCCAGCTGTCGCGGATCGGCGCGGTGTAGCCTGCGGTGCGGATCATGATCTCCGCGCCCTTGTAGGCACATTCGCGCGCCATTTCCGGGAACATGCCGTCATGGCAGATGATCAGCGCGATCTTCGCGCCTTTCGGTCCGTCGATCACGGGAATGCCGATGTCGCCCGGCTCCCACGGCTCGACCGGAATCCAGGGATGGAATTTGCGGTAATAGAGCTTGATCTCGCCGTGATCGTCGATGATCAGTCCGGAATTGTAGGGATTGCCGTGTGGGTTGAACTCCATGATGGAGAAGCAGCCCCAGATCTTGTTGTCGATGCAGGCCTGCCTGAAGGCCGCGACTTCGGGCCCGTCGAGCCGGCACATGATCTCGGGGTTGGTGTCCATCGACAGACCATGCAGCGAGTATTCCGGGAATACGACCAGATCCATGGTGGCGAGATTGCGCCGCGCCTTGCCGACCATCCAGACGATGCGCTCGGTCTGCCGCGCCAGATCGGCCTTGGTCGCAACCACGGGCAGCTGCAGCTGCACCAGTCCGATCACCACGCCGTTGGGTGACTTGTTGAGACCGCCAAGTCCGTTCATGCCTGTCCTCCCGCCTGTTTGAAATGGGCTGTCGTTTCGCGAACGATGATCCTCGTTCGGTCGGACTCTGAGCTAGCAACGATCATGCCAGCAGGATCGAACGACCGGCAAATCAGGTGCCGGTGAGAACCTGGGAGGATGGCCCGGAGAACGGCCGAGCGCGTGCCGCAACAGATTGAGATGCCGGACGTTTCGGGCGTTTGAGGGCGCGAGCCGCATCATTGCGCAATGGCACGCGGTTTGCTTAATCATATGCGGGTCTTCTCGCATTCGAGGCGTGCGTCATGGCGAATTCAAGCGGGACAATCGCGGCGGAGCCGGCACCGATCACGCTCGACTGGAGCAAGACCGCGCTCGTCATCATCGACATGCAGCGCGATTTCATGGAGCGAGGGGGCTTCGGCGAGACGCTCGGCAATGACGTCAGCCAGCTCGCCCGCGCGGTGCAGCCGATCGCCGCCGTCCTCGCCGCGGTGCGCGATGCCGGTTTGCTTGTGGTCCATACCCGCGAGGGCCATCTGCCCGATCTCTCCGACGCGCCGCCGGCGAAGCTCGAGCGCGGTGCGCCGTCCTTGCGGATCGGCGATCCCGGGCCGATGGGGCGGATCCTGATCCGAGGCGAAGCCGGCCACGACATCATCCCCGAGCTCTATCCGCAGGGCAGCGAGATCGTGATCGACAAGCCCGGCAAGGGCGCATTCTACGCCACCGAATTCGGCGACATCCTGCAGAAATACGGCATCGAGAATCTCCTGGTCTGCGGCGTCACCACCGAAGTCTGCGTCAACACCACGGTGCGCGAGGCCAACGACCGCGGCTACCGCTGCGTCGTGATCTCCGACGGCTGCGCGTCGTATTTCCCGGAATTCCACGAGATGGGCCTGAAGATGATCAAGGCCCAGGGCGGCATTTTCGGTTGGGTCACCGATTCAGCCGCGGTGCTGGAGGCGCTCGCTGCGTAGGGCGTGGATTGACTTTTCGTAGGACTCCGTTTCACGCCATAGCAAACTCTCGCAAGTGGTTCTGCTACGGAGACAGATACGGCGGCCTCTGATTGACTGTTTCGACATCAAGACCAGCGGCCGTGGCAAAGGATTTCGCGATAATGTCAAGCTCATGTTGCGCGATCACGTCTTCGACGCGGGCAAAGCCGTTCGGCGCTCGCTCTTCTGCAAGCTGCATCGCAGCTTCAGGTCCGAGATTCCGATTTCGTAGGATGACGTCGTTCATTACCGGCCGACGCTCTGCGTCGTAGCGTTCCAGCGCGGCGACGGGATCATCAGTCTCAGCCAGAGCGCGGGTGAGGGTGCGGGCGTCCAGGATCGCCTGCGAACCGGCTTGGCTACCGATCGGCTGCATGGGATGTGCCGCATCGCCGAGGAGAGTGACGCAGCCGAATGACCAGGCCGGAACCGGGTCGCGATCGACGAGTGGAAACTCGTAGATGTCTTGCGATCGTTCGATCAGTGTCGGCAGGTCGAGCCAGGGAAATCGCCAGCGTTCAAATGCCAAAAGCACCTCTTCCTTCCCGACGCGTCGATTCCAGTGTTCTGGGAATGGCGCCTGATCGGGCACCGTCATCTGACAAATCCAGTTCGTCAGCAATTTGCCTCCTGCAGTCCTGCCGATCGGGTAGACGACAATTCGCTGATCGAAATGCCCGGCGATGACCATCGTCTGCCCATCGAGGAACGGTTCAGCCTCGATCGCCGCACGCCACAGGATCTGGTGAGCGAAGCGTGGCGCTCCTTCGTCAGGATAAACCTGACGCCGCACAGCGGAATGAATGCCATCGGCGCCGACGAGGATATCGGCTTCTTCAAACAGGTCTGAACCGGAGTCCTCATCGCTGAAGCGAGCCCGCACACGCCCACCGCGCTGCTCGAAGCCTCTAAGCCTCATTCCCGTTCGGACATTTCTGTCGCCGATCCGCTCGCGCGCCGCGCGAAGCAGCAAAAGTTGCAGTTCTCCGCGATGGATGGAAATTTGCGGCCAGCGATATCCCGCTGCCACCCCCCTCGGCTCATCATGGATCAATTGCCCAAACTTGTTGCAGAGTTTCAAGCGCTGCGTGGCGATCCCGGTCTCTGCAAGAGCAGAGCCGAACCCAAGCTCCGTCAACTCGCGTACCGCCGTTGGCTGCAGGTTGATGCCGACACCGAGCGGGAGAGGATTGCGCACCGCTTCGTAGACGCGGACGCGTATTCCGGCCTGATGCAGGCTGAGCGCGAGGCTCAGCCCGCCAACGCCACCTCCGGCGATGATGACATGCGCATCCCTCATTTCGCGACGGCCTCGCGAGGGTCCCTGACATTATTAAAGGTTTCGAACTCGGCATTGCGCAGTTCACCATCCACCTTCTCGACCTTACGGATGTAGATATTGTGCACGACCTCGCCGCTGTTGCGGTCGATCGAGATCGGTCCACGCGGGCTTTCCCAGGCCATGCCCTTCATCGCGGCAACAAGGGTCTTGCCATCAGTCGAACCGGCCGTCTTCTTCAGCGCTTCATAGACCAGGTGCATGCCGTCATAGCCGGAAACCGCCATGAAGTTCGCGCGCATCTTCGCTTCCTTGCGATAGGCCTCGGTGAATACATCGTTCAATGCGGACGCGTGGGCCGCGGAATAGAAATGCGCAGTGACAGTTCCTAGCATGGAGTCCCCCATGTTCTGCAGCGCTTCGTCGTCGGTGAGGTCGCCGGGACCGATCAACGCAATGCCCGCCTTGTCGAGGCCACGCTCGACGAACTGTCTGGCGAAAACCGCGGCCTGCGTCGAAGGAATGAACACGAACAGCGCCTGCGGGGCAGCGTCTCTGACGCGCTGCAGGAACGGCGCGAAGTCTGGACTGCGGACCGGTACGCGGATCGCCTCGACGACCCGGCCACCGGCCGCCCTGTAGCTGCTGGTAAAGGTTTCTTCTGCCTCGAGCCCCGGCGCGAATTCGGTGACCAGCGTCACCGCCTTGCCGAGCCCTTTCTTCGCCGCCCAGTCTGCAAGGATGGCCGAGGATTGCGCTAGCGTGCAGCTCGTGCGGACGAAGAACGGCGACTTGTCGATCACTGCCGTCGTGCTTGAAATCATGATCACCGTCGGCTTCTGCGCCTTGGTGACAAACGATGCGCTGGGCATAAGGTCGGCCGTCAGGCTCCCGCCGATCACGTCGACCTGGTCGTTGACGACGAGTTCCTGGATCAGGCGCTGGCCGGTTTCGCCGGACGAGGCGTCGTCGCGGACGATCAGTTCGATCCGCTTGCCGGCCACGATCTCGCCGTGCTGCTTGATATAAAGGCGAGCACCCGCAAGCACTTGTTGTCCTGCCCCCGCCAACGCGCCGGTCATTGGCATGACCATCCCGATCTTGACGGTCCCTTGCGCGCCGGCGCTGCCGGCTGTGGCGATCGAGGCTGCGAGAACGGCAGCCGAAAGGATTGAATTCCTTGGCATAGCTGGCCTCCTCTGTCGGAGCCGGCGCACCTCCCGATGGGGATTGGAGCGCCGACTGCGGGTTGAAATACTGGCTCTCGCCGCTGTAGTTTGAAAGTCGGATTTTGAGACATCCCTGTAGCCTCTGGACTAAGGGGGCAGAAATGGACTGGTCGGACCGCATCGGCCGCCGCATCAAGCTGCGCGACCTTCACGTGATGCTCGCCGTGGCGGAATCGGGCAGCATGGCGAAGGCATCGCAGAAGCTGGCGATCTCCCATCCCGTCGTGTCCAAGACAATTTCCGATCTCGAGCAAACGCTTGGGGTAAAGCTGTTCGATCGCACCTCGCAGGGGGTGGAAGTAACCAACTGCGGGGCAGCCCTGCTCAAATGCGGCGTCAATGTCTTCGACGAGATGCGGCAGGGGCTGAAGCAGATCGAATTCCTCACCGACCCGACGTCGGGCGAACTGGCGGTTGGTTGCTCCGAAATCATGAATGCCGGCATCATGCCGGCGATCTGTGAGCGCCTGCTGCAGCAGCATCCGGGCGTGCAGTTGCAGGTGATCCACGCCGACGTGGCGCTGTTGCAGTTCAATCCGTTACGTGAGCGCAAGGTCGAACTCTTGGTAGGGCGACTGCCGGATCCTTTTGTCGAGGATGACCTGGCGGTCGAGCTATTGCTGCAGGAGCCGTTTGTCGCGGTCGCCGGCGTGAACAGCCCGTGGGCGCGCCGGCGTCGCGTCGAGCTTGCCGATTTGATGGAGGAATCCTGGGTGCTTCCGCCGCTTGACAGCACGCCTGGCAGAATCATCTCGGGAATCTTCGTCGCCAGCGGATTGAGATCGCCGCGGCCAGAGATTGCCACGCTGTCGATTCAACTGACCACCACACTGATCGCGACCAGCAAATTCGTTGGCGTTCTGCCAAACTCCGTTGCTCAGTTCAGTTCCCGACGCGTGGGATTGAAAATCCTGCCTGCAAAGATTCCGGCTACCCTTGATGCGATCGCCATTCTCACTGTGAAAAACCGCACCCCGGGTCCGTTGGCGAAATTGTTCATTGAACATGCGAGAGCTGTGGCAAAATCGTTGTCGACGTGATCTGAGCGAGCCCTCTGTTCAACGGGTTTTCCACGCGCCTTGAATTCGTCGACGGTCACTTTGCGCCAGTCGCGACCGCATGATTGAGGTCGCCCGTTGGCCCATCGCAATATACCGCGCTGCCGCACGAACTTGGTCGCTATAGGAGCAAAGCGGACGTAGTCACCAGTCACATGACGCCGCCGGGTTTATAGGTACACGGCCTAGTTAGTGCTCCTTGATTCCGAAGTTCGTATAAGAGTGAGCCGCATGTGCTTGCGAACGTCGGAATCGGAGCGCCAGCCACTGCGCAACGAAAACGAAGAGCCAAGGCGCGATAACGATTCGATCCGTATCTATCGCGCTTTGGCGCGCTCAACGCCGCATCGCGGCGCGGACGTCGGCGGGCGTCGCGCCGTAGCGCCGGCGGAACGTGCGGTTGAAATAGGACAGGTCGCCGAAGCCGGCTTCGAACGCGATGCTGCTGATGTTGCGATCGCGCCAGCGCGGATCGGTCAGCAGCCGATGGCTCCGCGTCAGGCGGGCGTTGAGGACGAATTCGGTGAAGCTCGTTCCCTCGTCGGCGAACAGGCGCTGAAGACTGCGCGGAGAGAGATTCCGACGCGCCGCGACGGTGATCAGCGTGAGGTCGGGATCAGAGAAATGCGCATGGATATCGGCTTTGGCGGCGGCAAGCCGCGCGGCGCGCAAGCCCCGGTCCTTTGCCACAGCCGCCCCGTCGCGGGTGGCGCCGATCACCAACGCCGCGAGGTCGTAGATATGGGTGACGACGACTTGCCGCAGTTCGGGCGTCGACATCGGATCCATGCGGATCAGCTTTTGCAGATAGAAGGTAAGCAGTTTTACGGCTTCGGTATCGCGCGGCACCGGGCGCATGAGCGCATCTTCGGGATACGACACGAGCGGCGTAAGCGCGTTGCGCCGCAGCCGCAAGCTGAGGAATCGCGTCAGCGACGGAGAGATGCTCACCCACGGCTCCGTGGTCGACATCAGGATGGCATCGCCGGCAGCGCCGGTGACCTCGCGACCCCGGTGCGATAGGACGGGCGTGCCGCTCAGCGAGATGCGGAGCATGAGGTGGTCGGTGCCGTCGAGCAGGTCGTGCGTCACGGCAGTGCGTAGATTGCCGAGGCTCCAGGATCCAAAGCACAGCTCGGGCAGCGCCTGCGCCGTCGTCTCGGCGTGGAAGGGCCCGTCATGCAACGGCATCGTGTCGAATTGAAAGACGCGGCGTCCGATCGCTTCGCGCCATATCGCGAGCCGGTTCTGCGCCGGCCATTCGGCGGTCGAAAAACGGAGCGTCGTGGGCTCTGGGGACTCTGACATCATGGGCTCGTCGGCGTATGCGCTCTGATCTGTGTGGCCGCATTGTAGCACTAGGTTCAAAAATCAAGGCTGGCGTCTCAGTCCCAAGTCCGTGACGCGGCAGCCCAAGCGGGCTCATCCGGCGATCCCTACACGTCGTATCCCTAGGAGTCGACGAGGGAGTTTGGGATGCAGGTCTCGGAACAGGACAGGGCGCCGACCGGCGCGGCTGTTCCACGCCGGTTCGGCGTGCGCGCGCCTTCGATGGCGCGCGTCACGGTCTGGGCGTTGCTGCTCGGCACAATCCTGATGCCGCGGACGGGCGAGGCGCAGGACGCGACATGGAGTGCCCATCCTGTCTCGAATGACTGGAACGACCCCGCCAACTGGAGTTCCAACTTCCCGCCGACGGGAACCGCGACTTTCGGCGCCTCCAGCCAAACCGCGATCACGGCTCCGCAAATAGTCTCGGTCGGGACGATTGTGTTGAACAGCGATGCGCCGGCCTACAGGTTCAGCGTGGGCTTGAATTTTACCGACCGGGGAATCGTCAACAATTCAAACTTTGCTCCGGTTTTCGATAGCGGGGTTAGTTTTAGTAACGCCAGTTCGGCCGGCAACGCCATCATCAACACGACTTCTGGCGGGGCATTTTTCAACAACACCAGCACCGCGGCCAATGCCACGATCAACAACGGCAGCACCGTTCACTTTGCGGACAGCAGCTCGGCCGGCAACGCTGCCATCAACAGTCTCAATTCTGTTATTTCCGAGATACATTTTTTCAACACCAGCTCGGCTGGCAACGCCCATATCAGCAACGGCTTCTCTCTGACCTTTGACGACAAAAGCACGGCGGCCAACGCCGTCGTTGCCAACCCTCGCGGCGGTGACGTGATTTTTGCCGCCAGCAGCACGGCTGCTAACGCAAGCATCACGAACAACAGTATTGTGAATTTTGAATTTTCCAGTACCGCCGCCAATGCCAGCATCACGAACTTCGGCAACAGCAGGCTCTTTTTTGGTGATGCCAGCAGCGCCGGCAATGCGACGATCATCAACAACGCCGGTGGGCAGACATTCTTTAATGCTCAAGCTACTGGCGGCAATGCGCGTTTCATCAACAACGCCGGTGGCGTGTTCGACATGTCGAACTTGGCAAGCGCCGGCACGACGGCGGGCTCGATCGAGGGGGCGGGGTCCTATGTTCTCGGTAGCAAGACTCTGACGGTCGGCTCCAACAATCTCAGCACCGAGGTGTCCGGCGTCATCAGCGGCACCGGCGGCCGCCTGGTCAAGGTCGGCACCGGCACGCTGACGCTGTCAGGTGCTAACACCTACACGGGCGCCACCACGATCAATGCCGGAACGCTCGCCGTCAACGGCTCGATCGCGCAATCGGCGGTGAGCGTCAACGGCGGCGGCGCGCTCGCCGGCATCGGCACCGTCGGCGCGACCACGATCGCCGGCGGCGGCACGGTCTCGCCTGGCGGTGGCGCGATTGGCGCGATCGGCACGCTCCATATTGCCGGCAGCATGGCTATGCTGCCGGGCGCCATCTACGCCCTCGACCTCAGCGCGGCCGGACGGAGCGACAGGATCGCTGCGAGTGGAGCAGCTAATCTTTCCGGCGGAACCGTGCGGTTGACGTCGGTGAACGGTTTCCTCTTCAACACGCCCTACACGATTCTGACCGCAGCGGGAGGAAGGACCGGCACATTCTCGGGCTTAATGTCCGGCACCAGCAGCTTCGCCTTCATCGCGCCCAGTCTGACCTATGATGCCAACGACGTATTCCTGACGTTTGCGCGCAACAATGTGCGCTTTGCGACCGCAGCGCAAACGCGCAATCAGATCGCGACGGGGACCGGGTTGGACGGCCTCGGCCGCGGGCCGGCGTTCAACGCGCTCGCCTTCAGTACGACGCCGGCGCAGGCGCGTTTTGCGTTCGACCAGCTCTCCGGCGAGCTGCACGCGAGCGCGGCGGGCGCAATGCTCGATGAGTCGCGTGACGTCCGTGACGCCGTGATCGGCCGGCTGCGGCAGCCTTTCGGCAGCGCGGACGGACCGTCTGCGGCGCTCGCCGGCATCGGTCCTCAGGCCGTCGCGATCGACGGCAGCGGCGCTTCGGCCTACGCGGCCGAACCGGCCTTCAAGGCCGCGCCGAAATTTCTGCCGCAGGAGCGGGTGATGACCGCCTGGGCGCAAGCCGTCGGCGATTGGGGACACACGGGCAGCGACGGCAATGCCGCCGCGCTCAGGCGCGAGACCGGCGGCTACACCCAGTCCTTGCTGCATGTCGATGACCGCCGCTCCGGCGCCGCCATCAACAATTATCACCTCGCGCTCTATGGCGGTGGTCAGCTCGACGCCTGGGCTCTGCGCGGCGGCGCCGCCTTCACCGCGCACAGCATCGATACCGATCGCGCGATCGTGTTTCCCGGCTTCTTCGACGCCGCCAAGGCGAGCTACGACGGCCACACCGCCCAGGTGTTCGGCGAGATCGGCCGCGGTTTCGCACTCGGCCCTGTCGCGCTCGAACCGTTCGCGGGGCTTGCCTACGTGCATCTCGACACCGGCCATTTTGCCGAGACCGGCAGCGCGGCGCTCAGCGGCGGCGGCGATGCCTTGGCTACCGCCTTCACCACGCTCGGGCTGCGCGGCGAGGGCGCGGTAGCGCTGGCTGACGGCAAGCCGCTGACGGTGCGCGGCACGCTCAGCTGGCGGCATGCCTTCGGCGATGTGAGGCCGGAAACGCTGCTGGCGTTTTCCGGCGGCGGGACACCGTTCACGGTTGCCGGCATACCGATCGCGCGCGATGCGTTGCTGGTCGAAGCGGGTCTCGGCTTCAACCTGGCGCGCAACGCCAGCGTTGGCCTGATCTATTCGGGACAGCTTGCGCGCGATTCGCACGATCACACCGCCAAGGGCGAGATCAACTGGAAATTCTAGAGCGTTTTCGAGCGAAGTGGACACCGGTTCGCGTGAAGAAAACGCGTCAAACAAGAATCTAGAGCCCCGTTCCGATTCCATCGGAACGGAAAAGGCTCTAGTGCTCCGATTCCGAAGTCCGTCGGCATCTGCGGCTCC
This sequence comes from uncultured Bradyrhizobium sp., assembly GCF_947648125.1. Taxonomy (GTDB): domain Bacteria; phylum Pseudomonadota; class Alphaproteobacteria; order Rhizobiales; family Xanthobacteraceae; genus Bradyrhizobium. The sequence continues at coordinate 88,059 of NZ_CANSMR010000003.1, read as the reverse complement.
CGCTCACACGAACTTCGGAAGCAAGGGTAGTAGGGCGCGTACTCATAAACGCCAGCGGTCCGATATCCATCGAAGGGACATGCTGTTCACGCGGCTCGACTTCCGCGAGTGACCCAATATGGAAGTTGGCCCTTGGCCCCGCAGGGACCCCAGCCTATTGCGTCTTGGCAGGTGGCAGATCGATGTTCCAGCTATCAACGGCAGCCACCATTTGCCGTCCTCATTCACGAAGGTTATCCCGTAGCTCCCTTTGGCGATCCGCCCATTAGGGTCAATAGGGGTCATCATCCAATGACCGCTCACGGCGACGGTTGTAGAATTGAGTAGCGCGAAGTTTTCGCAGGTACCGGAAATGGTCTTAGACGTCTTAAAACCTTCCGCGTAGCTTTTTTCTGAATGGCTTCACGCCCGATGAGTATGCCCGCAACTGGCGCGGGACCGATGAACATATCCCTCTCGGAATAGAAACCCTCCGCCAACTTTGCAGCATCCCCCGTTGCTCCCAGCACGCTGAAGTTTTCGCAAGCCGCTTTTGCGCCGGCGATGGCATCTTGTGCAAATGCTGGCGCCGTCAGTACGAGACTGAATAGAGCAAAAACAATCAGTGGCCGTTGCATTGTGGTTCCTCCACATGCATCCGGGTTAAAACACAGCGACCTTATAACAACAGAGAAACTTGGCGAGAATGGTTGGCAGGACCTCCGATTAGTTTGAGACCTGCCGGTCGGTCCTAAAGACGTCTGCTCACTCGGGCTGACCGGAAGTCGTAGCTCCAGAGCCAAACCGACGCTCCTGACCCTGAGCCGACTTCGCGAACCCGATGGACACACCCCGGTTCCGACGCATAGACTTGACCGACTACTACGCTGGGTCGGAGCGTTCCACATGGCCGAGACGCGGGTCGAACGCAGGCTTGCTGCCATCTTCGCAGCCGATGTCGCGGGCTACTCGCGCCTGATGGGTGCTGATGAAGTCGGCACGCTGAGCGCCTTGAAGACGCATCGCCGCGAAGTCGTCGATCATGCGATCGCCCAGCATCACGGCCGGATCGTCAAGACCACCGGCGACGGCATGCTGGTTGAGTTCGCCAGTGCTGTCGATGCCGTCACCTGCGCGGTCGAGGTTCAGAGGAAAATGGCGCAACGGGCGGCCGAAGGGAATGGGCCGCGTATCCAGTTCCGGGTCGGAATAAATATTGGCGACATCATCATTGATGGCGACGATATTTTTGGGGAGGGGGTCAATATCGCAGCACGGGTCGAGAATGAGTGCGAGCCGGGCGGCGTGTGCCTGTCCAGCACCGCTTTCGAGCAGGTCCGAGGTAAGACCGGTTTTTCGTTTGAGGATCTCGGTGAGAGATCGCTGAAGAACATCGAGCAACCAGTGCGGCTTTATGCGGCGCATTCGGTCGACTTATCAGCCGTGTCCAGCGCCAATTCGCCCGCCGAAACCAAACCCTTGCCGCTTCCCGACAAACCGTCGATCGCGGTGCTGCCATTCCACAACATGAGCGGGGACCCGGAACAGGAGTACTTCGCCGATGGTATCGCTGAAGACGTGCTGACCACTTTATCGAAGATCCAAGAGCTGATGGTCATAGCCCGCAATTCGAGTTTTGTGTTCAAGGGACAGGTGCGGGACATCCGCGAAATCGGGCGAATACTCGGCGCTCGCTATGTGCTGGAAGGGAGCGTGCGCAAGGCCGGCAAGCGAGTGAGATTGGCGGCACAGTTGATTGACAGCCTGAACGGCGCCCATGTGTGGGCCGACCGTTTCGAGGGCGACCTCGACGACGTGTTCGAGCTTCAGGATCGGATCACGCAGGACATCGTCGCCGCGCTCGAGGTTCGGTTGACGTTTGGCGAACAGGTGCGGGTATGGCGCAAACGCTCGGGTAGCCCGTTGGTTTACGAGCATTTCCACAAGGGTCGAACCCTGTACGTCAACTTTGCCAAGCACACTCACGCACAAGCACGCAGCGAGTTCGAACGAGCGTTGGAGATCAACCCCGTCTTTACGCCGGCGCTTGGTCTGTTGGGGTTCACATTGACCGACCAGGCTCGCTTTGGTTGGGAAAAGGACGAGGCGACAACCTACGAAGCGGCACTGGACTGCGCGGCTCGTGCTCTGAAAATCGACCCCGACAGCCCTGACGCATACGTGGCGTTGGGTTACACGCGCCTCTATCAACGTCGCCACGACGATGCCTTGGCTGCCGGAGAGAAAGCGATTGCCCTCTCCCCCAACAACGCGGGCGCCTACCATATGGCAGCTCTGTTTCACAGCTATGATGGCAATTTCCGAAAAGCCGCCCAGTATGAAGAGCAGGCGCAGCGGCTCAGCCCGCTCCGTCGCAACGAATCGATGGTCGACGCGGCGCGGGCGAAGTTTCACCTCGGTGATCTTGTCGCCGCACGAGACATTGCCTCCCGTGTCTTAACCGAGAAGCCACGCTGGCTGACTGCGCAATCGATTCTTGTGGCGGCGCTCTGGAACCTCGGCAATGAGGATGAGTCGCGCGTCATGGTAAGCAAAATGCTGGCCAACCACCCCAATCTGACCGCCAGTCGCTGGGGGCAGCGATTGCCTTATCGGCACCAGAAGGATCTCGATTCATTCGTTACGCCATTGCGCCTCGCCGGGTTACCCGAATAAACGATAGCCCATCGTAATCTGCGGCTGCTGGTGTATGCCGGCAGCGCGCAATCAAATGTCGGCTCCTGGCCCTTTTGCGAAGTGGCGGCCGACACCGAGTTCGTCCGATTAATGGGTTAGACCGGAAGTGAACGGCCGACTGTCAAAAACGGCGCTTTTGACTCGGAGCCGACCTCATCGACCGGGCGGAGCGGACCCGCCAGGACGCTCGGAATAGTGACGAGGCCGCCAATTCAGGCGGCCTCGGTTTTGCAAAAATCCATCGGCTATTGCGGAACGCCCTCGACGACGAAACTGCGGAATTTCGCCATCTTGTCGCGGAGCGGCAGGAGATCCTTGAAGGCCGCTGAATTGCGGTAGGCCTGGACTTGTTCGAGGCTATCCCACTGTTGAATGACGATGCGCGGTTTCGGCGGTTCTCCTTCGAGCGTGGTGGTCTTGCCTCCGGCGGCAAGGAATTTACCACCGGCTGCTTTGATCGCGGCCTGAGCTTTCGGGACGTAGTCCTTCAAATAGGACTCCATGTTCCCGGGGTCGATTTCAACGACCTGGTAGACGGGTGGCTTGGCCTGGGCGTGAAGCCCCTGAACCGCGACCGCGCCAAGTCCGAAGCCCGCGAGCACTGCCAACGTGACGCTGTATTGGGTTCTCATGACTTTCCCCTCTGAATATTGCAGGATTCACCGCGCGCTGACGCACGCGGCAGGGCGAGTGCTGGTAGCACCGGCAAAAAAATACGTCGGTCTATCTAGGTGCGATGCCCGCCGACGGCTTCGACGCTGCCGCTAAAAAAATCGGGACCTCGGCACGTCCCGCTGGCAGCTCCCAAAAGGCAATGGGTAGAACATACATCAGTGGCAAGGATGTCGGAAGAGGCATCGCGGTCACGATGTCCCGCTATACGCCCACTATTAGGGGACAAGCGAAAGTGGCTCAGATATCGTCAAGCCGACGTGATTGACCTCCAAACCGACATGCCGTGGTCACCCGGCGATGTCCGGTTTTAGGGGGTAGAGGGCTGCGGCCGTGAACAAGGCGCGCTCCCCCCCCTCTCGCCTGCGACGTGGAAGCGTCAGTTGCAGAAGCCCGCAAATGCCATACGCGATAGCTTTGGGGTTGAGGGGACGTTTGCACAATTTCGGAATATTAGAAGAATATCTCTGAATTGCCCGACGTGTCAAGTTGCTGGCCGAACGCCGGACGACGCCGCCTACTTTGCATGGGGTTGTTTTCGATATTTTGGCAGCGCCCCCCGCGACGGCCCCATCACTTCACAGTGCTCTAACCACCCTTCACCGCACCCGCGGTGAGCCCCGCCACGATCTGCCGCTGCGCGACCACGGTGAGCAGCAGCACCGGCGCCGTCACGATCAGCGCGGCGGCGGCGAGCGGGCCCCAGCTCAGCTGGTCGAACGAGATCATGTTGTAGACCGCGACCGGCAGTGTGCGCGTCTCGCGCCCGGCCAGCACGATGCCGAACACGAAGTTGTTCCAGGAGAAGATCACCGCGAGGATGAAGGCGACCGCGAGCCCGGGCTTGGCGATCGGCAGCGCGACATGGCGGAACACCTGCCAGCGCGTGGCACCGTCGATCAGCGCGGCCTCCTCCAGCTCCAGCGGCGTGGTCTCGAAATAGCCGATCATGATCCAGATTACGATCGGCACCGTGACCACGAGGTGGATGATGATCTGCGGCACCAGCGTGCCGAGCAGGCCGAGCCACTGGAATAGCAGGAACAGCGGGATCAGATACGACAGGCCCGGCGTGATGCGCGCGATCAGGATCACGATCGCCGATTTATGCGCGGCCATCCGGGCAATGCCGTAACCGGCGGGCACGCCGACCAGCATCGCGAGGCCCGTGGCGCAGCCGGTGACGATCAGGCTGTTGCTGAAATAGGTCAGGAAGCGGTTGGAAGCGAACACGTCGGCATAGTTCTTCCAGGCGATATGCTCCGGGAAGAACACCGGCGGATAGGAGGCGTTGTCGATCTCGAACTTGAGCGACAGCGAGGCCATCCAGAGGAAGAACAGGATCGCCGGCGAGACGATGACGAACACCGACAGCCACAATCCGATCCGGCCGAGGATATAGCGCGGGTTCATGCGTCGTCTCCGAGCTCTGACGACCACAGCAGGCGCTTGCGTAAGTAGAGCAGCAGCGCTGCCAGCGCCACGATCAGGAGGAAGAACACCACCGCGATCGCCGAGCCGTAGCCGAGATCGTAATAGACGAACGCGACGCTGTAGAGATAGACGTTGATGGTCTCCGATGCCGAGCCCGGCCCGCCTTGCGTGATCGCGAAGATGATGTCGAAGCTTTTCACCGCGTCGATCATGCGGATCATCCCGGCGATGAACAGGAACGGCATGATCAGGGGTAGCGTGATGAAGCGGAACACCTGCCAGAAATTGGCGCCGTCGATCTGCGCGCTCTCGTAAGGCTCGGTCGGGATCGCGGCGAGGCCGCCAAGCACGATCAGCATCACCAGCGGCGTCCATTGCCAGGTCTCGACCAGCACCAGCGAGGGGATCACCGTCGTCGGGTTGAACACCCAGAGCTGCGGCGGCAGGCCGACCAGCGACAGCAGATAGTTCAAGACGCCAAGTTGCGGGTGGAACATCATGGTCCACACCAGCGCGATCGCCACCGGGGTCGCCATCATCGGCATGATGAAGATGCCGCGCCAGAAGCCGCGCGCGGCGAATTTCTGGTGAAACACCACCGCCGCCAGCGTGCCGAACACCAGCGGCAGCACCACCGACAGGGCGGTGTAGGACAGCGTGTGTCCGACCGCCTCGACGAAGCGCGGATCGGTCGGCAGCCGCAGATAGTTGGCGAGCCCGACGAAGGTGGTGGGCGAGCCGACCTTCCATTCCCGTAGGCTCATCCAGATCGTGAATACCCATGGAAAGATGATCACCGCCAGCACCACGACGAGCGCCGGGATCACGAATGGCCAGTAGGACGGCGGACGCCATTCACGCGCCGGCGCGGCGTTGTTCTCGGTCGCCGCCGGCTCAGCCTGTGTCACCACGCTCACGCTTTTTCACTACGCTCCAGGATGGGGCGGAATTGCTCGTGCGCCTTCTTCAACTCGGTGGCGGGATCGGCACCCGACAGCGTCGCGGTCAGCGCCGCCCCGACGATGTCGCGGAATTCGGCGACCGGGATGATGACGGGCAGGCCGAGCTTCGAGATCTTGGCGGAATCGACCACCGACTGCAGCCATTCCTTGGTCTTGACGCCCTTGGCGACCTCGGGGTCGTCGACGACGGAGTTGCGGAACGGCACGCCGCCGCCGGCCTGCAGCAGGCGTGCGCCCTGACCGCGCGAGACCACCCATTGGCAGAGCAGGTACGCGGCCTCCTTGTTCTTGCTTGCCGCGGCGATGCCGACGCCATCGCCATAGGTCGACGAGAACTTGCCCTTGGGTCCGGCGGGCACCAGCGTGTAGCCGACCTTGCCCACCACGCGCGAGGCGTTGGGGTCTTCCAGCGGCGGTGCCCAGCCGTCGGCATCGATCCACATCGCGGATCGGCCTTGCGTGAACGAGGCCATCGACTCCATCCAGTTGAAGCCGGCGACGCCGGGAGGCGCACATTTCGTCAGCAGCCGCTGATAGAGCTTGGTGGCCTCAATCGCCTCGGGGCCGTCGGTCAGGATGTTGCCCTTCGCGTCGAGGAATTCGCCGCCATAGTTCAGATAGAAGTTGGTCCACATCGCCATGTTGGCGTTGCGCAGGCCGCGGCCGACGAAGCCGTAGATGCCTTCCTTCGGATCGGTCAGCTTCTCGGCGGCGACCGCCATCTCGTCCAGCGTCCTCGGGACCTCGACGCCCTTCTTCTGGAACAACTCCTTGTTGTAGTAGAGGATGAAATAGTCGACCGACCACGGCAGCGACAGCATCTGACCCTTGTCGTTGCGCGCATATTGCAGGCCGGCGGCGGAGAAATCGCTCTCGACGAGGTCCGGCAGCGTCATGCTCGGATCCTTGAGATAGCCCGACATGTCGGCGAGCCAGCCGGCTTTCTCGAACTGCCGCTTCTGCACGTGATAGCTGAGGTGGACGACGTCGAAGCTCGGCTTGCCCGAGGACAGCTCGATCACGCATTTCTGGCGCTGCTGCTGCTCGGGGACCTGCTCCGATTCGACCTTGATGCCGGTGAGCTCGGTGAATTCCTTGATGTATTTCTGCAGGTTGTCGCCACGCGGCCCCTTGGCGAGGCTGACTTCGAGCGTGGTGCCGGAATATTTCTTCCAGTTGACCTCGGCACGGGCCGGAAATCCGGTCAATCCAACGGCGCCTGCGGCAGCGGTGCCGGCCAGCATTTGCCGGCGCGAGATCAGGTGATGCGACATGTTTCTCTCCCTGGACGGTTCTTGTTTGGGAGAGATAGTAGAGCATGATCCGGAAAAGTGGAAACCGGTTTTCCCTCGCGACAAACGCAAAAGCGTTTGAGCGGAGATCATGCTCTAGAAATTGAGCGAGAACATTGATGCGATTTGCGATCGCATCAATGTCTGAGCGTCTCAACTTTCCATGCCTAGCCCCCAGATGCCCGGCGCCGTTGCATAACGCCGCGCCGAGCACGGTATGGCAATTATGCCTTGACGAAGGCGAGCAGGGTGCCGTTTGCAGCCGCCGGCGGCACGGTGATGCCGCCATTGCTCTTCACGCCGGTTGTACCGAGCGCCTTCTCGGTTGCGGCGAGGTCGGCCGCGATCACGAGGCCCGCGCCGCCGCGCTCGGACAGGCCATCCAGCGATACGCCGGGGTAGCGTTTGCCGACCTGGTCCCTGGTCAGGAACACGAAGTCGGCACGATCGCCGCCGGACGGCACCGCAACCGCACCGTCAGGATCGTGCCTCGCGGCGATATCGATCATCTTGGAGAGATGCGCGGCGTCGGTTGCGGGATCGGGCGAGACGATCAGCACCTGCTTGAGGCGTTTTGCCCCATTGGCGTGCGTCATCAATTCGGGGATCCACACCGTATCGCGGGTCTTGTGCTGGCAGGCGAAGATGCGGACGCCGCCGGGCGCCTCGGCGGTCGGCCACTGGAAGGTGCGGAATTTCGCGGCTGAGACCGTGCCGTTCGGCAACGTCACCGGGCGTTCGAAATCGGTCGGCCCGATCGGCGCATAGCCGCGCGCGCGAATCTCCTCGGCACCTAGCGCCGAATCCACCGCGGTGAACGCGATGCGTTCGATGCCCTCGCCGCGCTTCTCCAGGAAGGCGCGCGCCGGAGCATTGTGTTCCGTCGGCGTCAGCACGCCGAGCAATTCCATGTAGTCGGGGTCGAACATGATGGTGTAGTTGCCCGATCCCATATGCGCGCTGTGGGTGCCGCGCGGCGATACGGTGAAGCCGAGCCGCTTGTAATTCTCGGCGGCCTTGTCGAGGTCTTTCACCATGACCACGGCGTGATCGATTCCGATGACGTTCTTGAGTGTCACTTGTTGTCTTCCCGGCTGGAATAGGAGAGTAAAGCTAACCAGAATGATCTGGCGCCCGCAAGAAAGGATCATGATGAGCAGCAATGCCGTGCGTTGGCCCAATTCGCTCTGGGCAGCAGTGACGCCAACCGGCCCCGATTGTCCCGAATTGACGGGCGCGCAGCAGGCCGATGTCGTCATCATCGGCGGCGGCTTCACCGGTCTGTCGACCGCGCTGCATCTGCGAGAGGCCAATGTCGACGTCGCGATCGTCGAGGCCGCCGAGCCGGGCTGGGGCGCCTCGGGCCGCAACAACGGCCAGGTGATCCCGACGCTGTCGCGCCCCGATCCCGAGGACATCATCAAGAGGCACGGCGCGGCCGGCGAGCGCTTCGTCGCGATGCTGCGCGACAGCGCGGCAATGCTGTTCGACGTCGTCAAGCGCTACAACATCGAGGCCGAGCAGGAGCAGGCCGGCTGGGTGCAGCCGGTGCATTCGCCGGGCCGGATCAAGATTGCGGAGCGGCGAGTGCAGCAATGGTCGAAATTCGGCGCGCCGGTCGAATTGCTGTCGCGCGACCAGACCAGGGACATGCTCGGCTCGGATGCGTGGTATGGCGGCTTCTGGAACAGGACCGGCGGTCACGTCAATCCGCTGGCGCTGGCGCGGGGTCTTGCACGCACCGTGCTCGGCCTCGGCGCGCGGATCTACGCCCGTTCGCCCGCGCTGAGCTTCGAGCGCCGCGGCGATCGTTGGGTGGTGAAGACCGAAAGGGGTGAAATCTCCGGCCGCGCGCTGGTGGTCGCGACCAATGCCTATAGCGGCGAGTTCGCGAAAACGCTGGTGCCTGAGATCGCGACCGAGGTGATGCCGGTGCTGTCGTGGCAGATGGCGACGCAGCCGCTGTCAGACAATGTCCGCAAGACCATCATCCCCGGCCGGCAGGCGATGTCGGACACCCATGGCGAGCTGTATTTCGCGCGCTACGATGCCCGCAATCGCCTCGTCACCGGCGGCGCCGTGCTCGGCGCGGGCGACAAGACCGGGCGGCTGAAGGCGCGGGTAACCGAGCGGTTGCAGCGCCTGTGGCCGCAGATCGGTGACGTCTCCTTCGACTATGTCTGGAACGGCTATGTCGGGATGACGGCGGATTTCCTGCCGCGCATGCATCGCCTCGGACCGAACGCCTATGGCTGGACCGGCTGCAACGGCCGCGCCGTCGCGCTGACCATCCCGCTCGGGCGCGAATTGGCGCGAGCCGTCCAGGGCGTGCCGGAAAGCGAGCTGGCGCTGCCGTTCACGGAGCCGGTGCAGTACATGGCGCATGGATTGTTGCGCAAGCTCGCGCCGTGGATGCTGGTGCTCTATCGGCGCCGCGATGCACAGGAGTTGGTCAGGGGCGATCGCTTCGAGTTGCTGCGTTGGGCGGAGTATTTCCTCGCCTCGCGCCGGTCGCGGTGAACGTGGAGCGGCGCCGCGCCACGCGCGCGAGATATAGAGCATGGAGGTGCCAGCCGCCCGAGGTGAGGACTGGTCAGGCAACATTGTGCTCCGAAGAATGGGAGCCCAAACTGGACCGGTGGAACGCCGCAATCACGCGGATTCCGCCGTTGGCGGATAGCGTTGTGGAAACCCTGACGCGACGCAGGCGTTATTGCCACATACCGATTCCTGGGAGATAGGCATGGCGAGGAAGCGCATTGGTATTCTCACGGGCGGCGGTGACGTCCCCGGCCTTAATGCGGTGATCAAGAGCGTGACTTATCGCGGCAGCGAGGACGACATCGAGGTTGTCGGTCTCCGCCGCGGCTGGGAGGCCCTCACTCACCTGAACCTCGACGACCCGGCCAGCAAGTCCCACTACATCATCCCGCTGAACCGCGAAAACACGCGCGTCATCGACCGGCGCGGCGGCACCGTGCTGCACTCGAGCCGCACCAATCCCTCCAAAATGAAGAAGTTGCCCGATCATCTCGCGGGCCACGACTTTCCGGTTTCCCAGAGCACCAAGGGTGGCATCGCAACCACGACGTGGGACCTCACCAGCGAGGTGCTGGCGAACCTCGCGGGGCTCGGTATCGAACATCTGATCGCCATCGGCGGCGACGATACTCTCAGCTACGCGGACGAGCTCAACCGGCGAGGCGTCAAGATCATTGCCATCCCGAAGACGATGGACAACGACGTTCGCAACACCGAATACTGCATCGGTTTCTCGACCGCGATCACCCGCGCCAGCGATGCCATCCAGCGCCAGCGCACTACCGTCGGCTCGCATGAGCGAATTGGCATTTTCCGCGTCTTTGGTCGCGATGCCGGCTTTACGGCACTCTATACCGCATACGCAACCTCGATCCGATGCGCCATACCGGAGTACAAGGTCAATCTCGACAAACTGATCCAGCTTCTCCTTGATGATAAGTACGGCAACCCAAGCAACTACGCGCTGATTGTGCTCAGCGAGGGCGCCGAGTGGGAGGGCTACACGGTGCAGGAATTCGGCGAGCCTGATGCCTACGGTCACCGCAGGAAGGCGAGCGTAGCCGAAGCGTTCGCGGACGAGATCAAGCGGCGCACCGGCGAGGAGACCATCGTCTCTGACCTCACCTACGACCTGCGGTCAGGCGATCCGGACTTCATCGACAAGCTTGTGGCGTTGACGTTCGGCAACTTGGCCTACGATGCAATCCTGGAAGGCAAAACCGGTCTGATGTCGGCGCTGGTCGAGGGCCGCTACGATCTCGTGCCGATCCCCGACGCCAAGCTCGGGCCGCGCAAATTGGACGTCGCAAGCGCGTACAACACCGAGCGCTACCGACCTCTCTATTCCAACAAGCGGGGCTTGCCGATCTTTCTCAACCGCGCTTCATAGGGCAGGTGGTAACCCCATCGAGCATGACGGGCTATGCCGGATGTGTCGATAGCCCGTATCGACACGCGGTGACGGAGGGGCCATAATTCCGTGAGGAACTTGCGCAGGGAACCTGCCGCAACCACAACGTTCCTTTTGAGCAGCGCCGTGGCCCCGGTGCAGCGAGCGCCAAGGCGACGGCGCTGAGCTGCGGTCGGAGGATGCTCATGAAACTCACTATTTCGGTCATCAAGGCTGACATTGGTTCCGTTGGGGGCCATACGAAACCATCTGCGCGCATGATGGCGGCTGTCGAAGGGGAGGTTGCGAAAGCGATCGACAATGGTCTCCTGATCGACGGTTTCGTCCGCCATACGGGCGACGATATTGCGATCATCATGACGCACACGCGGGGCGAAGGGAGCTCCGAGGTCCACCAATTCGCCTGGAAGACGTTTCTGGCGGCCACCGCGGTTGCGAAGACCTCCGGGCTCTACGGCGCCGGCCAGGATCTTCTCGTCGACGCCCCTTCCGGAAACGTTCGCGGCGCGGGTCCGGCCGTCGCCGAACTCAGCTTCGACCACAGCCTCTCGGGCGCGAGACCCGCGGAGTCCTTCATGGTGTTCGCCGCCGACAAATGCGGTCCCGGCGCCTACAATCTGCCGCTCTATCTGGCCTTTGCCGATCCCATGTATTGCGCCGGGCTGATGCTGCCCCCGATGATCAAGGGCTTCCGTTTCCATATCATCGATATGGACAACACGGCCGGCGACAGCGTGATCGAACTCGATGCGCCCGCGGACGGCTACCACATTGCGGCGCTGCTTCGCGACAACGAGCGCTTCGGCATTGATCGCATCGTCTCGAAAACCTATGGCGAGGTCGCCGTCGCCGTTTCGGCGCAGCGCCTTCACTCCATCGCAGGCAAGTACACCGGCAAGGATGATCCGGTCGCGATCGTCAGGAACCAGGGCATTTTCGCGGCGCCCGAAGAAATCATCTCGCCCTTCGCCAAGGCGCACTTCGTGGGCGGCGATGCGCGCGGCTCGCATGTGATGCCGCTCATGCCGGTGCCGCTCAACACCCCGGTGACGGGGATGTACTGCCTGCCGATCGTTTCCTGCGTCGGCTTCTCGATCGACCGGGACGGGAAGTTTTCAGAGTCCTATACCGATTTCTTTGACAACCTTGCGTGGGACGAGGTCCGCCAGCGCGCCCAGCGCAAGGCAATCGAGATGCGCAGCCAGGGTTGGTCCGGCGCTGCGATGCTACCCTATTCCGAGTTGGAATATGGCGGCTTCCGCGACACGGTATCCGGATTGCTGAAGCGCTTCCAGCTGCGTGAGGAATCCAAGCCACAAGCGGCGGAGTAGGGCCGCGCATGCCCGGCTACACGGTTGCGATGTCGTGCTCGCGCGCGAATGCGCCGCCGGGGATCGCTGCGAGCAGCGCCTGCGTATACGGATGCTGCGGCTTGCCGAACACTTCGGCAGACAGCCCTTGCTCGACCACTGCGCCATCTTTCATCACGGCGACGAGGTCGCAGATCTGTGCGGCAACCCGCAGATCGTGGGTGATGAAGATGATGGAGAGGCCGAGTTGCTGGCGCAGCCCGGCGAGCAGCTTCAGGACTTGCGCCTGCACCGAGACGTCGAGCGCCGAGACCGGTTCGTCCGCCACCAGCACGTCCGGCTTGAGCGCCAGCGCACGCGCGAGCCCGATGCGCTGCCGCTGGCCGCCGGAGAATTCGTGCGGGAAGCGATCGCCGGCGGATGGATCGAGCCCGACCAGTTCGAACAGTTTTCGCGCTTCCGCAATCGCAGTGGCGCGGTCGGTGCCGTGCACGATCGGTCCCTGCGCCACCAGCTCGGCCGCCTTGCGGCGCGGATTGAGCGAGGCGAAGGGATCCTGGAACACCATCTGGATGTGGCGGGTCTCGCGCCTGATATCCTCGCGGCCGAGCTTCGCCCAGTCCTTGCCGTCGAGCACGATCGATCCGCTGTCGGGATCGATCAGCCGGACGATGCAGCGCGCGAGCGTCGATTTGCCCGAACCGGATTCGCCGACGATGCCGAGCGTCGCGCCGCGCGGCAGGTGCAGCGAGACGTTCTTGACCGCCTCCGTCACTCGCGCGCCGCGGCCTAGGAAGCCGCCGGTGCGGTAGGTCTTGGAGACGCCGTCAATGGTCAGGATGTCCTTGCCGGAGAGGATGCGCGGCGGCGGCGCTTTCAGCGGCGGGACCGCCGCGATCAGCTGCCTGGTATAGGCGTGCTGCGGGTCGTTCAGCACCTTGTCGGCCGTACCTTGCTCGACGATCGCGCCGTGCTGCATCACCACGACGCGGTCGGCGATCTCGGCGACCACGCCGAAATCATGGGTGATGAACAGCACTGCGGTCTTCTTGCGCTGCTGCAAATCGCGGATCAGCTTCAGGATCTGCGCCTGTGTTGTGACGTCGAGCGCGGTGGTCGGCTCGTCGGCGATCAGAAGCTTCGGGTCAAGCGCGAGCGCCATCGCGATCATGGCGCGCTGGCGTTGGCCGCCGGAGAGTTCGTGCGGATAGGCCTTTGCCGCCGCCTTGGGGTCGGGGATGCGGACGTCCTCGAGCAGCGCCAGCACCCGGGCGTTGATCTCCGCCTTCGAGAGAGCGGTGTGGATCGCAAACATCTCGCCGATCTGGTCGCCGATGGTGCGCAGCGGATTGAGCGCCGTCATCGGCTCCTGGAAGATCATCGCGATGCCGGCGCCGCGCACCTCGCGCATTTCGGCCGGATCGGCGGCGCAGAGGTCGCGGCCGTCGAACAGCATCCGGCCCTGCTCGATCGTCACCTCGTTCGGCAGCAGCCGCATGATGGCGTTCGCCATCATCGATTTGCCGGAGCCGGATTCGCCGACCACGCAGAGGATTTCGTTGGAGGCGACCGACAGGGAAACGTTGGACAGCGCGTGCGGCCGGTCGGCGCCCTTGGGCAGGCGCACGGTCAACCCGTCGAGCGAAAGAACTGCGTCGCTCATCGGCTCTTCAGCCTCGGATTGAGCGCGTCGTTGAGGCCCTGGCCGACCAGCGACACCGCGAGCACGGTGACGAGGATCGCGATGCCGGGGATCGCCGAGACGTACCATTGCACCCGGAGCACGTCGCGGCCGAGCCCGATCAGATTGCCCCAGGAAGCGACGTTGGGGTCGGACAGCCTCAGGAACGCCAGCGCGCTTTCCAGCAGGATCGCGACCGCCATCACCACGCTGGCATAGACGATCACGGGCGGCAGCGCGTTCGGCAGGATCTCGCCGAGAATCAGCTGGAGGTCCTTCATGCCGAGCGTCTTGCCCGCCTGCACGAATTCGCGGTTGCGCAGCGACAGGAACTCGGCCCGCGTCAGCCGCGCCGGCGCCGGCCACGACACCACGCCGACCGCAATCGTCACCGTCGTCAGCGTCGAGCCGAACACCGCGACCAAGACCAGCAGCAGCACGAAGTTCGGTAGGGTCTGGAATGCCTCGGTGATCCGCATCAGCACATTGTCGACCCAGCCGCCATAATAGCCGGCGAAGGCGCCGACCAGGATGCCGATCAGGATCGCGATCACGGTGGCGACGCCGCCGATCAGGAGCGAGATCCGCGCGCCATAGAAGATCTGGGCGGCGATGTCGCGGCCGGAATTGTCGGTGCCGAGCAGGAAGCGCGGGTTGGAAAACGGCCAAACCAGCGGCCGGCCGGCCAGCGCGAGCGGATCGCGCGGATAGAGGAAACCCGCGCTGATCGCCATCGCGATCACCAGCAGCAGCAAGATCAGGCCGATCACCGCGGCCGGGCTGCGGAAGTAACGTTTCACCGCATCCATCGTCAGCCCTCCGCCGCGATGCGCGGATCGAGCCGCGCGTAGAGCAGGTCGACGACGAAATTCACGACAATGACAAGGAGCGCGGACACGAAGACGATGCCGAGCAGGGTGTTGAGGTCGCGCTGCACCACCGATTCATAGGCAAGGCGGCCGAGGCCAGGCAGGGAGAACACGCTCTCGACCACGACCGAGCCGCCGAGCATGGTGCCGGCCTGCAAGCCGATCAGCGTCACCATCGGCAGCAGCGCGTTGCGCAGCACGTGGCGGGTGATGACGTGGGTCTCGTCCAGCCCCTTGGCGCGGGCGGTCCGGACGAAATCGAGGTTCAGAACTTCGAGCATCGAGGCGCGCATGATGCGCAGATAGATCGCAAGGAAGATCAGCCCGAGCGTCAGCGTCGGCAGCACGAGGTGGGCCGCGATGTCGAGCACGCCCCGGATGCCGGTCTGCACGGTGCCGATGTCCTGGAAGCCGCCGGATGGCAGCCATTGCAGATAGACCGAGAACACCACGATCGCCATCAGCCCGAACCAGAACGAAGGGGTGGCGTAGAAGACTAGGCCAAGCGTCGAGATCAACGTGTCCGGCCAGCGGTTGACGCCGCGCGCGGCGATCACGCCGAACACGAGCCCAAAGAAGAATGCGAACGACAGCGATGCGGTCATCAGAAGGATGGTCGGCGGCAGCCGCTCCAGGATCACGGTCGCCACCGGCTTGCCGTAGATCGAGGAGAAGCCGAGGTCGAGCCGCACCAGGTGCCACAGGTAGTTGCCGAGTTGCGCCGGAACCGAGAGGTCGAGCCCGTAGAACTTGCGCAGCTGTTGCGCGGTCGCGGCATCGCCGCCGCCCATCTGCGCCATCAGCGCATCGACGGTGTCGCCCGACGCGAGCTGCAACAGCAGGAACACGCCGATCAGGATCAGGAACAGGGTCGGGATCGAGGCGGCCAGCCGCCGCCCCGCAAGGCTCAGGATACGCATCGGTTATCTATAGCGTGTTCAGACGAAGTGGACACCGGCCTCTTCTTACCTCGCCCCGCTTGCGGGGAGAGGTCGGACTGCGCAGCAGTCCGGGTGAGGGGGTACAGGTCCATCGATAGAGCAATATTGGTGGAGAGAGCCCCTCACCCCAGCCCTCTAAGAGCGAGCTTCGCTCGTCTCGACCCCGCAAGAGCGGGGCGAGGGAGAAGCAAGGCTTGCCGCCTCATGCGCTCAGCCAAAGATCGTGCCAGCTCGCCGAGCCCCAGCGCGGCGTGTTGGAGTGGTTGCGCGCCTTGGCGGTGATCACGGTGACGAAGATCTGCTCGATCGGCATCCAGACCGGCAGCTCGGTGTTCACCTCCTTGACGAAGTCGGCATAGAGCGCCTTGCGCTTGGCCGGATCGACTTCGGTCGCGGCATCGTCGATGGTCTTGTCGACGGTCTTGTCTTCCCAGCCCCACTGGTTGGTCCACGGCGCGCCCTTGGGCTGGCCGGAGCGGTACCACACCGTGGTCGAGACCGCGGGGTCGTTGCGGTACTGGTGCCAGCCGGTCGCGAGATCGAAGGCGTGGTCGTCATAGACCTGCTTGAGGAAGCCGCCGCCGTCATTGCGCACGATATCGACCTGGATGCCGACTTCGCCCAGCGACTGCTGGATGAAGGTCGACCACAGCGAGATGTCCTCGCCCCACGGCGCCGGCAGCAGCTTCAGCGAGAAGCGGTTACCGCCGGAGGCCTTGAAGCCGGCCTCGTCCAGCAGCGCGATCGCCTTGGCCTTGTCGTAAGCGTATTGCGGCGTGTTCGGCCCGGGATAGAAGTCGGTCGAGGTCGAGGGGATCGGGCCGGTGCCGAGCTTGGCGAAATCGCCCAAAAAATTGTCGATGAAGAACGGCACGTTGATCGCATGCGCGATGGCGCGGCGGACGCGGATGTCGGACAGTTCCTTGCGGCGGAAGTTGAACTCGATGGTGTTGGTGCGGGCGTTGCCCTCATTGCCCTTGGTCTGGACGATGAAGCGCTTGTCCTTGCCGAGCCGGGCCATGTCCGAGATCGTCAGCCCCGAGAACGGGCTGTAGTGCAGCTCGCCGGCCTCCATCTGCGCGGCCGCCGCGGCGCGATCGGTGATCACCTTCCAGACGATGCGGTCGAGATAGGGCGCGTTCGGCCGCCAGTAATCCGGATTGCGGTCGGCGATGATGTACTGGCCGCGCTCGTATTTGACGAATGTGAACGGGCCGGTGCCGACCGGCGCCAGATTGGTCGGGTTCTGCCTGATGTCGCCGCTCTCATAGAGATGCTTGGCCGAGATATAGCCGAGGTCGGGCAGGGCGCGGAGCAAGAGATTCAGCGGCATCGGCCGCTCGTAGCGGAAGATCGCGGTCTGCGGATCGGGCGTATCGACCGATGTGAGGAACAGCTGCAGCGTCGATCCGTAGTTGAGGATCTTCTTCCACATGTTCATCGCGGTGAAGGCGACGTCCTCCGAGGTGAACGGCTTGCCGTCGTGCCAGGTGACGCCCTTGCGCAGCTTGAAGGTGACGGTCTTGCCGTCCGGCGTCGCTTCCCAGCTCTCGGCGAGCACGCCGACCGGCTGGCCGTTGGCGTCGAGGTCGACCAGATTCTCCTGGATCTTGCCGCCGATGATGTAGACGCCGGTCGAGGCCTGGATGCTCGGGTTGAGCTGGCGCTGCTCGGCGCCGTAATGGACGTTGAACACGCCGCCCTTGCGCGGGGTTTCCTGCGCGAATGCCCGCATCGGATTGATGACGTTGGCCGCAATCGCGGCCGAGGTCAGAAGGGCCGTGCGGCGGTTGATCTCAAGGCGGGACAAATCCATACGCGGGGTCTCCGGAACATACATAAAGGCTTGCATCGGGGCGGCCAGCCGATCGGCCGTGGCGCCCCTTTGCGATGTTACGATGGAATGGGAACCCGAGTCATTTTCTAATGCCTCGGCCTTTTGGAGGATCGTTTCCGAAACCTGAAGTGGCGCGCCGCAGCGCATCGCAACCCGAATTGCGCGCCACACTGGCGCACGCCGGCGGCGCGAGACGCGTCGGGTGATTCTCTTGAAGGGGTGTTTCGGGAGCCCCGAAGCAGCGCAAACGCTGTAATTTTAGGGGTCGGAAGCGACTTGACTGGAAAAAACACTGGAAAAAACCCTGATTCGGGGGCTGTCCACAGCGATATTGCTGTGGTGAGTGCAGAAAACACTGTTTTTCTCGGCGTTTTCCGCCATATCGTGCCCACTCCAGAATCAATGGAGCAACCATGGCTACCCAACTGTCGAAGTCGCAAGTGATCGAGAAGATCGCGACCACCACCGAACTCTCCAAGCGCGACGTCAAGAACGTTTTGGACTCGCTCGTCGATGTCGGCCACAAGGAGCTGAAGAAGGCCGGGGTGTTCCTCGTCCCCGGCTTCGCCAAGTTCGTTGTGGTCAAGAAGCCGGCGACCAAGGCGCGCAAGGGCACCAACCCCTTCACCGGCGAAGAGATGATGTTCAAGGCCAAGCCGGCCCGGAAGATCGTCCGCGCACGGCCGGTCAAGGCCGCCAAGGACGCGGTTTAAGAATAGAAGGCCTCCGGTGACGGAGGCCTTTTGCTTTTGAGCCGTCGCTTCCTGCCGTAGGTTGCTGCCTGCCAAAGCAAGACCCTGGCGCTTCGGCTTCGACTGGATCGAAGCCGAAGTGCTAGACCACCGGCGACCGGCCACCATCGACATTGATGGCGGTGCCGGTGATGTAGGAGCCTTGCTCCGAGGCCAGGAAGCAGGCGAGGTTGGCGAACTCCTCCGCCGTGCCGATCCGGCCGAGCGGCGTGCCCTTGGCAAGGCCCTTGGCGAATTCCCCGAAATCCGTGTTCGGCGCCTGGGCAGCGTGCCGCTTGACCCATTGATCGCTCATGATCAGGCCGACCAGCAGCGCATTCACCAGGATGTTGTGCTCGCCGCCTTCATTGGCCATCACCTTGGTCAGCGCCATGCCGGCGGCGCGCGACACCGAGGTCGGCGCGGAATTGCCGGCCGGGGCCTTGGCAAAGGTGTTGAGCACGTTGATGATGCGGCCCCATCTGCGCTGCTTCATGCCCGGCCAGACCAGCCGGCTGAAGCGGATCGCGGCAAACAGTTTCAGGTCGAGGTCCTCCTGCCAGGCCTCGTCGCTGATGTTCTCGAAGGCCAGCGTGCGCGCGGTGCCCGCGTTGTTGACCAGCACGTCGACCTTGCCGAGATCCGCGACGATCTGGTCGTGGGCCCTGGATATGTCGGCGGCCTTCGCGACGTCGCAGACGTAATCGCGCACCTCGAGGCCGTCCTTGGCGAGCGCCTCGCGCGCCGCCGCGAGGTCGGCCGCGCCGCGGGCGAGGATCGCGACCTTGGCGCCGGATTCCGCAAACCGCCGCGCCACTGCGATCCCGATGCCCTTGCTGCCGCCGGTAACCACCGCGACGCGGTCCTTCATTGATAGGTTCATTGTTGTTCTCCCTGGGGGCTGGCCCTGAGAGAACGCTATCAAACCGACAGCGCGACCAACAAGGTCATGCAGAGCAGGTGTGCTGTGACGATTATCGCGAGATGGAGCGGGCCGGACATCGGAGGTCTCCATGGGGTGCGCGGCTTGATGCTCCGTCAGGTGAGCACCGCCGTCTGTCTCCCTCCCCCTATAAGGGGGAGGGCGGGGTGGGGGTTGCTCTCCGCGGACGCGGGCGTCTGCGGAGGCAGGATCCCCACCCGGTTTGCTGCGCAAACCGACCTCCCCTTTTCAAGGGGAGGTGAGAATCGCTAGTTCAAGCTCGCGCTTGCCGTGAAACTGCGGTCGACGGCCTTGCCGACGTCCAGCGTCTTGCCGAGGATGCCGTAGCGCGTGGCGCGGTCGGAGGCGGCCTGCACCTCCTTCACCACGGCCTCGTCGATTGCGATCGGGCTCGTCTTCTGCGCGGTGTAGGCGGCGAGCAGCACGTCTTCGGGTAGCTTGGTCAGCTCGGCCGTGTTCTTGGCATACTCCGCGAGATGGTCGAGCGACCACAGCCGCGCCTTGTTCAACCGCTGCACCAGATCCTGCACCGCGGCGCGCTTGGTCGCGATCGCGTTGTCGGAGGCGACGATGAAGGTGATGGTCGGCGTCAGGCCCTCGCCATCGGCGACGACGCGCGCATTGTCCTTCAGCTTGGCATAGGAGATGTAGGGCTCCCACACCGCCCAGGCGTCGATCGAGCCGGCGAGCAGCGCGACCTTGGCGTCGACCGGGCCGAGCGGGGCGAAGGTCGCGTCCTCGATCCTGCTGCCAGCCTTCTCCAAAGTCGCATTGATCAGGAATTGGCCCCAGCCGCCCCGCGTGCCGGCGAGGCGCTTGCCCTTCAGATCGGCCGCCGTCCTGATCGGCGAATCCCCGCGCACCAGGATCGCCTGGGTCCGCGCGTCGGAGCGCGTGCCGCCGATCGCCTTGATCGGCGCGCCCGACGCATAGACCGTGAGGAAGGACAGGTCGCCGGTGTAGCCGACATCGAGCGCGCCGGCATTGATCGCCTCCAGGATCGGCGCCGCGGCCGGAAATTCCGACCACTCGATCTTGTAGGGCAGGTCCTTGGCGAGGCCGGAGATATCCAGCAGCGAGCGGTTGCCGCCCTTCTGGTCGCCGACACGCAGCACGATCGCATCAGCCGCGAACGCCGCGGCCGATGTCGACAGCGTGATCGCTGCCGTGATCAGCGCGGCTGCGGTGCGGCGTGTGAATGTATAGGGAGAACCCGAGCGGGTCAGTCTGCGCATATGCATTTTCTTTCTGATTCATTCGCTGCTCGTCGGAAAGCGCGGCAGCGTTTGATCAAGTCTATGAGCAAGCCGTTCGCCGTCAACGAAACGGAAAACTGAAATCAGCCCGCGCGCAGCAAGGATGATCTCGCCGAGCCGTCATGCGTAGAAGACTTCGCGCAAGCGGCGGTCGTTCGCTCAAATTTGGTGCAATCGATGCTGTTCTGTTGCACGTCTGCGCCGTGACAGCAGCGAAAATCCTTTCATCGTCGCGCGCTGCGATCGTGGAGAGATCAGCTGCCGCACTGGCCACATTCGAAATTCCATTTCATTGACGGTGAACTTGTCGCGCCGCATCATTTGCGCGTTGCTTTGAGGGCAATAGCGCCGGAGAAATCCGCTTTTTTCTAAACCATGAGCTTCGAACGACGGGGCGCGCAGACGGAGACGTTTTGCGCGTGGGGCGGAGCCTTGCCGAAATGCAGGAGTGAGAATGTCTGTCGACAACAAGAAGACGGTGATGGATCGCCGCACCTTGCTGCGCGCGGGGGCCGTCGCAGCGCTCGCCGCGCCGATCGGCGCCTATAGCGCGCAGGCGTTCGCGCCGCGCCCGGTCGCATCGGCGATCGACTTCTCCGAATTCCCGATCTGCAAGGCCGCGTCCGATGCGCCGCCGCTGACGGGCGCGCCGCGCAAGCTGAAACTGTCCTGGAACGCCGGCGCGGTCTGCCTCGCACCGCTGCCGGTCGCCATCGACCATGGCTTCTTCCAGAAGCAGAATCTCGACGTCGAGCTCGTCAACTATTCCGGCTCGACCGACCAGCTGCTCGAGGCGATCGCCACCGGCAAGAGCGATGCCGGGCTCGGCATGGCGCTGCGCTGGCTGAAGCCGCTCGAACAGGGCTTTGACGTCAAGATCGCCGCCGGCACCCATGGCGGCTGCATGCGCGTCTTGACCCGCACCAATTCCGGCGTCGACAAGCTCGCCGATCTCAAGGGCAAGATCGTCGCGGTCGGCGATCTCGCCGGTCCCGACAAGAATTTCTTCTCGATCCAGCTCTCCAAGCTCGGCATCGACCCGGTCAGGGATGTCGACTGGCGCGCCTATCCCGGCAACCTCTTGAACGTCGCGGTCGAGAAGGGTGAGGTGCAGGCCTTCCTGTCGTCGGATCCGCTGGCCTATCTCTGGCTGAAGGACGCGCAGTACAAGGAGGTCGCCTCCAATCTAGATGGCGAATACCGCGACAAGAGCTGCTGCATCGTCGGCCTGCGCGGCAGCCTTGTGCGCGAGGAGCCGCATGTGGCGCGCGCCATTACCCAGGCGTTGCTCGATGCCGCGATGTTCACCTCGCAGAATCCGGACAAGGCGGCGAAGTCGTTCCAGCCCTATGCGCCGAAGGCGGCGAGCCTCGCCGATCTCGAGGCGATGGCGCGCTACCACACCCATCACCATCATCCCACCGGCGAGGTGCTCAAGCGCGAGCTCAAGGGCTACGCCGACGACCTGAAATCGGTGCAGGTGTTCAAGCAGAGCACCGACACGGCCAAATTCGCGGAGCGGATCTATGTCGACGTATTCAGTGTCTGACACGACGGCCGCAGCGGCGCCGCGCGCCGCGGTCACGTTCGCGAACCTCTCCGGCAGTTATGGCGTTGGCCTCGCCGCGAGCCTCGTTTGGCTCGCGTTCGGGCTGTCATGCCTCTATTGGCCCGATGTCGGCGACTGGTCGCGGACAGAGTCGCTCGGCATCGGCGCGATCGTGATCGCGGCCTTTATCCTGTTCGGTACATTCAGCGCGGATTATCTCGGCAGCGCCGGGCAGGCGCTGCGCAAGCGGGCGCCATGGCTGGCGGCGTTCGGCGCCTTCGTGACGCTGTGGGAGGTCGCCACCGCGAAATTCGCCTGGCTGCCGCTGCCGTTCTTCCCGCCGCCGCAATCGATCCTCGAGGTCTATACCGACGATCTGCCAAAGCTGCTCGACAGCGTGTTGGCCTCGATCAAGCTGCAGCTCGGCGGCTATATCATCGGCGCGACCATCGGCTTCATCACCGGCGTCTCGATCGGCTGGTCGCAGAAGATCGGCTATTGGGTGCATCCGGTGTTGCGCTTCATCGGTCCGTTGCCCGCCACGGCCTGGCTGCCGATTGCCTTCTTCACCTTCCCGTCGAGCTGGAGCGCGTCGACCTTCCTGATCGCGCTCGCCACCGGCTTTCCGGTGACGGTCTTGACCTGGTCGGGCGTGGCGAGCGTCAGCAGCGCCTATTACGACGTCGCGCGCACGCTTGGCGCAAAGCCGTCGTTCCTGGTGCTCAAGGTCGCAATTCCCGCCGCGCTGCCGCACGTGTTCGTCGGCCTGTTCATGGGGCTCGGCTCGTCCTTTGCCGTGCTCGTGGTCGCCGAGATGATCGGCGTCAAGGCCGGGCTCGGCTGGTACCTGCAATGGGCGCAGGGCTGGGCGGCCTATGCCAACATGTATGCGGCGCTGATCGTGATGTCGCTGCTGTGCTCCGGCGCGATCACGCTGCTGTTCCGGACGCGTGATCGTCTGCTGGTCTGGCAGAAGGGTGTCGTCAAATGGTAGTGCAATCCGTCGCCGAAGCGATCACCTATCCCGCGGTCGGCGCCGAGCTCGACATCGAAGGCGTCAGCCACGCCTTCGACATCGACGGCGCCGTGCTGCCGGTGCTCGACAATGTCAACCTCTCGATCGCGCCCGGCGAGTTCGTCGCACTGCTCGGCCCGTCCGGCTGCGGCAAGTCGACCCTGCTGCGGCTGGTCGCGGGGCTGGAGAAGCCGCGCAGTGGTTCGCTGCGCGAGGATGAAGTCCGCATCACCGGTCCGCATCCGTCGCGCGTCGTCGTGTTCCAGGATCCGACGCTGTTTCCGTGGCGCTCGGTCTGGGACAATGTCGCGCTCGGACTGGAAGCACAGGGCATCCTGAAGGCACAGCGGCACCGGGTCGATGCCGTGATCGAGCTGGTCGGCCTGTCCTCGTTCCGCAACGCCTATCCGCACCAGCTCTCCGGCGGCATGGCGCAGCGCGTGGCGCTGGCGCGCGCGCTGGTCAATGATCCGAAGATCCTGGTGCTCGACGAGCCGCTCGGCAAGCTCGACTCGCTGACGCGGATCGCGATGCAGGCCGAGCTCGTGGCGCTGTGGCAGCGCAAGGGCTTCACCACGCTGCTGGTCACCCATGACGTCGAGGAGGCGCTGGTGCTCGCCAACCGCGTCATCGTGCTCTCCGATCGGCCGGCGCGGATCAAGGCCGATATTGCCGTGGCCCGGCCATACCCGCGGCATCGCGGCGATCCTTATTTGGCCGATCTGCGCAAGCAGATCCTCGGCCTGCTCGGGCTGGAGGCGACATGGTGACGACAGCGGCGAGGGAGCTGCCGCCGGCCAACGAGCCCGAGTACATCGCGCGCGCATTGCGGCTCGCCGAGCTGTTCGCCGCGCGTGCGCCCGCGCATGATCGCGACGCCAACTTTCCCTTTGGCAATTTCGCCGATCTCTCGCGCGAAGGCCTGCTGGCGCTGACCGTGCCCGTGGCGCTCGGCGGAGGCGGGGCGGGCGCGCGCGATGCCATCCGCGTACTCGGCATCATCGGCAAGGCCGATCCGTCGACCGCGCTGGTACTGTCGATGCATTACATCCAGCATCTGGTGATGGCGCGCAGCGCGCGCTGGCCTGCACGTCTTTCGCGCAAGCTCGCGAAGGAGACGGTCGAGGGCGTGGCGCTGATCAACGCATTGCGCGTCGAGCCCGAACTCGGCTCGCCCGCGCGCGGCGGCCTGCCGGCGACCACGGCGCGCCGCACCGAGACCGGATGGCGGCTGACCGGCCGCAAGATCTATTCGACCGGCGCGCCGATCCTGAAATGGTATTCGGTCTGGGCGAAAACCGACGAGCTGGAGACCCGTGTCGGCTTGTTTCTGGTTCCGGCCGGTCTGCCGGGAACGCGGATCGAAGAGACCTGGGATCATCTCGGCCTGCGCGCCAGCGGCAGCCACACCGTGATCTTCGACGACGTGGTGTTTCCGCTGGACTATGAGATCGACGTCCGCAGGCCCGACGACTGGAAGGTTCCTGACGTCACCCAGGCGACCGTGCATGCGATCTTCGTCGCCGCGATCTATGACGGCATCGCCCGCGCGGCCCGCGACTGGCTGGTCAAATTCCTGAAGGAGCGGGTGCCCGCCAATCTCGGCGCGCCGCTGGCGACGCTGCCGCGCATGCAGGAGGTCGTTGGCGGGATCGAAGCGCGGCTCGCCGTCAATGCCCGCCTGATCGACAGCTTCGCCGCCGATTTCGATAACGGCTTCCCGCTGTCCGCGATCGAGTCTAACATCATCAAGCTGACGGTGACCAATAACGCCGCAGCAGTGGTGGAGGATGCCTTGTCGCTGACCAGCAATCACGGCCTGTCGCGAACCAATCCGCTGGAGCGGCATTACCGCGACGTGCTGTGCGGCCGCGTGCATACCCCGCAAGACGATGCCACCCGTGTCTCCGCCGGACGCTTCGCGCTGGGCGTCTGAAAACAACAGCCAACAACAACGGAGTTGTCAGTCATGCCGGTCGAGTTCATCGGCTTCATCACCAACAACAATGCCTCCGAGACCATCGTCCGCTCCGGCCCGGTGCTCGACCCGCCCTATATCGAGACCGTCGCCAAGGCCCATGAGCTGGCCGGCTTCGATCGCGCGCTGCTGGCGTTCCACTCGACCACGCCGGACGCATTGCAGGTCGCGCAGCATGTCCTGACCATCACCAAGCAGCTCAAGGTGATGATCGCGCAGCGCCCGGGCTTCACCGCGCCGACGCTGCTGGCGCGGCAGCTTGCGACGCTGGATCAGTTCTATGGCGGCCGCGTCTCGCTTCACGTCATCACCGGCGGCAACGCCATCGAGCTGCGCCAGGACGGCAACACGCTCGACGACAAGGACGAGCGCTACGCCCGCACCAGCGAATTCCTCGACGTGGTACGGCTGGAATGGACCAGCGAGAAGCCGTTCAACTACAGCGGCAAGTATTACAACGTCGAGAACGGCTTCTCGCAAGTGAAGCCGTTGCAGAAGGGCGGCATCTATACCTTCGTCGGCGGCGGCTCGGATGCCGCGGTCGAGGTCGCGGGCAAGCACGCCGATACGTTCGCGCTGTGGGGTGAATCCTACGCGCAGGTGCGTGACGTCACGGCGCGGGTGCGCGCCGCCGCGGCCAAGCACGGCCGCCCGACGCCGCGCTTCAGCCTCTCGGTGCGGCCGATCCTGGCCGACACGGAGGAGAAGGCGTGGGCGAAGGCGGAGCATATCCTCGAGCGCGCCACCGCGTTGCAGGATCAGACCGGCTACCGCCGCCCCAATCACGCGACCGACGGCGCCAAGCGGCTGCTGGCGCTGGCGGATCAGGGCACGCGGATCGACAAGCGGCTGTGGACCGAGATCGCCAAGCTCACCGGCGCCAACAGTAACACCACCGCGCTGGTCGGTACGCCCGAGCAGGTCGCCGAAGTGTTCGCCGATTACTACGATCTCGGCGTCAGCCATTTCCTGATCCGCGGCTTCGATCCGCTGGTCGATGCCATCGACTATGGCCGCGAGCTGATCCCGCTGACCCGCAAGCTGATCGAAGCGCGCGACCAGCAGCGGGGGATCGCCGCCGAATGATCCGTCTCATTGTTGCGGCGGCGCTCGCGCTCGCCGCCATCGAACCGGCCTTCGCGCAGTCAACGCTGCGCGTCGGCGACCAGAAGGGCAATTCGCAGGCCGTGATGGAAGCGGCCGGCGTGCTCAAGGACGTTCCCTACAGGATCGAGTGGAAGGAGTTCGCCGCCGCGGCGCCGCTGCTGGAGGCGCTTGGAGCCGGCGCGATCGACACTGGTCTCGTCGGTGACGCGCCGTTCACGTTCGCGGCCGCCGCCAGGATCCCGGTCAAGGCGATCGCGGCCGTGCGGCAGTCGCGCGACGGGCTCGCGGTCGTGGTGCCGGAAAATTCCCCGATCAAGAGCTTCGACGATCTGCGCGGCAAGAAGATCGCAACCGGCCGCGGCTCGATCGGCCATCAGCTGATCCTGGCCGCGCTGGAATCCAAGGGGTGGCAGGCGAGCGACGTGCAGATCGTGTTCCTGGCACCGTCGGATGCCAAGGTCGCGTACACGCAAGGCGCTGTCGATGCCTGGTCGACCTGGGAGCCTTATGTCAGCCAGGAAGAGGTACTGTTCAAGGCGCGCCGCGTCATCACGGCCGACGGCATCACGCCCGGCCTCGGCTTTCAGGTCGCGACGCCGGACGCGATCAAGGACAAGCGTGCCGAGCTCGAGGATTTCGTGCGTCGCCTCGCGGCCGCGCGCGCATGGTCGCAGAACAATGTCGAAGGTTATGCCGCGACGTGGGGCAGGCTGATGAACATCCCGCCCGCGGTGCCGCTGAACTGGCTGACGCGCGCCAAGATCCGCATCGCGCCGATCGACGACAGCGTGGTGGCCGACGAGCAGAAGACCATCGACCTCTACGACCGCTGGGGCCTGATCCGGCAGAAGATCAACGCCGCCGATGTCGTCGACCGGTCGTTTGGAGCGGCAGTCGAGAAGGGTGCGGGGCTTTAGCTAGGCGGACAAGCGCCGCATCGGCAGTGGGCTCCCTCTCCCGCTTGCGGGGGAGGGGTGGGGTGGGGGCTCTCTCCACGAGTCATACCGCGGAGAGAGCCCCCACCCGACGCGCTACGCGCGTCGGCCTCCCCCGCAAGCGGGAGAGGCGAAGGAAGCGTGGCGTTGCCGCACCGCTAACGAATCCGTGATCGCCAAAACATCTATTCGTCGGCGCGCCTACCTCCAGCAAGGATTTTCCCCGCGAGGCGCCTTCCAAAACCGCAACGTTGCTATTTTCGCCGCACCCTTGCCGCGCTCTCCTGCACCGCCAAGATCAAACACACGAACAATCGAGTCCGGGAGATCACCGTGGGCCTTCAACAAACTCGTATCGAGTCGCTGCCGTTTGTGACCGCTGAACTGAATTATCTCGCGCCGACGCCGGGCAAGCCCCGGACTTATGCTTTCGATCCGCCGCCCGGCGAGCCCAAATCCACCGCACTGCCCGAAGCGCACAATGTCCCGATCTTCGATGGGCGCCTGATCGCCGACAGCTTCTCGCTCGATCGCGAGGGCTTTGCGCTGGTCAAGCATCCGACTATCGTGAAGGACTATTACGACGACAACGAAGTCCGCAAGGTCTACTACCCGGCCGTCGAAGCCTTCCTGAAAGCGACGCTGAAGGCGGACCGTGTCTTCATCTTCGATCACACCGTGCGCAAGCGCGTCGAGGGCGCAGCTGATATCCGCGGCGGCGGACCGCGCCAGCCCGCGACCCGCGTCCATGTCGACCAGACTGCCGTCTCCGGCCACAACCGTGTGTTTGAGCATTTGCCTGACGAGGCCGAGCAACTCGTCAAGGGTCGCGTCCAGGTGATCAATCTTTGGCGCCCGATCCGCGGTCCCTTGCGCGATTCACCGCTCGCGATGGCCGACGGCACCACGGTTGCCCCGGAGGATCTGATCGCCTCCGACCTGATCTACCCGAACCGCAGCGGCGAGACCTATTCGGTGAAGTACAATCCGAATCATCGCTGGTTCTACATTCCCGAGATGACGCCGGACGAGGCGATCCTGCTGAAATGCTACGACTCGGCGACCGACGGCCGGACGCGGTTTGGACCGCATACCGCCTTCGTCGATCCGACCACGCCTGCGGACGCCGCGCCGCGCGAGAGCATCGAGCTGCGCACGCTGGTGTTTCACAAGCAGTAGCAGTCACGACGACTCTTCCACGAGTTCGTCATGCCCGGGCTTGTCCCGGGCATCCACGACTTTGGGGCTCCTCGAAGAAGACGTGGATCGCCGGGACAAGCCCGGCGATGACGAGATTTGGCCCGCGACAGGGCTTTGCTCTCAAACTTGGCACCCCTATCCCAATGATGTTACGCCCGTCCCCCAACTGCTCGGGGAAAGGGCGATTCATGGACGGCGTGGTGACGAAGGAAGCAGCGGGGATCGGGTTCCGCGCCCTGGTCCTTGCACTTCTGGCATTGGCCTCTGGCCACATGCTGTCGACGCTGCTGCGCACGATCCCCGCGATCAGCCTCGATCTGATGGCGCGAGATTTCGGCACCTCGCCGCAGGCGCTGGCGAGCCTCACCGCGATCTATCATTTCTCCTTTGCCGCTTCGCAAATCCCGGTCGGCGCCGCGATGGACCGCTTTGGCGTGCGGCCGGTGTCGCTGAGCCTGCTCGGAGGTACCGTGGTCGGGACGGTGGTTTCGGCGCTCGCTACGGGGCCCGCGAGCTTCGTGCTCGGGCAACTGATGCTCGGCATCGCCACCTCGGGCATGCTGATGTGCCCGATGACGCTGGCGGCCAAGCAGATGTCGGCGGCGAAGTTCGGCCTGTGGTCCGGCCTGATCCTCTCGATCGGCAATGTCGGCATGCTGCTGTCGGCCAGCCCGCTGGCCTTCGTGGTCGATCAGTTCGGCTGGCGCGCCGGCTTCTGGGGCTCGGCCGGCTTCGGCATTGTCGTGCTGATCGCGGTGTTCGCGCTGGTGCCGCGGCAGCCGGCGGCGCATGCCGATGATTCCTCACCCTTGCAGCAGATGGCCGAGGTGCTGCGGCTCGGCCTGTCGCGCGGCCTGCGCGGACTGATCGCGCTGTCGCTGGTATCGCTCGGCGCATCGCTGGTGCTGCGCGGCCTGTGGGGCGGGCCGTGGCTGATGGATGTGAAGGGGCTGAGCCGCATCGAAGCCGGCAATCTGCTCGGCCTGTTCACGCTGGCGATGATCATCGGCCCGGCCTGCATCGGCGCCATCGATCGCAAGTTCGGGCATCGCCGCACCATGGTGGCGTCGACCCATGCCGTCGCCGCGCTGCTGCTGGTGCTGATGGCCGCCGGCGCGCCGCATTTCCCGGTCTCGAACCTGTTCGGCGTTGCCGTGATGCCGACGCGATATGACCTGGTCCTGCTGATCCTGATCGGGCTTGCGACGTCGGCGCAGCCGCTGATCTACGGCATGACGCGGCAGCTCGTCGCCGCTAAGGACACCGGCAAGGCGTTGTCGTCGGTCAATCTCGCGTTCTTCCTCGGCGCTGCGCTGCTGCAATCGAGCACCGCGGGCGTCGCGGCGCTGTTCGGCCTGCCCGCGGTGCTGCTGTTCATCGCAGGTGCGCTGGTGATCGGCGTTGTGCTGTTCCTGATCTATACCAGGGCTGCTGCTGTCTAGATCGTCTGGGCCTGCTTGCGGATTTCGTTGGCAAGCGGCCGCAGTGAATCGACCCCGCGCGGCCCGACGAGGCTATAGCCCGTGCCGCCGTCCGCCCAGGAGACACCCGCGACGTCGCCGCCCGAATGCGCGGCCATCGGTGCGTTCTGATCCGACGTCATCGGACGGGTGAGGACCACAAGCCGCTCGCCGTGATCGTCGTCGTACATGAACATCGCCGCCGGACCGTGAGCGGTCGGCACCACCCGTCCGCCCATCAAGCGATATCCCGACTTGCTCAGATCCGGCAGCTTGACCGGCTGACGCAGCCGGTTGGAGACCCATTGCACAAGCTCGGCGCTGTCGCGCAACTCGACCGGCCGGGTGTGGTCCGAGGCGTAGACCTTGTAGGAATCGCTTGCTTCTTCGGCCAGCGCCGCAAGCCCGCCGGCCGGCGCCGATGTCGCGCCGCGGATCACCCATCCGCCGAGGCCGCCGATCGAGAGCATCAGCATCGCTGCGATGGCCCAGCGCAATGATGAGGGGCGGCGGCGCGGGCGCTCGATCATCCTGGCGAGGTTGAGCTGCGGCGGCAGCGGTTCCTCGGCAATCGGCAGCAATGCCGATCGCAGCAGGTTACGCTCATCGGAGTAGGCGGTGATGCGTTTGGCGACGTCCGGATGCTTTTCCAGATAGGCCGCGACTTCGGCCTCGCGTTCCGGCTCGAGTGCGCGATCCACATAGGCATGCAGATCGTCTTCGGTAATGGGTCGATTGCTCATGTCTTGTTCCGCAATTGCACAACATTGTTGTCCAGTTGGCCGGCAGTGCCCTCCAACTCTTGATGGAGCCGCTCGCGGGCGCGCGCCAGGCGCGACATCACCGTACCGATCGGCACACCGAGCACCTTCGCGGCATCGGCATAGGACAGGTCCTCGACGCCGACGAGCAGCAGGACGGCGCGCTGGTCATGCGGAAGCCTTGCGAGCTTCGCCATGACGTCGCGGTACGTCACCTTGTGCTCCTGCTCTGCGTCCTGGCCGAATGCATCCTCGTTGGTTTCGTCGATCGCGACATGGACGCCGCGCGTCGTTGCGCGGCGAAACTGGTTGATGGCGAGGTTGTGCAAGATGGCGAACAGCCACGGCCGCGGATTGTCCGACCGCCGCTGCTCCCAATGAATGACGGCGCGTTCCAGGCAGTCCTGCACCAGGTCGTCGGCCGCCGCGTGATCGCGGACGAGAGCCCGCGCATACCGCCGCAAGGCGGGTATCAGCGGTTCGACCAGGCGCAGCATGTCGTTCATGGCGTTTGCACCTGGATGACCGCACCGAGTTTCGCCGGTTCGCCTGATGCGATGACGAGATAGCGTCGCTCCGTCTTGGCCGCGCTCTGCACGAGCTGGCGGATCGGACCGGCAGCGTTGACGATCGCAGAGCCGGCGGGATTGGTCATGAAGGCTGCCAGAGGCTCCACCGATCCGGTCCCGTCAGCATGTTCGGCCAATCCTAGCACGTAGTGCTGCTTGGGTTCGAGCCCGGTGACCGATGCCTGCACCACCTGGATCAGGCCCTGATCGAACAGCGAGACGCTGGTCGGCGGCTTGTCGCTCTTGGCGTCCTTCTTCGCCGCGAGCGCGAGGTGGGCAGCCTGGCCGGCGACGCCAAGCGCCTGCAGGTTCTGGCGGTCGTCAGGGTTCGGCGCGGCGTTCGGCACGTAGGCGATAGCCTGCGGCGCCTGGCCGATCGGGATGTTGGCAATCACCTTGTTGGTCGCGGTGTCGATCGCGGCCAGGGCATCGGCATTTTCCAGGCCGACATAGACCCGGGTGCCGTCGCCGGACGGCCAGATGCCATGCGGCAGATTGCCGACGGGAATGGTCGCGACCTCGGAGAAGTCGTCGGTGCGAAACACCTTGACCTCGTTGGTGCCGCCGATGGTCACATAGGCGAAGGTCCCCTTGGCCGTCTTCGCGAAGTTGACGTGGTTGGTAATCGGGCCGGTGTTGATCGTCTTGATCAGGTTGAACGGCGGCTTGGCGTTGAAGACCTGCGTCCTGCCGACATCCTTCAGCGTGAACCACACCTGCTCGCCGTCCGGCGTCGCCGCGATGTTGGGGCAGAACGGGCTTTCCTGCTTCACCTTGGCGACGATCTGATGGTCGGCCACCGAGACCACGTCGGTCTCCGGATTGAACGAGGAGCAGATGTAGCCGTACTTGCCGTCGGGCGAGAAGATCTGCATGCCAGGTCCCGCCGGCACCTCGATCCGCATCGTTTCCTTGAAGCTCTGCGCGTCGATCACCGAGATGTAGTTCTCGCCGCGCACGGTGACCCAGACCTCCTTGCCGTCGGGCGTGAAGAACGCCTCGTGCGGCGAACGCCCGACATAGGTGACATGCTTGACCGCGTTGGTTGCCGTGTCGATGAAGGTCACCGAATTCGAGCCGATCGAGACGATGGCGAGGGTGTGGTGGTCGGGCGAATAGCCCATGCCGTGCACCAATACCTGTCCCTTGTAGAGCGGGCTGAAATTGCCGGGCTGCGGGTCGCCGAGCCGGATCACGCCGATGAGCTTGTTGTCGACGGGATCGGTGACCGACACCGTGTTGGAGAACTGCTCGGCGGCGTAGACGCGGTCATGATGGCTGATCGGGATGTCGGGTGAGGACACGGCGCCCGGCGCCTGCCCGGCAAACGCCGACGTCGACAGCGCGATCATGCTGGTGGCCAACAGGCCCTTCATGAACTGGCTCGTCATCACTTGGTCTCCTGCTTCATCATGTCGTGGTGCATGTTCATGTGATCGTGACTGGTCGCCGCCGGGGCGGCTTTCGCGCCGGGTTGTTGTGTCGGGGCGGGTGTCGTGTCCGTGACCTGTTCGCCGAGCGCGAGCTTCATGGCGTCGATCTCCTGGCGCTGCTCGACGATGATCTCCTGTGCGATCCGGCGCAGCCGCTCGTTCTTGCCGTAGCGCAGCTCGATCACGGCCATGTCGATTGCACCCTGATGGTGCGGGGTCATCATCGCGACGAAATCGCGATCGATATCGCCGCTCGGCTTGGCGGCCATGTCGTTCATCATCCTGGTCATCGCGGCGTCGTTCTCGGCGAGGAAGGCGCTCTCGTCGGCCGACAGCGCGGTCTGTGTCGGATGATGATCGCCGTCATGCGCGAACGCGGCCGCGGCAACAGCGAGCAGGACGGATACGCCGAGCGGCGCGAGGCCGGGTCTGAGGAGTCGAGGAAGCATTGCGTCACCCTGGGGGTTGTCGGGGAAGCCCGAGCGGCCCGGCCTCGGGGCCGGCTTGCATGGGTGGGACGCGGTGGCGTGAGTTCTATTCCGTCGCCGGGTGGCTTCTTGTCGATCACGACTTGCTGATCGATGGAATACCCCGTTACGGCCGAACCGGCCGATTTGCGATCGGCAAGTCTCTGGCTATAAGAGGGAATTCCGGTCCTGATCGACCGGTTCCGCGATCCTCTCTGCGCAGTCCCATGCGCCCACAAGGGCAAAAATGTCCGCCAAGATCGATCCGATCACCCGTTCCGTCGTCCAGCACCGCCTGTCGTCGATCGTGAAGGAGATGGGCGAGGCCATGCTTCGCACCTCCTATTCGCAGATCCTCAATTCCAGCCGCGATTTCTCGCTGGCGATCTGCGACACAAGCGGGCGGCTGATCGCGCAGGCCGACCACATCCCGGTGCATGTCGGCGCCTTGCCGTGGGCGACGCTCGCGGTCGAGGAACGCTTCAAGGATGTCGCGCCCGGCGACGTCATCCTGCTCAACGATCCCTATCAGGGCGGCAGCCATCTGCCTGATCTCACCGCCTTCGTGCCGGTGTTCGACGGCGGCAAGCGATTGCTCTGGACCATCGTGCGCGCGCATCAGAGCGACATCGGCGGTGCCACCCATGGGGCCTACAATCCGGCCGCGACTGAAATCTATCAGGAAGGCATTCGCATTCCGCCGATCAAGCTCTACGAGGCCGGCAAGCCGCGTGAGGACCTGCTCGACCTGCTGGCGCTCAACATCCGCAACCCCCGCGAATTCCGCGGCGACCTTGCGGCGATGCTGGGTGCGGCGCATCTCGGCGAACGCCGCGTCGCAAAACTGTTCAGCGAGTTCGGCGCGGAGACCGTCGAGGCCGCGATCGAGGCCATTCTCGATGCTACCGAGCAGCAGACCCGCGCCGTGGTGTCCACATGGAAGGACGGCGTGTTCTATGGTGAGGCCTTGCTCGACGACGACGGCCACGGCCGCACCGACATCAAGATCGCGGCCAAGGTGACCAAAACGGGCAGTGACATCGAGGTCGATCTCACCGGCTCCGATCCGCAGTCGACGAGCTTCGTCAACTCGTCGCACGCCAACATGCAGGCGGCGGTTGCGATGGCGTTTGCCTATCTGATCGATGCCGATATTCCGAAGAACACCGGCGCGCTGCGGCCGCTGAAGGTGGTGGCGAAGCAGGGCACCATCGTGTGGGCTGATCCCGGCAGGCCGGTGACCTTGTGCACCAGCCATCCCTCCAACGAGATCGTCGAGGCCATCATCAAGGCGATGTCGGCCTCCTGTCCGGATCGCGTGATGGGCGGCTGGGGTCGCCGCTTCCGCATCGCGATCCAGGGCGAGGATCCGCGCAACGGGCGCAATTTCATCTGGCACATGTTCCAGGCGCGGCCCGGCGGCGGCGCATCGCCCGGCGGCGATGGCTATTCCTCGATCGGCGAGTGGCATTCGGTCGGCGGACTCAAATTCGGTAGCATCGAGGTTGCCGAGGTGCGCTTTCCGCTGCACTTCCGCCAGCACGAATTCCGGCCGGATTCCGGCGGCGATGGCCAGCATCGCGGCGGGCTCGGCGTGGCGCTCGACATGGTGCTGGAGACGGCAAAGCCGGCCAAGGGCAACACCGCGGGCGACGGCGCGCGGCACGGCCCTTGCGGCATGCTCGGCGGCAAGGACGGCGAGCCGCATCACTATCGCCTCTTGTCGGAAGGCCGCGAGCCGCGCGTGCTGAAGACCAAGGAGGTCGGCATCGAGTTGCGCCCCGGCGACTGCCTCGAGATCCGCTCGTCCGGCGGGGGCGGCTGGGGTCCATCCGAGAAGCGATCGGCGGAGGCGCGGGCGCGCGACGCCGCGCAAGGTCTGGTTTCGAAGGCGGTATAGGGCAGCGATGTACACGATTGGGGTTGACGTCGGCGGCACCTACACCGACCTGGTTGCGACCGATCAAACCGGGCGAACTGTGTTCGCGAAATCACCGTCCACGCCGGCCGATCAGTCGATCGGCGTCATGGCGGGACTTGAGGAGTTGGCGCGCCGCCTCGGCGTCACGCGCGCGGCGATGCTCGCGGCGACCGATCGCCTGGTGCACGGCACGACGGTTGCGACCAATGCGCTGCTGGAGCGCAAGGGCGCCAAAGTTGCGCTGCTGACCACCGAGGGCCATCGCGACGTCGTCGAGATGCGCGAGGGGTTGAAGCCGGATCGCTACGATCTGCGCACGCCGCCGCCCGAGCCCTTGGTGCCGCGCGAGCGCCGCTTCGGCGTGCGCGAGCGGCTGAAGGCCGACGGCAGCGCGGCGATCGCGCTCGATGCCGCAGCGCTCGGCGATGTCATCGCCGAGGTGAAACGGTCCGGCGCGAATTCGGTCGCGGTCTGCTTCCTGCACGCCTATCTCAATCCGGCGCATGAACTCGTCGCGGTCGAACGGCTGGCGAAGGAATTGCCCGATGTCAGCGTGTCACGCTCGAGCGACGTGCTGCCGCAGATCAAGGAATATGAGCGCGTCTCGACCACGATCGTGAACGCCTATGTCGCGCCGACGGTGCGGCGCTATCTCACCAATCTCGAGCGCAGCCTGCATGAGGCCGGCTTTGCGGGCTCGCTGTTCGTCGTGCTGTCGCATGGCGGCATGGCGCCGGTGGAGGAGGCCTCGCGGCTTGCGGCAGGCACGGTGCTGTCGGGCCCTGCCGGCGGCATCTCCGGCAGCCGCCGCTGTGCCGAGATGCTCGGGATTCCCGATCTCGTGCCGTTCGACATGGGCGGGACCTCGACCGACATCTCGCTGATCGCAGATGGCGAGGCCTCGCTGTCGGCCGACGGCATGCTGGCCGGCCAGCGCATTGCACTGCGCAGCCTCGACATCGCCAGCATCGCGGCGGGCGGCGGCTCGATCGCCGGTGTCGACGGCAGCCGCACGCTGCGGGTCGGGCCGGAGAGCGCGGGCTCGGTGCCGGGGCCGGCGTGCTACGGCAATGGCGGCCTGGCTGCCACCGTCACCGACGCCAATGTCGTGCTCGGCTATCTCGATGCCGCAGCCTTCATGGGCGGCGCGCGGCCGCTCGATCGCGCGGCGTCGGAAGCCGCGGTCGACCGGATCGCCGAAGCGCTCGAGCTGTCGCGGATCGAGGCGGCCGCCGGCATCTACAAGATGATCAATCTGAAGATGGCCGACGGCATCCGCCTGATGACGCTGCGCCGCGGTGTCGATCCCCGCAAGTTTGCGCTGCTCAGCTTTGGCGGGGCCGCCGGCATGCACGCCGCCGAGGTCGCGCGCGAGCTCGAGATCAAGCGTATTATCGTGCCGACGGTCGCTTCCGTGCTGTCGGCCTGGGGCATGCTGACCAGCGATCTGCGCTACGAGGTCAGCCGTACCCATTACGGCACCGGCCGCATTTCCGCGGACGAAGTGCGGGCGCTGTTCGCCGCGCTGGAGGAGCAGGCGGCCGGCCGTTTGCGCGACTGGTTCAAGGGCGACATCGCGATCGAGCGCTCGGCCGAGATGCGCTATGGCGAGCAGGTGTTCGAGATCGACGTGCCGCTCGGCGACCTCGATCTCGGCGCCGCGGATCTCGTGGCACAGATCGAGGAGCGCTTCCATCGCCGCCACGAGGAACTCTACACCTATGCCTCGCGCGGGCAGGAGGTGGTGTTCGTCAACGCCCGTGTCGCCGCGGTCGGCAAGGTCGCGCGGCGGAGCAGCGATGCCGGCGAGGCCGCGTCGGCCGCACCCTGCGCGCCGCGCGGCAAGCGGCAGGCCTGGTTCGGTGCCTGGCGCGAGGTGCCGGTCTATGCGCTCGACGATCTCAAGCCCGGGCACTCACTCGCCGGTCCAGCGATCATCGAGGCCGAAACCACGACGGTTCTGGTCGACAGCGGCGATCGTGTCGCGGTCAACCCGCTGGGCTGGCTCGACATAACATTGCGTTGATCGCCATGCGGAAACTGCGCTCCCTCTCCCGCTTGCGGGGGAGGGTTGGGGTGGGGGTCTCGCCACAAGTCGACTATCATCATGTGGAAACAGCCCCCACCCGGATTGCATCTTCGATGCAATCCGACCTCCCCCGCAAGCGGGAGAGGTGAGGGGAAGCTGGCCTCCGCCATCAACATTTCATTTTCCCGGCATTGCCTTGGGCGATAAGCTCCGCGCGCTGGGAGGGAGCGCTGGCCTGGTGCCGGCGTTGTGGCGATGTTGATGCAAACAAAACGACAAACCGTGCTTTCGATATCCC
Source organism: uncultured Bradyrhizobium sp. (assembly GCF_947648125.1). Taxonomy (GTDB): domain Bacteria; phylum Pseudomonadota; class Alphaproteobacteria; order Rhizobiales; family Xanthobacteraceae; genus Bradyrhizobium. Next base: position 50,781 of record NZ_CANSMR010000003.1, on the reverse strand, counting down.
TTGTCTTCGCAGCGGTTCTCGCGGCGTCGCCGTTGCGTGCGCAGCAGGGGCCGGAAGCGAAGACGGACAGCGAGATCCGTGTCGGCAACGTCATGCCCTACACCGGGCCGCTCGCCGCGTTCGCGACCATCGGGCGGGCGGAAGCGGCCTATTTCGACATGGTCAACGAGCATGGCGGCATCAACGGCCGCAAGGTCAGGTTCGTCTCGGTCGATGACAGCTCCAATCCGAAGACCGCAATCGAGCAGACCCGCGATCTCGTCGAGAAGCAGGACGTGCTGTTGATGTTCGGCTCGTTCGGCACGCCGAGCAACCTCGCCGTCCGGAAGTACCTCAACGAGAAGAATATCCCGCAGCTGTTCGTCGCCTCCGGCGACGAGGAGTGGGCGCATCCGAAAACCTTTCCCTGGACCATGGGCTGGCAGCCGACCTTCCGCGCCGAGGGCCGGATCTATGCCAATTACATCCAAGCCGCCTATCCCTCCCGCAAGATCGCGGTGCTCTGGCAGAACGACCAGTTCGGCCGAGATCTGTTCCGGGGATTGCAGGAAGGGCTCGGCGACACCGCAGGCATGATCGTTGCCGATCTCGCCTTCGACGCGTCGGAGACCGCGATCCAGAACCAGATCGGAATCCTGAAAGGCTCCGGCGCCGACATTTTGGTGTTCGACGGCGCCCCGGCGATCGCGGCGCGCGCGATCCGCGTGGCCGCCGACCTCGACTGGCATCCGGTGTTCATCCTCGACAACGCGTCTGCCTCGATCGCCAGCGCATTGCGGCCGGCGGGCCTGCAGAATTCGCTCGGCGTGATCTCGACCTCGTTCCTGAAGGACGCCGGCGATGCCTCCTGGAAGAACGATCCGCAGATCAAGGCGTGGGACGCCTTCATGGACAAGTATTACCCCGACGGCGACAAGGACGACATCTACGCCGTGTTCGGCTACGCCGCCGCCGACACGCTGATGCAGGTGCTGCGCCAGTGCGGCGACGACCTGTCGCGCGAGAACATCATGCGGCAGGCCGCCTCGCTGAAGGACTACCAAAGCCCGATCGCGCTGCCCGGGATCGTGATCAACACCGGGCCGAAGGATTTCCGGCCGATCAAGCAGATGCGGCTGGTGCAGTTCGACGGCAACGCCTGGCAGCCGATCGGCGACGTGATCGAGAGCGCGTTCACGCCGGTGCGGGAGGATAATTGAGGGGCGGTGGTTGAGTATGCGTCGTCCCGGCGAAGGCCGGGACCCATTACCACAGCTATTGTTGCTTCACGTCACTGGGGCCGCAGCCGCGTTCATAAGCCGCAGAGCGGTGGTTATGGGTCCCGGCTTTCGCCGGGACGACGATGGGGTGAGGATCGGCACAACAATCCCTACTTCTTCAGCCCGTAATTCAGCAGCCCGCCCTTGTCCTTCGGCGGATGCGCGCGCAGGCCTTCCTCGTTCGGCTCGGTGCCCCAGCCCGGGCGATCCGGGATCACGAGATGGCCGTCGACGAACTCCGGCACGTGGGTGAACAGCTCGTGGTCCCAGGCCAGCCGATCGATATCGGTCTCCATGATCCTAAGGTTCGGCACCGCGGCGCAGAAATGCGCGTTCATCATGGTGCAGAGATGGCCGTAGAAATTATGCGGTGCGACGTTGACCTCGAAATGCTCGGCGGCCGCGGCGATCTTCATCGACTGCCAGACGCCGTTCCACGGCGTGTCGATGATCGCGACATCCATCGCCTGCTCGGTGAAATAGGGCAGGAATTCGCGCAGGCCCAAAAGCGTCTCGCAGGACGAGATCGGGTGCGGGCTCTGGCGCCGGATATAGCCGAGCGCCTGCGGGTTGAAGGTGTCGATCTCGACCCAGAACATGTCCATCTTCTCGATGGCGCGCAGGATCTTGAGATAGCCTTCGGTCTTGGCGTTGAAGTTGAGGTCGAGCAGGAGATCGACATCCGGCCCCGCGCCGTCGCGGATCGCCTCCAGATGCATGCAGAGATTGCGCAGCACATTGCGGTCGACATTGATCTCGGGCTGGAACGGCGCGCCGAACCCGGGGCGCCAGCCTTGCGGTTTGCCGTCGGTGTAGACGAAGATGTTGGTCTTCATCGCCGAGAATTTCTTCTCGCGCACCTCGGCCCCGATCGCCTTGACGCCGTCGAGATCCGTGATTGCGGGCTTGTACCAATCCGGATGATTGATGCGCCAGGTCGCACAATGCGACCAATAGACCCGCACGCGGTCGCGGATCTTGCCGCCGAGCAGATCGTAGCAGGGCACGCCGAGCGCCTTGGCCTTGACGTCGAGCAGCGCGTTCTCGATCGCCCCGAGCGCCAGCGCCACCACGCCGCCGGCGGCGGGGCGCGTCGCGGCGAACAGCTCGACATAGATCCGCTCGTGCTCGAACGCGTTCTTGCCGACCACCCGCGCCGACAGTCGTTCGATCGCCGCCGTCACGCCGGGCGCACCGAAACCTTCGTCGTATTCGCTCCAGCCGACCAGCCCGTCTGACGTCGTCACCTTGACGAAATGATAATTCCGCCAGCCGGCATCGCAGGCGAGTGTCTCGACGCTTTTGATTGTGGTGGATTTGCTCATGGTTTCCTGCCCGGCGTTTGTTGATGTTGGAGAGAGCACAATAGCGGATCGAGCAATGCGTCAACTGCACGGCGGCAGACCGTCAACGCACGCTTGTTGCAAAGTGCTGCGGCAATCCAGTGAATTCCGTCAAGCGGAAGAAAATTCCACTTGCATCACACAGTCGGCGCGGCTTCAAGTTCAGGCAACAAGAAACTGAATCAGCCGATGGCATCGGCTGGTCATTTTGTCGCGAGGAAGCGTGATGGGCGCGTTGTCGCATCTGCGGATAGTCGAGATCGGAAGTGCTGCGGCGACGAGCTATTGCGCGCGGCTGTTTGCCGATTTCGGCGCCGATGTGCAGAAGGTCGAGCCGCCAGCGGGCGATCCGCTTCGCCGCACGGCGCCGCTGACGCCGCAGGGGCACAGCGCCTGGTTTGCGTTCCTGAACTTCAACAAATCGAGTGTCGTCCTCGACAAGGACGACGCAAGCGCCACGTTGCGCCTGCGCGAGCTGATCGCCGGCTGCGATATCCTGCTCGATGGGCGCGGCATCGATGCGGCCAATTGTCCCGGCATCGATCTCGATGCGATCAAGCGGAACAATCCGGGCCTGATCCATCTCGACCTCACCTGGTTCGGCGATCGCGGTCCCTATGCCGATTTCGCCGCGACCGATTCCACGATCCGTGCACTCACCGGGCTCGTGAAGCTGGTCGGACCCGAGCAGGGACCGCCGATGCACGCGCCGGATTTCCAGACCGGGATTCTCGGCGGGCTGTGGGGCTTCGTCGCGGCGGTCTCGTCGGTGCTCGGCCGCATGCAGGACGGGCGCGGGCGCGAAAGCCATCTCAGCCTGTTCGAGGCCTCTATCGCCGTCACCGAATATATCATGTTCGAGGCGTTCCAGCGCGGCGACATCATGCGGCGGATCGGCGTCAACCGGTTCTGGCCGACCTTTCCGGTTGGCATCTACGAGACCAAGCAGGGCTGGCTCGGCGTCACCACGGTGACCCCGGCGCAGTGGCGCGCGTTCTGCGAGATGCTTGGGCTCACCGATCTGCGCGACGATCCGACGCTCGTCATGGGCGTCGACCGGCTGCAACGCGTCGCCGAGATCGAAGGCAAGATCCTGCCGAAGCTGAAGCAGCGCACCGCGCAGGAATGGTTCGCCGAGGGTCTCAAGCGCAAGATCCCGATCGTGCCGGTGCCGGAGATCGCGGATCTCATCGCCGACGAAGAGAAGCGCGCCCGCGGTGCGATCGTCCCGATCACGGTCGGTGACGAGACCGGCTTTTCCGCCGGCACGATGCAGCGATTGACGGGAACGCCGCCGCTGCGCGGTGGCCGCGTGCCTGATCTTGGCGAGCAGCAGGCGAGGCGTGAAGCCGCGCCGCGCGTGCCGGCGCCGAAGCCGGCTCCGACCGATCGCCTGCCGCTCGAGGGCATCCGCGTGGTCGACTTCTCGATGGGCTGGGCCGGGCCGATCTGCACCCGCACGCTCGCCGATCTCGGCGCCGACGTCATCAAGATCGAGGCGACCCAGTATCCGGACTGGTGGCGCGGCGTCGACCGCCGCCCGGCCTATGTGCTGGAGCAGATGTACGAAAAGTCGGTGCGCTACTGCATCATGAACCGCAACAAGCGCGGCATCACGCTCGATCTGACCCGGCCGAAGGGGCTTGCGCTTGCAAAACGCCTGCTCGCCGATGCCGACCTCGTGGTCGATAATTATTCGGTCGAGGTGCTGCCCAAGCTCGGCCTCGGCTATGACGTGCTGAGCAAGATCAATCCGAAGCTCGTGATGATGTCGATGTCGGCGTTCGGCGCCGGCAGCGTGCATCGCGACTGCCGCGCCTATGGCTCGACGCTGGAGCAGGGCTCCGGCTTGCCTAGTGTGGTCGGCGATCCCGACGGCCCGCCTGTGATGAGCCACACCGCGTTCGGGGACGCCGTCGGTGGCCTCAACGGTGCGGTTGCGGTGCTGACCGCGCTGATCCATGCCAGGCTGACGGGGCAGGGCCAGTTCATCGATCTCGCGCAGATCGAGTGCATGATGCCGTTCGCCGCACCCTGGATCGTGGCGCATTCGATCGATGGCAAGCCACCCACGAAACATGGCAATCGCCATCCTGATTTCGTGCCGCACGGTTGCTTTCGCTGCGATGGCGAGGACAACTGGGTCGTGGTCGCGGTGTCGGATGACGCGATGTGGCCAAGACTAGCGCGGCTGCTCGGCCGCGAGGACTGGGCAACGGACGCAGCGCTCAAGACCGCCGCGGGCCGCCGCGCCGTCGAGGCCGAGATCGAGGCTGCGATCACCGCCTGGACCTCGGCACGCGATGCCGATGCGGCGATGGCTGCGCTGCAGGCTGAAGGAATCGCCTCCGGCGTCGCGCGGCTGCCGATCGATCTCCTTGACGACCCGCAGCTCCACGCCCGCGGCTTCATCCAGCAGGTCGACCGTGCCTTCATCGGCAAGCATCCGCAGCCATCGATGCCGTTCCGCGAGGGCGATGCGCCGTTTGCGATCCGCTCGGTGCCGCCGACGCTCGGCGAGCACAATCGCGAGATCTTGTCCGGCATGCTCGGCCTCTCCGACGCCGAACTGGAAGAGCTCGCGCGTGAGGGCATTATCGGCACCGAGATGCTGATGGAGGAGCAGCTGGTGAAAGAGAAGAAGCGGGCGGCGGGCTGATGGGAGCAGGGCCACCGGCACAGCGCAGGACGGACGTTGCGCGCGACAGCGCGCGGCCGCTGCTGTCCGTGCGCGGGCTCGGCATCCGTTTCAAGACGTCGCAGGGCATCTGGCAGGCGACACGCCGGATCGATTTCGACATCGCGCCCGGCGAGCGGGTCGGCATCGTCGGCGAGAGCGGCTGCGGCAAGACCATCACCGGCCTGTCGATCCTGCGGCTGTTGCCGGGCAACTTTGCCGGGCTCGACGGCAAGATCCTGTTCGACGGCACCGATCTCGCTTCCTGCAGTGCGCGGCAGATGCGCGCCATCAGAGGCAAGCGGATCGCGATGATCTTCCAGGAGCCGATGAGCGCGCTCGATCCGGTCTTCACCGTCGGCCACCAGATCGCCGAGACGCTGCGCGTCCACACCGATGTCAGCTACGAGGAAGCACGCGCCAAAACGCTGGAGATGCTGCGCCGCGTCGGCATCGCCTCGCCGGAGCGGCGGATCGACGATTATCCGCACCAGCTCTCCGGCGGCATGCGCCAGCGCGTGATGATCGCGGCGAGCCTGATTTGCGGCCCGCAACTCCTGATCGCGGACGAGCCGACCACCGCGCTCGACGTCACCGTGCAGGCTCAGATCCTCGAGCTGCTGCGCGACATCAGCGAGACCTCGAAGACCGCGCTGATGCTGATCACCCATGATCTCGGCGTCGTCGCCGAGACCTGCACGCGGATGATCACGATGTATGCCGGCGAGGTGATCGAGGACGCCACCGTCGACGAGGCGCTGGTGCGGCCGCTGCATCCCTATACGTCCGGCCTTTTGCGTTCGCTGCCGCATCTGAGCCCGCGCCACGGCCGGCTGCCGTCGATCCCGGGCCGAGTGCCGTCGATCGCGGAGATGCCGGCCGGCTGCCGCTTCCGCGCCCGTTGCGCGCATGCGGCCAAAGGCTGCGAGGCCGAGCAGAAGCTGCAGGATGCCGGCGGCGGCCGCAAGGTGCGTTGCTGGCGCTTTGCCGAGCTCAATCTGCCCGGCGCGCTGCATCCACCCGATGCGCCGGTGGCTGCGAAGGTCGCGACGCAATGACCGCAGCATCCGCCGAACAGCGCGGCCAGCCCATCGTCTCGGTGCGCGACCTCCAGGTCCGCTTCCAGACCTCGGACCGCCGCGCCACCGTGAAGGCGGTCGACGGCGTCAATTTCGACGTCCGCCGCGGCGAGACGTTTGGCATCATCGGCGAGTCCGGTTCGGGCAAGACCACGATCGGCCGAGCGCTCGTGTTCCTGCTGAAGCCCAGCGCCGGGGCCATCCTGCATGACGGCATCGACCCGACGGCACTGTCGCGCAGGGAATTCCAGAGCCATCGCCGCGACTACCAGATCATCTTCCAGGATCCGAACGCGGCGCTGAATCCTCGGATGACGATCCTGGCCTCGGTGCTGGAGCCGCTGGAGCTTGCCCGTGTCGGCAGCCGCACCGAGCGCGAGCGGCAGGCGAGGGAGGCACTGGAGCGGGTCGGCCTGCCGCAGGAGTTCGGCGAGCGCTATCCGCATCAACTCTCCGGCGGCCAGAAGCAGCGCGTGGTGATCGCCCGCGCGCTGACGCTCAAGCCGAAACTGATCGTCTGCGACGAGGTGGTGGCCGCGCTCGACATGTCGATCCGCGGCGACGTGCTCAACCTGTTTGCCGATCTGCAGCGCGATCTCGGGCTGACCTACGTCTTCATTACCCACGATCTCGCCGTGGTCTCCCATATCAGCGAGCGCGTCGCGGTGATGTATCTCGGCCAGTTCGTCGAGCTCGGGCCGACCGAAGAAGTCGCCGAGCGGCCGCTGCATCCCTACACGATCGCACTGCTCTCTGCCGAGCCGCGGCCGCTGCCGTCGGCGATGCGGCAGGAGAGCCGTGTTGTGCTGCAGGGCGAAGTGCCGAGCCCGATCGATCCGCCCTCGGGCTGCCGCTTCCGCACCCGCTGTCCGCATGCGCAGCCGCTGTGCACCGACCGTGTGCCGGAGTGGCGCGAGCTGAAGCCCGATCACTGGGTGGCCTGCCATTTCGCCGACCGTCCGAATTTTTCGAACAACATACCGGAGACAACGCCATGACGATGACGACACGACGCGAAGCCATGGCGCTGATCTCGGGTGCGCTGGCGAGCACCACGCTTGGCGGCAGTGCATTCGCGCAAGGCGCGCCGAAGAAGGGCGGTACCTTGCGGATCTCGGCGCCGGCCAACCCGTCGAGCCTCGACCCGGCGACCGGCGGCGCCGGCTCCGACCACGCCTTCCTGTTCACGATGTACGACACGCTGGTGGAATGGGAGTTCGACACGCTGAAGCCGAAGCCGGGCCTTGCCGAGAGCTGGAAGTTCACCGATCCCAATACGCTGGTGCTCAACATCCGCGCTGGTGTCACCTTCCACGACGGCACGCCGCTCGATGCGGAAGCTGTCAAGTTCAACCTCGATCGCAACCGGGGCGATGCGAAGTCGAACATCAAGGCCGATCTGCTGTCGGTCGCCTCGGTCGAGGTCACCGGGCCGCAGCAGGTGACCCTGAAGCTGAAGACGCCGGATACCGCGCTGCCCGGCATTCTCTCCGATCGCGCCGGCATGATGGTGTCGCCCACCGCGGTAAAGGCGGCTGAGGGCGGCGTCGTAACCCGCAAGCCGGTCGGCGCCGGCGCCTATGCTTTCGTCAGCTGGGCCGACGGCGAGAAGATCGTGGTCAAGCGCAACGAGAAATACTGGAAGCCGGACCGGCCTCTTCCCGACGGCATCGAGTTCTCGATCATTCCTGAGCTCACCACCGGCGCCCGCTCGGTCACCGCGGGCCAGAACGATCTGATCTACCAGCTGCCGCCGCGGCAGAAGGTGATCATCGAGCGCGCCCCGAGCGTCAAGGTGGTGCACGGCCCGACGCTCTACGTGCTCCAGATCTTCCTCAACTGGGCCAAGCCGCCGTTCGACAATCTCAAGGTCCGTCAGGCGCTCAACTTCGCGATCGATCGCGAGTCCTTCGTCAAGGCCGCGCTCGCCGGTCTTGCGGAGCCCGCCTACATGAACCTGCCGAAGTCGCATTGGGCGTACGACGCGGAGGTGGCAAAACTCTATCCCTATGATCCCGACAAGGCGCGCAAGCTGCTCGCCGAGGCCGGCTTCAAGGAGGGCACCCAGATCGAGCTCGGCGGCTATCCGGACCAGGATTCGGTGCAGCGTCAGGAGATCCTGATCGAGCAATTGCGCAAGGCCGGCATCGGCGTGCGTTTCGTCAATGCCCCGATCGCGGAAGCTTCCGCGGCCTTCTTCGGCGCGGAGAAGAAGGGCGCCGGCCTGCTCTCGGCCTGGACCGGGCGGCCCGATCCTAGTCTGACTTACTCGCTGATGTTCACCAAGGAAGCCTACTACAACGCCGGACGGGCGCCGGTCCCGGCCGAGCTCGAGGCCGCGATCAAGGAGTCGCGCGCATCTGAAGATATCGAGGTCAGGCGCAAGGCGTTCGCCACCGTGCAGCGGCTGGTGATGGAGAACGCCTTCGTGGTGCCGCTGGCGTTCCAGTTCGAGCTGGTCGCCATGAATAAGAAGGTGCAGGGCTATCGGCCGAACCTGCTCGGCAAGCCGAAATACGACGACGTCTGGCTGGAGAGCTGAGAACGATGGCGCGACGGTCACCAGTCAAGGTCATCGGCAGCCGCCTGTTGCAGGCGCTGCCCGTGATCCTGCTCGCGACCTTCATGGTGTTCGCGCTGCTCAAGCTGGTGCCCGGCGACATTGCCGTGACCTTGGCGGGCGACAACGCGACGGATGCGCGGATCACCGAGATCAGGAAGATCTACGGCCTCGACCGGCCGTTCCTGCTGCAATATGGCGCCTGGCTCGGCCATGTCGCGCAGGGCGATCTCTCGCAATCGCTGTTGACCGGCGAGAAGGTCGCGGTCTCGATCGGCCGCGCCTTTCCGAACACGCTGCTGATTGTCGTGATCGCGCTGGCTCTGGCGCTGGTCACGGGGATTCCGATGGGCGTGATGGCGGCGATCAAGCCGAATGGCTGGGTCGACAAGCTGATCAGCATGATTGCTTCGCTCGGCGTCGCGGTGCCCGGCTTCTGGCTTGCGATGATCCTGGTGGCGGAATTCTCGCTGAAGCTGAACTGGCTGCCGGCGACCGGCGCAAAATCCTTCAACGCCTCGCCGATCGATGCGGTCAGGCACGCGCTGTTGCCGGGGATCGCGATCGCGGCCTATGGCATGGCCGAGGTTGCGCGCCAGCTGCGCGGCGCGCTGCTGGAGGTGCTGTCCTCGCAATATGTCCGCACGCTGCACGCCAAGGGGCTGTCGATGTCCCGCATCCTCTGGCAGCACGGCCTGAAGAATGTCGGCGTCAATCTGCTCACGATCATCAGCCTTTTGGTCAACCGCATGCTGGCGGCAACCGTCGTGATCGAGGCGGTGTTCGCGATTCCCGGCCTCGGCAGCCTGATCGTGCGCGGCGCGATCCAGCGCGATTTCCCGATCGTGCAGGGCGTCGTCTTAACCATGGTGGTCGTCGTTATCGCGGTGAATTTGATCACCGATCTGCTGTGTGCCGCGGTCGATCCGAGGATCGAGCAATGACCGACACGGCACTTGCTCCGCTCAAGGTACACGCCAGGCCGACCCGGCTCCGCCGGCTCGTGCGCTGGCTCGCCGGCGATCTGCGCGCCGCACTGTCGATCCTGGTGCTGTCGGTGCTGGTTGTCGTCGCAATCGGCGCGCCCTGGATCGCGCCCTACGCGCCGACCGCGCAGGACGTCAACAACATGCTGGCGCCGCCGGGGCCCTTGCATCTGCTCGGTACCGACGACCTCGGCCGCGACATCTTCTCCCGCCTGATCTACGGCGCACCGGCCACCGTCTACGCCAGCCTGCTTGCGGTCGGCGTCGCGGTTCTGATCGGGCTACCGGTGGGTCTGATCGCCGGCTATTTCGGCGGCTGGATCGACGACATCATCAGCCGCATCATCGACACGTTCCTGTCGTTCCCCGCCATCGTGCTGGCAATCGCAGTCACCGGCGCGCTCGGCATCGGGCTAACCGACGGCATGATCGCGATCGGCATCACGATGTTCCCGGCGCTGGCGCGCATCGTCCGCGCCCGCACGCTGATCGTGCGGCAGGAGCTCTATGTCGACGCCTCCAGGGGCTTTGGCGCGCCGACCTGGCATGTGCTGTGGCGCCACGTGCTGCCGAATACGCTGCAGCCGGTGATCGTGCAGGTGACGTTGCTGCTCGCCGCGGCGCTGCTGGCGGAGGCCAGCCTGTCGTTCCTCGGCCTCGGCATCCAGCCGCCGGACCCGAGCTGGGGCGCCATGCTGGCGCGCGCCTATCAATATATGGAAATCGCCCCGGAGCAGATGTATGCGCCGGGCCTTGCTATTCTCGTCGTCTCCCTGGCGTTCAATGCGCTCGGGGAGTCCTTGCGTGTCGTGCTCGATCCGACCATGAAGGATCGCTAGAGCATGATCCGGAAAAGTGGGCACCGGTTTTCCGATCAGATCATGCTCAAACAAAAGAGCCTCAGGTGAAACCGTTATGTCGTTCAAGAAACTGCTGATTGCCAACCGCGGTGAGATCGCGATCCGCATTGCCCGCGCCGCGGCCGAGAGCGGCATCGCGACTGTCGCGATCTATCCCGCCGACGATGCCGCATCGCTGCACGTCCGATCCGCCGATGCGAGCCACGAGATCACCGGCCATGGCGCGCGGGCGTATCTGGACATCGAGGCGGTCATCGCGGCGGCGAAGGCCACCGGCTGCGATGCGCTGCATCCGGGCTACGGCTTCCTCAGCGAGAACACCCAGCTGGCGCGGCGCTGCGCCGAGGAGAAGATCATTTTCGTCGGCCCGTCCCCGGAAGCGCTCGATCTGTTCGGCGACAAGGCCAAGGCGAAGGCACTGGCGAAAAAATGCGGCGTGCCGATCATTGCCGGGACCTCGGGAGCGACGACGCTCGATGAGGCAAAGGCCTTCTTCGCCTCGCTTGGCGCGAACGCTGCCGTGATGGTCAAGGCGATCGCCGGCGGCGGCGGGCGCGGGATGCGGGTGGTCGAGGACTTGGCCAAGCTCGATGAAGCCTATGCGCGCTGCCAGTCGGAGGCCAAGGCGGCGTTCGGCAATGACGCGGTCTATGTCGAGCGGTTGATCCGCAAGGCGCGCCATATCGAGGTGCAGATCATCGGCGACCGCCATGGCGCGATCAGCCATCTCTGGGAGCGCGAATGCACCATCCAGCGCCGCAACCAGAAACTGATCGAGGTGGCGCCGAGCCCGTCGCTGAGCGATGGCCTGCGCGCGCGCATCATCGAGGCGGCAAAGCAGCTTGCGTCGGCCGCGCGCTACGACAATCTCGGCACCTTCGAATTCCTGGTTGATGATGGGGCAGGGGAGGGCGAGGGCGCCTTCGCCTTCATCGAGGCCAATCCGCGGCTGCAGGTCGAGCATACCGTCACCGAGGCGGTGCTCGGCATCGACCTCGTGCGGTCACAGCTCGCGGTCGCCGCCGGCGCGCCGCTGGCTTCGCTCGGGCTGGCACAGTCTGCGGTGCCGCTGCCGCGCGGCTATGCCATGCAGCTGCGCGTCAACATGGAGGTAATGGACGAGAAGGGCGTGACAAAACCGACCGGCGGTACACTGGCCGTGTTCGACCTGCCGTCCGGCCCCGGCGTCCGCGTCGATACCTTCGGCTATTCCGGCTACCGGACCAGCGCCGCGTTCGACTCGCTGCTGGCAAAGGTCATCGTGCATTCGCCGAGCCCGAAATGGACCGACGTGGTGCACAAGGCGGCGCGCACCTTGCGTGAATTCCGCATCGGCGGCGTCGCCACCAACATCCCGTTCCTCGGCGCAATCCTGGCGCACCAGAGTTTTGGGCGGAACAAGATCAGCACCAACTTCATCGATACCCATGTCGCGGCGCTGGTCGGTGCCGCGCAGGAGCATGCCGCGCCGCTGCTCGAGGTGAGCGAGGCGGCCACGACCAAGTCCGTCGCTGCCGAGGCGGCTCCGGAGGGATCGCTCCCGGTGCCGGCGCCGTTGCAGGGCACCATCGTGGCGATCGAGGTCGCGGAGGGCGATCTGGTCCGTCCCGGCCAGCAGATTGCGGTGCTGGAATCGATGAAGATGGAGCATCTCGTCACCGCGCCGCATGGCGGCCGGGTGACGAAGATCGCCGGTGGCCCCGGCGTCACCCTGATGCATGGCGAGCCGATCCTGTTCCTCGAGCCCGCTGAGGTCGATAGCCATTCCGCGGCGGAAGAGGCCACGATCGATCTCGATCACATTCGCCCTGATCTGGCCGAGCTGATCGCGCGCAAGGCGATCACGCTGGACGAGAACCGCCCGGCCTCGGTGGAGCGTCGCCGCAAGACCAACCAGCGCACCGCGCGCGAGAACGTCGCCCAGTTGGTCGATGAAGGCTCGTTCGTCGAATACGGCTCGCTTGCGATCGCGGCACAGCGCCGCCGCCGCAAGGTAGAGGACCTCATCAAGAATACGCCGGCCGACGGCCTGATCGCGGGCGTTGCCACCGTCAACGCCAGGGATTTCGGCGCCGATGACGCGCGCTGCATGGTGATCTCCTACGACTACACCGTGCTCGCCGGCACCCAGGGCCATATGAACCACAAGAAGATCGACCGCATGCTCGGCCTCGCTGAGCAGTGGCGAATGCCGCTGGTGTTCTATGCCGAGGGCGGCGGCGGCCGTCCCGGCGATACCGACCGGCTCGGCATGACCGGTCTCGACGGCCCGTCCTTCGTGCAGTTCGCCAAGCTCTCGGGCCTCGTGCCTGTCATCGGCGTGGTCTCGGGCTATTGCTTCGCCGGCAACGCTGCGATGCTCGGCGTCTGCGACGTCATCATCGCCACCAAGAATGCCTCGATCGGCATGGGCGGCCCGGCGATGATCGAGGGCGGCGGGCTCGGCGTCTATCATCCGGCCGAGGTCGGCCCGGTCTCGTTCCAGTCGCCGAACGGCGTGATCGACATCCTGGTCGAGGACGAGGAAGAGGCGACGACGGTGGCGCAGAAATATCTGTCCTACTTCCAGGGCGCAGTGGCGGACTGGAAGGCGCCGGACCAGCGGCTGCTGCGCCGCGCGATCCCGGAAAATCGCCTGCGGGTGTATGACATCCGCAACGTGATCGACCTGATGGCCGACGAGGGCTCGGTGCTGGAGATCCGCAGGGATTTCGGCGTCGGCATGATCACGGCCTTCATCCGCATCGAGGGCAAGCCGTTCGGCCTGATCGCCAACAATCCAAAGCATCTCGGTGGTGCGATCGACGCGGCGGCCGGCGACAAGGCTGCGCGCTTCATGCAGTTGTGCGATGCCTTCGACATCCCGATCGTCTCGCTGTGCGATACGCCGGGCTTCATGGTCGGACCCGAGGCCGAGAAGACCGCGATCGTACGTCATGTCGCGCGGATGTTCGTCACCGGCGCCAGCATCACGGTGCCGCTGTTCGGTGTCGTGCTGCGCAAGGGCTACGGCCTCGGCGCCCAATCGATGATCGGCGGTGGCTTCCACGCTTCGTTCTTCACGGTGGCGTGGCCGACCGGCGAGTTCGGCGGCATGGGCCTGGAAGGCTATGTCCGCCTTGGCTTCCGCAAGGAGATGGAGGCGATCGCGGACCCGGTCGAGCGCGAGAAATATTTCCAGACCAAGGTCGCCGAGCTCTACGCCAACGGCAAAGCGGTCTCGATTGCCTCGGTGCTCGAGATCGACGAGGTGATCGATCCCGCAGACACCAGGCACTGGATCATGGCTGGCCTCCGCTCGGTGCCGAAGGTAGAGCCGCGGACGCATCGCAAGCGGCCGTGCATCGATGCGTGGTGATGTGAAGTGAGCACGCCTCTCCCCTTGTGGGAGAGGGTGGGGAGAGGAGTGGCCCCGGGTGCGGTGCGAGAGATGATGTGTTGATGTGTCAACGCTGTCATCGCCCGGCTCGACCGGGCGATCCAGTACGCCGCGGCCTCTCGATTCAAGCACGGATGTCTCTGGAATACTGGATCACCCGCATGCGCGGGTGATGACACCGAGCTGTTCGACGCGTTGAATTGCGAACTACCCCAACCTCAACTCCGCATACCCCTGCGCCGCGACCTCATCGCACCGCGCACGATAGGCCGGCGCGCTGCCGCTGTAGCGGGCGATGATGCGCCTCTGCTTGCCCTCGACGTTGCGGTTGATGCCGGTCATCCAGGAATCGACCTCGTTGGAGAGCAGGCCGACACCGAGCGCCTTGACATGATCGGTCCAGTCGGCGGTGCCTTCGGGCGTGGCGTCGAGGAAGGTCAGGCCGTTCGCTTTCGCGAAGCGGAGCAGGCCGGTGACCCAGTCGACGCTGTATTCGATGCTGCGCGGGATGTTGCCGAGCGCGGTGTGTGGGCCCATCAGCATCATCATGTTGGGGAAGCCGTCGACCATCAGCCCGAGATAGGTTTCCGGGCCGTGGGTCCACTTCTGCTTCAGCCTTGCGCCTCCGGTACCACGGAGATCGATCTTGTCGAAGCTGCCGGTGATGGCGTCGAAGCCGGTGGCGTAGATGATGATGTCGAAGGCGTAGTCCTTGTCGCTGGTGCTGATACCCTCGGGCGTGATCCGCTCGATCGGCGTCGCCTTCAGATCCACAAGCTCGACATTGTCGCGGTTGTAGACCTCGTAATAGAAGGTCTCGAGCGGCAGTCGCCGTGTGCCGAAGCCGTGATTTGTCGGGATCAGCATCTCGGCAACCCTGGGATCCTTGACGCGCTCGCGGATCTTGCGCGCAACGAAATCGCTGATCGTCGCATTCGCCTCGCGGTCGATCAGGATATCCCTAAAATTGCCCTGCCAGATGCCGAAGCCGCGCTCGCCGTAAAGTTTCTCGTAGAACGCCTCGCGCTCGGCATCGCTCACCTCGAACGCACCGCGCGGGTCGGGCGTATGCACGAAGCAGGCAAAGGTCTCCTTGCAGCGCGCAAAAATCTCGGGATAGCCGGCCTTGATCCTGGCTTGCGTCTCGGCGTCGATCTTGCCGTTGTGCAGCGGCGCCGCCCAATTGGCGGTGCGCTGGAACACGGTGAGGTGTCCGACCTCGCCAGCGATGGTCTGGATGGCCTGGATGCCGGTCGCGCCGGTGCCGATTACGGCAACGCGCTTGCCGGTGAAATCCACCTTCTCCTTCGGCCAGCGCGCGGTGTGGAACGATTGCCCCTTGAAATCGTCACGCCCCTCGATGCGCGGCAGGGTCGGCGTCGACAGCGGGCCGATCGCGGTGATCAGGAAGCGGCAGCTGTGTCGGGTGCCGTTCTCCAGCGTGATCTGCCAGCTCCGCGTGTCGTCCTGGTAAATCGCCGACGTGACGCGGCTCTCGAACTGGATGTCGCGGCGCAGATCGAACTTGTCGGCGACGTAGTTGCAGTAGCGCAGCGTCTCGGGCTGGCCGGCGAAATGCTCCGACCATTCCCATTCCTCGAGCAGCTGCTTCGAGAACGAGTAGCCGTAGGAGTAGCTTTCGGAATCGAAGCGCGCGCCGGGATAGCGATTCCAGTACCAGGTGCCGCCGACGCCGGTGCCGGCCTCGAACACGCGCGCCGAGAGGCCGAGCTCGCGCAGCCGGTAGAGCTGATACATGCCGGACAGGCCGGCGCCGATGATGATGACGTCGTAGTCCAGCGCAGCCGTCTGCGGGCTGTTGTCCTGGCGCAATGCGGCCACTCGTCGCTCCCTGATCGGTTGATTGCCGGCAAGGCTAACCGGTCTGACCGCTGCCGACAAACATCGAACAGCGGGGCAGCCATCGCGATTTGCCGGGGTGCGCCAGCCTGCGCGCATTCCGCGCGGCGGACGGTCCGTTCCGCGGCTTTACTCAGCCGCGGGATTTCCTCTATCGTCGGCCCGACAAGGACGATCGCCCGCCAAGCGGCGACGGAACCAGCGGGAGTGAAGCGATGGGAGAGGCGCTGCGCAGGCCAACGTCAACAGACGTCAGCAACCCCCGGCTTTATCAGGATGACACCTGGCGGCCGCTGTTCGCGCAGCTCCGCCGCGACGATCCGGTACATTATTGCGAGGCCTCGGCCTACGGTCCGTACTGGTCGGTGACGCGCTACGACGACATCTTTGCGGTCGAGCTGGATCACCAGAACTATTCGTCGGCCTCCGAGCTCGGCGGTATCCAGGTCGCTGACCAGCCGAAGGGGCAGGAGCGGCCAAGTTTCATCCGCATGGACCCGCCCGGCCACACCGCGCAGCGCCGCACGGTCGCGCCGATCGTGGCGCCGTCGAACCTCGCCAATTTCGATGCGCTGATCCGTAAACGCACCTCGGTCGTGCTCGACGCGCTGCCGCGCAACGAGACCTTCGACTGGGCCGAGCGGGTCTCGGTCGACCTCACCAACATGATGCTGGCGACGCTGTTCGATTTTCCCGCTGAGGACCGCGCCAAGCTGACCTGGTGGTCGGATGTCGCAATCGCCAACATCGAGTCCCCCGACGCCGTTGTGCATTCGGAGGCTGAACGCACCGCCGAGCTGATCAAGATGGGAGAATATTTCCGCAAGCTGTGGAACGCGCGGGTCGATGCGCCGCCGACCTTCGACCTGATCTCGATGCTGGCGCATTCGGAAGCGACGCGGAATCTGGAGCCGCGCGAGTTCATCGGCACGATCGGGCTTTTGATCGTCGGTGGCAACGACACCACGCGCAATTCGATGTCGGCCGGGCTGATGGCGCTGTGCGAGAATCCGGAGCAGTTCGAGCTGGTCCGCGCCCGCCGCGAGCTGATCCCGAACCTGGTGTCCGAAACCATCCGCTACCACACGCCGGTGCTGCACATGCGCCGCACCGCGCGCAACGATGTCGAGCTTGCGGGCCGCCGGATCAAAAAGGGCGAGAAGGTCGTGATGTGGTACATCTCCGGCAACCGCGACGAGGGCAAGATCGAACGGGCCGATGAATTCATCATCGAACGCGCCAAGCCGCGCCAGCATCTCGCCTTCGGCGCCGGCATCCACCGCTGCGTCGGCGACCGTCTCGCCGAGCAGCAATTGCGCATCCTCTGGGAGGAGGTTTTGGCGCGTGATCTGCGTTTTGAGCTGATGGGCCCGCCGCAAAGGCTCTATTCCAATTTTATCCGCGGTATACGAAGCTTGCCGGTGAGAATCGTGAATTGAGCCAGCCCCGGCCGTCATTGCGAGGAGCGAAGCGACGAAGCAATCCACCTCGCAACGCGGGAAGGATGGATTGCTTCGCTTCGCTCGCAATGACGGGAGAATCACCAGGAAATAAGAATGAAGAACGAACCCGTTGACGTCCTGATCATCGGCGCCGGGGCCTCCGGCGCCGCGATAGCCTGGAGCCTCGCCGATACCAAGATGCATATCCTCTGCCTCGATCAGGGCGGCTGGATGAATCCTGCCGAATATCCGAGCACCGGGCGCGACTGGGAGGCGAAATTCTATGGCGAGTGGTCATCCAGCCCGAACGTCCGCAGGCGGCCGGAAGACTACCCGATCAATGACGACAATTCGCCGATCAAGGTCGTCAATTTCAACGCCGTCGGCGGCTCGACCGTGATGTACACCGCGCACTGGCCGCGGCTGCATCCCTCCGACTTCAAGGTGAAGACGCTCGACGGCGTCGCCGACGACTGGCCGATCGATTACGACGCGCTCACGCCGTTCTTCGAGGAGAACGATCGCATGATGGGCGTCTCGGGCCTGTCCGGCGATCCGCTGTCGCCGCTCAGCCATCCGCCGATGCCGCAGCAGCCGCTCGGGCTGTCCGGCCCGTTGATCGGCAAGGCCATGAACAAGCTCGGCTGGCACTGGTGGCCGTCGGACACGACAGTTGCGACGATGGATTACGAGGGCAGGGCGCGCTGCATCAATCTCGGTCACTGCACGCCGGCGTGCGCGCAGGGCGCCAAGGCCTCGACCGACATCACCTACTGGCCGCATGCGATCCGCGCCGGGGTCGAGCTCAAGACCCATTGCCGGGTGCGCGAGATCCTGACCAACGAGCACGGCATGGCCTCCGGCGTCGTCTACTACGACAAGGACGGCGTCGAGCAATTCCAGCCTGCCGAGGTCGTCATCATCGCCTGCAACGGGGTCGGCACGCCGCGGCTGCTGCTCAATTCGGTGTCGGGGAAATATCCGAACGGCCTCGCCAATTCATCGGGCCTGGTCGGCAAGAACCTGATGTTCCACCCCTATGCGCAGGTCTACGGCTTCGTGAAGGAGCCGACCGATAGCAACCGCGCTCCGCCGACCTGCCTGTGGAGCAAGGAATTCTACGACACCGATCTGTCGCGCGGCTTCGTCCGCGGTTACGGCATCCAGTTCGGCCGCGGCGCCGGGCCGGTGTTCGAGGCGGTTGCGAGCGAGCAGAAGGGCATTCTGCCGTGGGGCAAGGATCATCACCGCGTCTTCCGCAAGCTCAATGGCCATCGCCTTGCGGTATCCGCGATCTGCGAGGATCTGCCGGAAGAGCACAACCGCGTCACGCTTGATCCCGTGCTGAAGGACAGCCACGGCATCCCGGCGCCGAAGATCGACTACACGATCAGTGCGAACAGCCGGAAGATGATGGACCATAGCCTGGCGCGCGGCCGGGAGATCCTCGAGGCCGCCGGCGCCACCGACATCTGCATCAACGATCCGATCCCATGGGGCGGATGGCATCTGCTCGGCACCGCGCGGATGGGCACCGATCCGGCGCGCTCCGTGGTCAATGAATGGGGCCGCTCGCATGACGTGAAGAACCTCTTCATCGTCGACGGCAGCATCTTCGTCACCTCGGGCGGCGTGAACCCGACCTCCACCATCCAGGCCCTTGCGCTCTACATCGCCGACCAGATGAAGCAGCGCCTCGCCAATCTGTTCGACTGAGACCGCCCAGAGACCGATATGTCCGATAGCAAACAACTGACCGCAGCCCAGCGCGCCGATCTCCGCACAGTCGCCGCGATGATCGTTCCCGAAAGCGCCGAGTACAAGGTGCCAGGGGCTGATGATGCCGTGATCCAGGCCGACATGATCGCCACGCTCGGCCGCGACACCGCGCTGGTCGCGCAGGCGCTGGATCATCTGGCGCAGCTTGCCGGCAAGCCGCTCGCCGAGCTCGACGATTCCAGGCGCGATGCGGTGGCGCTGGAGTTTCGTAGCCGTGGCGGCGCTGCTGCGGCCACGCTCGTCCGCGTCGTGCTGCAATGCTACTACCGCGACGACCGCGTGCTGCGCTCGCTCGGGCTCGAGCTGCGCGCGCCGTTCCCGAAGGGCCACGTGCTGCCGGACGGCGACTGGTCGCTGCTCGATCCGGTCAAAGCGCGCGGCGGCACGCTGCGGCGGGCACCCTAAAGCGGGATGAGTTCGGGCTGAATCGGATCCGCGGACTGGATTTACCTCTCCCCAATGGGGAGAGGTCGATTTGCGCAGCAAATCGGGTGAGGGGCCGCGGCTCCTAGGAAAGAGCGTAACCCCTCACCCGGCGCTGCGCGCCGACCTCTCCCAAGGGAGAGGTGAACTTCCGCCGCCGTGCCAGATCAACCTTGTCTCATCATGCCCTAGCCGGTCGGGCAGGCGCCGAGCGTAACCACTTGCGGCAGCGGGAACCGGTCACCATCTGAGGAGACCAAAGGACTCTCGCCATGCTGGATTTTACCTCAGATACCGCCGCTGACACGCCGTCATCGCGGGCGGCTGATGCTGCCCGGGATGATGACCGGGTTTTGCTGGATGCCTATTCCAATGCCGTGATCGACGTCACCGACCGCGTCGGCCCCGCCGTGGTCCGCGTCGAGACCGGGCCGAAGGTGCGCAATGCGCGCGAGCGCGGCGGGCTCGGCTCGGGCATCGTGATCTCGCCCGACGGCCTCGTGCTGACCAACAGCCATGTGGTCGGATCGTCGAAGGAGATCCGCCTGCGCGACACCGAAGGTTTCGTCACCGACGCCCATGTGCTCGGCGTCGACCCCGACACCGATCTCGCGCTGCTGCGGGCCGATGGCGCGCGCGATCTGCCCTATGCCTCGCTCGGCAACTCCAAGACCTTGCGGCGCGGTCAGCTCGTGGTTGCGATCGGCAATCCGCTCGGCTTTGAATCGACGGTCACCGCCGGCGTGGTGTCGGCGCTCGGCCGCTCGATCCGCTCGGTCAGCGGGCGGACCATCGAGGACGTGATCCAGACCGACGCCGCGCTCAATCCCGGAAATTCCGGCGGGCCGCTGGTGTCATCGAAGGGCGAGGTGATCGGCATCAATACGGCGATCATCAACGGCGCGCAGGGCATCTGCTTTGCGGTCGCCAGCAATACCGCGCAGTTCGTGCTGTCGGAGATCATCCGCCACGGCTATGTCCGCCGCGCCTATATCGGCGTCGCCGGACAAACCGCGCCGGTGCCGCGGCGGCATGCGGTGCTGGCCGGCGTCGAGAACAAGATGGGTGCGCTCTTGATGCAGATCGAGCCGGACAGTCCGGCCGCGCGCGCGAGCCTGTTGCCGGGCGACGTCGTGATCAAACTCGACGGCGTCGAGATCCACGGTGTCGACGATCTGATCCGCGCGCTCGATCACAGCCGGATCGACCGCACCCTGTCGATGGACGTGCTCCGCCTCGGCCGCCTGCGTGCGATCGACATCCACCCGATCGGGAGGAAGCCGGCGAAGCAGTGAGGGGCGCGCGCTAATATCAACCCCTCATGGTGAGGCGCGCGCGTTCCGCGCTCCTTAGGATGATGGGTTGAAAATCGGTGCAACATACCCGGTGTCGTCCCGGCGAAAGCCGGGACCTATAACCACAGGGTTGGATTGTTGAGAAAGGCTGTGGCCCCAGCGTTGCGTAACAATGGCTTTCAGTGGTTATGGGTCCCGGCTTTCGCCGGGACGACACTGAGTACTTGGTGCCGCTCGTGAGCCACACACCCTACCGCAACGCCGCCAGCAGTTCGTCGGAATGCGATCTGTTCGGCCTGATCGCTGTTCACCACCAGTACGGCCACCGCCACCCCTCATAGAGGTACCAAGACGACACCACCGGCGGCCCGTATGGATCGACCCGGTCGTCTTCAGGGCGATAGCGATATCGTGGAACAAGATAATAATCCCACGGAGTCGGCCTTATCACCGGCGTCGGGATAACGACCCTCGTTCGTTCATGAACGACTTGTGCCTTTCGCGTCCGGGCTTCCGCAGCGGACGTCCCGAGGTTACACAGCACCAGGGCCACTCCGAAAGCGCACACGATGGTCATAATCTTCATCTTCATGCATCGGCCTCCTAACCTGAGAGTGCAAAAGGACTCAAAGCAAGGCAAGCTAATTCGCTCTTGACTACGCTGTTGCGTAGGTGCTCGTGGTGTTCGTAGGACTTCGGAATAATAGAAGATAGCGCTGATTTGCCCGACACGTCAAGTTGCTTGTCCGTGTGCCGGCGACCGCCCTGCTACTTTGCATGGGGTTGTTTTCGATATTTTGGGTTCTCCAACGTCGCCAGCAGTAGTGGCTGCAAAGGGCACTTGGAATGCGAAAGCATCGGAGCCCGGCTGAGGGGTCTGTCTCCGCGGATAGAGACCCCTCATCCGGCGCTTCGCGCCACCTTCTCCCACAAGGGGAGAAGGGAAGAGGGACGTCGCTACTGCAGCGCCGCCAGCAGCTCGTCGGGCTGCTCGACCATCATCATGTGGCCTGCGCCTGGAAGCACTACGGTCCGCGCATTCGGCGTCGCGGCGGCGAGCGCCTTGCCGGCCTTGGCGGGGGTCATCATGTCGCGCTCGCCGAGCACGAACGTCGCGGGCACCTTGACCGCGGCCGCGGCGGTGAGCGCGTTCTGGTAGGCGTTGCAGGCGTTGAGGTCGTTGTACAGCACGCCGGGCTTCGCCTCCTGCAGCACCCGCTGCGCGCCCTGGTGCATCCAGAGGCCGGGCGCGAGGCTGCCGCCGAGCTCGGCCTTGAAGCCGAGGCCCCAGATCGAAACCATGTCGATCGCGGCGACGTCATTGGCCTCGGCGGCCTTCAACAGATCGGGACCGACCGTCATGGTCGCGGCGGTGCCGATCAGCGCCAGGCCGGAGACCTTGTCGGGATGCCGTGCCGAGGTCTCGATCGCGATCAGCGAGCCCATCGAATGGCCGATCAGCCGGGCCTTCGACGCGCCGGCCGCGGTGATCAGCGCGGCGACCCAGTCGGCCAACTCGGCGATGCTCGCAAGCGGCTTGCCGGCGGAGCGGCCGTGGCCGGGCAGATCCGGCGCCAGCACGGAATAGCCGTGATGGGCGAACCAGCGGCTGTGCAGCGCCCAGGTCGAAGAATCGAAGCCGGCGCCGTGGATCATCACCACCGCCGGCAGCGATGCATCGAACGGCTTGCCGCCGGTCGCGATGAAGGTGTCTGACCCGTTGACGGAAAGCTGCATGGCCCTAAGTCCTTTGCGAGGCGCGCAGCGCCTGGCCGAGATCGTCGATGATGTCCTGCGCGGTCTCGATGCCGACCGACAGCCGCACCAGCTCCTCGCCGATGCCGGCGGCCTTGAGCTGCTCGGCGTCCATCTGCTGGTGCGTGGTGCTGGCCGGATGGATCACCAGCGTCTTGGCGTCGCCGACATTGGCGAGATGGCTGATTAGCTTCAAGGACTCGATGAACTTCTTGCCGGCGGCGCGGCTGCCCTTGATGCCGAAGCTGACGATCGAGCCGGCGCCGCGCGGCAACAGCTTCTTCGCCAGTGCGTAGTCCGGATGCGTCTCCAGCGACGGATGCAGCACCCACTCGACCGCCTTGTTCGTGGTGAGGAAGTCGAGCACCGCATGGGTGTTGCTGACGTGGCGGTCCATGCGGACGCCGAGCGTCTCGATACCTTGCAATAGCTGGAAGGCGTTGGTCGGCGACAGGCAGGCGCCGAAATCGCGCAGGCCCTCGGTGCGTGCGCGCATGATGAAGGCGGCCTTGCCGAACTGCTCGTCGAAGACGATGCCGTGATAGCCGGCATAGGGCTCGGTGAGCTGCGGGAATTTGCCGGAGGCGCGCCAGTCGAACCGGCCGCCGTCGACGATGACGCCGCCGATCGCGATGCCATGGCCGCCCATCCATTTGGTCGCCGAGTTCATCGTGATGTCGGCGCCGAGCTCGATCGGCTGGCTCAGATAGGGCGTCGCGAAGGTGTTGTCGATCAGCAGCGGAATCTTCGCATCATGCGCGATTCTAGCCACCGCCGGGATGTCGAGCACCTCGAGGCCGGGATTGCCGATGGTCTCGCCGATCACGAGCCGGGTATTCGGCTTGATCGCGGCACGGAATTCGTCCAGCGCGCGGGGCTTCACGAAGGTCGTGGTGATGCCGAAGCGCGGCAGCGTGTGCGCCAAAATGTTGATCGTGCCGCCGTAGAGCGAGGCGGAGGCGACGATATGGTCGCCGGCATTGAGCAGCGTCGCGATCGCCAGATGCATCGCCGCCATGCCGCTGGCGGTGCAGATCGCGCCGACGCCGCATTCGAGCGCGGCGATGCGCTCTTCCAGCACGGCCGTGGTCGGATTGGAGATGCGGGTGTAGATGTGGCCGGCGCGTTCGAGGTTGAACAGCGCCGCGGCGTGATCGGCGTCCTGGAACACGTAGGACGTGGTCTGATAGATTGGAACCGCGCGCGCGCCGGTTGCGGGATCGGGGCGCTGGCCGGCGTGCAGGCTCAGGGTTTCGAAGGCAGGCGGCTTGGGTGCGGGCATGCGAAGCTCGTCAGGTCAGTCGATCGGAGTGATCGGTGCGTTGGTTTAGACGTGAACTGCGGTGCGGACACGGCCGACATTGCCGAACACGCGCAAATAGCGCTCGACCTCGGACGGGATGCCGGTCGCCTTCTCCGGATTGTCGGAGAGTTTGACGGCCGGGCGTCCGTCGACTGACGTCACCTTGCACACGATCGAGATCGGATCGAGTTCGGCGGTGCCATCGGGCGCGCAGCCGACGAAATCGTTGGTGAGGTTGGTGCCCCAGCCGAAGCTGACGCGCACGCGTCCCTTGAAGTGGTGGAACGTCTCCTCGATCGAGCCGACGTCCATCGCGTCGGAGAACACCAGCAGCTTCTCCTTGGGGTCGCGGCCCTTCTGCTTCCACCACTTGATGATCTCTTCGCCGGCGGTGATCGGCGGTGCGCTGTCGGGACGAAAGCCGGTCCAGTCGGCGACCCAGTCCGGCGCATCGCGCAGGAACGGCTTGGTGCCGAACGCATCGGGCAGCGCGATCAGGAGGTTGCCGCCATAGGCGTGGCGCCACTGGTCGAGGATGCGATAGGGCGCCCAGCGCAGCTCCTGGTCGTCGTTGGCGAGCGCGGCGGCCACCATCGGCAGCTCGTGCGCGTTGGTGCCGATCGCCTCGAGGTCGTTGTCCATCGCGAGCAGCACGTTCGACGTTCCGGTGAAGGACGGGCCGAGGCCTTCCTTCACCGCCTCGACGCACCAGCGCTGCCAGAGGAAGCCGTGGCGGCGGCGCGTGCCGAAATCGGACAACCGCAAGCCGTCCAGCTTGCGCAGCCGCTCGACCTTGGCCCACAGCTTGGCCTTGGCGCGGGCGTAAAGCACGTCGAGCGCGAAGCGGCCGTAGGTCTTGGTCGCGGCGCGCGAGCGCAGCTCGTTGAGGATCGCGAGTGCCGGGATCTCCCACATCGTGGTGTGGGTCCACGGCCCGTGGAAGTGCAGCTCATACTGGCCGTCGACCTTGTACAGCTCGTATTCGGGCAGGCGGAAGTTCGAAAGCCAGTTGATGAAATCGGGCGAGAACATCTGGGTCTTGCCGTAGAACGTGTTGCCGGCGAGCCAGATCAGTTCCTTCTTGGTGAAGCGGATGGTGCGGGCGTGGTCGAGCTGGGCGCGCAGCTCGCCCTCGTCGATGACCTCGGCAAGCCGGATATGGGTCGACCGGTTGATCACCGAAAAGGTCGTGCGCGTGTCCGGATAGCTTTCCCGGATCATCTGCTGCATCAACAGCTTGTAGAAATCGGTGTCCAGCAGGCTGCGCACGATCGGGTCGAGCCGCCAGCCGTGGTTGTAGGTCCGGGTCGCGATATCTGTCACGGTCATGCGGGAACCTTAGCCTGCCGGGCGCCGCCCGCCCAGTGGGTATCGGGCGGAACATGGCAGGTCAGCGCGCTATGGTCTGCCGTATACGGCCGACCGTGGCGGCGACATCGGTCCAGGCCGGCTTGCCCGGGGCAAATTGCTGCCGCAGGAAGGAGGCGAGCTCGGCGACCTGGCCGTCGCTCATGCTGTCCTTGAAGGCCGGCATGTAGCCCAGATCGGTCACGGCCGGCTTGGCGATGCCGTGCAGGATCACCTGGATCAGATTGTCGGGGGCGTCGCTGTGCAGATTGCTGTTCAGCGCCAGCGACGGCCGGCTACCGAACAGCGGCGGGCCGCCGACCTCGTGGCAGACGGCGCAGGCGCCCTGATAGATCCGCGCGCCCGCCGAGGCAGCGGTGGCGACGGCCGTGGCGGCTTCGAGCTTGGCAGCCAAGGCATCATGCGCGGGCCGATCGGCGGTCTCGTTGAACGAGGCGAGGTAGACCGCCATCGCGCGGATGTCCTGATCGGGCAGCGCGGCGAGCTCCTGCACGACCGGCGCCATCGGGCCCGCGGCGACACCGTGCAAGCGGGACTCGCCGCTGCGCAGATAGGCGTACAGCTCGTCCTCGCTCCAGGGGATCGGCGCCTTGGACAGCGACGTCAGCGCCGGCGCCTCCCAGCCCTCGGCGAAGCCACCGGCGAGATAGGCGCCTTGCCGCTCGGCGCCGAGCGCATTGCGCGGCGAGTGACACGCGCTGCAATGGCCGAGCCCCTCGACTAGGTAGGCGCCGCGATTCCAGATCGCCGACTTCGATGGATCGGGCTGCAATGGCTGCGGCTGGTGGAACAGCGCATTCCAACCCGCGAGCAGCGGCCGCAGGTTGAACGGAAAGGCGAGCGTGTTGGCCGGCGTCTCGGCGCGCACCGGCGTCTGCGCCATCAGATGGGCGTAGAGCGCCTGCAGGTCGGCATCACTGGTCCTGGCAAAATGCGTGTATGGGAACGCCGGATAGAGATGGCGGCCGTCGCGATGAATGCCCTCGCGCATTGCGCGCTCAAAGGCGGGGTAGGACCAGGAGCCGATGCCGCTGTCGATATCGGGCGTGATGTTGGTCGTGTAGACGGTGCCGAACGGCGTCTCGAGCGGTCGGCCGCCGGCGTTCACGATGCCATGCTCCGAGGTGTGGCAGACGGCGCAAGCGCCGAGTGCCGCAAGCTCCTTGCCGCGCGCGATCGTCGCGGCGGAATAGACCGAGGCATCCGGCCGGGCGATCGGCGCGATCGCGCGCCACGGCAGCACGGCGGCACCGATCCCGATCGCCGCGGCGCAGAGCGCCGCAATGCCGGCGAGCACGCCACCGCGCTTGGCGAAGGGATTCTGCCAC
The DNA here is from genome assembly GCF_947648125.1 of uncultured Bradyrhizobium sp. GTDB lineage: Bacteria > Pseudomonadota > Alphaproteobacteria > Rhizobiales > Xanthobacteraceae > Bradyrhizobium. The sequence goes on along the minus strand of NZ_CANSMR010000003.1, from coordinate 24,085 downwards.
CTGCTGAGGTCAGCCGGCGGAGCGGGTGAGGGAAGCGCCGCAGGCGCCACGGGCTGCTCTCCGTGCAGTCCCTTTAGAATGCGTTCCGGTGTGAACGGCGGCTCGCGAAAGCGCACGCCGGTCGCATCATAGATCGCATTGGCGATCGCGGCCGCGCTCGGCACCGAGGCGGATTCACCGACGCCGAGCGGCGGCTGATCCTGCCGCGGCAGCATCAGCACATCGATCTCGGGCAGCTCGGGGAATTTGATGATGGGATAGGCACCCCATTCCCTTGCCGTCACCGCCCCGCGCTCGAACGAGACTTCCTCCATCAGCGCGCGGCTGGTCGACTGGATCACATTGCCTTCGATCTGGTGCCGCACGCCCTCCGGATTGATCATCAACCCGGAATCCTGCCCGGCGACGACGCGGGTCACGCTGACATCGCCGGTCGTCTTGTTGACGGCGACGTCGGCGATCCAGGCTGACCATGCCGCGCCGTAGCCGGGAAACTTGCTGTGCACGTAAAGCGCATAGGCAAAGCCGCGGCCGCGCACGATATCGCCGTCTGCCTCGGGCTCTTTCCACACCGGGCGCGGCGTCCAGCCGGCGCGCTCGGCGACCGCGTTGACGAGATCGATCGCGCGCTTGTCCTTCAAATAACGCAGCCGGTACTCGATCGGATCGACCTCGGCCTCGGCGGCAAGCTCGTCGATATAGGATTCATGCGCGAACGTGTTGGGCAGCGCCGAAACGCCGCGAAGCCAGGAGGCGCGCACGATCGGCGGCATGTCGTTGGCGACGACGCGCAGATTTTCGTAGTCGTAGGGCGGGATCGCGGTGCGGTCGCCCATCTCGAACACCGCAGCTTCAGGCGCGATCCGCCCGGTAAGCAGCAGCGCCAAGGTCGGCGCGCCGTTCGAGGGATAGCGCGCAACGAAGTCGTAGCCGGCGACGCTGCCGTCGGTATTGAGCCCGCCATTGACGTCCATCAGCTGCGCGGTGCCCTTCGGCTCCCACGCATGTTCCTGCTCGCGGGTGAGCTGGACGCGCACCGGGCGGCGGACCGCACGCGACAGCAGCAGCGCGTCTGCGCTGACGTCGTCGGCGCAGTTGCGGCCGTAGCAGCCGGCGGCTTCCATCCTGATCACGTCGATCTCGGATTCCGGCCGCTGGACCAACAGCGCCAGATCGCCGCGCAGGATGTGCGGGTTCTGCGTGCCGGACCAGACCCGGATTGCTCCGTCTCCGTAGTCGGCAACCGCGCAGGACGGGCCGATCGAGCCGTGCATCTGGTAGGGCCAGACATAAGTCCGCTGCATCGGCTTGGCCGCCGCCTTGATCGCGGCATCGACGTCGCCTCTGTCGATCAGCTGGCGCGGCGTCGACGGATTGGCGCGCAGCGCTTTCTCGATGTCGGAGAGGTCGGTCAGAACAGGTCCCGGCTTCCAGCTCACCTTGAGCTGCGCGGCGGCCTTGATCGCGTTCTCCTCGCGCTCGGCGACGACGCCGACGAAGTCGCCGATCCGCACCACCGCGACGAGGCCGGGGATGTCGCGCACCGAAGCTTCATCAACCGCGATCAGGCTGGTGCCGACGAACGGTCCGGCATCGACGCCGGCGTAAGGGGGACGGACGACGCGGCCATGCAGCATCCCGGGTACGCGCACATCGTGGACGTAGACGAGTTCGCCGGTGGCCTTGGCCGGCAGGTCGACGCGCGGCACCGACTGTCCGACGACGGAATAGGCGCTGACGGCCTTGACCGCAACGTCGTCGGCAAGCTCGAGCCGGATGGTCTCATCCGCGATCAGCTCGCCATAGCTGACGCTGCGGTTGTCGTGGCCGCGGATCAGGCCGTCCTCGATCGTGAGATCATTGGCCGGCAATTCGAGTCGTTCGGCCGCGCGGGCAAGCAGGAAATGCCGCGCCTGCGCGGCGGCCTTGCGCAGGGGAACGGCGGTGATCTGGATGGTCTCGCTCGCGATCGTCGCGCCCTGGTTCGGCACCACGGCGGTGTCGCCGAGGATCACGACAACGCGGGCAAAGGAGACGTCGAGCTCTTCGGCGACGATCTGCCCGAGCGCGGTGCGGATGCCGGTGCCGAGATCGACGTGGCCGTTATAGGCATTGACCGAACCGTCTGATGTGATGGTGATGAAGGTCTCGAACGCGCCTTCCGCGCCCAGCACGGCGGGGCGAACGACTGACAGCGAGCCGCGCTTGCGTTGCTCTGAGGACCGTGCGTCCGTCATCAATCGCGCGCCTCGAGCACGTGGCCAGCGGCGCGCATCGCCGCGCGGACGATTTCGATATGCGCGCCGCAGCGGCAAAGATTGTAGCGCAGCGCTTCCAGCACCTCATGCTCGGACGGATGGGGATTGCGCGTCAGCAACGCCTTGGTGGTGATGATCATGCCGTTGAGGCAGTAGCCGCACTGCGCGGCCTGTTCGCGAATGAAGGCATCCTGTACCGGATCGGGATGCTCGCGCGTGCCGAGTCCTTCGAGTGTGACGATGTCGCGCCCGGCGCAACCCTCGATCGGAATCACGCAGGCGCGCGCGGCGACGCCGTCGATCAGCACCGCGCAGGCACCGCACTCGCCGAGCCCGCAACCATATTTCGGTCCGTTCAATTCGAGATCGTTGCGCAGCACGTAAAGCAATGCGGTGTCGGGGGCGGCGTCGACATCATGATTCCTGCCGTTCACGGTCAGGCGCATTGCCCTGGTTCTCCCCTGATGTTTGCGCTGCAGCGTCAGCGTCAAATCCGTCGATGAGGATAACGTTTGTATACAAACGTGCAAGCGGCGGCATGCCGCGCTGCAGCGAGTGCACGCTTTATGAACAGGGTGCGCAAGCGAATGGCAGCTTTTGATCGCAAAGCCCGCTTGACAGGTTTGAGACCTGCGCGCAGGATCATTCGTATACGAACGATATAGGCAGGGAGGCGGAAGCGCAGTATGATCGACCGCCGCCACAAGTCCAGGCTTGGTCACGATGGCTGACACAATGACCGTCGCCGCCGGCGACAAGATCCGCTGCGATGCCTGTCCGGTGATGTGCTACATCAAGCCGGGCGCGGCCGGCGCATGTGACCGTTATGCCAATCACGACGGCACGCTGGTGCGCGTCGATCCGCATGTCGTGCTGGAGCGTACGGTCTCGCACGGCGGCAAGCTGGTGCCGTTCCAGGCGAGCGGCGACTGGGACGGCAAGATCGTCCGCCAGCCCGAACTGTTCGTCACCGCGATCGGCGCCGGAACCACCTATCCGGACTACAAGCCGGCGCCCTTCATCGTGTCGTCGGAAGTCGACGGCGTCGACATGGTCACCGTGGTGACCGAGGGCATTTTCTCCTATTGCGGCGTCAAGCTGAAGATCGACACCGACCGCTATCTCGGTCCCGAGACTGCGATCGTCCGCGCGGAGGGCGAGGCGGTCGGCCATGTCACGACCAGCGAATATGGCTCGCAGATGCTCTCGCTCGGCGGCGTGCATCATCTGACCGGCGGCTCCAAGAAGGAAGGCCGCGTCACCTGCGACACGCTGATGGATCTCTCCAACTGCAAGGCGGTGGAGCTGACCATCGATGGCGGCGCCACCGTCGTGGTGCAGGCGGGCAAGCCGCCGATCGTCAATGGCATGGCGGAAGAGCGGATGCGGGTCGGCTGCGGCTCGGCGACCATCGGCATGTTCGCCAAGCAGTGGCACGGCAAGGTCGATGAGGTCGTGGTGGTCGACGATCATATCACCGGGGTGCTCAGCGAGCACCAGGCCGGCAAGCTGCTCGACATCGCCGACACCGGCATCAAGATGAAGGGGCGCCGTTCGACCCCCGGCCGCTATTTCCAGGTCGCCGATCCCGGCACCGGATGGGGCGGCACCAACATCTCCGATCCGCTGTCGATCCTCGGTCCCTTCAATGCCAAGGAAGCGCGGCCGGGGCTCACCATGCTGATGGTCTCGACGACTGGCGAGCATGCTTCTTATTACGTGCTCGACGAGGCGCTAAACCCGGTCGAGACCGAGATGCCTGCCGACCTGAAATTCTCGGTCGAGCGCATCCAGGAGAATTGCGAGCCGGCGCTGTGCACCGTGCTGTTCATGGGCGGCGCGGGCGGCTCGTTGCGCGCCGGCGTGACCGATAATCCGGTGCGGCTGACCCGCTCGGTCAAAGACGCGTTGACGCGGGTGACCAGCGGCGGCGCGCCGGTCTATGTCTGGCCGGGCGGCGGCATCACCTTCATGGTCGATGTCACGCAGATGCCGGCCGGCGCCTTCGGCTACGTGCCGACGCCGGCGCTGGTGGCGCCGATCGAATTCACGATGCGGCTGTCGGACTACGCGGCGCTCGGCGGACATATGGATTTTGTCCGGCCGTTGTCGTCGCTGCGGGACAGCGCCGAGGTCCGGCCGATGCCTTATCTTCCGGGGCGGCGCGCATGACTAAAGCGTTTTCCAGCGAAGTGGATACCGGTTCGCGCAAAGAAAACGCGTCAAAACAAGAATCTAGAGCCCCGTTCCGATTTCATCGGAACGGAAAAGGCTCTAGGCTCCCGCAAATCGCGCTTCTTCCCGACGGCAAGCGGCTGCATTTGCAGGACGGCCCGATTGATCTGGTCATTGAAGCCAAGGGCAGGTATGCGGACGTCGGTGCCGCTTATCAGGCGGCCGCGGAGCGTTTCACCGGCTTGCTTGACGAACTCTGCGCGGAACTGGCCGAGTTACGCAGTGCGGCCGATCCACGGCGCTGCGCGCTGAGAGGTGTAGTCGCGCGGCGCATGCATGCGGCGGTCGCGCCGTTTGCCGCCGACTGCTTCATCACGCCGATGGCGGCGGTCGCAGGCTCGGTCGCCGAGGAAATCCTGGGCGCGATGCTGGAGGCGGCAACGCTCGACCGCACCTATGTCAACAATGGCGGCGACATCGCCCTGCATCTCGGCGATGGCGAGCAATTCACCGTCGGTCTGATGGACCGGCCGGACAGTCATGGCGTGATGCGCACCATGACTGTCGATGCCGACATGCCGGTCCGCGGCATCGCGACCAGCGGCCGCCACGGCCGCAGCTTCTCGCTCGGCATTGCCGATGCGGTCACCGTGCTGGCGCGGACGGCGTCGCAAGCCGATGCAGCCGCGACCGTGATCGCCAATGCGGTCGATTTGCCCAATCATCCCGCGGTCCTGCGCGTTCCGGCGAGCGAATTGCAGCCCGACAGCGATCTTGGCGCACGGCTGGTGACCCGCGATGTCGGGCCGCTGGCGGAACATGAGATCGAGCAGGCGCTCGAGGCGGGGGCGGCGCGGGCGCGCGACCTCCTGACGTCGGGATTGATCGAGGGCGCGGCATTGCGTCTACTGGGCGAAACACGCCTTGTCGGTGCAACTGGGAACGGGACGCCGGCGTCGCACGCGTTTCAGGCAAAAGCGACAGAATACATACTGCAGGCATGACCGGGGAGCGAGGCAAGATGAGCGCCGTCATTCGCAAGATCGTCACCGTGGTCGAGGAAACCCATCTGGAGATGGGCAAGACCATTGCACCGCCGACCCGGCGCGCCGCCGCGATCGCCGTGATCGAAAATCCCTTTGCCGGCCGCTATGTCGAGGATCTGTCGCCACTGATCGCGATCGGCGAGGAACTTGGCGAATTGCTTTCCAAGCGGGCAGTCGCCGCGCTCGGTATCGACGGCGCCAGGGCGCACAGCTACGGCAAGGCCGCCGCGGTCGGCGAGAATGGCGAACTCGAGCACGCGGCTGCGATCCTGCATCCGAAGATGGGCGCCCCGGTGCGCAAGGTGCTCTCCAAGGGTGCGGCGCTGATCCCGTCGTCGAAGAAGCGCTCGGGTCCCGGCACCACGCTGGACATTCCGCTCGGGCACAAGGACGCGGCTTTCGTGCGCAGCCATTTCGACGGCATGGAGGTGCAGATCAACGACGCGCCGCGGGCCAACGAGATCATGGTCGCGGTGGCGGTGACCGACAGCGGACGGCCGCTGCCGCGCGTTGGCGGGTTGACGGTCGACGAGGTCAAGGGCGAAGACGGATTGCGATAATCTCTTTGAAGAAAAACTGGAGGACGGGATGCGTGGTTATTTCGTAGGGGCGGGATTGGCGATCGCGGTCGCGACCATGGCAACGAGCGCCATGACGACGCACGCGTTGGCGCAGAGCGAAGTCAAGATCGGCGAGATCAATTCTTATTCCTTGTTGCCGGCGTTCACCGAGCCCTATCGCAAGGGCTGGCAGCTTGCGGTGGAAGAGATCAACGCGGCCGGCGGCATCAACGGCAAGAAGCTCGTCGTCATTTCCAAGGATGACGGCGGCAAGCCGGCCGATGCGCAGACCGCGGCGAACGAGCTGGTGTCGAGCGAAAACGTCGCGATGCTCACCGGCACCTTCCTCTCCAATATCGGCCTCGCCGTCAGCGATTTCGCCAACCAGAAGAAGGTATTCTTTCTCGCCGCCGAGCCTTTGACGGATGCCATCACCTGGTCGAAGGGCAACCGCTATACCTTCCGCCTGCGGCCGTCGAATTACATGCAGGCGGCGATGCTGGTGGAAGAAGCCGCAAAACTGCCGGCCAAGCGCTGGGCGACGATCGCACCGAACTACGAATACGGCCAGTCGGCGGTCGCGGTGTTCAAGAAGCTGATGTCGGAGAAGCGGCCCGATATCCAGTGGGTCGACGAGCAGTGGCCGCCGCAGGGCAAGATCGACGCCGGCCCGGTGATACAGGCGGTTGCCGCGGCGAACCCGGAAGCGATCCTCAACGTCACCTTCGGTGCCGACCTTGTGAAACTCGTGCGCGAAGGCAACACCCGCGGCCTGTTCAAGGGCCGTACGGTGGTGAGCTTCCTGACCGGCGAACCGGAATATCTCGATCCTCTGAAGGACGAGACGCCGGAGGGCTGGATCGTCACCGGCTATCCCTGGTATTCGATCAAGACGCCGGAGCACGACGCGTTCCTGAAGGCCTACCAGGCCAAGTACAACGACTATCCGCGGCTCGGCTCGATCGTCGGCTACCAGACCATCAAGGCGGCGGCAGCGATCCTCGCGAAAGCCGGCTCGAGCGATCCGGAGAAGCTGATCGCGGCTGCGGAAGGCATCTCGGTGCCGTCGCCGTTCGGCGAGATCACCTTCCGCAAGATCGATCACCAGTCGACGCTCGGGGCCTTCACCGGCAAGACCGCGCTGAAGGACGGCAAGGGCATCATGGTGGACACGGCCTATCGCAAGGGCTCGGACTATCTGCCGAGTGACGCCGAAATCGAGAAGCTGCGGCCGAAGGATTGAAGCTTCTCCTCGTCGCGTAGGGTGGGTTAGCCGCAGGCGTAACCCACCACCTTGCTTAGGCGAACTGACGGCGGGTTACGCTTGCGCTAACCCGCCCTACGAAGTGACGCTTGTGATCTCCAACGCGGACCGCCCATGGCCTTCTATGTCGTCCAGTTCCTGACCGGTCTCGCCAGCGCGGCGTCGCTGTTCCTGGTCGCTTCGGGCCTGTCGATCATCTTCGGCGTGACGCGGATCGTGAATTTCGCGCATGGCGCGTTCTACATGCTCGGTGCCTACGTCGCGTTCACGCTGACCGAGCGGTTTTCCGGCGCGTTCGGCTTCTGGGGCGGCATCGTCGTCGCGGCGCTGGCGGTTGCTGCGATCGGTGTGTTGGTCGAGATGGTGCTGCTGCGGCGGATCTACCATTCGCCGGAGCTGTTCCAGCTGCTCGCCACCTTCGGCCTCACGCTGATGGTCGAGGACCTCGTGGTGCTGATCTGGGGGCCGGACGATCTGGTCGGCCGCCGGGCGCCGGGCTTCAAAGGGGCGATCGATTTCTTCGGCCAGAATATTCCGAGCTACGATCTTTTCCTGATCGTGCTCGGGCCGGTCGTGCTCGGTGTGCTCTGGCTGTTGTTCCAGCGCACCCGCTGGGGCGTGCTGGTGCGCGCGGCGACGCAGGACCGCGACATGGTCGCCGCGCTCGGCGTCAATCAGAAATGGCTGTTCACCAGCGTGTTCGCGCTCGGTGTCTTCCTCGCCGCGCTCGGCGGCGCGCTGCAGATTCCGCGCGATGCGGTCAACCACGCGATGGATCTGCGCGTCATTGTCGAGGTCTTCGTCGTGGTCGTGATCGGCGGCCTCGGCAGCATCATCGGCGCCTTCGTTGCGGCGGTGCTGGTGTCGGAGCTCAACGCCTTCGGCATCCTGATCTTCCCGAAGATCTCCATCATCCTGGTGTTCCTGGTGATGGCGGTGGTGCTGATCGTCCGTCCGTGGGGGCTGTTCGGCAAGCCGGAAGCGCCGGCGCGGCGTACGCCGGGCCTCACGGTCAATCCGTGGCGGCCGCTGACAATGAATGAGCGGCTTGCCGCGATCGCCGTGCTCGTGGTCGCCGCCGCGCTGCCGTTCGTCGCCGGCAACTACGTGCTCACCGTCGGCTCGGAGATCGCGATCTTCGTGATCTTCGCGGTCAGCCTGCATTTCCTGATGTCGGTCGGCGGGCTCGCCTCGTTCGGCCATGCCGCCTATTTCGGCCTTGGCGCCTATGGTGTGGCGCTGCTCGCCAAGATGGCCGGCTTGCCGATGATCGCCTGCCTGCTGCTCGGCCCGCTGCTCGGGCTGCTCGGCGCCGCCGTGTTCGGCTTCTTCGCGGTGCAGCTCTCGGGTGTCTATTTCGCGATGCTGACGCTGGCCTTCGCCCAGATCGTCTGGTCGATCGCATTCCAGTGGGTGTCGGTGACCGGCGGCGACAACGGCATCCTCGGTGTCTGGCCGGAAAAATGGGCGGCGAGCCCGTCGCATTTCTACTGGCTGTCGCTCGGCATCGCCGCGCTCGCGGTCGTGATCCTCCGCGTCATCGTGTTCTCGCCGTTCGGCTTCGCGCTGCGCGCCACACGCGACTCGCCGCTGCGCAGCGAAGCCGTCGGCATCAACGGCAAGCGCATCCAGTGGACCGCCTTCGTGATCGCGGGCACGGTCGCCGGTCTTGCCGGCGCGCTGTTCGCCTACCTCAAGGGCAGCGTCTTCCCCGACAATATGGGCATCTCGCTGTCGGTCGATGCGCTGGTGATGGTGCTGCTCGGCGGCGTCGAGACAGTGTCGGGCGCGGTGGTCGGTGCGATCGTCTACAAGGCGCTCAACATCTGGCTGGTCAGCCAGACCGATCTCTCGAAACTTGTGCTCGGCGGCTTCGTCGTGCTGATTGTGGTCGGCTTCCCGAAGGGCATCGTCGGCACGCTGGATGCCCTCATGCATCGCCGGCGTAAATCGTCGTCAGCGGCGTCGCCTTTGCTCACCTCCCGCATCGAGACTGCCGAATGAGCATGGTTCCAACATTGCTGTCGGTCGAGGGGCTGACCAAATCCTATGGCGGCGTGCATGCCGTGCGCGGCGTCTCGTTCGAACTGCGCGCCGGCGAGATCCTGGCGCTGATCGGGCCGAACGGCGCCGGAAAAAGCACCTGCTTCGACATGCTCAACGGCCAGAACATTCCCGATAGCGGCCGTATCCGCGTGCTGGGCGCGGAGACCACCGGCAAGAAACCGCGCGTGATCTGGCGGATGGGCGTCGGCCGTACCTTCCAGATCGCGGCGACATTCCCGACCATGACGGTGCGCGAGAACGTGCAGGTCGCGCTGGTCTCGCATGGCGGGCAATTGTTCAACCTGTGGGCCTCGACCGCGCGCCAGGCCCGCGACGAGGCCGGGCGGCTGCTCGATCTGGTCGGCATGGGCGCCTATGCGGAGCGGCCCTGCGGCGAGCTCGCCTATGGCGACGTCAAGCGGCTGGAACTTGCGATCGCGCTCGCCAACCAGCCGACGCTGCTGTTGATGGACGAGCCGACCGCCGGCATGGCGCCGCGCGAGCGCGTCGAGCTGATGCGGCTGACGGCGCGGATCGCGCGCGAGCAGTCGATCGGTGTTCTCTTCACCGAGCACGACATGGACGTGGTGTTCGAGCACGCCGACCGCATCCTGGTGCTGAACCGCGGCACGCTGATCGCCGAAGGCTCGCCGGAGGAGGTTCGCGGCAACGCCCAGGTGCGGGCGATCTATCTCGGCGAAGGCCTCCTCTACGACGCCCGGCACCGCGAGGGAGCATCGGCATGAAGCTCACGGTGAAGGACCTCAACAGCTTCTACGGCCCGGCGCATATCCTGTTCGACATCGCGCTCGAGGTCGGCGAGGGCGAGGTGGTGGCATTGCTCGGCCGCAACGGCGCCGGCAAGTCGACCACGTTCCGCTCCATCGTCGGCCTGGTCGAGAACCGCTCCGGCCGCGTCATGTTCGAGGGCAGGGACGTTTCGGAGCTGCCGACGCATGCGATCGTGCGCGGCGGGCTCGGCTACGTGCCGGAGGAGCGGCGCATCTTCACGGACTTGACGGTCGAGGAGAATCTCGAGGTCGGCCGCCAGCCGAAGCGGGCGGGCGCGCCGCAATGGGACCGCGAAAAACTGTTCAAGCTGTTCCCCAATCTCGGCGAGATGCGCGGCCGGCCCGGCGGGCGCATGAGCGGCGGCGAGCAGCAGATGCTGACGATCGCGCGCACGCTGATGGGCAATCCGTCGCTGGTGCTGCTCGACGAGCCGTCGGAAGGCCTGTCGCCGAAGATCGTCGAGCAGATGGTCGATGCGATCCTGGCGATGAAGAAAGAGGGCGTCAGCATCGTCGTCTCCGAGCAGAATTTGCATTTCGCCCGGCTGATCTCGGATCGCGCCTACATCATCGAGCGCGGCCGGATCTGTTTTGGCGGCACCATGGCGGAACTTGATGCGCGTCCGGATGTCCGCGACGCGCATCTGTCGCTGTAAAGGTGGGGTGAAACGATGGCGAGGAGTGCTGCACAGAAGCGAAGCGTCAAGGCGGCGAAGCCCGGCTACGTGCTGGACGAGCAGATCGGCTTCATCCTGCGCCAGGTGTCGCAGCGCCATGCGGTGATCTTCGCCCGCGAGATCGGCATCAACCTGACGCCGACGCAGTGGGCGGCGCTGTCGAAGCTGTCGGAGGTTGGCCCTTGCTCGCAGAACCAGCTCGGGCGGCTGACTTCGATGGACGTCGCGACCATCAAGGGCGTGATCGATCGCCTGACCGCGCGCGGCCTGACCGAGACCTCGCCCGATCCCGACGACGGCCGCCGGCTGATGGTGAGCCTGACGCGCGCCGGTCAGCAGATGGCCGATAAGGCCGCGCCGAACGCGCTCGTGATCTCCAGGGAGACGCTGGCGCCGCTGGACGCCAAGGAGCGCGAAACCTTGATGGCGCTGCTCGGCAGGCTGCGGTGATCTTAGCCTCCCCTGGAGGGGTCGAGACGAGCGAAGCTCGCTCTGGGGTCGGATCGCAGCGAGCGAAGCGAGACGCGAGCCGGGGTGGGGTGATCTCTTCACACGGGCAGAATTCTGTATGGAGAGACTGTTCACCCCACCTCGGTTCGCATTTCATGCGAACCGATCCTCCCCCTCCAGGGGAGGATGAAGAAGTGCCACCGTGTCGCATCCGGACTATGTCGCAACACCAAGCGCCAGCGCGACGGCGCCGACCAGCACCAGGCTGACGGCCCAAACCGTGTCCAGATTGAACCAGCTCCGGGCCACGAATTCGAGACCGAGATAGCGGTAGACCAGCCACGCCAGACATCCGCCGGCGGCGATCATTGCGCCGGCATGGACGATGGCAACCAGCACGGCCATGGTGAGGCTGGTATCGATCAGGGTGGTGGCGGCCGTATGGCCTTGGTCCGGCCCAGCCGCGCGGCATAGTCCCAGATAGATCGGCACCAGCATCAGCGCCGCGCCGTGGGCGATCGCCACCGCGAAGGACCACAAGGCGAGTTGCGTCGGCGGTATCCGCGCCAGGGCCCGCGGATGGCGCCGGTCGATCAGCCGATAGATACCGAAGGCGATCACAAGCAGGCTGGCGCCGATCCGGATCGAGCGCTGCCATTCGACGAGGGTGATCAGCAGCGCGAAGGGAAGGATCACGAGCAGCATCGCCAGCAGGTGACCGATTGCGAGCGGGCCGAGCGCGGCCAGCAGCGCACGCGTACTCCTCTGCATCAATCCGGCCGAAACCGCGAGCGGCCAGCCCATGCCCGGGTTGATCCCGTGGTAGAGGCCGCTCGCGATGACCGCCAGCCACAGCCAAGACGCTGTCCAGTCGGCTGCACTCACTTTCAGGCCGATGGATAGCAGAACGAATCCGTCGAGCAGTCGCCGCCGTCGAGCCGGATCTGGTGCGCGCGGTATCCGTCGGGGAGACCGACCCAGTAGTCCTTTGCCAGTTCAAGGCCGCCGCCCGGGCCGGCATTCGCCATCACCTCGGCGCCGGGAATGCCGTGCGGATAGAACTGGTCGTCCCAGGTCGAGTACAGCGAATTGGTCCAGTAGACCCGCTTGCCGTCGCGGCTGATCTCGACCATCTGCGGACCGCCGGCAAATGCCTGTCCATTGGGATGCGGGGTGCGGCTGGCAATGCCGCCGATGCGCACCGATCCGGCGAGCTTCGGCTTGCGCGGATCACTGACGTCGTATTGGCGCATCTCGCCGGTGGCCCAGCAGGAGACGTAAAGGAACCTGTCGTCCATCGACAGGTCAATGTCGGTCACCAGCGGCGGCACGGCGCCGAAACCCTGCAGCAGCGGCGGCAGCTGGTCCTTTGGCGCGGGCTCGGGCGGGATCGTCGCCGTCTTCTCGATGTGAAACTCGCCGCCCTCGCGCCACCAGGTCCAGATCGAGCCCTCGAGGTTCGTGGTATCGACCACGACGCCGACGAAGCCGTATTCGCGAACCGGATCGTGCGCGGGACGCACCTCCAGCGCCATCTGATGGTTGGCGCCGAGGTCGATGGTCTGGACATTGCGTCGCGCGCGAAGATCCCAGAAGTGGATGCGATGGCCGTATTTGTTCGAGAGCAGGTCCTCCGGCACGATGCCGTTCTCGAATTGCGGCGGCAGCGCCCATTCGCTGCTCACCATGTAGTCGCGCGGCAGGTTCCACCAGAAGTCGTAGTGCTTGGTCTGCGGACCGCGATCGATCTCCCAGCGGCCGAGCACCTCGAAGGTCTCGCAGTCCATGATGAAGACGCCGGGCGGCCCATCGGTGCCGTTCTTGCCGCCGCCGCCGAGCGTCGAGACGTAGATGCCGTCCGGGCCGCAATGGATGGTATGCGGCCGCGAGTAGCCGGTCTTCCTGAAGACCTCCTCGGGCTCGATGATCTTGTGGATCTTGGCCTGCGTCGGATCCGGCTTGGTGTCGATGATGTAGATCCGCGACGACCGCATGCCGGGAACGATGAGATAGCGGCGCTCGATGAAGGCATGGCCCGCAAGCGGGGACAATGCCGACGAACACGCGTTCCAGCCGAAATGGTGAAACTCGTCGCCCTTGTTGGGCATCGTCACGGTGTGGACGATCTTGCTGTAGGTCGGCGAGCCCGGCTTGACGTCGATCACGGCGAGCGCGTCGGGCTTGGAAAAGTCCGGGCTGAGCAGCACGGTGTAGGCGAAGTTCTCGGCCGGAGCTTCCATCGCAAGCTTCGGCGACGCGTGAAACGTGGGATCTGGCCTCATCGTCATTGTGCTGCCTCCTGTTTGCTGGTGTGGACCAACACGGCACGGCGGCATGCGGCAGGAACTTAATCGTCGCGTGGCTCTCGCGAGCGCCGCCGGCTAGGTTCGCAAGGCGGCACGATACACCTCAATGATGACGGGTGAAAGCAAACCGGTGCACCCTCTCCCCTTGTGGGAGAGGGTGGCTTCGCTGAAAGCGAAGCCGGGTGAGGGGTCGCCTCCGCGGATGCTCCTCTTTGCTGCGGAATGACTATATCCGCGGATAGAACCCCTCATCCGGCGCGCTCTGCGCGCCACCTTCTCCCACAAGGGGAGAAGGAAGAACGACGTGCTAGAGTTCCGGTGCGGTGATCAGATGGCGCGTGTTGCACGGATCTAGTCGTTCCAGGCTCGCGCAGTCGCGCGCCCCGGAATGACTGATGTTGAACCTGATTACTTCGCCACGATCTCCGGCACCTTGCCTGCGGGCGGCGTGTTGCGGCTGCGCTGGGTGCGGACGATGCCGTCGATGATGGTCATGCCGATGCCTGGGAGATCGCCGAGCTGGACGCTCTCCAGGATGTTTTTGCCCGGCGAATGCTGCGCCTTGTCCATCAGCACGAAATCGGCGGAACGGCCGACCTCGATCAGGCCGCAATCGAGCTCGCGCATCCGTGCGGTGTTGCCGGTCGCAAGGCAGAATGCCAGCTCGGCGGGTAGCTCGCCGAGCGAGGACAGCAGCGAGACCATCCGCAGGATGCCGAGCGGCTGCACGCCGGAGCCGGCCGGCGCATCGGTGCCGAGGATGACGCGATGCAAATCGCCCATCTCGCGCGCGATGCGCAAGGTGAACAGCGCCGAGCGCTCATTGCCGTTGTGCACCAGCTCGAGACCACGTTTGCAGCCCTCGCAGATGCAGCGGATCTGGTCGTCGGGCAGGGCGGTGTGGCCGCCATTGATGTGGCCGACCACGTCGGTGTCGGCTTCCAGCACGACGTCCTTGTCGATCAGGCCGGAGCCGGGAATCGAAGGACCGCCGGTGTGGATCGTGCTCTGAATGCCGTATTTGCGTGCCCAGCCGACCATCTTGCGCGCGGTCGGGCCGTCCTTGACGCCGCCGAGCCCGACTTCGCCGAGCAGCTTGACGCCGGCGGCGGCCATTTCCTTGAAATCGTCCTCGACCATCTCGCACTCAATCACGGGTGCGCCGGCATGCACTTTCACGCCGCCCGGCCGCAGCGTCCAGAACGCGCGCTGCGCGAAGATCGCCATCGCCTTCAACCCGACCACATCGCGCGGCCGGCCGGGCATATGCACTTCGCCCGCGGAGATCATGGTGGTGACGCCGCCATGCAGATAGCTGTCGATCCAGCTGGTCTGGTTCTGCCGCGGCGTCCAGTCGCCGGCGACGGGGTGGACGTGGCTGTCGATCAGGCCGGGCGCGACCGTCGTGCCGTTGGCATCGACGGTCGTGGTGGCGCCTTCGGTGTCGACGTCCTTGAAGCGGCCGATCGCGGTGATCTTGCCGTTCTCGGCGACGATGGTATCGGCATCCAGGATCGGCCTTTCCAGTGCCCCCGACAGCAGTAGCCCGATATTGCGGATCACCAGCTTGCTGGGGCCGGTGGCCTGGGGCGCGTCGTGAGCCATGGGTGTTTTCCTTCTGTCTTCTTTCCGAAATTGCCCGGGAATTTGAGCCCGGCTTGACTTTCGGATCAAGCCGGATTATTCGTTTGTATACGAATGATCGTATACAAACGATCCGGCCGGTCAACGGGGTTCAAGTCCCTTTCCGCCGCAGCACAAATCAGGGATTGGTGCGATGAGCAATTTCAACCAGGAAAGCGTCCTCAGCGTTCATCACTGGACCGACACGCTGTTCTCCTTCAAAACCACCCGCAATCCGTCGTTCCGCTTCCGCAACGGCGAGTTCACCATGATCGGGCTCAAGGTCGGCGAGAAGCCGCTGCTGCGGGCCTACAGCGTCGCCAGCGCGAACTACGAGGACACGCTGGAATTCTTCTCGATCAAGGTTCCGGATGGCCCGCTGACCTCGCGGCTCCAGCACCTGAAGGAAGGCGACGAGATCATCGTCAGCCGCAAGGCCACCGGCACGCTGGTCATCGACAACCTCGAGGACGGCCGCAACCTCTATCTGATCGGCACCGGCACCGGCCTCGCGCCGTTCCTCAGCGTGATCAAGGATCCCGAGACCTATGACCGTTTCGAGAAGGTCGTGCTGCTGCACGGCTGCCGCCGCGTCAAGGAGCTCGCCTATGGCGAGATGATCACCGAGAAGCTGCCGCAGGACGAATTGATCGGCGATCTGGTGCGCGATCAGCTGATCTACTATCCGACCGTGACGCGCGATCCGTTCCGCAACCGCGGCCGCATCACCGATCTCATCACCTCGGGCAAGCTGTTTGCCGACATCGGCCTGCCGGCGCTCGATGCCGCGCATGACCGCGTCATGATCTGCGGTTCGCCGGCGCTGGTCGCCGACACCCGCACGCTGCTGGGCGGCCGTGGCTTCGTCGAAGGCAATCACGGCGAGCCCGCACAGTTCGTGGTGGAGAAGGCGTTCGCCGAACGCTGATCTTCGCAGCGAGGGCGGAAGCGATCCATCTTCCGGTACAGCCGGGAGCAATGGATTGCTTCGCTCCGCTGGATCAAGCCGATGCGTCAGGGCCTGACCGCCGGCGTCTCGATCGGCATGCCGCGCGCCCGCGACATCAGATAGAGCTCGAGCGCGACCAGCTCGGGCGAACCATAATCATAGGCCTGCGCGCGGATGCCGGTGATGCAGGCGCGCAGCCGCCGTTGCAACGATCCGAGCGATTGCCATTCGAGCCGATACAGCGGATAGCCGGTCGGCTGGCCCTGCGTGATCGCGCTGCCTGCGAGCTTCTTGTCCCAATTATCGTCGTGGCAGTTGGCGCAGCCGAGATTGAGCTGGCCCTGCCGCTGCGTGAACAGGGCGTGGCCCTTTTCGACGAAGGGCGCCAGCTCCGGATCGTCGCCGGCCGCGATCGGCATGCCCCGTGATTGCTGCGCGACATAGGCGGTCAGCGCCAGCAGCTCGCGACTTTCATAGGCGAACGGTGAGGCATGCTGGTGGTTGGTGCGGCAGAGGTTGATCCGTCCTTCGAGGTCGACCGGCCTTCCCAGCGCCTTCTCGAAGGCAGGGTAGTGCGCCGCGACGCCCTTCATGCTGACGCGTGCATCGTTGTGGCAGTCGGCGCAGGCCTTGTCCGCGGTGCCGGCCTTGCGCGTCCACAGCGCTTCGCCGTCGAGCACGAACAGCATGCCGGGATTGGCGGTGTCCTCGTCCTGCATCGCTTTGGTGTCCGCGCTCATGAAGCCATAGCCGGAGCGGCGCTCGGATCGCGGAATCTCGGTGGCGAGCGCCGCGCCCGCCATCGCCGTCAGCAGCGCGATGCAGGCCGCAATCCTCATTCGACCGTGATCGAAGCCTGTGCGGTCTCCGAAAATCCCTTGTCGCCGATCCACTCGAACTCGAACTTGCCGCTCTCGTTCACCGTGGTGAAGAAGGTGATGAACGGATTGGCCGCGATCGCCGGATAAAGATCGGCGCGAAAGATCTCCGTGCCGTTGAAGCGGCAAGTGAAGCTCGTGATGATGTCGCGCGGCACCGCGTCGCCCGAAGCGGTGTGGCGATAGCCGGTCTCCATGATATGCGACATCAGCGTCTTGATCTCGATGACGCTGCCGCGCTTGGCCTTGGCCGGCACGTTGATCAGGGCCGACGGCATCAGATCGCCTCCTCGGTGCAGGCGGCGAGCGTCACCACGACATCGGCAGTTGCCGACCAGAACGTGTCGTCGGACAGCCGCGCGATCGCGGTGACCTTCTGGCTGTCGGCGAGGCGGATGCGGGTCGATATTTGGGCGCGTCCGGCGCGGGGTCCGAGATAGAAATTGCCGATGTTCGGCTGCGGATTCTTCTCGTTGAAGACGTGGATGCTCTTCACATACTCGTCCGTCGTCATCGGGCTGGTGACACTGACCGTCATCGGCACCGTATTGCCGTTCTCGACCAGCGGCGGGATGTCGAGCTTGACCTTGCCGGTGCGCACATTGGCTTCACCGACGACATTGCGGATCGCGGCCTGCAGCATCGCCGGCGTTGCGTCGGCAGGGCGCACGATCACCAGCACTGCGGCGCCTCCGGCGAGGCCCAGAACCGTGCGGCGTGTGGTGTGGTTTGAATTAGCCATGCTCTATTCTCGCAACGTCACCAGATAGGCCACGATATCCTCGATCTGCTCCGCCGACAGGATCGGCTTGCCGCGCCATGAGGCGCCGACACGCGCGAGGCCGTCGATGCGATAGTAAGACGGCATGATCGTCGCCGCATTGAGGTGCGACGCGTCGACCAGCCGGAGCCGCAATTGTCCTTCCGACCAGCGGCTGCCGCTGCCGGTGAGGTTCGGCGCGAGGTCGCCCTGGAAGGCTTGTTCGGGAAATGGGCCGCTGTGACAGAGGATGCAGGTGGAGGAACGCTCCACGATCAACGCGCGGCCGCGGGTCACGTCACCCTTGGTTCCCGTCAGCGAGGCGGGAATCGCATCGCCGACCACGGTGTAGGGGCGCGGCTCCTCGGCGCCGGCGGGCGTGCAGGCTGCGAACAGAGCCGCTGCGAGCAACGTTGCGAGAGCGAGCCTAGCCAAAGGCGTCTCCCGTGATGGTTCTGAACCAGTCGAGCGCCTGGTCGGCCTCGCGCTGGCGCACCTCGCGCGGCGCGTCGACCGGGCTCGTGGTCACCTCCGCCTCGGCGTACTGATCCTCCTTCGGCTGATAGATGCCCTTCAGCGAGAAGGCGTAGCCCGGCGCGACCGTGTTATAGCAGGCGCCATCGAGCCGCGGCGTCGCCGGCGCCTTGCCCGCAAGTGTGTTGATGATCGCGGCCGCACAGGCCCGGCCTTGCGCCGCCGCCGCGGAGGCGGATTTCGGGATGCCGCCGGCGATCGCGGCATCGCCGATCACGTGGATATTGGGCACGAGCTTGGAGGCAAAGCTGACCGGATCGATAGGGCACCAGCCGGTACGGTCGGCGGCGCCGGCGATCTCCGCGATGCGGCCGGCTCGCTGCGGCGGGATCACATTGGCGACCGCGGCGGTGTAGTTGCCGAAATCGGTGACGATCTCGTTCGTCGCCGGATCGACCGAGGTCACCCGTCCGCCTTGCGACAGCGCGATCCGCTCGATCATGCCGGGATAGAGCTCCGCCCAGGCCTTCTCGAACAGCTTCTGCTGCGAGTAACTGTCCTTGGCGTCAAGCACCAGGATCTTCGACTTCGGCTTCTTGGCCTTCAGGTAATGCGCGATCAGGCTGGCGCGCTCGTAAGGCGCCGGCGGACAGCGCAACGGCGCGGCCGGCACCGCGATCACGACCAGGCCGCCATCGTCCATGGCCTCGAGCTGCTTGCGCAGCAGCATGGTCTGCGCGCCGGCCTTCCAGGCGTGCGGCATCTTCTCGGCGGCCGCCTCGTTATAACCAGAGAGGGCGTCGAAGCGCATGTCGATGCCGGGGGCGAGCACAAGCCGGTCATAGGGTAGCGTTGTGCCATCGGAAAGCGTGATGGTGCGCGCCTGCGCGTCGACCTTGGTCGCCGCCTGTGCGGCGACTGCGATGCCGTCGGCCGCAACCTTGTCATAGGTGAATTGCTGCTCGGAGAGTTCACGCAGGCCTGCGATCACCTCGTTGCTGAACGGGCAGGCGGTGAAGGTCCTGTTCGGCTCGATCAGCGTGACCTGAAGCTTTGCATCGAGCCGTCGCAGCGCCCGTGCGCAGGCCGCGCCGCCAAAACCGCCGCCAATCACCGCGATGCGCGGTGTGCCTTGCGCCAGCGATGGACGCGCGAGCGCGGCCGCCGCTGCGACGACAGCGGCGCCACTGATCACATCCCTGCGCGTCGGATGACGCGTGACGGTCATGCAGGAGAATCCGAAAAAGGAAGCGGCGGCCGGTCCGGCCGCCGCGTCCGGTTTGATCAAGCCAAGGAGATGTTCTGGGTGCGTTGCGGGAAAGTACGTATGCGCTTTCCAGTCGCCGCGAAATAGGCGTTGAGCACCGCTGGCGCCGCAACGCCGATGGTCGGCTCGCCGACGCCGCCCCAGAACCCGCCGCTCGGCATCATCACCGACTCCACCTTCGGCATTTCGTTGATGCGCATCGAGTTGTAGGTGTCGAAATTGGTCTGCTCGATGCGGCCGTCCTTCACGGTGCAGCCGCCGTAGAACAGTGCGCTGAGGCCGTAGACGAAGGAGCCCGCGATCTGCCGCTCCACCTGCGCCGGATTGACGACATAGCCGGGATCGGTGGAGGCGACGATGCGATGCACCTTGATCTTGCTGCCGTCGGTCACCGAGATCTCGGCGGCGCCGGCGACATAGCTGCCATAGCCCATCACCTGCGCGATGCCGCGATAGACGCCCTGCGGCGCCGGCGTGCTCCAGCCGATCTTCTCGGCTACGGCGTTGAGCACGGCGAGGTGCTTGGGGTGCTTGCCCATCAGCTTGCGGCGGAATTCGAGCGGGTCCTGGCCGACAGCCTGGGCCAGCTCGTCCATGAAGCATTCCATGTAGATCGCGTTGTGATTGACGTTGACGCCGCGCCAGAAGCCCGGCGGGACGTGCGGGTTGCGCATCGCATGCTCGACCAAGAGGTTCGGCACCGTATAGCCGATCGCGGCCTCGCCGGATTGCGCGACGCCCTGGAACGCGGCCGGGTCCATGCCGTTCTGCAGCGCTTCCGGGCGTACCGAGAACAGGATGGATTGACCCGACAGGCGGTAATGCAGCGCGACCAGGTTGTTATCTGCATCGAACGCGCCGGTCAGCTTGCACTGCGTGACCGGGTGATATTTGCCGTGCTGCATGTCCTCTTCGCGCGACCACAGCAGCTTGATCGGCGTGCCCGGCATCTGCTTGGCGATCGCCACGGCCTGTCGGACATAGTCGGTCATGCCGCGCCGGCCGAAGCCGCCGCCGAGCATCAGCTTGTGCACGTCGACCTTCTCCGCCGGCAGGCCGGAGGCTTCGAGCGCCGCCGCGAACGCGGCCTCGCCGTTCTGCGTGCCGCACCACACCTCGCATTTGTCAGGCGTGTAGAGCACGGTGGCGTTCATCGGCTCCATCGTGGCGTGGTTCTGGTAGGGATAGCTGTAGACAGCCTCGACCTTCTTCGCGGCGCCGGCGATAGCCGCCTTTGCATCACCGTTCTGGTTGCCGACATAGGCCGGCTGCGCATTGTCGAGACCTTCGGCGAGCCACTTCGCAATCGTCTCGCTGGAGACCTTCGCGTTGTCGCCTTCGTCCCAGACGATCGGCAGTGCATCGAGCGCGGTCTTGGCGTGCCACCAGGTGTCGGCGACGACGGCAACGGCGCTGTCGCCGACCGGCACCACCTTCTTGACGCCCTTCATGCCGGCGATCTTGGCTTCGTCAAAGCTCTTCACCTTGCCGCCGAACACCGGGCAGTCCTTGATTGCGGCGTTCAGCATGCCCGGCAGCTTGACGTCGATGCCATAGGTCATCTTGCCGGTGGTCTTGTCTGATGTATCGAGCCGCTTCAGGCCCTTGCCGGCGATGGTCCAGTCCTTCGGGTCCTTCAGCTTGACGTCGGCCGGCGGCTCGAGCTTGGCGGCTGCTTCCGCGACCTTGCCGTAGGTCGTGGTCTTGCCCGACGGTGTGTGGGTGATGACGCTGTTGGCGGCCTTGCATTCGGTGGCCGGCACCTTCCACTCATTGGCCGCGGCCTGGATCAGCATCACGCGCGCGGTGGCGCCGCCCTTGCGGACGTAGTCTTGCGAAGTGCGGATGCCGCGGCTGCCGCCGGTGGAGAAATCGCCCCAGGCGCGCTTGCGGGCGACGCTCTGACCTGGTGTCGGATATTCGGTGGTGACCTTCGACCAGTCGCATTCGAGTTCTTCGGCGACGAGCTGGGCGAGGCCGGTGAGTGTGCCCTGGCCCATCTCGGAGCGGGCGATGCGGATCACCACGGTGTCGTCGGGCCGGATCACGACCCAGGCGTTGACCTCGGGGGCGCCATCGGCTGCGCGCACCACGGAGGGGCCGCCGAACGGCAGATCGAGGCCGAGCGCGAGACCGGCGCCGGCGGTTGCCGAGCCGATCACGAAGGCGCGGCGATTGAGTGTTGGCATGATGTGTTGGTTCATTGCTGCCTCCTCACGCGTTCGCGGCAGCATGGATCGCCTCGCGCACCTGCTGGAAGGTGCCGCAGCGGCAGATATTGGTGATGGCGTCGTTGATGTCGTCGTCGCTCGGCTTCGGGTTCTCTTTCAGCAGCGCCGCCACGGCCATGATCATGCCGCTCTGGCAATAGCCGCATTGCGGCACGTCGTTCGCGATCCAGGCGAGCTGCACCTTGTGCATCACGCCGCCCGCCGCGAGGCCCTCGATGGTAGTGATGTCCTTGCCGGCCACTTCGCTCACCGTCACGCCGCAGGAGCGCATCGCGACGCCGTCGATATGCACCGTGCAGGCACCGCATTGTGCAATGCCGCAGCCGTATTTGGTCCCCGTCAGTCCGACATTCTCGCGAATCGCCCACAAAAGTGGCGTGTCGTCCTCGACGTCCACATTGATCGTCTTGCCGTTGATTTTGAGGTTTGCCATCGCTTTCCCCTGAATGGTCCAATCCTCCGATTGGACTTCAGCGCGATGTTGGCCTTGAAACTGGAACGGTTCAAATCAAGAAAATGCGCTTGCAGTGCGGAAGAAAGTTGATGGCGCGGTGTATGGTCGCGCCCCTGCGTGCGCTACATGCCTGTTATGTCTTTTGCGGTGAGGCGACGGCCAGGCGCAGGAAGCTCATGACGCTGCCGAGCGCAGCAAATCCGGCGCCCAGCGCCAGCGCGACGGTGGCACCCTCGCGATCGGCGAGTGCGAAGCAGAGCGCGGCCAGCGCAGCGCCGGTGGTCTGCCCGGTCAGCCGTGCGGTCGCAACGATGCTGCTGGCGCTGCCGCTACGATGCGACGGCGCGCTCGACATGATCGCCTTCATGTTGGGGGTCTGGAAGAAACCGAAGCCGATGCCGCAGATCATGGTGCGCCAGACGATGTTGGCGATGCCGGGCTCGGCCGGCAGGGACGCAAGCAGCACCATGCCAACGCCCAGCAGCAGCATGCCGATGCCGCCGAGGATGCCGGCCGGATAGCGATCCGACAGCCGGCCGCCGATCGGCGCCATGAAGGCGACCACCAGTGGCCAGGGCGTCATGAAGAAGCCGGTCTCGACCTGCGAGCGGTGCAAGATGTCCTCGAAGTAGAACGGCAGCGACACGAAGGCGAGGCCTTGCACAGCAAATGAGCAGACGGCGGTCGCAGCCGACAGCGCGAAGATCGGACGGCGGAACAGGTCGATCGGCAGCATCGGCGCCGGATGATCGGCATGCCGCCGGGTCAGGATCCAGCCGAACAGCAGGGCGCCGGCAAACTCCGAGATGACGAGCGCGGGCGCCGCCTTGTGCGCGGCGCTGCCGATGCTGATGATGAAGAGCCCGAGGCAGGCGCAGGCCAGTCCCGCGCCGGCGAAGTCAAAGGCGTGGGTGGCGCGCGGCGTCTTCGGCAGCGTCTTCATGCCGATCAGCAATGCGACGATGCCGAAGGGAATGTTGACGGCGAACAGCCAGGGCCACGGCCCGAGCGCGAGGATGCCGGAGGCGATGGTCGGTCCGAGCGACATGGCGCTCGCGACGACGAGCGCATTGTGACCGAAGCCGCGGCCGAGCATCCGGCTCGGATAAACGAAGCGGACCAGCGCGGTGTTGACGCTCATCAGGCCGCTGGCGCCGAGCCCCTGCAAGGTGCGCGCGACCAGGAGGCTCGGCAGCGACCACGCCAGCGCACAGCCGAGTGACGCCAATGTGAACAGCAGGAGACCGCCGATGTAGATCCGCTGGTGGCCGACGATTTCGCCGAGCGCACCGAGCGGCAGCAGCGTGGCGACCAGGGCGATCTGGTAGACGTTGACGACCCAGACCACCTCGGCAGGGCTGACATGCAGATCGCTGGCGATCGCGGGCAGCGCGATGTTGGCGATCGCGGTATCGAGCGAGGCCATCGCCAGCGCGGTGAAGATCGCGGCTACAGCCCAGCGCCGCCGTTCCCAAGGCAATCCATCTGGCAATCCATCGGTGATCGGCGCAGCAGCTGCGGTGGTCGGGGTCTTCTCGAGCATGCCTGAAAATGTCTCCGGGATCGCCATGTACTACGCCGCCATCCCGTTCCCCAGCCGCGCCATTGCATGATGCGTATGCGAAGCGGCCTTGCCGGGAACGCGCCGGCAGGCTGCGGCCGAGGGGGCGGTCTCGCGATGAGGGGCGGAACGAAGAGCACAGCTCGGGCAACCCATGTCGCGAGAATGCGGAGCTGCGTCCCAACCAAAACTGTCATCGCCCGGCTTGACCGGGAGATCCAGTACACCGCGGCCTCTCGCTCCAAGCACCGGCGTCTCTCGAATACTGGATCGCCCGGTCAAGTGTTCAGCCCGGGGACATGACCGACGGGTGTT